>NZ_JXBB01000006.1 GCF_001653195.1 Hydrogenibacillus schlegelii
TATTGGCAGTGGAAGAAGGAACAACAGAAATCCACTGAGCCGGCCATGCTGCACGTTGTGAATGCCTGAGTGACCTGTCCTTTCATTCGCCGAAGAGGGCAATTTACACATGATACTGGACTTGATCGCGGGGCTTTGGGGATGTTTTTCTCGAAATAAATCGGCCGAACGTAAAGTTTCCCCCTCCTTTCTCGCACTTCGATTAATCTTTCGCTTTTTGAAGGGCTTAAGAGTCCTTTTCCGATATGCGAGTTCTTACCCCCCTGTGCGCGCATTTGTTCAGCTTTCCTCCTTTGCACGGGGCGCTTTGCTGAAGCATGGAGAGCCATTGCACGCCCGAATCGGGCGTTTAGTTTAATAAACTTTTATCAAATACTACTCGGGCTTGTCAATATTAAATTTTTTCCTCATCATAAACCTCTATATTGCATAAATAACATCATTATAAATCTTAATTTCGATAACCTCTTGGATTTCATGATCGATATTTCATGATCAATCATCGTGTTGAACGGTTTTGAACGGCGTTTCGATCGGTGGTTTCCTTCGATCGTGGTTTATAATGGACGCAGCTGAACCGAGCGCGCATCGATTGTGGAACATCGGAAACAGAAAGGAGCGTGAGCGGATGTCGCTGGGGATGGAACGGCGCGTTGTGTTCGTCACAGGGGCCGGCCGGGGCTGGGGGCCGCGATTGCTAGGGCGTTTCGGCAGGAGGGGAGCGCCGTCGTCGTGAGGGAGGACCGGGATTTCATGGGACGATGATCAGGCGCAAATCGACGGGACGCTCAAAGCCGCTTTCAACACGGAGCGCGCCACGGTCGGTTCCATGCTGGAGCGGAGGTTTGGCCGTATCATCAACATTGGCGATTGCCCCGCGTCGCGGCCGTTCGCTTTGCGTCTCGGGCGATCGCTTCGCGACACGGGCGTTCGCTTTGCGTCGTGAAGGAACCGAAAGGAGGGTCCCGTTTGTCGCAAAGGGCAAACCGAATCGCGCCGGCGCCGGTGGCCACTTTTTCCATCGTGGCCTACGACCCGGCGACCGGCGATGTCGGCGTGGCGGTGGCGTCGAAGTTTCTCGCCGTCGGGAGCGTCGTGCCGTGGGTCAAAGCCGGCGTCGGGGCGGTGGCGACGCAGGCGTGGGCGAACCCGCAGTACGGGCCGGAGGGACTCCGGCTCATCGCCGAGGGGAAGTCGGCGGAAGAAGCGCTGGCGGCCCTCGTCGCCGGAGATGAGCGGCGGGCGGTGCGGCAGGTCGGCCTCGTCGACGTCCGGGGCGGCGCGGCGACGTACACCGGGGAGGCGTGCACGCCGTGGGCCGGCGGCCGGACGGGGCGGCACTATGCGGTGCAGGGCAACATTCTCACCGGACCGGAGGTCATTGAGCGGATGGCCGCGGCGTTCGAGCGGACCGACGGGGAGCTCGCGGAACGGCTGCTGCGGGCGCTTTGGGCCGGCGAAGCGGCCGGCGGCGACGCCCGGGGGAAGCAGTCGGCGGCGCTCGTCGTCGAGCGCCCGGGCGGCGGCTATGACGGCCTTTCGGACCGGTACCTCGACCTTAGGGTCGACGATCATCCGGAGCCGGTGCGGGAACTCGAGCGGCTTCTTCGCCTGCACCGGCTGGTTTTTCAGCGGCCGGGGGCGGAAGACTTCGTGACGATCGATGCGGCCCTTCGGACGGAGCTCGTTCGGGCCCTTGCGCGCCTCGGGTATCTTCCGAGCCGGGAAGATTCCGGGACGGCGCGGCCGGGCGGCGCCGGAGGAGAAGGCGGCGCAGAAGAAGCGGTCGGGTCCGGGCGAAGGCTCGGCGCCGGTGTCCCTTCCCCCGGCGACGCTCCGGAGGCGCCGGTCGATCCGGCGGCCGTCACGGAGGCGGCGTTCCGGGCGGCGCTTCAGGCGTTTCACCTCCGGGAAAACTTTGAGATGCGGCTTCCGCCGGAAGGGAAAATCGACCGGGCGGTGCTCGCCTATCTCCGGGAGCGGGCGGCCCGCTAACGGGCAGGGGCCGGCGCCCCGGCGGGCCGGGCGGGTGGCCGGTTGGCCCGGCGATGGACGCCGGATCCGGCCGGAGCTTTCCGCACGCCGGCCGTGTCGCGGACGGCGCAACCGGAACGCGCGAGGCGCCGGCCGTAACACAGACGGCTCGGCCGTAAAGCACGAGGCGCCGGCCGTGTCGCGGGCGGCGCAACCGTAGCGCACGGGACGTCGGTCGGGGAGCCTCAGGCGCCGGCCGAACGCCCGGAGGTAAAATCCTGAATCACAAGGGAGCATTATCGATGCGATCGTCCGACGATCTCCGCGCTTTTGCCTCAGCGGCTTCAGAGGCTTATGGTCTCGTATCCGGCGATCTCCGAACTTCCGGCGATCCCCGAACTTCCGGCGACCCCCGGACGGCGGTCCGGGGACGGGTCGTTCTCTCGCCGACGCGGAAAAGGCGCTTGGAAGCCGGCCATCCGTGGGTGTATCGCACGGAAGTGCTCCGGACGGAGGGCGAGGTCGCCCCGGGGGACGTCGTCGATGTCGTCAACCCTCAGGGGGTGTTTCTCGCCCGGGGGTTTGTTCACCCGGCGTCGCAGATCTTCGTCCGCGTGCTCACGTACGACCCCGCGGAGCGGATCGATGCCGACTTTTTCCGCCGGCGGATCGAAGCCGCCCGCCGCCACCGGGAGCGGTTTTTGGACGACCCCGCTTTCGGGCGGATGGTGTTCGGCGAGGCGGACTTTCTCCCGGGGCTGATCGTCGATCGTTTCGGCGACGTCCTCGTCGTGCAGATGCTTTCTTACGGCATGGACGTCCGGCGGGACTGGATCCGGGAGGCGCTTGTGGCGGCGTTCCGCCCGCGAGCCGTCGTGCTCCGGAACGACGTTCCGGTGCGGGAAAAAGAAGGCCTTCCGCAGGAGGTGGGCCTCCTCTACGGCGAAGCGCCGGAAGCGGTGGAGGTCCGGGAGCACGGCCTCGTCTTCCGGGTGGACGTCTTCCGCGGGCAGAAGACCGGCTACTTTTACGACCAGCGGGAAAACCGCGCCGCCTTAAAGCCGCTCATAAAAGGCTGGGGACCGGACGGTGCGGCGGGGGCGGAGGTGCTCGACTGTTTCAGCCACACGGGCGCCTTTGCCGTCCACGCCGCCCACTACGGCGCCCGGCGGGTGCTGGCGGTGGATGCCTCCGAAGAGGCGATCGCCCTGGCCCGGGAGAATGCCGAGCGGAACGGCCTACTGGACCGGATCGAGTTTCGCGTCGGGAACTGCTTTGACGTGCTCAGGGAGCTGGAAGACTCCGGCGCCCGGTTCGACGTCGTCATCCTCGATCCGCCGGCCTTTGCCAAAAGTCGCCAGGCGCTCGAGGGCGCCATCCGGGGCTATAAGGAGATCAACCTCCGGGCGATGCGCCTCCTCCGGGAAGGCGGCTTTCTCGTCACGGCGTCGTGCTCGGCGTTCGTCGACCGGGAGCGGTTTCTCGGCGTGATCTCCGAGGCGGCCTTCGACAGCCGCAAAATCCTCCGGCGCATCGCCTTTCGGACCGCCGCCGCCGATCACCCGGCCCTTCTCGCCGCGCCGGAAGAAGACTATCTGAAGTTCGGCATCTTCGAGGTGCGAAGCCGGGGGCGGCGCCCGAGCCGGGGCAAAAGTCCGGTCGGCCAACGGCGGGAGGAACGGATCGGAACCGGGGCGGTCCGGGCGGGGGACGGCGAAGGAGACGAAGGGGGCGGGTCCGAATGAAGCCGGTCGCCCGGCGGACGAAGCCGGACGTCGCGGTGAGGCGGCCGGCGGGCGCATGATCGTCCGGCGGGCGGCGCCGGTCCTTTTCTGAGGCGGCATCTCGCTTCGGCGGCGGTCCGGACGGCCGGCGGCGGTCCGGACGGCCGTTCGTCGGGCGGTCCTTGGGCGGCAAAAAGCGGCAGGAGGGATGGGGGATGCGCTTCGATCCGCATTTTTACCCGTATCCGTCACGCCGGACGGTCGTCTACGCCCGGCGCGGCATGGTCGCCACGAGTCAGCCGCTCGCGGCGCAGGCCGGGCTCCGGATGCTCCTTCAGGGCGGGAACGCCGTCGACGCCGCCGTCGCGACCGCGGCGGCGCTTACGGTGCTCGAACCGACGTCAAACGGCATCGGCGGCGATGCCTTCGCCCTCGTCTGGCACGAAGGCCGGCTGTACGGCCTCAATGCCAGCGGCCCGGCGCCCGGGCGGCTTACGCCGGAGGCGCTTCGGAAGGCCGGCTACGGGGCGATGTCCGAGACCGGCTGGGCGCCGGTGACGGTCCCCGGCGCGCCGGCGGCGTGGGCGGCCCTGTCGGCGCGGTTCGGTCGGCTTCCGTTTTCGAAATTGCTCGAGCCGGCGATCGAATACGCCGAGGCGGGCTTTCCCGTCTCGCCGGTCGTCGCCGAACACTGGGCCCGGGCGGTCGAAGCGTACCGCCGCCGGCTCGAGGGGCCGCTCTTTCGGCCGTGGTTTGAGACGTTTGCCCCGGCCGGCCGGGCGCCGGCGGCCGGGGAGGTCGTCCGCTTTCCGGACCACGCCCGGACGCTTCAGGCGATCGCCGAAACGCAGGCGGAGGCGTTTTACCGCGGCTCGATTGCGGAGGCGATCGACCGCTTTTCCCGGGAAACGGGCGGGTTCCTCCGCGGCGAGGACCTCGCCGCGTTTCGGCCGGAGTGGGTTGAGCCGATCCGGGTTTCGTACCGGGGGATCGACGTCTGGGAGCTCCCGCCGAACGGTCAGGGGCTGGTGACGCTTCTTGCCCTTCGCCTTCTGGACGGGCTTGCCCTTCCGGGGCGGGAGGACGTGGAAACCGTCCACCGGGCGATCGAGGCGCTCAAGCTCGCTTTTTCCGACGGCCTGGCCCGGATCGCCGATCCCCGGGTCGCCGACGTCCCCGTCGCCGCCCTGCTTTCCGACGCTTACGTAAGGAAGCGGCGCCGGGCGATCGGCGACCGGGCGCTCGATCCGGCGCCGGGGCGGCTTCCGGCCGGCGGGACGGTGTACCTCGCGGCGGCGGACGGCGACGGGACGATGGTCTCGTTCATCCAGAGCAATTACATGGGGTTCGGCTCCGGCCTCGTCGTCCCGGGGACGGGGATCGCCCTTCACAACCGGGGGCTCGGCTTTTGCCTGGAGCCGGATCATCCGAACGTCCTGGCGCCGGGGAAGCGGCCGTATCACACGATCATCCCGGGGTTTCTTGTCGTCGGCGATCGGCCGCTCGGGCCGTTCGGCGTGATGGGCGGGTTCATGCAGCCGCAGGGGCACCTGCAGGTGGTGATGCACCTCGTCGATTTTGCCCTGAACCCTCAGGCGGCCCTCGATGCGCCCCGCTGGCGGTGGGTCGAAGGGCGGACCGTCGAGTTTGAAGAGGGCTTTCCGCCGGCGGTCGTCCACGCCCTCGAGCGGCGGGGGCACGATGTCCGCTGGGCGGTCGGGCCGGCGGCGTTCGGCCGGGGGGAGATCATCCTCCGGCAGCCGGACGGCGTCCTCGTCGGCGCCGCCGAGCCGCGGGCAGACGGCGCCGTCGCCGCGTGGTAGAGGGACGCTGGGCCAACGAAGCCCGTTCCGGCCGCGGGAATCGCGTCGGCGGGGCTCCGACCTGACGCCGTCGCCGCGCGGCGGATCGGGTCGCTTGCGCTCGATGTCTTCGCCCCGGCGTTGGCGGTGCCCGCGCCGCGGTCCCGGCCTAACGGTCCGTTGCCGATCGACCGATATCCTTTTTGAGAAATCTTCTTGAGAAGTCCCTGTCGAAACGGGGAAGTCCGAAGCACGAGGGGGATATCGCGTTGCTCGATCGGCGTTTTTTTCGGCACCTCGTGAGGATAACCGGGGCCCGGCCTTCGGCCGACCGCGCTTCCGCCCGGTCCGAACGGGTGGGGGATCCGGAACGCCGGGGCGACCGGGACGGAGGCGAAGGCATCCGGATTGCGGATGAGACGGTGCGGATGCGGCTTCAGCTGATCGGCCTGGGGGAGGCCGACCTCGCCGCCGTCCGGGCGGCGGCACCCCGGATTCGACCGAAGCTTCCGGCGATCGTCGAGGCGTTCTACGATCGCCTCCTGGCGGTGCCGGAGCTTCGCCGGATCATCGAAACCCACCGGGGGGTGGACGCGCTCAAGCGGACGCTCCACCGGCACCTGGAAGAGATGCTCGCCGGCGTGATCGACGACGCCTATCTCGCCCGCCGTCAGGCGATCGCCCAGGCGCACGTCCGGATCGGTCTTCCGAGCCCGTGGTATCTGGCTTCGTTTCAAGTGTTGCTGAGCGAAATCCAGGCGGCGCTGGCGGGCGATCCCGCTCGGGAAGCGGCCGAAGCCGATCGGGCAACGCTGGCGTTTGCCAAGCTGTTCAACCTCGAGATGCAGCTCGTCATCGAACGCTACGACCGGGACCGGGAGACCGTGCAGGAAGCGACGCTCCGCGAGAAGCGGGCGATCGCCGAACGGCTGAACGAGCTTTCGGAGCATCTCCTCGCCCTCGCCGAAGAGACGAGCGCTTCTCTCCAGGCGCTCAAGGAAGAAGGGGCGAACCTCCTGGCCGTCGGGGAGGAGACGGCGGCGCTCGGCACCCTCGTTGCCGGGCACGCCCGGGGCGGCGTGGAAGCGCTGGAGGCCCACGGGCGGCACCTTCAGGCGGCGGCAGAAGCCTTCGGCGACCTCGCCGACCGGGCCAATGAACTGATGTCCATCTCCGAGCGGATCGACGGCGTCGTCCAGCTCATCCGCGGCGTCGCCGAGCAGACGAATCTTCTCGCGCTCAATGCCGCCATCGAAGCGGCCCGGGCCGGGGAATCCGGGCGGGGTTTTAGCGTCGTCGCCGGAGAGATCAAAAAGCTCGCCGAGCAGACGAAGGCGCAGCTTGCGAGCGTCACCGAGCTCATCGAGACGACGAAGGCGCACATCGCCGCGATGCAGTCGCTCACGAAGGCGACCGCCAGCCGCATCACCGACGGCGATGCGAGCCTGCGATCGGTCGCCGACGACTTAAAAGACCTCGCCGATCGGGCGGACAAGCAGTCGGCCCGGACGACGGAGCTCGAGGCGACGCTCCGGCGGTTTGAAGCGATGCTCGAGGACATTGCCCAGGCGTCCGGCGGCGTCGCCGCGGAGGCGGAGCGGCTGAACGAGACGGCCCGACAGCTCACCGGCGCGTAGCGCCGGCCCTGTTCGATCGCCCGGGGGCGGGAGCGAAAGCCGGTCGGCATCCGCATTCGGGGGCTCGAGGCGATGAAGCATCGACGTTCGGCCCGAGGTTCGGCCCTGAAGAAGGGCGCACAGGCGAAGCGACGGGGCGGTCTTCGGAACGGGAAGCGAAGGAAAACCTCGTCTCCTGTCGAATCCCTCGATCAAGGAAAGGATTCCTAGGAAAAACGGACCGGTTCCGCCTGGTAGCGCGTCAGAGCTCCGGGACGTTCCCGGAATGGAGGGACAGGGATTGGAGCGAAGGTTTCAGGCGCTCGACGCCTGGCGCAAGCGGGCGCGCGCGTGGTGGGAAGGGGTTCGCGGAAGCCTCCATCCATCGCCGGCGTTCGAGGGAGAGGCGGCGGCATCCCGGCCGCCGGCCGCCCGGGGGGATGTCGATCCCCGGCCCGCCGACGAGCCGGCTCCGTCGTCGCGTTTTCGCCTTCCGGACGACGATCCGTGGCGGGTGAACGTTGAATTCATCGGCCTTTCGCCTCGCGATCTCGGCCGGATCGACCGGTGGCGGCCGGTGCTCGTCGCCATCGTTCCCGAGGTGGTGGACCGCTTTTACGCCGTCTTGCAGACGGTCCCGGCGCTCGAGGCTCTCTTGGTCCCGTCGGGGGGCATCGGCCTCCGCAAAGAGACGCTTCGGCGGCATCTCGAGGCGATGTTCACCGGCGACTTCGACCGGGCCTACATCGAACGGCGGGAGCGGGTGGCCGAAGCGCACATTCGGGTCGGGCTGTCGACGCGGTGGTATGTCGGGTCGTTTCAGATTTTGAAAGACGCCTTTTCCGACGCCTTGCGCCGGCGGCGGGACATCGGCTCGGACGAGGTCGCCGCCTTGATTCAGGCGCTCGATCGGCTCTTTAACTTTGAGATGCAGGTGGTGCTCACCCTCTACAACGCCGGCCGCCGGCGGGCGGCCGAGCAGGCGGAAGCGGCCCGGCGGGAAGCCCTCGCGGCCGAGCTGTTCGACGTGGCCCACGAGCTTGCGGCAAGCGCCGAAGAGGCGAACGCGGCCATGCGAACGTTGGCCGAAGCCCAGGCGATCGCCTGGAAAAAAGCGAGGAGACGGCGACGTTAAGCGGCCGCGCCTTGGAACAATCCGGTTTTGGCCGGCGGGCGATCGAGGAAAACGCCGGGCGTCTGGAAAGCATGCACATGACGTTGGCCGCTCTCCGCGACCGGACGGAAGCGCTGGTCGACCTTTCCCGGCGCATCGATGAAGTCGTGGCGATCGTCCGCAACGTCGCCGAGCAGACGAACCTCCTTGCCCTCAATGCCGCCATCGAGGCGGCCCGGGCGGGAGAGGCGGGCCGGGGCTTTGCCGTCGTCGCCGGCGAAGTGCGGAAGCTCGCCGAACAGACGAAGCAGTCCCTCGGCGAAGTGCGGGCGATGATCGAAAAGACCAAGGCCCTTTCCGCCGCGATGGACGAGGCCGCCCAAAAGTCGGAAGCCGTCTTCGTCGAGCTCGCCGAAAGCCTGCGGACGACGGCATCGGCGTTCGGTCAGATCGTCGACGTCGCCGAAAAGCAAAAGGCGGCGTCGGCCGATGTCGAGGCGGCGATGACGAACCTGAAGACGATGGCGGACGACTTGAGCCGCACGATGGAACAGGTCGCCGTCCTCGGCGAACGGCTGAGCGAGCTGGCCGGCTCGCTTCAGACGGGCGAAGAAGAAACGTCGGCGCCTTCCCGTCCGGCGCCGTCTTCCTCGGGCGCCTTTCGCTCCGAAGCGGCCCCTTCGCTCGCCGACCGGCGATGATCGGCAGGCGAGCGCCCGAAAAAGGCGCCGGTCCGCCGCCGAAGCCGTTCGAGGGGCCGCAAAAAGCGGCCGAAAAAAGCCCGGAATCGGTCCCGGGCTTTTTTCGTGGGTGCTGTTACCGGTTGTCGACTTTTTCGGGGTACATGTCGTGCTCGTAAAGGCGCTTTTTCGCCACTTCTTCCCAGGGCGTCCCCGGCTTGCCGTAGTTGACGTACGGGTCGATGGACAGGCCGCCGCGGGGGAGGAACTTGCCCCAGATCTCCAGGTACTTCGGCTCGAGCAGGCGGACGAGATCGTCCCGGATGAGGTTCACGACCGATTCGTGAAAGGCGCCGTGGTTCCGGAAGCTGAAGAGATACAGTTTGAGCGATTTGCTCTCGACGAGCCACCGGTCCGGCACGTACGAGATATAAAGCGTGGCAAAATCCGGCTGGCCGGTCACCGGGCAGAGGGTCGTAAACTCCGGCGCGTTGAACTTGACGAACATGTCCCGATCGGGGAAGGCGTTTTCGAACCGCTCCAGGACCGACGGATCGTAGGTCGCGGGGACGGCGCTCTTTTTACCGAGCGCGCGGAACGGCGACGGGTCCACGGTCATCCCTCCTGGCCCAGGCGACGAGAAGATACGTAAACGGCGTGCCGAAGACGGCGAGCGTCGCCTTGATCGCGTATTCGGTGCCGATGATCTGCCACAGGGCGGCGGTCGGGTACACCCCGTAGAAAGCGACGAACGTAAAGAGGGTCGTGTCGATGAGCTGGCTCGTGAGGATCGCCGCGTTGTTCCGAAGCCACAGATGACGCCCGCGGGTGAGCGCCCGTAAGGTGAGGAAGATCGTCACGTCGAGGTGCTGCGAGACGGCGTAGGCCGTCATCGACGCCAGCGCGATCCGGGGTACGCCGCCGAGGACGCGGGCATAGGCGTCCTGGTCGCCGTAAAACGGTGCCGCCGGCACGAGCACCGCGATGGCGTACATGACGGAGACGGCGAAGTTGACGCCGAGGCCGGTCCAGATCGTCCGGCGGGCGGCGGGCTTGCCCCACACTTCGGCGATCGTATCGGCGATGACGAAGCTGATCGGATAAAACAAGATCGCCACCGTCGCGTACGTGACGCCGAAGTCGGCGATCTTCGACGCCGTCGTGTTGGCGACGATGACGACGGCGACGAAGAAGCCCACCAGCGTGTTCAGACGCCCGACGTGCGGCTCGAGCGGATACGGTTCACGGATGGCGCATCCCCCTCCCGGGAAAGTTTTGATAACGCGGGTTGGCTTCAACCGCGCCGCCGGCAGGCCCTTCGCGGAGAACGCGCCCTCGGCGCCGCCGGAAAAAGGCACCGGCCGGCGGATCAGGTATGCGATTGTCGTCCCTCATTGTATCAGTCTCCGGGTCGAGGCAAAAGCGCCGTCCGGGCGTCCGTCGGAGAAAAAAACGCCCGTCCGATCGGACGGGCCGACGGAGTGGCGAGGACGCGGTCGACGCGTTCGCAAGGACGGCCGGGCCCCGCCGCTTCCGGTCGCCGGGCTAGCCGCGGAGGAGCCGGAGGGCGTTTAAGATGACCAGAATCGTCGAACCTTCGTGGCCAACGACGCCGAGCGGAAGAGGAAGCGCGGCGCCGAAGTTCACCGCGATGAGGAGCACGATCACGCCGGCGGCGAAGGTGAGGTTTTGCTTGATGATCCGCTCCGTCCGCCGGCCGAGCCGGACGGCGTGGACGAGCTTGGCCAGCTGGTCGTTCATGAGCACGACGTCGGCCGTCTCGAGGGCGATGTCGCTCCCGGCGGCGCCCATCGCCACGCCGACCGTCGCCCGGGCGAGGGCCGGGGCATCGTTGATGCCGTCGCCCACCATGACGACGGTGCCGTGTTTCCTCCGGAGCTCGTCGACGATGCGGGCCTTGTCGTCCGGGAGGAGCTCGGCGTAGACGAGATCGATGCCGACCTCCCGGGCGATCGCTTCCGCCGGCGTCCGGTGGTCGCCGGTGAGCATCGCGACCCGGACGTCCATCGCCCGGAGGGCGGCGATCGCCTCTTTCGCTTCGGGCCGGATGACGTCTCGCAGGGCGATGAGGCCGGTCGGGCGCCCGTCTTCCTCGACGAGGGCGAATGTTTTTCCTTCTTTTTCCATATCCCGGATCGCCGCCCGCCACGGGTGGTCGTCCGGAAGCCCGATCCAGACGACGCTTCCGATCCTGAGGACGCGCTCTCCCAGGCGGACGGTGACGCCGAGGCCGGCGTGGGCTTCCAGGTTGTCGACCTCGAAAAGCGGCACCCCCTCCCGCTCGGCGTAGGCGACGATCGCCCGGGCGATCGGGTGTTCCGAAAGGCGCTCGGCGGAGGCGACCCGGCTCAGCCATTCCCGCCGGTCGACGTCGTCGGCGACGAGGACGTCGGTGACCTCGTGCCGGCCGGCGGTGATCGTGCCGGTCTTGTCGAAGGCGACGACCTTCGCCCGGCCGAGGGACTCGAGATACGCGCCGCCTTTTAAGAGCAGGCCGTTTCGGGCGCCGTTCGACATGGCGGCGAGGATCGCCGGCGTAATCGAAGCGACGACGGCACACGGCGAGGCGACGACCATAAAGACGATCGCTTTGTAAAGGGCGGCCGTCCAGCTGAGGTGAAAGACGGTCGGAAGCGCGACGATGAGCAGGATCGTCACGGCGAGGACGCCGTAGACGTAGGCCCCTTCCACCCGGTCGATGAACCGCTGGGTCGGCGGCATGCTTTCTTCCGCTTCCCGGACGAGCCGGACGATCTTCGCAAAGAGCGTCCCTTCCGCCCGCTGGGTGACGCGGATCTTGAGGGCGCCGTGGGTGTTTTGCGTCCCGGCGTAGACGGCATCGCCGGGCGCCTTGTCCACCGGGACCGCCTCTCCGGTGATCGCCGCCTGGTTCACGCTCGAGGTGCCCTCGAGGACGACGCCGTCGATCGGCACCGTCTCCCCGGGCCGGACGAGGACGACGTCGTCGACGTCAAGGGCGTCGATCGGGACGATCTCTTCCCGGCCGTCCACGAGCCGCGTCGCCGTCTCCGGCTGGAGCGAAAGGAGCCGGGAGAGGTCTCGGCGGCTTCGGGCGAGGGTCATCGTCTCGAGGGCGCCGCTCATGGCGAAGATGAAGATGAGGACGGCCCCTTCCGTCCAGTAGCCGGTGGCCGCCGCCGCGGCGGCGGCGAGGATCATGAGCACGTCGACGCCGAGCTTTTTCTGATGGAAGAGGAGGGAAAGCCCCGCTCGCGCTTTGTGATAGCCGCCGACGGCGTAGGCGAGGAGAAAAAGCGGCACGACCGCTTCGGCGCCGGCGCCGAAGGCTTGAAGCGCCCAGGCCGCGGCGGTGAGGGCGCCGCTTCCGAGGGCGAGGACGAGCTCGCCGTACGCCGCCCACCATCCGGCCCGGCCCCCTGCGCCGCGATCGGTCGCCTCGGCCTTCGGCCGGCAGGCGCAGCCGGCGGCCCAATCGTGATCTTTCGCTTCGATCATCGTCCAAACCTCCGGGAGGGGATCTTCTTTAGGATGGATTCCACATTAGAATTATATTAATTTGTCTCTGTCCACGCAAGGTCCACCGCCGCGTGGAGGAGTGTAAAAAAGTAAGGCCCTGAACGAACAAAACCTCCGACCGGCCGGAAGGCCGATCGGAGGCAGACGGGCGGGGCGGTGGTTTGAAGCGGAGGCGGACGAGATTGGGGGACGGAGCGATGGCCGGTTTGGCGTTGCCGCCCGGGTCGGCCGCTCGATCGAGGGAAGGCGAGCGGCGTCGGCCGTTGACGCGACGATCGCCTACGCGACGGTCGCCGAACGTTCGGCCGGGGGGCGGACGGCGAGCTCCGTCTCCGGGTCGAAAAAGTGGAGCTTTTCGGGGTGGAAGCCGAGGGTCACCCGCTCGTGGGGCGTCACCCGGAGCGAGGCGTCGACCCGGGCGACGATTTCCGTCGCCTCGTCGACGGCGATGTAGAGGTACTTTTCCGAGCCCATGTTCTCCACGACGGTGACGGTGCCGGAGAAGGTGAGCCCTTCCGGTCCCCGATCGACGATGTCCTGGGGCCGGATGCCGAGGATGATCGGTCTTCCGGCGTAGCCCCGCTCCCGGAGGACGGCGGCGTCCGGCTCCGGCACGGCGAGCGAAAGGTTGGGCGCCCGGAAGCGGAGGATGCCGCCGGCGTCTTCCAGCGTCCCGCGGAGGAAGTTCATCGCCGGGGAGCCGATGAAGCCGGCGACGAAGAGGTTGACCGGCCGGTGGTACACCGCTTCGGGCGTGCTCGCCTGCTGGATGACGCCGTCTTTCATGACGACGATCCGGTCGCCCATCGTCATCGCTTCGGTCTGGTCATGGGTGACGTAGATCGTCGTCGCGCCGATCCGTTCGTGAAGCTTGATGATCTCCGCCCGCATCTGCACCCGGAGCTTCGCGTCGAGGTTGGACAAGGGCTCGTCCATGAGGAAGACTTGCGGTTCCCGGACGATCGCCCGGCCGAGGGCGACCCGCTGCCGCTGGCCGCCGGAGAGGGCCTTGGGCTTTCGGTCGAGGAGGTGCTCGATGGCGAGAATGCGGGCCGCCTCGTGGACCCGGCGGCGGATTTCGTCTTTCGGCACTTTGCGAAGCTTCAGGCCGAAGGCCATGTTGTCATAGACGGTCATGTGGGGGTAGAGGGCGTAGTTTTGAAACACCATCGCGATGTCCCGGTCTTTCGGCGGGACGTCGTTGACGAGCCGATCCCCGATGTAAAGCTCCCCTTCGGTGATATCCTCGAGCCCCGCGATCATGCGGAGCGTCGTCGACTTGCCGCAGCCGGACGGGCCGACGAGGACGACGAATTCACCGTCCTCGACGGTGAGGCTCACGTTTTTGACCGCGACGAAGCCGTTCGGGTAGCGCTTCGTGACGTTTTTCAGGACGACGCTGGCCATCTTCCCGCTCCTTTCGCCTGGAATTCGGCTCGCCCGGCCCCTCGGGCGGCGTCCGCCTCCTTTGACTCTACCGGCGATCGGTGGCCCGAGCCATGGGCAGGCTGCACAACGGGGAGAAGGGCCGGTCGGGGAAAAGGAGCCGATCGATGAAGAAAAGGGCGACGGCGTCGTCGAAGCGCCGGGGGTCGAGGTCGGACGACTGCCGGATGCGCTCGATCCGGTAGAGGAGGGTGTTCCGGTGCAGGCCGAGGCGCCGGGCGGCCCGGGAGACGCTCAGGTGCTCGGCCCAAAGCGCCCGGACGGTCGCCCAGAGCTCGTCCGGCCAGCCGGCCGGCGGCCGACGCCGGAGGGCGGCGGCGAGGTCCAAGGCCGTTCTCTCCTCGGATCGGGCGGCCGACCGGGCCTTCGCCGGCGGCGCCTCCTCGCCGCGCCGACCAAGACGCCTTTCCTCGGGGGCATTCGGCGCGGCGCCGGGCGCCGGGCCGAGGCCGGAGATGAGGAGGTCGGGAAGCTTTCGGAGCCAGGGGTCTGCCGTTCCGGGAGCGACGAGCCGGGCGGCGGCCCGAAGCCACGGCACGGCTTCCGCCTCGCCCGCCCCGAGGGCGATAGGGTCCCCGGCGGCGTGCCGGCTTCCGGAAGCCGAGGGCCCTCGAGAAACGTCGCTCGCTTCGGCGGCGAACGCCGCTTTTGTGCCGGCGGGACCTCCAGAGAGGACGGGGCCGTCAAAGGCGACGGAAACCCGGAGATGGGCCTCCTGCGTCCAGGCGTCGACGAGCCCCCGAAGGGCCTCGCCGGCCTCGCCGGCGCCGGCCAGCCAGGGCGCCGAAAAGACAAACCGCCCTTCCCGGGGCGAGAGCACCGTCCAACGGCCGGGCAGGCCGTATGCTTCCGCGACTTCCGCCAGCCGGCCGAAGGGGTCGGCCGATCCGGGCGGGGTGCCCGGGTCCGGCAGGCGGATGACCGCCGCCCAGCGGGGCGGACGGTCCGGCGTTCGGCCCGCCCCAGAAGGACGGAAAGAAGGGGCACCGTCTCCGGCGCCGGCGCGACGGTCGGCTGTCAGGCGCTCCGGCGCGGCGGCGTCCGGGCGGGTAAAAACGGCGTCGTGCAGAAGTTCATGGTCCGAATCGCGCAACGGGCCGGCCCCCCATGCTACAATAAAGACCGGATGATGAACAAGGCAGGCGAGCGGCGGGATGTTCAGACGCGGATCGACGAACGGTCGGACGGTCTTCTGGGCGCTGGCGGCGGTCGCGCTGGGGCTTTTCGCGGGGGCCGCCGGGTTCCTCCTTGGCGATGCGAACCGTCGGGCGGACGGCGGAAGCGATTCGGCGAAGCGGCCGGCGGATCGGGCGCCGCGGGTCGGCGTCCTCATCGAAGGGGCGATTTACGATCAGGGGTGGGACTCGGAAGCGTACGCCGCGCTTCAGGCGCTGGAGCGGCATTACGGGGCCGATGTGGCGTTCGTGGAGTTTCACAATGCCGCGACGCCGGAAAAAATTGCCTCGGCCCTCGAACGCTTCATCGCGGAGGGGCGGACGCTCCTCATCGGCCACGGAGCGGTCTTCGGCCCGGTGATCGAGGCGACGGCGCCGCACCATCCGGACGTGCAGTTTGTCTCGATCAACGGCCCGGCCGCCGAGGCGAACGTCGTGTCGGTCCACTTTTCCGGCCGGACGATGGGCATTCTCGCCGGCGCGGCGGCGGCGCTCATGTCCCGCACGGGGATCGTCGGCATCGTCAGCGCCTATCCGGATCTTCCGGAAGTCGACGGTTTTCGGGCCGGCGCCCGGTACGTGCGGCCGGAGGCGGTCGTCCTCGCCCGGTCCGTCGGGAGCTGGGGCGACCGGCCGGCGGGGCGGGCGGCGGCGGAAGCCCTCATCCGGCAGGGGGCCGACGTCCTCTTTCCGGCCGGCGACGGGTTCAGCATCGACGTCATCGACGTCGCGCGGCGACACGGTCGCTATGCGGTCGGCTTCATCATAGATCAATCGTTTATCGCCCGCAACGCGGTCATCACGAGCGTGACCCAGGACGTCCGACGGCTCTATACCGAGATTTTCCTCCGGGCGAGGGACGGCTCGCTCGAGGCGCTCAGGGGCCGGGTGCTCGACGTCAAAAACGGCTACGAACGGCTTTCGGGGTTCGGGCCGATGGTGCCGAAGCCGGTGGCAGAAGCGGTGGAGCGGCTTTATGAGGCGCTTCGGACCGGAAAGCTCACGGAGGCGGACCTGGACGCAGGGGGCCGGAGGGCGTCGTGAGGGGATGGGGTCGGCGGCTTTTTCGCCGCTGGTACGATCTTCCCCTGGCGGGGAAACTCGGCGTCACCCTCGGCACCGTGGCCAGCGGAGCGCTTTTGTCGACGGCCGTCTCCGTCGTCCTGGCGCTCAAGGTCTGGCAGGCGTACGATCGGGTGCTGGAGGCGGAGCACGTCTGGTTCTGGGAGATGGAGTACAAAAACACCGTCTACGCCCGCCTCCACGACGTGACGAGCTACATCGCCACCGGCGATCGGACGTACCGGGAGGCCTTCGAAGCGTCCGCGGCCCGGGTGCACGACCTGGAGCGGGCGCTCTTTGCGGCGACCCGGGGCAGCGAGCGGGCGGCGCTCGTCGCTTTTTTTTACGATCAGCGGTCGTTTGATTTTATCCTCCGAAACCGGGTCATCCCGGTCTACGAGCTCGGCAACTTTGAAGACGCCTGGAAGACGCTGCTTACGGATGCGGAGAAAGAGGCGAGGAAGCTCCTCGCTCGGCTGGAGGCGTTCAGCCGGGACAAGGAGGCGGAGATCCAGCGCCTCGTCGTCGAAACGGCGGCCGACGCCCGCCGCTCGGCGGTGGCGCTCGCCGTCCTCTGGAGCGCCCAGCTCATCCTCGCCGTCGCCGCCGGCGTCGTCCTTTTTCGGACGATCCAGCGGCCGGTCGACCGGCTCCGGGAGGCGGCGGCGCGGCTCGAACAGGGCGCCTTCGACGTCCGGGTCGGTCTCGGCCGGCGGGACGAGTTCGGCGTGCTGGCCGACGCCTTCGACGCCATGGGCGAGCGGCTCCGGCAGCTCGTCGAAGCGCTTCGGACGGCGAACGCCTATCTCGCCGAAGAAAGCGCCCGGGCGAAGGCGGCCGACCGGGCGAAATCGGAATTTCTCGCCATGATCTCCCACGAGCTTCGGACGCCCCTCGGCGGGATCATCGGGTTTTCCGAGCTTCTCCTGGACGAGCGGGCCGGAGCGCTCACGGAGAAGCAAAAGGCCTACCTCCGGCGGATCCTCTCGAGCGGCCGACATCTCCTCGCGCTCATCAACGACCTCCTCGACCTCTCCAAAGCGGAGGCGGGGGCGATGGACCTCATCCGGGAGGAGGTCGAGCTGGAGCCGTTTTTCCGGGAGGCGCTCGACGTCGTCACGGCCCGGGCGGAAAAAGGCGGCGTCACCCTCGGGCTTCGGCTGAGCACCCGCCGGAGGCGCTTTTGCTTCGACCCGGTGCGGATGCGACAGGTGATGTTCAACCTGCTTTCCAACGCGGTCAAATTCACGCCGGCCGGCGGCTCGGTGACGGTCGTCGTCCGGGACGAAGGGGACGCCCTTGCCGTCGACGTGATCGACACGGGGATCGGCATCCGGCCGGAAGCGCTGGAGCGGATTTTTCTTCCGTTTGTCCAGGAAGAGCCGGCGATCGGCCGGCGGTACGAAGGAACCGGTCTCGGCTTAAGCCTCACCAAGCGGCTGGTGGAGCTCCACGGCGGCCGGATTACCGTCGAAAGCGCGCCGGGCAAAGGATCCCGCTTTACGGTCGTTTTGCCGGAGGGGCCGTGTGAGGCGCCGCGGAAGGCGCCGGAGGCGCCCCGGTCGGCCGACCGACCGGCGCCGCGGAGGCGCCTCATCCTCGCCGGCCTCCCCCCGCTCGTCGCCGAAGCGCTCGCCCGCCGGTTCGAGGCGGCGGGCCATGCGGTCGAGGTGACGGCGGCGCTTCTTTCGCCTGCGGCCGCGGAGGCGCCGGCGGTGTTCGTTCTCGGCCTGGACCGGGACGGGGGCGCCGTGGCGGGGCCGGCCGACGGCGCGCCGGCGGATCCGGAGGCGGCCGTCCGGCCGGTGCGGGCGCTCGCCGAGGCGGGGCACCGGGTCGTGCTCGCGACGCGGCGTCCGCTTACGCTGGCGGAAAAGGCCCGCCTCCTTCGGTGGGCGAAGGCGATCGTGCCGCCGGAGGTGGAGGCGATCGCCCGGGCGATCGAGACGCAGTGGGAAGGGGGGAACGGCCGTGGCGCGGATCCTCATCGTCGAGGACAATGAGACGAACGCGCTTCTGTTCAGCGACGTGCTGGCGGCGGAAGGGCACGCCGTCGAGGTGGCGCCGGACGGGGAGACGGCCCTCGCCCGCCTGGAGGCGGAGGTGTACGACCTCATCCTCCTCGACATCCACCTGCCCGAGATGGACGGCCTCGCGATCGCTCGGGCGCTTCGGTCGACGCCGGCGTTTGACGGCGTCCCGATCGTGGCGCTGTCGGCCTTCGCCACCGAGCGGGAGATTCGGGAGGCGTACGCCGCCGGCTTTGACGACTACCTGACGAAGCCGATCGACGTCCGGACGCTCGTCGCCGCCGTAAGCCGCCACCTTCGCTCCGGCCGGATCACCGTCCCGGAAAAAGGCCGGCCGGCGGCCGAGGCCCCGGAACCCGGGGCCGGAGGAGGCGAAGGGGCCGGGCCGTCCGCCGGGAGGGTTCGGGATGAGGCGCCTTGAGACCGCCGCGGACGTCCGGGCGCTCCTCCGGCGGTTCGGAGCGATCTTCTACACCGGCGACCCCCTCGGGGAGATCGAACTGATGCGGGAGGAGCTGCGGGAGCTTTTTCAGGCCGGCCTGATCGACCGCGAGACGCTTCGGGCGGCGCTCGAGGCGCTCCGGCGCCGGGAGGCGGACCTCATCGCGGACCGGGATGAGGAGCGGTGAGGCCGTGCGCTCTTTGGCGTCGGAGGGAAGGGGTCGAAGGCAAAAAACCGCCCTCCGCGCACCGGCGGTGCGCGGAGGGCGGTGCCGGTCGGCCGACCCGGGATCCTTCGGACGGCAGTGCCGGTCGGCCGACCCGGGATCCGTCGGACGGCTTACCGGATGGCGGCGAGGACCTTTTGCAGGACGACCTGCTCCGGGACGGCGCCTTCCTGTTCTTCGACGTCGTTGATGACGGTCTTCGGCACGCCGTAGACGTTGTACTGGCTGGCGAGCTCGGGGAATTCGGTCGCCTCGACCATGTCGGCGCGGATCTTCGGGTGGACCATGGCCATAAAGTGCGCGATCCGGACCGCCCGCGGGCAGTACGGGCACGTCGGGGTGACGAAGACCTGGATGTGAACGTCTTTGTCGACTTCGGCGAGGAGCTTCTCCACCGTCTTTGGCGACAGGCCGTGGGTGCCCTTGCCGAGGTCGACGATGTCTTCGATGAGCGTCGTAAATTCATACCCCGACGGGATGCCGTAGAAGCGGACGCCGGTGTCTTCGCCGTCTTCCCGGGTGAAGACGATCGCCGGCGCCTTGTCGACGCCGTACCGGGCGGCGACGTCGCCGGACGCGGGGTCGTCCAGCCGGTAGACCTGAAGATGGAGCTTGTCGGTGAGCTCCGCGAGTTCTTCCAGGATTTGCTTCGTCGCCTCGCCGTATTCCTTGTTCTCGGCTTCGCTCCAGAAAAAGACGACGTGAACCGGGTTCGTCATCTGGCCGAACCAGTCCCGGATCGTCTCTTTGTCCTTCTCGGCGATGATGCCCATCCATCTCACTCCTCAAATGAGTTGTGGAAACCGGGATTTCGAACGGCATACCTTGGACCGTAATCCATCGTACTATATTTTCCACAGAAGCACAAGGGGGGAAGAGCGCAAGGGGCGCTCGGTCGTTCCATCCCCCGGCTTTGTTTCGACCCGGCCCGGTTTCGACGCGGACGGAACGGATGCTCCCGGCGGCGCGGCGTGCTACAATGAAGGCGGTGCCGAAAAACGCCAACGACGACTTGAAACGGAGGCCGGCGATGAACGACCAGACCCCTTGCGCCGGGCCGGGTGCAGTGCCCGGCTTGCCGTACGATGAAGCGTTGTTTCGGCAATTGATCGAAGCGCCGGGAGCGCCCGGGTTTGAAGGCGAGGTGCGCCGGGTCGTCGAGGCGGCCCTCGCCGGAGCGGCCGACCGGATGATCCGGGATCGGCTCGGAAGCCTCTTCGGGGTGCTGGACGGACCGGAAGGCGGCCCGACGGTGATGGTCGCCGGGCACCTCGACGAGGTGGCCCTTATGGTGACCGAGGTGACGGACGACGGCCTCCTCAAGGTGACGGCGCTCGGCGGCATTTACGAGCCGGTGCTCTTGGCGCAGCGGGTGTTCGTCCTCGGCCGGAACGGGGCCGTTCCCGGGGTGATCGGCGCGCCGCCGCCCCACGGCCTGTCGGAGGAGGCCCGGCGGGAGGCGCCGCAGCTCGAGCGGATGTTCGTCGACGTCGGCGCGGCCTCCCGGGAGGACGTCCGGGCTTTTGGCATTCGCCCCGGGGACCCGGTCGTGTTCCCCGGCGTCTACACCCCCTCGTGGAGCGGCCGGCGGGTGCTGGCCAAGGCGTGGGACAATCGCTTCGGCGTCGGGCTCGCCGTCGAACTCCTTCGGGCGCTTCGCGATCGACCCCGGGTGAATACCGTCGTCGCCGGGGCGACGGTGCAGGAAGAGGTCGGCCTCAGGGGGGCCGAGACGGCCGCCCGCCTCGTGCGCCCGGACGTTTTCTTCGCCCTCGACGCCGGCCCGGCCGGCGACATGCCCGGCGGAAGCGGCCTCGGCCGCCTCGGCGGCGGGGTCCTCATGCGGGTGATGGACCGAACGATGGTCACCCACCGGCGGCTTCTCGATTACCTCCTCGACCTGGCCGAGGCGGAAGGGATTCCGTACCAGTTTTTCGTCTCCCGGGGCGGAACCGACGCCGGCCGGGTGCACACGATGGGGATCGGCGTGCCCTCGGCGGTGATCGGCATCCCGGCCCGCTACATTCACGGCCCCGTCGCGATCATCGACCTCGACGACTATCGGGCGGCGAAGCGGCTTCTCATCGCGGCCGTCTCCCGCCTCGACCGGGCGACGCTGGAGGCGATCGTCGGGTGACGGGCCGGATTTTGAAAAACGACTGGCACGACGTCCTCGGGCCGGAGTTCGAAAAGCCGTATTATCAGGCGCTCCGCCGTTTTCTCATCGAGGAGTACCGCTCGACGACGGTCTATCCCGACATGTATGATATCTACAATGCCTTCCACTATACGCCGTATGCGTCGGTGAAAGTCGTCATCCTCGGCCAGGATCCTTACCCCGGGCCGAATCAGGCCCACGGCCTCGCCTTTTCCGTCCGGCCGGGGGTGGAGGTGCCGCCGTCTCTGGCCAACATATTTAAGGAGCTGGAGGCGGACCTCGGTCTTCCCCGGCCGAAGCACGGCCACCTCGTCCACTGGGCGCGGCAGGGGGTGCTCCTTCTCAATGCGGTGCTGACGGTCCGTGCCGGGCAGCCGGGATCGCACCGGGGAAAGGGCTGGGAAAAGCTGACGGACGCGGCGATCGCCGCCCTCGGGGCGCGGCCGGTGCCGACGGTGTTCTTTCTCTGGGGGCGGGACGCCCAGGCGAAGCGGCCGCTCATCACGTATCCGGGCCACCTCGTGCTCACGGCGCCGCATCCGAGCCCGCTTTCGGCGGCGCGGGGATTTTTCGGCTCGCGGCCGTTTTCCAAAGCCAACCAGTTCCTCGAGGCGGTCGGCCGGGGCCTGATCGACTGGCGCCTGCCGGAGACGCCGGAGGCGGACGAAGCGCCGGAGCGCCCGGGGCGCGGGGCGCCGGCCGCCCGATCGGCGGCGCGCCGGCCGGACGGGGCGGGCGGCGGAGAGGCGATCGGCGGGCCGTCCGGCGGTTTGGGTTCCGGCGACGGGGCGCGTCCGGCCGCGCATCCGAGCGCCGGGTCGGTCGGCGGAGAAGGGAGACGATGGGGATGATCACGGAAGGGGCGCTTCAGGCGTATCTCGCCTTTGCCCGCACGCTGGCGGAAGAGGCGGGGGCGCTCATCCGGGAGCGGCTTCTTCAGCTGGAGGCGGGCGAGGCGCTTCAGATCGGGACGAAGAGCGGCCCGAGCGACCTCGTGACGGAAGTCGACCGGGCGGTGGAAGCGCACGTCGTCCGGCGCATCCGGGCAGCGTATCCCGACCACGGCGTCCTCGGCGAGGAAGGGACCGACGCGGCCGGGTCGCCGGAAGCCGCCGGACTGCGCTGGGTGATCGACCCGATCGACGGGACGACGAACTTCGTCCATCAAAAGGTGAATTTCTGCGTATCGATCGCCCTCTACGCCGGCGACGAGGGGCTCGTCGGCGTCGTCTACGATCCGATGCGGGAAGAACGCTTTACGGCGGTCCGCGGGGGCGGCGCCGCCTTAAACGGCCGTCCGCTCCGGCTGAACGGCGCAAAAGGGCTTTCGGAAAGCCTGATCGGAACGAGCCTCACGTGGGTGCGCCGGGCGAGACAGACGGGCCTCGTCGAACCCGTCTGGCGCCTCGCCGAGCGATCCCGGGGGCTCCGCTCGCTCGGCGCCGCGGCGCTGGAGGCGGCGTACGTCGCCGCCGGGCGCCTCGATGCGTTTTTGAGCCTGACGCTCTCTCCGTGGGACTTTGCCGCGGCCAAGCTCATCGTCGAGGAAGCGGGCGGGACGGTGGTGGACTTTGCCGGGCGGCCGGTCGGGCTGAAGCGCCCGGAGCTCGGCTTTCTGGCCGCGCATCCGTCCCTCGTCGGGCCGATCCTCGAGGTGCTCCGGCCGTGGGTGCGGTCGCAGCAGGAAGTCAGCTGAGGCGAGAAAGGGGACAACGCCGGGGTATATGTGATTATTACATTACCCGAAGGGTTGATTTTTCCCGGGGGCCGTGATACATTAAGCATTGTCGCGGCGGTCCGGTGCGATGGCCGGACGATCCGAGGCCGCCATCGGTGTGGGGCCGTAGCTCAGCTGGGAGAGCGCGTGAATGGCATTCACGAGGTCGGCGGTTCGATCCCGCTCGGCTCCACCATTTCTGTTTGGCTTTTCATTCACAAGCGGCGTTTCTCATCCTGCGAGCCTCGGGCGGGGCTTTTTGCGTCTTGGTGACGTGGAGTGATACCCAAGTGGTGAAGGGGACGGTTTGCTAAACCGTTAGTGGGCCCCAAAGGCCCAGCGTGGGTTCGAATCCCACTCACTCCACCAGATGGCGGAGTAGCTCAGCTGGCCAGAGCGTACGGTTCATACCCGTGAGGTCGAGGGTTCGAGCCCCTCCTCCGCTACCAGCCGCAGGGGCGTAGTTTAATGGTAGAACAGCGGTCTCCAAAACCGCCAGTGTGGGTTCGATTCCTGCCGCCCCTGCCATTCCCCGGCTTGAGGCGTTTCTTCCTTTATTCGGGAGCATCGCCAAGCGGCAAGGCAAGGGTCTGCAAAACCCTCATCCCCGGTTCGAATCCGGGTGCTCCCTCCACGCGTTCCAGTAGCTCAGCCGGATAGAGCAGCGGCCTTCTAAGCCGTCGGTCGGGGGTTCGAATCCCTCCTGGAACGCCATGCTGAGGAACGGGCCCTTAGCTCAGCGGTGAGAGCGGTCGGCTCATAACCGATTGGTCGCAGGTTCGAATCCTGCAGGGCCCCCCACGGGATCCGCGCCCGACCGAGGGGGCGCCGGTGGTTCGCCCGGCGGAAGGGGCGGGCGTTCGAGCGGGGGCTCGGAGTCCGGCCGCAGGCGTCCGCCGTGGAGGAGTACCGAAGAGGTCATAACGGGGCGGACTTGAAATCCGTTGGGGCCTGCGGGCCCACGTGGGTTCGAATCCCACCTCCTCCACCAGACGCGCCAGAGCGCGCCCGTGATGATCGGGGCACGCGTAGCCGCTGCGCCGGACGGATTTGGCCGCCGGCGTAGAGGAAAGTCCAGGCTCGCCCGAGCTGCGAGGCTCGGAGTGTTCGCGCCCGGGGCAACCCGGGGCGGCGGACGGCCTGCCTCCGGGCAGGTGCCGGGTCCGTCGACGGCGGCGAACGGAACTCCCGGAGTTCCTATTAGCCATAACGTGCCACAGAGACGAGCTCTTCCGGCGACGGAAGAGGTGGAACGCGGTAAACCCCGCGAGCGAGAAACCCAAATGATGGTAGGGGAGCCCTCCGAAGAGAAATGAATCGGAGGAGGGATCGCCTCCGGCTTCGCCGGCGGCGATAGAAAGATGGCTACGCCTCCTGTACGAGGGCCGGGCACCCGTTGGCAGTACGGGAGGACAGAACCTGGCTTACAGTGCCGCCGATCGCCCACACGGGCGCATACCAGCCGCGGAAGCTTGTGCTTCTGCGGCTTTTGGCGTTTTCGGGGCGGGATGGGGGTTCGGTTGATTTTTCCCGGGACGGCCTGCATACTATACGTAGGGATGAAGGAGGGTGAAGGGATGGCGCCGTATCGCGTGCTCATCTTGAGCGCGAGCTTTGGGGAAGGCCACCGGCAGGCTTCCCGGGCGATTCAGGAAGCGCTCTATCTTCGCCATCCGGATGCGGCCGTCGAGATCGTCGATTACGTCCAGTCGATCAACCGGACGTGGAGCCGGTTTGCGCAGTTTTTTTACCTCCAGGGGATCAAACGGGCGCCGGTCCTGTACGGCTTTTTCTATAAACAGTTCAACCGCATCCCGACGGATTCGACCTTAAGCCGCAGCATGAGCCGCATCGGCCACATCATCGGCGGGCGAAAACTGAAGGAATACATCGATCATTTTCGCCCGGATGCCGTCATTCATACGTTTCCGTCTTCGGCCGGAGCCTACGCGGAGCTGAAGCGGCAGGGCGAGACGGCGGTGCCGTCGTTTACGGTCATCACCGACTACGCCGCCCACCGGCAGTGGATCCACCAGGAGACGGACCTTTTTTTTGTCGGGGCGCCGAAGGTGCGCGACGAACTCATCGCCGAGGGGGTGCCGCGGGAAAAGATCCGGGTGACGGGAATCCCGGTGCGGCAGATGTTTTTGCGGACGTACGACCGGGCGGAGCTCGCCCGCCGGATGGGCCTTCGCCCGGATCGGCCGACGGTGCTCCTCCTCGCCGGGGCGTTCGGCGTCTCGGAGCAGATCGTCGCCGTCACCCGGGCGCTCCTCGCGGAGCCGGTGCCGCTTCAACTCCTCGTCGTCACCGGCCGGAACCGGCGGCTCTATGAGACGATGGCGGAAGTGGCGGCAGAAGCCGGCGGAGGGCTTCGGGTGTTCGGTTTTGTGGAGAATATCGCCGAGCTGATGGCCGTCTCGGACCTCGTGTTTACAAAATCCGGCGGGCTCACGACGTCGGAAGCGGTGGCGATGGAGGTGCCGATGGTGTTCTTCAAGCCGATCCCGGGCCAGGAGGCGGCGAACGCGGACTTCCTCGCCGGCGCCGGGGTGGCGGTCATCACCCGGCAGCTCGACGACCTCATCGCCTTCACCCGCCGGTTTTTGGACGATGCCGGACTGCGGGCGGCGATGAAGGGCCGGTTTCTGCCGCTCAAGCGGTCGATGCATGAGACGACGATCGTCGAGGAGCTGGAGGCCTTTCTCGCGGCGGCGAAAGGAGCTCGGCGATGACGCTTCTTGCCTTCGTCCTCGCCTACCTCCTCGGTTCGGTGCCGTTCGGCCTCCTCTTCGCCCGGGCGGTCGGCGTCGACCTTCTTCGCTGCGGGAGCGGGAACATCGGCACGACGAACGCCTTTCGCTGCGCCGGCCCCGTCGTCGGGACGCTCACCCTCGTCTTCGACGTGCTGAAGGGGCTCGCCGGCGTTTTTTTGCTGGCGCCGCTCGTCCACGCGCCGTGGGCGCTTTATGCGACGGGGCTTCTCATCATCCTCGGCCACACGAAATCGGCCTTCCTCCGCTTTCGAGGCGGGAAGGCCATCGCGACGAGCTTCGGCGTGCTCCTTTATCTCAACCCGTGGGCGATCCTTCTCGCGGCGGCGGCGTTTGCGGCGGTCGTCGCCCGGACGCGGACGGTGTCTCTCGGTTCGATCACGGCGGGCGTCGTCTATCCGCTGCTTACTCCGTTTTTTCGGCATGATCCGCTGTTCATCCTTCTTTCGTACGCCCTCGGCGCGTACGCGATCTGGCTGCACCGGGAAAACATCCGCCGCCTGCTCGCCGGGGAGGAGCCGAAGTTTACGTTCGGCCCGCGGCGGGACCGGCCGCTTCGGTAGGCGCCGGGAAGGGCGATGGGGCCGCCCCGTTGCCTCCGTTCGCCCCGCGTCCGGTGGGTCGCCCGGCCGGCCCGCGCCCGGAGGCAAAGAAGCGGCCGAACGGGAATAAGGACCGGCGGCCAAGGCGGTCGAAAGGGGGCGAAGCGGATGCTCGGCCCGGAAGCGGAACGGCGGCTTGCGGCGCAGCTGATCCGGACGCTTAAGGAGGCGGAGGCGGCGATCGCGCAGGCGTGGTCGACGGGAGATCGGGCGCGGCTTTCGCGGCTCGGCCACGCGCTCAAGGGGAACTCCGGCGCCCACTACTTCGGGCTTTCGGCGATCCGGGAGGCGGGCGCGGCGCTCGAGGCGGCCTTTCGCCCCGCGGCGGGTCGCTCCGATCCGACCGCTGGCGAGGCGCCCCGGACGGCCGGCCCGGACCCGTCGGCCCACGTTGCGGCGGCTTCCGCAGGCGAAAGCGGGGCCGGAGGCTCCTCCGGCCCCGAAGCGGGGGAACAGGCGGTCGACGCGGCCCGGCAGGCGATCGCGGCGGCGATCGCGGCGCTTCGGGAACGTTTTCCGGCTCCGGAGCCGGACGAGCGCTAGCGTCGCCCGTCGATTTCCGGGCGTCGGGGGGCCGCCGCCCTGGGGCGGGGCCGAAAACGCCGCCGCCGGGGGCCGGCGTCTTGACGGGACGACAAAAAGACCGCCGGAAGGGCGCGGGCGGCCCGATGGGCGTCGGAAGCACCGCCGGAGAGGTTTGGGAAGCGCCGCCGGACGGCCCTAGCGGGGAAGGTAGGCGGCGATCCGGGGCTTGATGCTGTCGATGGCGATGGCGAACCCGATGCTCTGGGACCCCCGGACGATGGCGGCGTTCATGCCGATCACCTGGCCGTAGAGGTTGAAAAGCGGCCCGCCGCTGTTTCCGGGGTTGATGGCGGCGTCGGTCTGGATGACGTCGTCGTAGTCGTGCTGGCCGGTCCGGACCGAGCGGTGTTTGGCCGAGATGACGCCGACGGTGACGGTGTTTTCGAGCCCCAGCGGGTTGCCGATGGCGATGACCCATTCGCCGACGCGGGCCGCGTCGGAACTCCCGAGGACGGCCGCCGGGAGCGGTCGGGGGGCGCTCACCTTGAGGACGGCGAGATCCCGTCGAACGTCCTGCCAGACGAGGCGGGCGGGCCGGACGAACGCCCCTTGCCGGACGCGGATCTCACCGGCCCGGTCGATGATGTGCTGATTCGTCAGGATGTAGCCGCGGGGATGGATGATGAAGCCGGAGCCGAAACTTCGGCCGAGGGGCGGCCCGTCGTCTTCGGGGAGGAAAAAAGGGAGGAAAAACGGGCCGAAGGGCCCGAAGGGAAGCTGCCGTTCCCGGTCGGTCTCGATGGCGACGATGATCGGTTTGACCCGCTCGATGACGTCGACGAAGATGTTGGCCGGATGCGGCCGATCCGCCGGATCGGGTCGCTCTGCCGGTTGGGCCCGAAGGAGGTCCAGGGCGAGGCGTTTTTTCTTCGTCGGCTTCACGGTCCCCACCTCTTTCCGGGTTCGCTACAGTGTATGTCCGGCGGCCGGCCCGGTCACGTTCGTCCGCCCATGGCCCGGAAAGATCGGTTCGGCCGTTCGACCGCGGCGCTCAGGCAACGGGACGGGAAACGGTTCGTCGACCATCCGGTTCGCATCCGCCACGCCCAGAAAGATCCGTTGCATCTTTTCTATGATGTGATACAATAAAAACGATGAATCGTGCTTGATGCTGGAGTTCTGAATCATCATCCTATGAAACGAGGGGGTTCCCGATGAAGCGGAAGGTGCTCGTCATCGACGATGAGAAGGAGCTGGAGCTCCTCGCCCGGGAGGTGCTCGAGCCGGAGGGGATCGAGGTTCAGGCGGCGGAGACGGGGCTGGACGGGCTGGAGCTTCTCAAGCGGAACCGTTATGACGTCGTTCTTCTCGACCTCAACCTTCCGGACGAAAACGGGCTCGAGATTTTGAAGCAAGTCCGGGACAAGGACCTCATGACGCGAATCGTCATCATCACCGCGTACGGCTCGATCGAGTCGGCGGTCCAGGCGATGAAATCCGGCGCCAACGACTACCTGGCGAAGCCGGTCTCGGCGGAAAGCCTGAAGGACGTCGTGATGAAGCAGCTTTCCGGCAAGCGGGAGGACGAGGCGTATCCGATTTCGATGCAGGAAGTGGAGCGGAAGCACATCGCCTACGTGCTGAAGCTCTTCCGGGGGAACCGCCGGAAGACGGCGGAAGCGCTCGGCATCAGCCTCCGGACGCTGTACTACAAGATCAAGCAGTTTGACCTTCGGGACGTCCGCTGACGCGCCCGACCGGAAAGCGCCTCCGGCGACCGATCGGCGCGGGCGGGGGCGCCCGGTTCGGGGACAAGCCCATCGACCACCGGCGTCGGCCGCCGCCGTGGCGGCGGTTTGCCGGCGGCCCTCCGATCACGTACAATGGGGTAGGCGGTGAAAGGAGGGCCGTTTTTGTTTCGCTACGACCTCGTCGCCGTCGACGTCGACGGCACGCTGATCGACGACGCCTTTCGGGTGCCGCCGAAGACGCGGGCGATCCTGCGGGAGATCCACGCCAGCGGCCTCGTCGTCGTGCTGGCCACCGGACGGAACCCGAGCGGAACGGTCCCCCTGCTGTCCGAAATCGGCATCTCCGGCCCGCTCATCGTTCACAACGGGGCGTTCGTTTTCGATCCGGCGACGGGCCGGGAGTTTTTGACCCTTTCCCTCGGACGGTCGCGCTTGCCGGATCTTTTTCGCTTCGCCCGGGAACACGGGCTTCACTACGACGTGAATACCACCTATCACCTGTACGTCGACGCGTCGATCGCGCCGGAGATGGCGGCGCTGTACGAGGCGTATTACGCCAAGCCGCTCGTCGTCGCCGACTGGTCGGAAGTGACGGAGCCGGTCGTCAAGGTGACGATGATCGGATCGGAGGCGCACGTCGATCGGATCTTTCCGGAGGCGGTGCGGGCGTTTCCGGAGTACCGGGTGCTTCGGAGCGGGGAGACGTACATCGACGTCGTCCATCCGGAGGCGAACAAGGGCGCCGGGCTCAAGGCCGTCGCCGCCGCTTACGGCATTCCGCTTTCCCGGACGATGGCGATCGGCAATTACTATAACGACCTCGAAATGTTTGCCGTCGCCGACTTCGCCGTGGCGATGGCGAACAGTCCCGACGAGGTGAAGCGGCGGGCGGATGCGGTGACGGCGTCGAACAACGAGGAAGGCGTCTACCTCGCCATCCTCCGCTATGTCCTCGGCGACGACCCGGCGGGGCGGGAGACGATCTGACCGCCGGGGGGCCCGACTGGGCGCTCGCCGGGAGAAACGGCGACGGACCAGAAACGGCGACGGACCAAAGTAAAGTTTATGGATAGAAGTCGCGGCAAGATCGAAGGTCGCGGAGCGAACGGGACGGAAGCGCGAAGAAAACGAGCAGCGGAAGGACGAAAAACGGCGAGAGTCCAGGAGAACGAGGCGGGGCGCGCGATGGAGCGGGAGAGGGCAGAAATGCGGGAAGAGGGCGCACAAAAGCGGGAAGGACGGCGGTTTCGGCTCGACCGGGAGGCGATTTACGCGCATCCGCGCGTCATTTTTTTGCGCGATCTCATTCCCATCGATCGGTATCTCGACGAGCTGGAGGCGGCGATCAACGCCGTCTTCGTCGCCCGAGGCGAGACGGTCGTCCAGAAGCGGCGGGTGGTGGCGCTTCGGGCGACGGACGACGATCGGCTCGTGTCGGCCTTCAAGGCGGCGATGTACCTCGGCAATTACCACGACATGGCGAACCGCGAGCGGTTTTTGAAGCGGATGGTCCGGGGGGAACATTCGTACGAGCCGATCCGCGGCGAGTCGATCTTGTTCCTCTTTATCGGCGTGGGAAAGCCGGTCTACGACCATCTCGTGACGTACAGCGTCGGCCGGACGACGCGGATCGCCGCCGGACAGCGGGCCAATCTCCCGTGGGGGTATGAGGTGCCGGTCGAGGCGAAGCACCCGGAGCGGTACATCGAGATGAACCTGCCTCGCATCCGGGAGGTCGTCCAGTGGGTGACGCGCTCGGCGGACAACCCCGACCCCGAGCAACTGCAGGCGATGCGGTCCTCGCTTCCGGTCGGCTACATCATGCCGCCGTTTTTGCTGGAGTTCAGCGAGGAGGCGTTGATCAAGCACGTCTTTCGGCAGCGGCTGTTCGAAAAAGGGGCTCAAGGGGCGACGGTCGACGTCGTGAGCGACATGTGGGAGGCGGTGCTCGCGATCGATCGGGAGAAGTGGGAGACGCTCTACGATTACCACGGGCCGCATCTCCCCCGGTGGCGGCGGGCGATGCGCCGGCTCAGAGACGAGAAGACGACCCTTTCGGCGCTCCTCGAGGCGGCGGGCGTGCCGGTGGAGCGGCTTCCGGACGGGCGGCTCGCCGTCCCGGATCGGGAGCTGTATCCACTGCTCATGGAGACGGTCGGCAAGCTCCCGCCGACGATGTGGGAGCGGCAGGCGGCGGTCGGCGCCGACCGGCCGTCGGGAAAAAGCCGCCGGCCGGAGGAACGCCGTCGATCGGAGGAACGCGGGCGGCCGGAAGGACGGAGCGGATCGGAGGCGGCCGGCCGACCGGACGGTTTGAGGTGATTCGGTGCGGCTGTTTCGCGAACTCGGTTGGTTTTTCTGGCAGGAACGCCGGGCGTATGGGCTCGGCGCGCTCTTTTTGGTCGTCATCGCGTGCATCAATCTGCTCCCCCCGTACTGGGTCGGCCGGACGGTCGATGCGATCCGGTCGGGGACGGTGACGCCGGCGGAGCTTGCGCGAACGAGTCTGGCGATCCTCGCCGTGGCGGGGGTGTCGTATGCCCTCCGGTACGGGTGGCGACTTTATCTGTTCGGGAGCGCATATCGGCTCGGGATGCTCCTTCGCAACCGGCTGTTCGCCCGGTTTGTGCGGCTTACGCCGGCGTTTTACCAGCGGGAGCAGGTGGGCGACCTCCTCGCTCACGTGACGAACGACGTGGAGGCGCTGGAGGCGGCCGCCGGCGAAGGGGTGATGACGCTCGTCGATGCGGTGAGCATGGGCTGGCTCGTCGTCGGCATGCTGTTCTGGCTCGACGGGCGGCTGGCCCTCGTCGCTCTCTTGCCGATGCCGGCGATCGCCGTCCTGACGAAGCGCCTCGGAGATGCGATGCACGAGCGCTTCGAGCGGGCCCAGGGGGCGTTCAGCGCCCTGTCCGCCAAGGTGCAGGAGGGGATCGGCGGCCTCCGGGTGCTTCGGGCGCTCGGCCAGACGGATCGGGAGGTCGAAGCGTTCCGGCGGGCGGCGGAGGCGGCGGCCCGGGAAAACGTCGAGGTGGCCAAGATCGACGCGCTGTATTATCCGGTGATTTTTTTCTTCGTCGGGCTGTCGTACTTTCTCACCGTCGCCGTCGGCGCGCTGTTCATCGTGCAGGGGACGCTCACGCTGGGAACGCTCACGTCGTTTACGATGTACCTCGGGCACCTCATCTGGCCGATGCTCGCCTTCGGGTATCTGTTCAACATCATGGAGCGGGGGAGCGCCTCGTACGACCGGATCCGGCGGCTTCTTACGGCGGAGCCGGCGGTCGCGGACCGACCGGGGGCGGATCCGCGGCCGCCTCGGGGGCCGATCGCGATCCGCATCCGGCGCTTCGCCTACCCGAATGCGGCGGCGCCGGCGTTGGAAGCGGTGTTCGTCGATCTGCCGGAAGGGGCGACCCTCGGCGTCGTCGGTCCGGTCGGAGCCGGGAAATCGACGCTCCTTCGCCTTCTCGTCCGGGAGTATGACGTCGAAGACGGAGAGATCGCGATCGGGGGCCGGCCCCTTTCGGCGTTCACCCTCTCCGCCCTTCGGACGGCGGTCGTCTACGTCCCGCAGGAGCCGATCCTCTTTTCGGCGACGGTGCGGGAGAACATCGCCTTTGCCCGGCCGGAGGCGCCGTTTGAGGCGATCGTGCGGGCGGCCAGGCTGGCGGAGCTCCACGACGACATCGTCCGGTTTCCGGAGGGGTATGAGACGCCGATCGGGGAACGGGGGGTGACCCTCTCCGGCGGGCAACGGCAGCGCCTCGCCCTCGCCCGGGCGCTCCTTCTGGATCCGGAGGTGCTCGTCATCGACGACGGCCTGTCGGCGGTGGACGGCCGGACGGAGGCGCGCATCCTGGCCAACCTTCGGGCGGAGCGCCGGGGCAGGACGACGATCATCGCCGCCCACCGCCTGAGCGCCGTCGAGGCGGCGGATCGCATCCTCGTCCTGATCGACGGGCGGGTGGCGGAGTTGGGGGATCATGCGTCGCTCATGGCCGCCGGAGGGTGGTACGCCCGGACGTACCGGCGGCAGAAGCAGTGGGCGGCCATGCGGGAGACGCTTAAGCAAGCGGAGGGACCCAGCGTTGGACGGCGGGAAGCGTGACGCGGCGGACGAGCGGGTCGAGTACGGCGTCCGGCGGGCCCGCCGCGTCGGCCGACGGCTGCTTCGGTATGCGGGGCGGGAGTGGCGGCTTTTTCTCGTCGGGTTCGCGTTCCTGTTTCTGGCCACCGCCGGGAACGTCCTCGGGCCGGCCCTCATCCGGCGGTTTATCGACCGGCACCTCGTCCCCGGCGATTTTGCGCCGAAGCCGCTTTTGCTGCTGGCGGCGGCGTATCTCCTTTCGCTCGTGCTCACGGCGGTTTTTCAGTTTTTGCAGTATGTGGCGTTCGGAAAGGCGGCCCAGCGGATCGTCCTCCGGATCCGGATGGACGTCTACCGGCGGGCGACGGGGTTTGCCATGGCGTTTTACGACCGGGTGCCGTCCGGGTGGCTCGTCTCCCGGGTGACGAACGACACCGAGGCGCTCAAGGAGCTGTACGCCACGGTCATCGCCGCTTTTGTGCAAAACGGGGTGTTCCTCCTCGGGGTGACGGGGGCGCTCTTCATCCTCGATCCCCGGTCGGCTCTCTGGCTCGTCTGGGTGCTTCCGGCGGCCTTCGGGCTCATGGTCGCCTACCGGCGGCTTTCGGACGGCGTCGTCCGCGCGGTGCGGAAGACGCTCTCGGCGCTCAGCGGCTTTTTGGGCGAGGCGCTCGCCGGCATGCGGGTCATTCAGGCGTACCGGCAGGAGGGCCGGTTTCAGGAGCGGTTTGAGGCGCTCACGGCGACGGCCTACGGCGCCCAGCTTCGGCGGATCCGGCTGAACGCCCTTCTCGTCCGTCCGGCGGTCGACGTCCTCTACCTTCTCGCCCTCGTCGTCCTCGTCGACGTCTTCGGGCTCCGGTCCCTCACCGGCGCCGTTTCCCTCGGCGTGCTGGTGGCGTTCATCGCGTATGTCGACCGGATGTTTGAGCCGGTGAACGAGATGATGTTCAGCTTGACCTTTCTGCAGGGAGCGCTCGTCGCCGGCGAGCGGGTTTTCGGGCTTCTCGATCACGAGGAGCCGTTCTTTAAGCCCGAGCGGCTGGCGCCGGGCGGGATCCGGGAAGGGCGGATCGAGTTTCGCGACGTGTCGTTTGCGTACGATCCGGCCCATCCGGTGCTCGACGGGGTGACGTTCACGGTCGAGCCGGGACAGACGGTCGCGCTCGTCGGCCCCACCGGCGCCGGCAAATCGACGATCGCCGGCCTCATCCTCCGCTTTTACCGGCCGACCGCCGGCGAGATCCGGATCGACGGCCGGCCGCTCGACGACTACGACGAGGCGGTGCTCCGGCGGGACGTCGGATATGTGCTTCAGGAGCCGTTTTTGTTCGGCGGCGACGTGGCGTTCAACATCCGGCTTTATGACGACGTTCCGGAGGAAGCGGTCGCGCAGGCGGCGGCGTTCGTCGGCCTCGACCGGCGCCTGGCGCGCCTTCCGGAGGGGCTTCGGACGCCGGTGATGGAGCGCGGGGCGGCGCTTTCCGCCGGAGAGCGGCAGCTCGTCGCTTTTGCCCGGGTCATGCTTCGAAACCCGAAAATCCTCATCCTGGACGAGGCGACGGCGAGCGTCGATTCGGAGACGGAGGCGCTGATCGAGGAGGCCCTCGCGCGGATGCGGCGGGACCGGACGACGATCATCATCGCCCACCGGCTGTCGACGATCCAGAAGGCCGACCGGATCTTCGTCCTCTCCCGGGGCCGGATTGTCGAAGCCGGGACGCACGAGACGCTCATGGCCAAAGGCGGTCTATACGCGACGATGGTCCGGTTGCAGACGGAAGGGGAGGCGGATTTCGGCTGACGGGCGGGGGGCGTCAGGACGACCGGCGGTGCGGCCGGCGGGAAAGGCGCGGCGGCGGGAAGGCGCGGCGGCGGGAAGGCGCGGCGACCGGCGGGAAGGCGCGACGGCGGGACGGGCGATGGGACGGGCGGGAAGGGGGACGGACGGCCGGTGAGGTGCGCGCGACGGCCGGCAGGAGTTTTTCGTCCCGGCGGCGAATCCCCCAAGGAACGAGGGATCGGAAAAAGATCGGCCCAAGCGGGCATCCTGTAAAGGAGGCGGGAGGCTTGAGCGATCGGCGCATTTTCGTCAGCCGGCGTCTTCCGGAAGCGGTGCTGGCGCCGCTCCGGTCGCTCGGGACGGTCGAGGTCTGGCCGGAAGAAACCGTCCCGCCGCCGCGGGAGGTGCTCCTCGAAGCGGCGGCGCGCGCCCGGGCGATGCTCACCCTGATCACCGACCGGATCGACGCCGAAATGATCGAACGGGCGGAGTCGCTCGCGATCATCGCCAACATGGCCGTCGGGTACAACAACATCGACGTCGCCGCGGCCCGGCGGCGGGGCATCTGGGTGACGAACACGCCGGACGTTTTGACCGAGACGACGGCCGATCTCGTCATGGCGCTCCTGCTCGCGGCGATGCGGCGGCTTCCGCAGGCGGAGCGGGCCCTTCGGGAGAGGCAGTGGCAGGGCTGGTCGCCGTTTGACTTCGTCGGCCTGGACGTTCACGGCAAGCGCCTCGGCATCTTCGGCATGGGCCGGATCGGCCGGGCGGTCGCCCGGCGGGCCCGGGGATTCGACATGGAGATCCTCTACCACAACCGCCGGCGCCTGCCGGAGGCGGTCGAGCGGGGCATCCCGGCCCGGTACGTCGACTTTGCCGCCCTCGTCCAGGAGAGCGACGTCCTCGTCATCCTGGCGCCGTACGCGCCGGAGCTCTACCACCGGTTCAACCGGGAGGTGCTGTACGGGATGAAGCGCGGCGCGGTGCTCATCGTCGCGTCCCGGGGCGGCATCGTCGACGAGGCCGCCCTCGTCGAAGTGCTTCGGGCCGGTCACCTGGCGGCGGCGGGCCTCGACGTCTTCGAAACGGAGCCGATCCCGCCGGATCATCCGCTTCTTACGGTCGAAAACGCCGTCCTTTTGCCCCACATCGGGAGCGCCACGGTCGAAACCCGCCTCAAGATGGCCGAACGGGCGGTGGACAACATCGTCCGGGTGCTCACCGGCCGGCCGCCTCGGGATCCGGTCGACGCCGACGGGCCGTAACCGGGAAGGGGCGGCCAAAGCGGCGGCGTTGCGGGGATCGCCGGGGAAGGAAAAGAAGCGCCGCCGATCGGCCGGGTCGCCGATGCGGGCGCTTTCGGGCGACGGAAGCGCCGGGAGGACGATGCCGGCGCCTTTTACGGCGGAAGAAGCGGGAGAGGCAGCGGCGAAAAGGATGACGCCGGTGCCTTTTTCCGGTATAATGGTGCTGATCAGAGAAACGAAGTTCTGTCAAACGAAACAACGGCGCCGGCCCGGCGGCCGGCGGATGAGGAGGCGGCGCCATGGACGTTCGGACCCTTTGGCGGGAGCTTATCGTCGACGGGAAGACGTACCGCTACGTCGCCCTGCCGGAACTTCGGCATTTCGGCTATCGGCCGGAGCGGCTCCCGTTTTCCATCCGGGTGCTCCTCGAGGCGGCGATCCGGCAGCTCGACGGTCGGGCGATCACCGAGGAGCACGTCCGGCTCATCGCCGGCTGGGAGACGGCGGACAAGACGAAGGAGATCCCCTTTTTGCCGGCGCGAATCGTGCTCCAGGATTTTACCGGCGTGCCGGCGGTCGTCGACCTCGCGGCGATGCGGGAGGCGATGGCGAAGCGGGGCGGCGATCCGCGGCGGATCAACCCCCTCGTGCCGGTCGACCTCGTCATCGACCATTCGGTCATGGTCGACGTCTACGGCTCCAAAGAAGCCCTCGAGGCGAACATGGAGTACGAATTCCGGCGGAACATGGAACGCTACCGCTTCCTCCGCTGGGCGCAGAAAGCGTTTGACGACTTCCGGGTCGTGCCGCCGGCGACGGGGATCGTCCATCAGGTCAACCTCGAATATCTCGCCACCCTCGTCCGGGAAAAGGAGACGCCGGACGGGACGGTGCTCTTCCCCGATTCCCTCGTCGGCACCGACTCCCACACGACGATGATCAACGGCCTCGGCGTCGTCGGCTGGGGCGTCGGCGGCATCGAGGCGGAGGCGGGCATGCTCGGCCAGCCGCTCTATTTCCTCCTGCCGGAGGTCGTCGGCTTCCGCCTGACGGGGAAGCTCCCGGAGGGGGCGACGGCGACGGACCTCGTGCTCACGGTGACGCACATCCTGCGGAAAAAAGGCGTCGTCGGCAAGTTCGTCGAATTTTTCGGCCCCGGGGTCAAGACCCTCTCCCTCGCCGACCGGGCGACGGTGGCGAACATGGCGCCGGAGTACGGCGCGACGATGGGCTACTTCCCCGTCGACGAAGAGTCGATCCGCTATCTCGCCCTCACCGGCCGGGACGAGGCGCTCGTCCGACGGGTCGAGGCGTACTACAAGGCGCAGGAGATGTTCTACGGCGACGGGACGCCGGATCCGGTCTATTCCGACGTCGTGGAACTGGATCTCGCCACCGTCGTGCCGACGATCGCCGGGCCCCGGCGGCCCCAGGACCGGATCGATCTGGACAAGGCCAGGGCGACGATCGAGACGCTGTTCGAAAAACCCGTCGCGGAAGGCGGTTACGGCCTCGCCGGCGAGGCGCGCGAGCGGGCGGTCCTTGTCCGGCACCCGAGCGGCGAGACGTCGACGCTCCGGCACGGCTCGATCGTCATCGCCGCCATCACGAGCTGCACGAACACGTCGAACCCGAGCGTTATGATCGGCGCCGGCCTCGTCGCCAAAAAGGCCGTCGAACGGGGGCTCAAGGTGCCGCCGTACGTCAAGACCAGCCTCGCGCCGGGTTCGCGCGTCGTGACTCGCTATCTCGAAGACGCCGGCCTCTTGGAGGCCCTGGAAAAACTGGGGTTTGCCGTCGTCGGCTACGGCTGCACGACATGCATCGGCAACAGCGGTCCTCTGCCGGATGAAGTGAGCGCGGCGATCCGGGACGGCGACCTCACCGTGGCCGCGGTCTTAAGCGGCAACCGCAACTTCGAAGGGCGGATCCACGCCCAGGTGAAGGCGAACTTCCTCGCCTCGCCGCCCCTCGTCGTCGCCTACGCCATCGCCGGGCGGGTCGACATCGATCTCATGACGGAGCCCCTCGGCACGGACCGGGAAGGGCGGCCGGTCTACCTGAAGGACCTCTGGCCGACGTCCCGGGAGATTCAGGACGCGATCCTCAAGACCGTCACGCCGGAAAAATTCCGCGAGACGTACCGGGACGTCTTTACCGGCAACAGCCGCTGGAACGCCATCGACGTGCCCGAAGGGATGCTTTACGCCTGGGATCCGAACTCGACGTACATCCAGCATCCGCCGTTTTTTGAAGGGTTGGAGGCGGAGCGCGGCATCCGGGACATCCGCGGGGCGCGGGCGCTGCTTCTCCTCGGCGATTCGGTGACCACGGACCACATATCCCCGGCCGGGGCCATCGCCCCGGATTCGCCGGCGGGCCGCTATCTGCTGGAGCGGGGCGTCGCCCAGCGGGACTTCAACTCTTACGGCTCCCGGCGGGGCAACCATGAGGTGATGATGCGCGGGACGTTCGCCAACATTCGCCTGCGGAACCTGATGCTCCCCGGCACCGAAGGCGGCGTGACGAAGCATTTCCCCAGCGGCGAGATCATGAGCGTGTACGAGGCGGCCATGCGCTATCGGGCCGCAGGGACGCCGCTTGTCGTCCTCGCCGGAAAAGAATACGGCACCGGCTCATCCCGCGACTGGGCGGCCAAGGGGACGGCCCTCCTCGGCATCCGGGCGGTCATCGCCGAAAGCATTGAGCGCATCCACCGGTCGAACCTCGTCGGCATGGGGGTGCTGCCCCTCGAATTCATGCCCGGCGAAAGCTGGCGGTCCCTCGGCCTGACCGGGGAGGAGATCTTCGACATCGAAGGTCTTCACGACGACCTCCGGCCCGGCGCGGTCCTCACCGTCCGGGCGACGCGGCCGGACGGGCGGGTGACGACGTTCAACGTCAAAAGCCGCCTCGACAGCGTCGTCGAGATCGATTACTACAAAAACGGCGGCATTTTGCAGACGGTGCTCAAGCAGCTGATGGCATAAAATGGACGCCGCTCGAGCGAGGGGCGACGATCGGCGGCCGTCCTTCGTGGCGACATCCGTCCGCCGAGGGGGGCAATGCTTTCGGTCCGCCGCCGCGACGGATGCTTGGAATCGGCTGCCCGTCTGGGCGGACCCTGGCCGCCGGCCGTCCGCCGCGGCGTGTCCTTTTGGAAAAGACGGCCGGTCGGATCCGGCACCGTTTGAGACGGGAAACGGGTTTGTGGAACAGGGATCGGTTTTTGTGGTTCAGGCGCCCCGGCCGGGGCGCTTTTTTTCCGGCCTGTCTCTTGGGGCGGCAGCAGCGCACTTGAAGAATTTTGCTTTACCGTGATAACGGGATAAAGGTTGACAACCGGCGGCGGACGTTTAGAATTAGAGGCATATGAATGCACCGCCTCGCAATCATATGCAGAAGGGGTAGGTTTCTCTTGAAAAGAATGGAGAATGAAGAAAGGGAAGGGAGACCGAAGATGGATCGGGACCGCAAGACAGAAACGCCGGCCGCGCTTCGTCGTCTGGGGCGCAGGCTTCTTCCGCTCTTTTTTCTCGTCGCCTTCGGCGCGGGTCTGGCGGCGTGCGGCGGCGGTTCTCAGGGGGGAGGCGCCGCGGGCGGCGGTGCGTCGTCCGAGGGGCCGGCGGCCGGCGGCGAGAAGACGATCCTCGTCGTCGGAAGCGACGCCGCTTATGCGCCTTTTGAGTACGTGAACGAAAAGGGCGAGATCGTCGGCTGGGACATCGACCTCATCCACAAGCTGGGGGAGCTCGGCGGCTTTCAGGTGGAGATCCGGAACCTTCCCTGGGATTCCCTTTTCCAGGAAGTGAAAAACGGCGGCGTCGACGCGGCCATCTCCGCCATCACGATCACCGACGACCGGAAGCTCACCTACGACTTCAGCGATCCGTACTACGTCGCCCACCAGCTCGTCCTCGTCCCCGAAGATTCGCCGATCCAGACGCTTGAAGATCTCAAGACGAAAGCCCGCTACGTCGGCGTGCAAAACGCGACGACCGGCCACATCGTCGCGCAAAATCTCCTCGGCAAGACGAGCCCGAAGATCAAAGCGTACGAGTCGACGCCGCTTGCGATCCAGGACATGCTCGGCGGCAACACCGACGCCGTCATCGCCGACAACGCCGTCGTCATCGAATACGTGAAAAACAACCCGAAGGCGAAGCTTCGCTACTTCGACGATCCGTCCTTTGAAAAAGAGTATTACGGCATCATGGTCAAAAAAGGGAACGCCGAGGTGCTCGATCGGATCAACGCCGCGCTGAAAAAGGCGAAAGAAGAAGGCGTGATTCGGGAGATCTTTGGAGCGGACGTCGAATGAGATCGCGCCGCCGGCACGGGTGAGGGGGACGGACGGTGCTCGACCTTCTGGATTTTCGCCCGGAGATCATCTGGAATTACCGGGAACTCTTTATCCGCGGCGTCTACTACACGTTCATTCTCTCCGTCGCCGGCGTGGCCATCGGGCTCGTCATCGGCCTGTTCGCCGGGATGGCCAAGCTCTCCCGGCGGGCGTGGCTCCGGGTTCCGGCGGTCGTCTACATCGAATTTTTCCGCGGCACGCCGCTTTTCGTCCAGATTCTCCTCATACACTTTGCCGTCCTTCCGACCCTTCTCGGCAAGGCCCAAAGCCCCATCGTCTCCGGCATCGTCGCCCTCGCCGTCAACTCCGGCGCCTACATCGCGGAAATCTTCCGGGCCGGCATCCAGTCCATCGCCCGCGGACAGATGGAGGCCGCCCGCTCCCTGGGCTTAAGCCACGCCCAGGCGATGCGCTACGTCATCCTGCCGCAGGCGCTCCGGCGGATGATCCCGCCCCTGGGGAACGAATTTCTCATCGTCCTCAAAGACTCGTCCCTCCTTTCGGCCATCGCCGTTCCGGAGCTTGCGAACGCCGGTCGAATCGTCAACGGCGCGCTGCAGCGGCCGTGGGAGGCCTTTCTGACGGTGCTCGTCCTCTACCTCATTCTGTCTCTCGTCTTGAGCGCCCTCATCCACCGCCTCGAAGGCCGCCTTTCGGCGGGCCGAAGCGGCTGAGGCCGGAGGCGACGGGCCGGGATGCACCGGCGTGAAACGCGGCGGCGGGAAGCGTTGGCGTGTAAGCAGGCGGCGGTCGGAAGCGCTTCGGTTCGCCGGCGTCCGGGGCCAAAGGCGGCGTCGCCGGTGCCCGACCGTTTTCGGTGAAGCGGTCACGGCGAGCAGGGAGGTTACGCGATCGATGCTGGAGAAACGATCGGCGCCCGAGACGCATGAGCCCGCAGCGCCCCTCATCTCCGTCCGGGGCGTGAGCAAATCCTTCGGGACAAACCGCGTGCTGAAGAAGATCGATCTCGACGTCTACCCGCAGGAAGTCGTCGTCATCATCGGTCCTTCGGGATCGGGGAAAAGCACGCTCCTTCGGTGCCTGAACCTCCTCGAGACGGTCGACGAGGGGGAGATCGTCGTCGACGGCGTCCGCCTCACCGACCCGAAGACGGACGTCGACGCCGTCCGGCGGGAGCTCGGGATGGTCTTTCAGCACTTTCACCTGTTCCCGCACATGACGGTGCTGGAAAACCTCATCCTCGCGCCGATGAAAGTCCGGCGGCGGCCGCGGGACGCCGCCGTCGCCGACGCCCGGGAACTGCTCCGGAAGGTCGGCCTCGCCGACAAGGAGGACGCCTATCCCGACGCCCTCTCCGGCGGGCAGCAGCAGCGGGTCGCGATCGCCCGGGCGCTCATGATGAAGCCGAAGGCGATGCTGTTCGACGAGCCGACGAGCGCCCTCGATCCGGAGATGGTCAAGGAAGTGCTGGACGTGATGAAGTCCCTGGCGCGGGAGGGGATGACGATGGTCGTCGTCACCCACGAGATGGGCTTTGCCCGGGAGGTCGGCGACCGGGTCGTCTTCATGGACCAGGGGGAAATCGTCGAGGTCGGGACGCCGGAGGCGATCTTTTCTCGGCCGCAAAACCCGCGGACGCAGACGTTTTTGAGCAAGATCCTTTAAGCGGCGGACGTTGGCGCCCCGGTCTTCAACCGCTCCGGGCGTCGGGCTTTTCGACGGATCCGCAACCTCCCGTTTTGATCGCGCTGCGCTTCAGGAGCCGTTCGCTCGCAAGATGAGAAGCCGTCCGGTCCCCGGGCCGGGCGGTATTTTCTTGCAGAAAAAAGGAATTCATGGTAATATCAAAGCGAGTATCGTCGAAAGAAAGGAAATCTCGTGGCGATGAGGACGCGACGGAGCCAGCGGTACCGGCTGCTTCGCCTGCTCATGCTGCTTCGGACGGGTCGCGCGCCGTCCGCCCGCCAGCTCGCCGATATGCTCGAGATCTCCCTTCGGACGGTCCGCCGGGACCTCGATGAACTGCGGGACGACTGGGGAGCCCCGATCGAGTTCGACCGCCGCCGGGGAGGTTACGTCCTCACGGACCCGAACTGGCAGCCGCCGATCGGTCCCTTTACGGAGCTTCGCCTTTCGGCCGGGGAGGCGGTGGCGCTCCTTCTGGCCCACACGGCTTTTGAAGCGATGCGGGGAACCGGCCTCGAGGACGCCTTTCGCTCTCTCGTCGCCAAGCTGCCGGCGTGGCTTCCGGAGTCGGTGAGCGTCAATCCGGAGGAGCTTCGCGCCATGTTTTCCTTTGCCTTTGAACCTCTGCGGGGGGATGCGCGCGAGGTGGCCGAGCGGCTTCATGCGCTGCGCCAGGCGATCGACGGCCGGCGCCGCATCGTGCTCGAGTACGCCTCGGCCTCCCGCGGCGAGGTGACCCGTCGGGAGGTCGAGCCGTACCATCTCCGTTACTTCGACGGCGCCTGGTACGTCGTCGGCTTTTGTCGCCTAAGGCAGGATCTCCGGATCTTTGCCGTCGACCGGATTCGCGCCATCGAACCGACCGGGCGGACGTTCGCCCCGCCGGATCCGGAGCGGTTTTCCCCGGAAACGTACTTTGCGGCCACCTGGCGCCTCGAACGAGGCGAGAAGATGGTGCGGGTCGCCGTCCGCTTTACGCCGGAGCAGGCCCGCTACATGCGCGGTCGGAGGTGGCACCCGTCCCAGGAGGCCGTCGAAGAGCCCGACGGGTCGCTCGTTCTTCTCTTTCGCGTCCTCGGCCTCGAGGAGATCAAGCGATGGATCATGCAGTTCGGCGCCGCCGCCGAGGTGCTCGAACCGCCGGAACTTCGCGACAAAATCGTCGCCGAAGCCGAGAAAATAATTGCACGATCCAGAGTGTCACGTTCTGTCACCCTGGATGGGGTAAAAAAGGGGTAAGCTGGCCTCGGTGTTCCGGCCCTCGGGGGGAGGGTTCCGGATCGTCGGCCCGCGGACCGTCGATCGAGGCGGGCGAGGCGGTGGACATGTCGGACCGATCCTGGTCGCGCTTCGGCGTGGACCGGGCATCGAGCGGTTCGACGCCCGGAGGGTCCTGGGGGATTGGCCGCAAAAGGGGGAGAGCCTTCGATGGCGAGGCGGCAGAAGGAGCCGTCCGTGCCGACGGCGACGTTTCATCTGTCAGCGCCGAGCGGGCATTTTTGGATCGATCTCGGGCTTGCGGTCCTCCATGCGGAGCTCGGCCCGGGGCCGCATCCCGTCGATGCGGTGCTGGCGTGGTTGACCGACCGGTACGTTCAGCCGACCGGCAATACGGGAGAGTACTACGATCGTTCGACCGAAAGCCTTCGTTCGTATCCGAAGAAAAATTGGGTGTATCCGCTTAACTTTTTTATTAAAGTAACGCCGGATTCGGGGGAAAAGGTCAAGCGCCTGATCAACGGACAAGAGAAAGCCTACCCCACCCAGCCGCCGGTTTACCGGCTTGAGCTCAAATTCAGCGCCCGACCGGGGCGATGTACCGTCTGCGGGGCCGAGGCACCGACGACGCAGGCGGGGATGTGGGTCTTTCCGTTCGCCGTCGCTCCGAACAACTTCGGCAATTTTTATTCGATGACCAAGCAGGGGATCGACCTCTGTTCCCGCTGCGCCCTCGCCGGCGCCGCCGGATACCTCGGCTGGCTATGGCGGGCGGCGGGACGAGAATACATGCACTTTTTTATCTTTCACGGCGAACTTTCGACGATGAAGGGGCTTTACGAAAACCACATCCGGCCTGCGCAGCTTAAGGCAACCAAAAGCGGCAACGCTTCGATGGCGTTTTATGGGCCGTATGTCCATGAGTCGACGCTCGGGCTTTTACTCGATCTGTTCGCGCGCCTCCGAGCAAGCGACGGATCGGCCGCGTCGGAAAACGGGGGAAATCTAGGGGCGACTCAAGACGGGGGTCTGGCGATCTTGCGGCGCTTCTTTGACGTGGAAGCGACGGTGCCGGTGCCGCTTACGTTGTATGCCATCCATGGGACGTTCGGACAAGCGCTCGAAATCAAGTCGATCCGGACGTTTTCCCGGCTCGAAGCGCACTACGGCCGGTACGAGCGGTGGTTTGACCGTCTTTCGACGGTCGGTTTTTCGAGTCCGGGGAGGGTGATCGGCCAGATCTTCAGGCAGTTTGTCCGGGAGCGCCGTCAACCCGGTGGGGATCGGAGTCTGCGTCAGGAGACGATCTGGCGGGATCGGGTGGCCCGGGCCGTCCTCACGGAAGAGGATCCTTTCCCGGCCATCGAGCAGTTTCTGTACGAGGAGCGGGCGCGGGATAAGGATCGGCGGCCGCTTGTCGCCGGGACGCTCGTTCTTTTCGATCACTACGCCGAGGAGGTTTTACGGATGAACCCGTCATTTTTAAAGATGCTGTCCGGCTTTGGCTATTCGCTGGGGAAGAAGGCCTTTGAGGAAAAAGAGATGGGCGTTCTGTACATGATGCGAAATGCAAAAAACATCCAGGAGTTTTATCGCGTCCTTAATGACATTCAGTTCCGCCTGAAGATGACGGTGCCCGAAGCGCTTCTCATGTTCGAAGCCGGCGATCGGATCGCCGGCGTGCCCTGGATTCGCCTCAAAACGATGCTCGCCATCTACGCGATGAACGCCTATCTTCGGGCAGAAAATGGCGGCAAAGAAGAAGAGACAGAAGGAGAAGCGCTGGACCGCTCGGTTTCGTAAAAGGATCCGAGATCGCCGATCCAGAATGCATTATAGAATCAATAATTCAAAGCAAGGAGGCGTCATTCATGGTTAAAGCCATGGCCATCGGGTATCTGAGCAAAGTGTCCGCCGGCAATGTGAACGCGGCGCATACGGAAGGAAACGTCGTGGTCGCCAAAAAAGTGACGCTTCCGGATGGAAGCGCCTTGCCTTACATCTCGGGACAGGCGATCCGCCGCATGTTCCGCGATCGCCTGGCGGATTTGGGCTTTTCGCTGTCGGAGCCGTTCGCCAAGGTGGACGGGCAGGAAGTCACGCCGCCGGGACGGCCGTGGGAGTTCATCGACGAAGACCTTTTCGGTTATCTCGATGCCTCCGGGTCGAAGCGGCGCACTTCGCCGGTTCGCGTATCGGCGGCGATCGGTCTTTACCCCTATCAGGGCGATCGCGACCTCGGGACCCGCTCTTTTGAAAAGTTCAATCAGTCGATGGATGCGGGCGGCAATATGTTTGAGACCGAAGTGTACACCAACGTCTTTCGCGGTTCGGTCCTCATCGAGCTCGATCGCGTCGGCGTCTTTACCGCGCGAGAGCTCGGCGAAAAGTCAGAAGCAGGATCGCGTACCCTCGATAGTGTAGAACGGGAAAAGCGGTTGCACGCGCTTTTGGATGCGCTCGGTCTTCTCTGGGGCGGCGGGCGATCGGCGCGGATGCTGGCGGATCTTTCGCCGAAGTTTGTCGCGCTCACGTTTCTCAGCGTCAAGCACCCGGTCTTTCTTGAGGCGCTTATGGCCCGATACGAAAACGGAGCGATCACCCTTGATCTTGATCCGCTGAAAGCGGCCCTCGACCGGTTTAAACCCTATCAGGTAAAAACGTTCTTCGGGATGGATGCTGGATTTTTGGCAAACGAAGAGGATGTAAAGCGCGCTCTTGGGGCCTATGGGGAGGTTGGGGAGGTTCATGAAGCGATCCGCCGGGCCAAAGACGAGGTGACGGCGCTGTGGTGCGGGCCCTCCGCCTGACGCTCAGGGCGCCCTTCGCCTCGTTCCGAAGGCCGCTCGATATCAATTATCAACGGACGTTTCCTCTCCCTCCGCCGACGACGATTTTCGGCCTCATCGGGGCGGCCCTCGGGCTTTCAGAGCATGAGCTGTGGCGGCCGGACGGACCGGCTTCGAAGCTCAAGATCGCCGTCTGGAGCGAAACACAGCCGGGGCGCGGCGAAGATGTTTGGACGCTCCTTAAGATCAACAAGGGGAAAATGCAGCGTTCGCCCTATTTGCGGGAAATCCTCTTTGGCGTCCGGTATACGGTGCTCATCGGAGAAGCGGAAGCGGCTTTGCGAAAGGACGCTTCAGTCTCAGGTTCGGAGGAACCTTCGCACTCAGGGATTCTTCAGCAACTGGCCAAAGCGTTTGACGATCCGATCTACCCCCTTTCGCTCGGTCGGGAAGATGAGCTGGCGGAAGTGGAGGCGGTTGCTTTTGAGACGGTCGAAGCGGGGGAGCCCCGCTTTCACGGGACCGTGCTCCCCTTCGACGTGCGTAAATACCATCTGCGACCGATGCTCGCGGCGGGCGCCCGTCTGATGCCGCCGATCGTCGAGCCGGTTCCGCTTCGGTTTTCGGTCGATCCGCGCGGGGTCCGCAAGTCCGATCGCCTGAGGGTGATGAGCTTTCTCGCGTATGGGGTCATGGTTGAAATTCCGGAAGCCTCGGCGTGGCGCTGCTGCGGGAGGAATTTCGCATGGCTGAACTGAGCCGGGCCGACAGGCCGGACGATCGGGAGGCTCCCCCGCCCTCCTTTGATCAAGGGGATAAACCGGCCGCTTTTTCGGCCGATCCCTGCGGCGGCCTTTTCGCCAAGCCGGACGTTACGCTTTTGGACCATCTCACGGCGGTCCTCGAACTCGGGGAACGGCTGGTAGAGCGGCATTTTGATCAATCACCGCTGCTTGCGCTTCGGGCCCTGATGGCGTGTGCTTTGCACGATATCGGCAAGGCGACGGTTGATTTTCAAGCAAAGATGTGCCGCCTTCGACAGGGCATCGCCGCCGGACGCGGCCAGACTTTTCCTCATGCGCTTGCCGCCTTGCCTTTTGTGCTGGCGGCCGAACTTCTCCTGGAAGAATCGCCTGCAACGGCCCTCGCGGGCGATGAGACGGCGCATGGAGCGGCTGGAGGTGCTTTGCGCGAGCGTCGTCGAGAATTGCCGGCTACGGCGGCGGTCCTGGCCCATCATTCGTCCCTTCACGGCGACTTGTTTGTGGGTTTTGGCCTCCCCCGCTATGCAGGCGGTTATGAGGAGATTTTTCGCTCGATTTGGAGGCGTCTCGACGAAGCGGCGCGGCGGCTTAAGGCACATCCTCCGATCGTTCTTCCTGACGGCGAAAGGGTGCTGGCGCTGGCCAAAGAGTTGATGAAAGACGATCTGTCCCGACTCCTGCATGGATTTTTCAACGCTTCCGCCCGGCTGATCGATGTGCTCAAAAAAAAACGATTCCAAACGGTACGCGGCGGTCATGACGACGCTCCATTTGGCCGACTGGCTGGCGTCTGGAGGCGTCGCCTCGGTCGAGGGATTGTACTTGAAAGCGGGCGGCGCAAAGCTGGAGCGTTTTTTGAACCATCGCTCCGAGTCGGAGGGAAAAGCGTTTGTCTGGCGAGCTTTTCAGGTGGCAGCGGGGCGGGCGGGAGCTTCCGGTTTTTGGTTGCGGGCGCCGACCGGGACGGGAAAGACGGAAGCGCTCCTTCGATGGGCGGGCGATGCCAACCGGGTGATCTATCTGCTTCCGACGCAGGCGACGGTCAATGCGATGTGGCGACGGTTAAGGCATATCTACGGCGACGATGCTGTCGGGCTGGCCCATGGCCGGGCTTCGTACATGCTGCGGAAATCCGCCTTCGAAGAAACGTTGGACGACCGCTCAGAGAACGTACGGCTGTTGAGCCGCGTTTTTGCTCGCCCGGTCACGGTCGCGACGCTGGATCAGTGGCTTTTGGCCCATCTTCACGGACGACATTGGGAAGAGCGACGTTTTTTGTCCAGGGAGGCGGCCGTCATCCTGGATGAAATCCATGCTTACGAGCCTTATATGCTGGGACTCCTCTGGGCGGCGCTTGAAAGGGAGCGTCCACGCCGAATCGCTTTGGCCAGCGCCACGCTTCCGGAGGCGCTGATGGAACGGTTTCAGGAGATCGTATCCTTGGATCGGATCGTAGAAGCCGAACCGCCGCTTTGGAATCGGCGTCGTCACCGGGTCGAGCTTCGTCCCGGAAGTCTGGTGGAGCGGATGGACGAGATCGTCGAGTTTGCCCGAGCCGGCCAAGCGGTCCTCGTCGTCGCCAACACCGTGGAGGAGGCGCAGCGGCTATACCGCGCTTTGAAAGAGGAGGTTCGGTGGCCGAAACTCCATCTCTATCATGGTCGATTTATCTTTCGCGACCGCGAGCGGCGGGAGCAGACCGTCGCGCATCCGGTGCCCGGCACGATTTTTGTGGCGACGCAGGTGGTGGAGGTCAGCCTGGATATCTCATACGATGTGCTCATGACGGACCTGGCGCCGGTCGATGCGCTCGTCCAGCGCATGGGACGGGTCAACCGGTCCGGGAATCGAGCCCCTGCGCCGGTTGTCATTTACGAAGATGGGTCGGCGATCGCCCGGGGGCGCGTGTATGATGAAGAAGTGTTGGCGCTCAGTCGCTCGATCCTCAAAAACCTTCCGCCAGAGCCGACGGATCGAGACTGGCTGGACGCTAATGAAGAAGTCTATCGCGCTTATCTTAGGAGTCATGCGTGGCAGGATGCCTTTCGAGAGGGACGGGAAAATCTCGAATGGGTTCAAACGGCGCTCGGGACGTTTACCATCGATCTTTCCGATGAGGAGATGCTCCAGCGCTTTGTGACGCGACGGGGTTCGTTGTCGGTCGATGTCATTCCGCTTCGTTTCGTCGATGAGGCGCTTCGGTTGATCGAGCAAGGAGACCGGTGGAGGATGGTCGAATTTCAGGTACCGGTGCGGATTCAGTGGTTGCACGCGTATCGCGAAGCGTTTGAACATTATGCCAGTCTCGATACGCTTGTAACGCAGCTTCCCTATGACGATGAACTTGGCCTCTTGAGCCGTTCGCTGGCCGATGAGTGGGGGATCGGCGCTTCTTCCGGTCCGTTGATCCTCTCGTAGGAATGATGTTTGACAGTTTTTGCTTTGTTGCTTTGATTCTTTTGTATGGGCTTTGACGTGGAAGGAATACTGTCGTCGATCCCCAATCGAGCGAAAATCCCGGGGGATCGACGACATCTTGATATTTGGCGAAAATCCTGTTATGATGATGCCAGAGCGGCGAATGTTCCAGGGTAGCGCAGCGGATCTTTTTTGCGGTAAAGGATTAGCGTGCTTTATGATTAACGTTATTTTTGGGGTTTGCAGCCTACCTATGAGGGATTGAAACGCGGAAGCTTTCGCAGTTCCGCCGCGATGGCCTCAGGTTTGCAGCCTACCTATGAGGGATTGAAACTCGCCGACGCACTCCTTTCCTCCGCAAAAGACCCGGTTTGCAGCCTACCTATGAGGGATTGAAACGCGCAGGTGGTCGGCTACTTTGATGGCAATCGCTAGGTTTGCAGCCTACCTATGAGGGATTGAAACGTGATTGGCAGGATCCCAAGACTGACTGGAAAGCTGGTTTGCAGCCTACCTATGAGGGATTGAAACGTTGATAGAGACGACAGAGAACCATATCCACGATACCAGTTTGCAGCCTACCTATGAGGGATTGAAACCCTGCATCGCCGTCGCCGAGGCCGCCACCGCCTGCGTTTGCAGCCTACCTATGAGGGATTGAAACTTTAGGCGCTGTCGTCGCGGTTGGCGCTTGTGCTGGGGTTTGCAGCCTACCTATGAGGGATTGAAACTAATGCCCACGATTTCCTTGTTGCTCGGGCTTTGCTGGTTTGCAGCCTACCTATGAGGGATTGAAACTCTGCTCGGTCCTCGGGTCAGTATAGTTGATGCCTCGTTTGCAGCCTACCTATGAGGGATTGAAACAGTTAAACGACAGGGCCGGAATCTGGGATGACAAACGTTTGCAGCCTACCTATGAGGGATTGAAACGACGTCTACGTCCGCGAAGCGGATTCGCTTCGACATGTTTGCAGCCTACCTATGAGGGATTGAAACAAAAACTGCAATTAAACTGAAACGCGGTAGGATGTCAGTTTGCAGCCTACCTATGAGGGATTGAAACTTCGCTGATGAAGTCTTTTAGGAATATGCGATCAGGGGTTTGCAGCCTACCTATGAGGGATTGAAACATCGTAGGCCTTGGCTGGTTGTACTCACATTGGATCGGTTTGCAGCCTACCTATGAGGGATTGAAACGCAAGAGAAGGACCTGTACCCAACCGCGCGCCTCGTTTGCAGCCTACCTATGAGGGATTGAAACCTCATCATGCGACATCCCTTTAGTCCGCGCTAAGATGTTTGCAGCCTACCTATGAGGGATTGAAACAGGCGGTGTGGGTGCCGCCGCTAGCAAATGAGAGAAGGTTTGCAGCCTACCTATGAGGGATTGAAACGCAGCTTCCAGCAGATCTTCATAGGACACTCTGCCATGTTTGCAGCCTACCTATGAGGGATTGAAACGTGGTCCGGCTTTAGCACCCAGTCGAAGTCTGCGCGCGTTTGCAGCCTACCTATGAGGGATTGAAACCAGGCAACAAAGGCGTCGGGTGCGCCCTGCAGGCGGGTTTGCAGCCTACCTATGAGGGATTGAAACAAATCTACGCGCCGCTAAACAGTACATCGACCTCGGGTTTGCAGCCTACCTATGAGGGATTGAAACGTATAAAGTAATTAATATAACCCAAATATTGACCGGGTTTGCAGCCTACCTATGAGGGATTGAAACGCGTTTGGTTTTTTGTTTCCACTAGCGCCGGCGCTTGTTTGCAGCCTACCTATGAGGGATTGAAACATCTCTACTATTAAAAAACACGCCCGCTTCATCGACAAGTTTGCAGCCTACCTATGAGGGATTGAAACCTCGGCTCGGTCATCTCGGATCTCTGAGTAGGATCGGGTTTGCAGCCTACCTATGAGGGATTGAAACGTGGAGGACGGCGAATCCGCGAATTGTGGAATTCTGGTTTGCAGCCTACCTATGAGGGATTGAAACAGCGGGCGCTCGCGATGAACACATGGCGGCTTATCGTTTGCAGCCTACCTATGAGGGATTGAAACGAATGGAGCGGCCACTCAGATGAGGCGGCGCTTTCTCGTTTGCAGCCTACCTATGAGGGATTGAAACCCGGTGTTCCGGTGCGTGTCGTTTCCGATCGCTTGGGGTTTGCAGCCTACCTATGAGGGATTGAAACGCTGTATTCGTTACCCCAACAACGTCTGGGTTCCCGAGGTTTGCAGCCTACCTATGAGGGATTGAAACTGGTTTGTCGCCAAGGATGTGTGCGAGATATTGGAAAGTTTGCAGCCTACCTATGAGGGATTGAAACGCGCAGCATCAGAACGATCAGAAACGCAACAATTGCGTTTGCAGCCTACCTATGAGGGATTGAAACTCCCCTCAATCTTCATCACATTTCCTCCCATCATATGGTTTGCAGCCTACCTATGAGGGATTGAAACTCGGACGAGTCGGTTGCTGAGGTTATTTGCAAAAAGGGTTTGCAGCCTACCTATGAGGGATTGAAACTGGTTTTTTTCGATGCCATGGCGAGCATTTCGTAAGTTTGCAGCCTACCTATGAGGGATTGAAACTCGACGCTTAAGATGCAACCCGCTCCGATCGCGCCGGGTTTGCAGCCTACCTATGAGGGATTGAAACGGGCGTTTAGTGGAGCGGATTTCCACGACGCCGTATGTTTGCAGCCTACCTATGAGGGATTGAAACAGCGAACCGCGCGCTGGATCACCGCCGCGGTTTGTAGTTTGCAGCCTACCTATGAGGGATTGAAACCGGGAACGCGATCGTTGCGGTTGAGACTGACGGCGCGTTTGCAGCCTACCTATGAGGGATTGAAACTCGGCGGTGCCGACCATACGCGAATCAACATCAAAAAGTTTGCAGCCTACCTATGAGGGATTGAAACACGGTCGTCGCTGACGAAATCGTCGAGACGCTGCAAAGGTTTGCAGCCTACCTATGAGGGATTGAAACTCCAGCATTGACGTGCAAAGGAGAAGGGTCGTGATCGGTTTGCAGCCTACCTATGAGGGATTGAAACCTCCGAGTTTCTTGCCTTCCTCCCATTCGACGATTCGTTTGCAGCCTACCTATGAGGGATTGAAACTTTGGATTGGCGACGATGCGATTTAGCTTGTCCAGGAGTTTGCAGCCTACCTATGAGGGATTGAAACCAGGTGTTGAGAACCCGCGATCCGTCGCCCAGCTTAAAGTTTGCAGCCTACCTATGAGGGATTGAAACGAATTCTCGTAAGCCTTGTCTTCATTGGCTTTTTCGGTTTGCAGCCTACCTATGAGGGATTGAAACCCATATTGCGCATGCGCGCTAGTGGGTATAAACTAAGTTTGCAGCCTACCTATGAGGGATTGAAACTGTACTCTTTGTCGACTTTTGCTCTTTCTATATTTTCGTTTGCAGCCTACCTATGAGGGATTGAAACTCATCTCCGCGTAGGCGCCCTCGATCGCCCTGACGATCGTTTGCAGCCTACCTATGAGGGATTGAAACATGAAGCGATGCGATCGATCAGGGCAGTTTTTGAGTTTGCAGCCTACCTATGAGGGATTGAAACATCGAACATTACAGAATCGTTCAGTTTGACTATCCGTTTGCAGCCTACCTATGAGGGATTGAAACTTGACGACTGAGGTTGCAAAACATAATCTCCACCAACGTTTGCAGCCTACCTATGAGGGATTGAAACTCAGGAAGATTCCCCCTAGCTTCACGCCACGGTTTTTCGTTTGCAGCCTACCTATGAGGGATTGAAACCTGCGTGACGAAACGCGATGGCCTGTCCATCAAAATAGTTTGCAGCCTACCTATGAGGGATTGAAACGCACCTCGGCCAGGTCGTCGGCCGGCGTTTCGCCCAGTTTGCAGCCTACCTATGAGGGATTGAAACGACGAACGAAGTGGCGGATTCCTGCACACATGGGCAGTTTGCAGCCTACCTATGAGGGATTGAAACCCGTTGTGCTAAACTTACAACGGACCACTAGGTTCCGGTTTGCAGCCTACCTATGAGGGATTGAAACGGGGGTGTTTCCCTGGGTTGCGGCAGTCGGGGTTGCCGCGTTTGCAGCCTACCTATGAGGGATTGAAACAAGCGCTTATGTATCGAAGACGGATTATTCGTGAGGCGTTTGCAGCCTACCTATGAGGGATTGAAACTCACCTTACCGCGCCGCGGCGATTCGGGACGCGGAGGTTTGCAGCCTACCTATGAGGGATTGAAACGTGGGAACCTATTAGAAATCTGGGTGTTGTTATCACGTTTGCAGCCTACCTATGAGGGATTGAAACAGTCAGTCTAAGAACCCAGCGGACGGCGTACCAGATGGTTTGCAGCCTACCTATGAGGGATTGAAACTTTTATCCCCTCCATGCTTCTTATTATACATCAAAAAGTTTGCAGCCTACCTATGAGGGATTGAAACATCGCCGCCTTGAGAAGGCGATTGCACCTGTGCGACGTTTGCAGCCTACCTATGAGGGATTGAAACGCTGTGTTTCTGCTAATAGGTCAGCACGAGGATAAGGTTTGCAGCCTACCTATGAGGGATTGAAACGAGAAAATCGGCGCATCTGCCGCAAGCCGCCCTGAGTTTGCAGCCTACCTATGAGGGATTGAAACTGCGGTACATCTCAATGAGCTGCTGTATGTGCTTTTCGTTTGCAGCCTACCTATGAGGGATTGAAACTCTGGCCGCGGTTCAAAAGTTCCTGAATCACCTTCGTTTGCAGCCTACCTATGAGGGATTGAAACACGTCCTCATCGGCCTGGCGCGCCGGGTCGCCGCGGTTTGCAGCCTACCTATGAGGGATTGAAACCACGAATTACTGAAGGCGTTCGAAGAAGTAACGAAAGTTTGCAGCCTACCTATGAGGGATTGAAACCTGCGGCCAATGCTTGCGGATCGGAAAAATCATTCCGTTTGCAGCCTACCTATGAGGGATTGAAACGATTCCCGGAAAACCTTGATACACAAGGCTTTCCGGGTTTGCAGCCTACCTATGAGGGATTGAAACACTTTGAATAGACAATTTTAAAATTATCTTTGGAAGTTTGCAGCCTACCTATGAGGGATTGAAACTTTGCTGTTTTTTAGGCGGACGCCCGCGCCGTTTAGTTTGCAGCCTACCTATGAGGGATTGAAACCTGTCGCTTGTGCCGTCGCGACCGCGACCGGCGCTTGGTTTGCAGCCTACCTATGAGGGATTGAAACTAGATAAGCGGTAGTCTTTCATCGTCTGCTTAAACATGTTTGCAGCCTACCTATGAGGGATTGAAACTTCTGCCCGACCACAAAACTATCGTCCTTTGTGATAGTTTGCAGCCTACCTATGAGGGATTGAAACTTCGTAAAGTTAGGGAACGTTATGGTCGTGACTGGCAGTTTGCAGCCTACCTATGAGGGATTGAAACCTCGCAAACGATCGCCCCCTTTTCGGCGTCTGGTAGTTTGCAGCCTACCTATGAGGGATTGAAACGGCAAAGCTCCCGATACTCACAGCTTCGGCAGACCCGGTTTGCAGCCTACCTATGAGGGATTGAAACTTTGCAGAAGCTCCCGCAGCCGCATGACCTTATCGTTTGCAGCCTACCTATGAGGGATTGAAACCTCTTCGGCCGCGGCGGCCTTAGCCTGAGCCTCAGCGTTTGCAGCCTACCTATGAGGGATTGAAACTCCGCATGGCGAACCCCGCCGGCGGTCTTCCGTGGAACGGTTTGCAGCCTACCTATGAGGGATTGAAACGTGTTGTCTATGTCCAGAAGCTTCGCCACCTCCTCCGTTTGCAGCCTACCTATGAGGGATTGAAACTTGCAGGGGCGGTGTTTGTCCCCACATAAAAATACCCGTTTGCAGCCTACCTATGAGGGATTGAAACACTTCCTTTAGTTCCCTCCTTTTAAGTTCTTTAAGATCGTTTGCAGCCTACCTATGAGGGATTGAAACGAGATAACGACTTCCGACCTTGGGCGCCCTTGACAGGTTTGCAGCCTACCTATGAGGGATTGAAACACGATACAGCTCCTTAAATCCGTCAGCCCGCCGCTGTTTGCAGCCTACCTATGAGGGATTGAAACGCGCCGACCTTGGATGGCTGGGCGCATGGGTGCGGAGTTTGCAGCCTACCTATGAGGGATTGAAACATTGGATAGCCTGTCCCTAACGTGGTCCGAATTGGAGGTTTGCAGCCTACCTATGAGGGATTGAAACAGTACATCAATCTCCGATGGTTCGGGCGCATCCTCGGTTTGCAGCCTACCTATGAGGGATTGAAACCAGTAACACAGGATCTAACAACTCCTTCGCCTTATGTTTGCAGCCTACCTATGAGGGATTGAAACTTTCACGGGCGGAGGGCATTGCTGTGTCGGCCGGGGTTTGCAGCCTACCTATGAGGGATTGAAACCCCGACGGGCGGTTTCGATTTGCCGGGTGAGCTTTTCCAGTTTGCAGCCTACCTATGAGGGATTGAAACCAAATCTAAAAAGCTATCTACTGATTCGATCTTGCCGTTTGCAGCCTACCTATGAGGGATTGAAACACCGCAAGCGCAAGCACAAGCGCCGAAACGGCGCAGTGTTTGCAGCCTACCTATGAGGGATTGAAACAATAGCTCTGGGACGCTTTTCTGTACCGGGAAATACGTTTGCAGCCTACCTATGAGGGATTGAAACAGTGGTACTAAATATTATGTGCTAACGGAGGACGCCGTTTGCAGCCTACCTATGAGGGATTGAAACTTTATTCACCCCCGCTGTTTGGTCGCCCCGGCGGGAGTTTGCAGCCTACCTATGAGGGATTGAAACGAATAACGCTGTACGCCCCTTTGTCCTCAGCCCGCGGTTTGCAGCCTACCTATGAGGGATTGAAACCCCGTGGCAGGTGGTATTGACATGATCTTAAAAGGGGTTTGCAGCCTACCTATGAGGGATTGAAACTTACGAAGACGTAATCGATATTTTAATTTCTTCTAGCGTTTGCAGCCTACCTATGAGGGATTGAAACTCTTTGACCCGCACGATCGATAAGCTCGTCTCCCGAGTTTGCAGCCTACCTATGAGGGATTGAAACAAAGCGCGAGAGGAACGACAGCCGTTACACCAGACAGTTTGCAGCCTACCTATGAGGGATTGAAACAAGGAAGCAAAGAAAGGAATTCCTGATCGGTGGATTGTTTGCAGCCTACCTATGAGGGATTGAAACCACATATTTTCCCTCCCCTACCAACGGCGCAGGCGGTTTGCAGCCTACCTATGAGGGATTGAAACTCCATCATTTGATGATTAAACAGGCGCAGTCGACCGTTTGCAGCCTACCTATGAGGGATTGAAACTTGTCTAACCCCTCCGCATGATTTTGTGTGAACCGGGTTTGCAGCCTACCTATGAGGGATTGAAACAGATGCAGTTCTGAGAAAGGAGCGACGGAGATGCTTGTTTGCAGCCTACCTATGAGGGATTGAAACTTTTATCCCCTCCATATCTTTATTACATACCAAAAGGTTTGCAGCCTACCTATGAGGGATTGAAACACGTGCTGGAGTCCATCCAGGCGTAGGCGGTAAGTACGTTTGCAGCCTACCTATGAGGGATTGAAACCGATGAGTTTGAGTTCCGCTTCGCTTAAGGGTTTGCGGTTTGCAGCCTACCTATGAGGGATTGAAACCCGCCGCGGCTGGACCGTTCCGCGGCAGGGACGGCCGTTTGCAGCCTACCTATGAGGGATTGAAACACTGTGCAGGTGACGACAGGGCCGATCCAACACGGGTTTGCAGCCTACCTATGAGGGATTGAAACATATGGACAAGGAGCTCTTGACGGCAAAGCAACAAGTTTGCAGCCTACCTATGAGGGATTGAAACAACGAGCCGTTACGTCTTCGGCCGTAATGACAGCCGAGTTTGCAGCCTACCTATGAGGGATTGAAACACGCTGAGGCGGCGTTTCGGACGCTCGCCGCGATCGTTTGCAGCCTACCTATGAGGGATTGAAACCTCCATCGCTTACGTCCGGGCCGCAGCCGACGCAGTGTTTGCAGCCTACCTATGAGGGATTGAAACACAGTTCGATTGCGTTTTTCAGGGCAGCCGGGACAGTTTGCAGCCTACCTATGAGGGATTGAAACGTGACGATCAGTTCGAGGCCGTCGGCGCGTAAGACGGTTTGCAGCCTACCTATGAGGGATTGAAACTCGTCGGGACCGGCCGGCGGCGCGAGCTGACCGGGGTTTGCAGCCTACCTATGAGGGATTGAAACTTCTTGCCGATCTCGGCATGGCCACAATCGAGCAACGTTTGCAGCCTACCTATGAGGGATTGAAACGTCGCGGCGATCGGCCCTTATTGCGAGCGCGTCCGCTGTTTGCAGCCTACCTATGAGGGATTGAAACAATCCCAACGGCCACAAGATAGGCGCCAAGAATCGAGTTTGCAGCCTACCTATGAGGGATTGAAACCGTTCTTGCGGATTTACGATAAGGCGCTTGAGCAGGGGTTTGCAGCCTACCTATGAGGGATTGAAACGAAATGCGATCAAATAGCGATACAACGTACAACCCCGTTTGCAGCCTACCTATGAGGGATTGAAACAGCGCAAAACCGCTAACAACGCCAACAATGACTCCGTTTGCAGCCTACCTATGAGGGATTGAAACTCCGAATCGAGGCCGACTTCTGGCGCCTGGTCGAAAGTTTGCAGCCTACCTATGAGGGATTGAAACCGGAACGTTCAACCAGGCCACCCTGCCGGTTCCTACGGTTTGCAGCCTACCTATGAGGGATTGAAACGGATCACCCGGACATGCGAGACGTGTTGTTTCTGGAGTTTGCAGCCTACCTATGAGGGATTGAAACTGATCCGACGCAAGATCATGGCCGCGAAACTCGATCAGTTTGCAGCCTACCTATGAGGGATTGAAACTGTACACATAAGAGCACTTATGCGCACATGGGCAGTGTTTGCAGCCTACCTATGAGGGATTGAAACTGGTGGCGGATTGATGGGTTGGGTGTTCCAGGACCGTTTGCAGCCTACCTATGAGGGATTGAAACCGGCCGTCGTTCCTCTCGCGCTTCTTGTCGGCGGCGGTTTGCAGCCTACCTATGAGGGATTGAAACTGGCAATCAAGACAGTCCTCAGGGAACTGCTCGGGCGGTTTGCAGCCTACCTATGAGGGATTGAAACAGGATGAGGAAAATCGTAAAGTCGAGCAGAATAAAGTTTGCAGCCTACCTATGAGGGATTGAAACGTCCAAATACCATCAAAAAGATATATCCTATTCCGTTTGCAGCCTACCTATGAGGGATTGAAACAGCGCCACCAGAACGGTCCCCGCCGCATGTAAAACCTGTTTGCAGCCTACCTATGAGGGATTGAAACGATCGAAAATCTAAGCATCTTAATTTTGCAGTCTAAGTTTGCAGCCTACCTATGAGGGATTGAAACCGATGCCCACCTCGCAAACGATTCAATGCTTTAGAAGTTTGCAGCCTACCTATGAGGGATTGAAACAGAATTGGTAAATAAGGGGGTCGAGATACTATGCGCGTTTGCAGCCTACCTATGAGGGATTGAAACATGGGAGCGCGGTTGGGTCGTGACGCGCTGGCGCGTTTGCAGCCTACCTATGAGGGATTGAAACGGTCGTCATACACCAAGCACCACCTTCGTGGCGTAGTTTGCAGCCTACCTATGAGGGATTGAAACCGAGACTTGCTCAAGTATTTAGCGAGATAAAGGCCGAGTTTGCAGCCTACCTACGAGGGATTGAAACGCACGGCAAAGGCGTCGACACCGGTTTCCGCCGGCGTTTGCAGCCTACCTATGAGGGATTGAAACTTGCGGCGATGGCTTTTTCCGGCGGGTTAACTTCTCCGACGTTTGCAGCCTACCTATGAGGGATTGAAACTCAACGCTGTTCACCTGTTCACGCGAGTCCTGAAACCGTTTGCAGCCTACCTATGAGGGATTGAAACGTTTTCGCCCGCCTTGAGGCCCGCGTCGATCAGCACGTTTGCAGCCTACCTATGAGGGATTGAAATCCAGCATGTTCCCATTTGTCTCGATGTTGACGTCCTATGCTCAAGAGTTCGTTCGCCAGGTAAAAAAGCGTTTGCAGCTTACCTATGAGATGATTTTAAAATCTGAATATATTTCAATTTTAGTTTTAGCAAGCGCGGTTATAATAACGACATGAGTTTGTGCTTTAAGAAAATATAAAGCATAAAATGCGTGACCGTATTGACAAATTTAGATCGTTGTCGGCAGGATTTTTCTTGCTTGCGAAGAACTACTATGATCAGACGGATATCTTCAATCAGACGGATATCTGCATCGAACTCAATCCAGCTTTATCTTCAGCTTCATCTTTTGGAGGTGTTTATGACAGGCGGAAATTAGAGCTACACGTTGAGTTCGATTGCCGATGAAAGGATGCTGAAGATGCAATTGAAGTTGACGTTAACGGCACCGGAGCCGATTCAACTGCCTTTTGAACATAACCATATCCTTCAAGCCATCATCTATCGTTGGATCGATCATCCCGGTTTGCGAGCCTATTTGCATGATCATGGATTCATTTTCGAAAAGCGGCCGTTTAAGCTGTTTGTTTTTTCCAGATTGATGGGAAAGATATCCGTCCGTGAGGACAAAAAGGGGATTGTTTTTCATCCTCCTTTCCGAATGGTGATCGCTTCTCCGATTGAAAGGCTCGTTCACGAGTTGGCCGCAGGGCTTTTGAAACGTCCGGAGATTCACATCAACGGCCAAAACGCGGTCGTAGAGAGCGTTGAAGCAGTATCGACCGTCGTCGCCGATCGTTCGATCACCGTTCGGGCCATCTCGCCGATTACGGTGTATAGCCGTCTAGAGTCGTCGGGAAGACCGTTCACGTATTACTACTCCCCCTTCGAATCTCGCTTTGAGGCGCTGGTTCGACACAACTTACGCAAAAAATACATCCTCGTTTTTGCGCGGCCGCCGGAAGATCCATCATTTCAAGTTGAACCGATTTATGTCCACAAGGAAGACCAAAAAATCGTCCGTTTCCGGGGGACGATCATTAAGGGGTGGTTGGGGACGTATCGGTTGACGGGCGATCCCAAACTGCTGGAACTGGCGTTAAGCGCCGGATTGGGTTCCAAAAATTCACAGGGATTCGGTTGCGTGGTGCCGACGTTGGCCTCGGAACGAAACAAAACCGGGCATCCCGTTCGCTAATCACCACGGTTGAGACATGGTTGTGGTCAAAAGCTTAAAACTCCTGAGGTAGAGGTTGATGCATGAACTCTATTCCGAAGTCACGCCGCTGACCGGTTCGCTTCTTTATCATTGGGTGGTCTGTTCCCGGTCGGCTTGGCTTTATTCGCGGCAGATCACGCCGGATCGTGATCACGGGGATCTGAGCCTCGGCCGCTGGATCGCGAAGACGGCTTATCCGCGGAAAGAGGCGCGAGAAGTGAGCCTGCCCGGCGCCAAGATCGACGTGCTCGACACAGACGGGGGTACCGTCATCGTCGTCGAGGTTAAAAAATCCTCTCGAATGGTCAAAGGCGCGCGCCTGCAGGTTCTGTTTTACCTCTGGCGGCTGAAGGAACACGGAATCTCGGCCCGCGGCGAGATCCGGGTGCCGAAGGAACGGAAACGGCTCGACGTCTTCCTGGATGGAGAAGGGGAGGCCCATTTGCTCGCCTCGATCCGCGCGCTTGGCGAGGTGCTGGCGCGGCCGAGCCCGCCCCCGGCGGCCTGGATCCCATCCTGTCGATCGTGCGCTTTTCTGGAATTTTGCTGGGTGGATGAGCCCGAGGATCCGGCACCGGAGACGGAGGATCAGGCGCCGGAGGTTCAAGAAGCGTAAGGGAAAATGGTTGGACGACGAGGGTGGGGCCGGTGAAGGAGACGCTGTACATCACCGGAAGCGGCCGCTTAAGCCGAAAAGACCGGACGCTTCGCTTTGACCGGGAAGGAGACGATCGGCCGCGCTATGTGCCGATCGAGCGGATCCAGGACATCTTCATTTTCGGTGAGGTGGAGCTGAACAAGCGGTTTTTGGAGTTTATGACGCAGCACCTCATCCCGATCCACTTTTTCAATCGTTACGGCCATTACGTCGGGACGTATTATCCCCGGGAGCATTATAGCTCCGGCCATCTGCTGCTGCGGCAGGTGATGCATTATCTCGATGATGAGCGGCGCCTTACGCTCGCCCGCAAGTTCGTCGCAGGGAGCCTCTTTCATCTGCAACAGGTTCTCCGGTATTACATTCGGCGCGGGCATTCGGCGATCGAGCCGCTGGCCGAAGAGATCGCGGGGCACCAGGCGCGCCTGGAGGAGCTCACCCGCGTTCCGCAGCTCATGCAGGCCGAGGGGCAGGCGTGGGAAGTATATTATCGCGCCATGGATGCGATCCTCGACGGAACCGAGTTCGCCTTCGTTCGCCGGAGTCGTCGTCCGCCGCACAATGCCTTGAACGCGCTCCTTTCGTTTGCCAATACGCTTCTGTACACGGCGATCCTGTCGGAAATTTACAAAACTCATCTCGATCCGCGCATTGGCTATTTGCATGAGACGAATTTCCGGCGGTTTACGCTTCACCTGGACGTGGCGGAGGTGTTCAAACCGATCCTCGCCGATCGTCTCGTCATCCGTCTCGTGCAGAAGAAGCAGATTCAGCCGAAGCACTTCACCGCCACGCTCGGTGGGATTTATCTCACCGAAGAAGGGCGAAAGATTGTGCTTCAGGCGTGGGAGGAGCGGATGAAAGCGACGTTTCATCACCGCCCGTTAAAACGCAATGTCAGCTATCGTCGCCTTTTGCGGCTGGAGCTGTATAAGCTCGAAAAGCATTTTCTGGGGGATGCCGAATACGTTCCCTTTCGGGCCCGGTGGTGAGCGGCCGAGCCCGCTTGATGAGCGGACGCGTTCCCATGGTTCTGCTCGCTGGGGCGAAACGGGTGACGAGGTGCGGTGAAGCACAGGCGGGCCGAGGCGAGGATGAACGCCTAAAGGCAAAGGACCGCGGGAACCGTCCCGGACGGCACAGGAAGGAGGGAAAACGAATCTACGTCATCTTCGTCTACGACGTGCACGTCGATCGGGTGGCTCGGGTGCTGAAAACGGCCCGGCGGTATCTGACGTGGGTACAGAATTCGGTGCTCGAAGGGGAGCTTACGGCGGCGCAGTTCGAGCGGCTGCAAGACGAGCTGAAGAAGATCATCGATCCGGAAGAGGATGCGCTCCTTTTCTACGTTTTGCGGTCCGCCGGGGACGTCCGCCGGCGAAAACTCGGGCGGGAGAAGGCGGAAACGGCGTTTTTCTTGTAGGGTAAAGGACGGGGGCGAAAGGGAGGAGGCGCGGTGGCGCGGAAGTTGATTTCGTTTTTGGGGACAAGCTCGTATCTAACCGCTCATTACCACTTTCGGGGAAAGCAAAGTCGGGGTACCTCTTATGTTCAAGTGGCCCTTTATGAATTTTTGCTTACGGAATATGATCCGGACGACCGGTTGATCGTGCTGGTCACGGATGGCGCGTATGAGACGAACTGGATCGGCGATGACAAACTGGAGGCCCAACTTCGGCGGGCGCTGGCTGAGTTTGGACGCGGGCATACGATGGACCGAAATGTTCGCTCAATCCCGATCCCAGACGGTGACGATGAACAATCCCTCTGGGAGATCTACAAAATTGTCCTGGATAATATTCACCATAGTGATAGAGTGATTTTTGATATTACCCATGCTTTTCGGTATCTCCCATTTTTTGTTTCCTCCGTTCTTCAGTATGCGCGTTTTTTGAAAGATGCGTCCATCGAAGGGATTTATTACGGAAAATTTAACGGTTCCGATCAAGAAAATCCAATCATTGACCTCATGCCGTTTGTCACACTCCTCGACTGGGCGATGGCAACCGAGGATTTTTTACGTTCCGGAAACGCCGACGCGCTGGAGGCGATCGTCCGTGACGCCCGGCGCCGTTATTTTACCGCCGGCAAAAGAAGGGACATCGCCGATCGGTCCGGGAGGGAGGAAGACGAGAAGGCGCTCAAAGCCCATCAGCGGCTCGTCGACGCGTTGAAATCCTTCACCGACGCGATGCGCACGTGTCGGGCGCCTGAACTCATCGATCTGGCGAACCGGGTGAAGGAAGCGCTCCGGGAAGCGGAAGCGCAGACGATCTCCTTTTTGCCGCTTTTAAACCCGCTGCTCGCAAAGGTGAAGGAAAAGTTGGAGGGACGGTTTGTCGATCCGGTCCATGTGCAGCTGGACGCCGCCCGGTGGAGCCGGGAGCACGGGATGATCCAGCAGGCGTATACGTTTTTGCGGGAAGGGGTGATCACCCTGGCGGCGCATGCGACCGGCATCGATGCGGACGACGAAGTGGCTCGTGAACAAGTCGTCGGACCGGTGTTGTCCAGTATGGTGAGATTTGGCAAGGTTGCTGAGCCGGAAGGTGGCGCTTCAGGAAACAGGGCGGAAAACGCTTCCCCGGCTCGGGCGGACGTCGAAGAACGGCTTCGCCCGTATCAGGATCTCATCAAAGAGGGCTACGGTCGACTAATGGACGATCGAAACAGCCTCAACCACGCCGGTATACGTAAGGGGAGCCGTCCCGAGGCGGAAAAACTGATCCGCGGGCTCGAGCATCTTCTCACCTGGGCAAAAACCCTTGACGAAACGCTGGCGCCGGAGATCGAGCGGGTGGGGCGGCGCGGGTCGCCGAAGACGCCTGCAGCGGAGCCGGATGGGGAGCCGACGGGCGCATCGGGCCGGAAGCACCCGGCGTCGTCCCCGGAACCGGAGGGCCCCCCTGCGTCCATGACCGGTGAGCCGGCGCCGCCGGGACGTCCGCCGGCGTCCCCGGAAGGAAGGCCGGCGGCTTCCGGCGAATGCGGGGGCCGACAGCTTCTGATCGTCATGTCGCATGCGCTTCTTCCCGAGCAAAAGCGGGAGGCCGAGGAGCGGTTCGGCGTGACGACGTTCGTTCAGCTCCCGGAGGATCTTCAGGCCCGTTGGTCCAACGTCGATCCGGAACTTTCGCGCCTCGATGACTGGCTTCGGCCGATTGCGGTTTGGATGGAGGAGACCGGACACCCGGGGGATTACGTCCTCATTCAGGGAGAGTATGGGGCGACGGTCTGGCTGGTGGCGAGAGCGCGCCGGGCCGGGCTCGTTCCGATCTACGCCACGACGCGGCGGGAGGTGCGGGAACGGCGCGAACCGGACGGGAGCGTGGTGACGGAGCGCATATTTCGCCATGTGCGGTTTCGCCTGTATCCGAAGGGGGATGAGGCATGACGTACGATTGGGCGTCTCTCCGGGATCGGCCGGCGGTCGTCGAGGAACGGTTTCCCCGGGAGGTGCTCACGCCGCTCATGATGCACGGCGCGCGCCGTTCGCAAGCGGAAAGCCGTCCGCCTTCGTTTAAAGGGGTATTCCGATCCTGGTGGCGGTGGCGCTCTCGGCGTTTGGCCGGTTGGTGATGGAAAAGGCGGTCCGGAGGAAGAGGCGCGGTATGAGGCTTACGAGGCCCGCTTCGGCGCGCCGTGCGGGATGTAGATCAGGCTCACACCCGCGGAAACGTCACGCCGCGCTGGCGCTGGTATTTGCCGCTCCGGTCGGCGTAGGTGACGCCGGGACGCGGACCGCGGAAAAAGATGATCTGCATGATCCCTTCGTGGGCGTACACTTTGGCCGGAAGGGGGGTGGCGTTCGAGATTTCGATCGTGATGTGCCCTTCCCAGCCCGGCTCGAGGGGGGTGACGTTGACGATGATGCCGGCGCGGGCGTACGTCGATTTGCCGAGGCAGATGCCGACGACGTCGTCCGGCAGGCGGAAGTATTCGAGGGAGCGGCCGAGGGCATAGCTGTTCGGCGGGATGATGACGGCTTCGTGGGGCCCGACTTCCTTTTTGACCATCGCCGACGACGGAAAATTCTTCGGATCGACGACAGCGGCGTCCAGCGAGGCAAAGATGTAAAATTCGCCGGCGATGCGGACGTCGTAGCCGAAGCTGGAGAGGCCGTAGGAGATGAGCTTGCGGCCGTCCACCTCCCGCACTTGCTCCGGCGTAAACGGTTCGATCATGCCGGCCGCGGCGAGCTCGGCGATGGCCGCGTCGTGCAGGACGGCGTAGCCGGCGTGCGCCGGGTGCCCGGTCGACCGATGGATGCCGTCCTCGTTTTGGGGGGCGTGATGCGGAGGGGCGTCTGGAATGGCGTCATGCTGGGGAGCGTTCTGGGAAGCATTCATTCGCTTGCATCCTTCCTGTCCGATTTGTCGCCGGGACCCGGACTCGGCCGCGTCGACGCGGTTCGGCGTGGCGACGCAACAGCGTTACCTGGCGTCTCGTGTCTCCGGCGCTATGGCGTAGCGACGCGTCGGCGCCGTCCGGCGTCTCGGATCGCTGCGTTTCGTTGCGCCGGTGCCCTGGGGCGGCAGCGCCGTCGGGGGTCCGGTCCCGGCGGGGATTCGGCTCGTTCGGGTGTCTGTGTTCATCCTAGCCGGCAAAGGGGATTTTGTCTACTGCCGGCGTGGGCATCTGCGGGCGGGAATTTTCCCATCACCGGCGTACGGGATTTTGCCCACGCTTCGGCCTGCCCACGCTTCGTCCATAATGCAAGGAAGATTCCCAGAACGTTGTCGCCTACTCAAGCACTCATGTTTCCCGTCTTAGCTATGAGCGAGGGGGAGGAATGCGTCTTGTGCGAAGAAGAGATTCGCCGCCTGAAGTCAGAACTTCAGGATCTGAGGGATGAAATCTTAGCGTTAAGGATGGCGATCATCGAGCTCGCGTATGCCAAGGTAACCGATCCGAAGTTTGCTTACTTTGACTGGCGAATCCGGTACGGCGTCGCTTTTGATGAGGAAAAAATCATGCGCCTGAACTGGGTCTTCCATGTCCTGACGGAGCGGATCAAGGAGGAACCGATCGAGCGAATCAAATCAATCCCCGGGATTTCCGATGCGGTCCTTTACCGGAAGGGACCGCCGACATACCGGGAAGCGTTAACATTATTGATGCAGGCGCTGGGCACGAAAAATGAGATCATGGTCGAGGAGTTAATTGAATCGCTCCAAAGCCAGGGTATATTGAGAGAATTGGTGGATTTCCTGTGCGATCGAAAGCGATCCGAAGTCAAAGCACGATCTGAAGACTCTTAAGTCGAATAAGAGAAAGAAAATAGATAAACAATTAGAGGTGGAGATGTAGCTCTGGCCCCGGCAACCGGCGGGGCTCCATGTCAAGAAGTGTGATCAGGCGATCCGATGAGCGAAGGGAATAAAGGCCAAAAGCATCTTCCGGACAACCCCTTCGCGATTTTTGAAGCCATCACGGATCCGGTTCCGCCGTTCGATCTTCGGGTGCACGCCCTCGGTGTCGCCGTTCGTCGTCCGCCAGG
>NZ_JXBB01000007.1 GCF_001653195.1 Hydrogenibacillus schlegelii
GAGCCATCCGGTATCCCTCCTGGTGAAGTGGTTTCTTCTCCGTCTCACATTCTACCAAAGAGGGCCGGATGGCTCATTTTATGTTACCTGGACCATCCGTTTTTACACATGATACCGGACACGACTGAAACTTATTCCGATTCTCCCTTTAGCTATACGTCCACTGCGATTTTAAGCGTTGTGGATAGCAGCGGGAAAGTATTTAAGTTCAAAGCAAATGATGATAGCAATGGAAAGGCCATCGTCGAAAACAAGACAGATTATGTTCGTTCCGTCAAACTTTATGCCGGTAATGCGAATCCATTGACCTTCACCATCCCCATCACAGTAGAATCTAAGAAATCTGGAACGGGATCGCTCTACCTGAAGGTAGATCCGGTTAGCAGTCAAGATCAGTTCCCGGCGACGATGGTGGAATTGGCGAAGTTTGAAGCGGCCCAAGCCACCGTGAGCGTCGTAAGCGGGTCGAAGTCCTTCGGAGACAACGGTGTCCAGCTGTCGGATCCTGTCATCTTCCAAATCAGCGAGCCAGTGCCGGGTGTATTCAAAGCGAACGATCAAATTAAAATCTCACTTCCGGACGGCTTTACGTGGAATGGCGTCAGCCTGGAAAATGTGCTTTTGGGTCCGAGCACATTTAGTGTAAGCGGGGACGGCAGCAAGGATATCACCATTAAGATCACAGATCCTTCAACAAGCTCCACGGGTCGCTACCTCTTCACGGTTAAGGCGGGCATCAAGGTCGACTCGCAGGTGGCCCGGAAAGGGGATGTTGTCGTCGCCATCGGAGGAGCGAAACCGGCGACGCTGACGATCGGTCGCTACGGCGACTATCAGGTCAACGTTTCCGGTGAACCGAACGACATCTGGGCCGCCCGCAAAGTAGAGACGGGCCAGCTGGTCGGTAAGCTCGTACTCGATGAATTGCTGCCCAAGTCGTTAATCGATGGTCGCACGATTAAGGTAACGTTGCCTGACGGGGCGCAATGGGACGATTCCATCGCTTGGTATGAGTCTTTCAACTTCCCGGCTTCCAATAAGGCGAATCTTCAATTTGAGCGTTACGAAAAGATCGGCGACGATGTGCGGGTTGCTGTATTTACAGTTACCAGCCATGCGTCCAGCGACGCGGGCAAGACCGTCATTGAAATTAAGCAGGTCAAAACCAAGCCCTCCTTCAACGGTCCCCTGACGGTTGAAGTGAGCGGCACTGCCGGTGCGAGCGGCACGGCGACCATCGCCAACGTCAAACCGATCATTACGGTCACCGTTGAAAACAAGCGTGATGTCGTAATCGGTGCGCGGAACCAGGTCATCGGGGACATCGTCGTGAAGGAAAATGTTGCCGGAGCCCTTAAGGGCGGTAAAGACCTCACCCTTAGCTCGGAAATTCTCGGCAACATCAATTCCTTCGTCTTTGACGATGCGGGCAAGATTGAGGTCCGTTCGGGCGACATCGAGTTCCAGCCGGGTCATCCTGACACTACCAACGACGGCACTAAGTGGTATGCGAACGTAAAGCATGCGAGCACCACGCCGTCGGAGTTCATCATCAAGAACGTTGCCATCACTCTGAGCCGGGTGACGCCGGAAGGCGATCTGAAGGTTAAGCTGGGCGGACCAGCCGCATATGATTACACCGATACGCTCTCCATCTACCCGGCACGCGTCATCACGCCCGCTGACCAAACGAAAACCGTCTCCGCCAAGTTCACGATCGACAGCATGTCCTACGTCGTGAACGGCGAGACGAAGGCGATGGACGTCGCGCCGTTCATCAAGGACAACCGCACCTTCGTTCCGGTGAAGTATGTCGCCGAGGCGCTGGGTGTGAAGGAGAGCGACATCATCTGGAACCCGTACGCGAAGAGCGTGACGATCTTCAAGGGTGACCGCGTCATCCAGATGAAGATCGGTTCCAAGACGCTCCTCGTGAACGGCGCCACGATCGAGATGGACACCGCGCCGGAGATCAAGGACGCCCGGACGGTCCTTCCGATCGCCTGGGTCGCGAAGGCGCTCAACGTCGACTACGTCTGGAACGACGCCGAGCGCTCCGTCGAGTTCAACTACGTCGCCCGGTAATTCGGGATGGCGAACCACCCCCGGTCTTGAACCGGGGGTGGTTTTTTGTGTATAGTAGCCGTGTCGGCAGCTGACCGGACGTCCGGTCAGTCCCGGCAGACAGGGTGAGTCGGATGAGACCAAGACTTCGCAGGGAGAGCGAGGCGCGGAAGATGGAAGAACGTCGTTCGATGACGTCGCGCCAGAAGAGCGCCTGGCGGTCGCTGGCTCTGGTGACGCTCGTTCCGGCGCTCCTCATCGGCTGTCAGCGGGCAGAAACGGCTTCGGCGCCGGCTGAACTCGAACCGCCGACGGTCGTCGTGGCCGAAACGAAGGAAGGGACGCTCGAGACGGGCCTGACGCTGACGGGGAAGGTCAAAGGCTCGGTCGAGCTTATGCTCCTTCCGAAGGCGTCCGGCCGGGTGGCCCGCGTCGCCGTCGCCGTCGGAGATCCGGTCAAGGCGGGCGCTCTCATCGTCGAACTCGACGCCTCCGACGTGGAGGCCCAGATCCGCCAGGCGGAAGCGGCGGTCAGAGCCGCCGAAGCGGGGAAGGAAAGCGCCGAGGCGCAGGCGGAGGCTCAGATCGCTCAGGCCCGTCAGGCGGTCCTCCAGGCGGAAGAAGGCGTCAAGCAGGCGGAAAAAAGTCTCGCCGCCGCCCAGTACGCCCGCGACCTTGCTGCAAAGAACGTCGAGCGGGTGACGAAGCTCAAAGATGCCGGTCTGGCCACCGACGTCGAGCTCGAGCAGGCCGAACAGCAGAAGAAGCAGGCGGAAGCGGCGCTTCAGCAGGCGGAGTCGGCCCGCGACAATGCCGCCCAGGCGCTCGAAGTCGCTAAGCTGAATCTCCAGATCGCCGAACAGCGCCTCGGCGCCAAAGCCGCCTCCGCCCAGTTGGAACAGGCGCGGGCAGGCCTCCAGGCGGCGCTGCACCAGCGGGAAAACCTGCGCATCACCGCCCCCGTCGGCGGCGTCGTCGCGAGCCTTCCGGTCGCCGTCGGCGACCTCGTTTCGCCGCAGGTGGCGGTGGCGACGATCGTCAACATGCGGCCGGCCCGCGTCGTCGTCGACGTGCCGGAGCAGGCGCTGGACGCCGTCGCCGTCGGCCAGGCGGTCACGGTGTCCGTCGGCGACCGGACCGTCCCCGGCACGGTCAAGGTAAAGGACCTCACGCCGAACCCGCAGACGCGCTCCTACCGCGTCGAGGTGGAAGTGCCGAACGACGACGGCGCCCTCGTCTCCGGTCAGTCGGCGACCGTCGTCTTCCCGCCGGAAGGCGCCCCGACCGTCCTCCTCGTCCCGGCGGACGCCGTCCTTCCATCGAAGGACACCGGGAAAGGGACCGTCTTCGTCTATGAAGACGGCGTGGTTCACGAGCGGACGGTCGAGCTCGGCCGGGAGACAAAGTCGTTTGTCGAGATTCGCGCAGGCCTCAAAGCCGGGGAGAAGGTCGTCGTCAAGGGGCAGTATCTACTCAGAGACGGCGACCGCGTCCGCCTGACGGACGAGGGGACGAGCGGAAAGCCGGCCCCCTGATCGCCGTCCGTCGGTCCTCCCCTTGAGATGAAGGCGTTGATGGAAAAGCGAAAAGCGGCCCTGCCGAGTCAGGGACAATACGGGGTGCGGAATGCCGTCTGAACGCCTTCGCACGGGCATGATCACGCCGGAAGAAAGGGGCCAGGAGGGTGAACGTCGTCGACTTTTCCGTCCGGCGACCTGTCTTCATCACCATGGTCATCGTCGGGATGCTCCTCGTCGGCCTCTTCTTCCTGCCGAAGCTTCCCGTCGACCTTTTTCCGAAGCTCGACCTTCCGATCGCCGTCGTCGTGACGTCGTACCCCGGCGCCTCGCCGGAGGAAATCGAAAACCGCATCACCCGCCCGATCGAAAACGCCGTCGGCACCGTAAGCCGCGTCTCGAAGGTCGAATCCCAGTCCCAGACCGGCTCCTCCCTCGTCCTCGTCCGCTTCGAGTGGGGGACGAACATGGACAAGGCGGCCCTCGACCTCGCCCGGCAGGTCGACCGCGTCAGCGGATTCCTTCCGGACGATGCCGGCCGGCCCCTCGTCCTCACGATCGACCCGACGGAGCAGCCGATCCTCCTCATCGGATTAAGCGGCGACCGACCCCTCGCCGAGCTCCAGAGCCTGGCGGAAGACGTCGTCGAGCCGGCCCTGCGGAAGCTCGACGGCGTCGCCTCCGTCGGCATCGCCGGCGGCGAAAAGACGGAGATCCGCGTCGAGCTCGACCCGGACCGGCTCGCCGTCTACGGCCTGTCGCCGGCCGCAATCGCCCAGGCGATCGGGCAGGCCGGCTTCCTCGCCACCGCCGGCGGCGTCGAGTCGGGCGACCGGAAGCTCGCCGTCCGCTTCGACGCCGAGCTCAAGGACGAAGCCGACGTCCGGGCGATCCGGGTGCCCCTTCCCGGGGGCGGCGCCGTCGCCATCGGCGATCTCGGCGCCGTCCGGAGGGCCCCCGCCGAGGCGACCCAGCTCGCGACGCTGAACGGAAAGCCCTTTTTGCAGCTGAGCGTCCTGAAGTCGTCTGGCGGGAACACCGTCCGCGTCTCCGCCGCCGTGCACCGGGAGCTCGAGCGGCTTCACGAAAAGCTCCCTCCGGGGACGGAACTCACCGTCATCTACGACGCGGCGACCTTCATCAACCGCTCGATCCAGAACGTCGTCGAGCACGGCCTCCTCGGCGGGCTCATCGCCATGGCGGTCCTCTACGCCTTCCTCGGGAGCGTCCGCACAACCCTCATCGTCGGGACGATGCTGCCCGTTTCGGTCATCGCCACCTTCACCCTGATGGCCGTCACCGATCAGTCGATCAACCTCCTCACCCTCGGCGGGCTCCTCATCGGCATGGGTTCCCTCGTCGACTTCGCCATCGTCGTCATCGAAAGCATCCACCGCCACCGGCTGCGGGGGGCGGCCCCCGAGGAAGCGGCGTCCGTCGGGGCGAAGGAGGTCGCCGCCGCCGTCACCGCCTCGGCCCTCGCCCAGACGTCGGTCTTCGTGCCGATGCTGTTTGCCGCCGGCCTGGCGAAGGAACTGTTCGGGCCGATGGCGCTCGCCGTCATCTTCTCCCACGTCGCCGCCTGGTTCGGGGCGGTCACCTTCGTGCCGATGCTCGCCGCCCGCTTTCTGCCGCCGGCGCCGGTCGGCGAAGCGGGTCCGGCGGGGTCGGACGGGCGCCGGGGCTTCCTCACCGCGCTCCGGCATCCGGTGCGGACGTTCCAGGGGGCGATCGCCTCCCTCGAGCGGGGCTACCGGCGGCTTCTCGGCTGGTCGCTTCGCCACCGCCTGGTCGTGATCGGCCTTTCCTTCGCTTTATTCATCGCCGCCCTCGCCCTCGTGCCCCTCATCGGGAGCGAATTCATCCCCCGGGCGGACGAAGGGATGGCGACGGTGAGCGTCGAACTGCCGCCGGCCACCACCCTCGAGGCGACGGCCGCCGCCGTCCGGACGATCGAAGCGATCCTCCTTCGGCAGCCGGAAGTGGACACCGTGGCAAGCCTCATCGGCGCCGGTTCCCAGTCCCAGATCACCGGCATCACCCAGACGAACACCGCGACGCTCTTCGTCAACATGAAGCCCCGGTCGGAGCGGACGCGGACGACGCAGCAGGTGATGAACGCCGTGCTGAAGGAGGCGCGCCGCCTCCCGGGCGTCACCGTGTCGGCGGACACGCAGATGACGATGGCCGGCTCCACCGGGGTGCAGGTCAATCTCTCCGGCCGCGACCCGCGCCTCCTCGGCGAGGTCGCCGATCGGCTCGAGGAGCGCCTCGCCGCTCTCCCCGGCGTGGCGAGCGTGACGAGCAGCGTCCAGGCGTCCCGGCCGGAGGCGGCCGTCGTCATCGACCGGGCGCGGGCCGTCCAGGCCGGCGTCTCGCCGCAGGAGATCCTGACGGCCGTCCAGGTCGCCTTCGGCGGAAAGAAGGTCGCCGTCGCCCGGGACGGGAAGGACGAGACCGACATCCGCCTCACCTTCCCCGACGGCTGGGCGACGAAAGATCTGGAGCGGCTCCGGACCTTCACCTTCCGGGCGGCGTCGGGGGCGGTCATCGCCCTCGGCGACGTCGCCCGGGTGGACGCCGAAGGGGCGCCGACGGCGATCACCCGAAGCGACGGCCAGCGGCAGGCGCGCCTGACGATCACCCCCTCCGGCGTGCGGCCCCTCGGGGAGCTTTTGCAGGACGTTCGCCGGACGCTGGAGGGGGCGAAGTTCCCCGAAGGGGTGACCTGGTCCCTCGGTGGGGAGGCAGAGCAGCTCGCGGAGTCGTTTGCCTCCCTGACCCAGGCGATGCTGCTTGCGATCCTTCTCATCTACATGATCATGGCGGCGCAGTTTGAATCGTTTTTCCAGCCGTTCGTCATCATGTTCAGCCTGCCGCCGACCTTCGTCGGCGCCTTCGTCGGCCTCTGGACCCACCGGGAGCCCCTCAGCGTGACGGCGTTCATCGGGCTCATCATGGTGATCGGCCTCGTCATGAACAATGCCATCGTCCTCGTCGACTATGCGAACCGCCTCCGCCGGGACGGCCGGACGGTCGAGGCGGCCCTTTTGGAGGCCGGTCCGGTGCGCCTTCGGCCGATTCTCATGACGATGCTCGCGACAAACCTCGTCCTCGTCCCCTTCGCCTACTTCGGCGGTGAGTCGTCGGAGTCGCTCCGGCCGCTCGCGCTCGTCGTCATCTACGGGCTCCTCTTTTCCACCCTCGTGACGCTCGTCCTCATCCCGGCGGTGCTGAGCCTCACCCACGATCTGTTCGCCCGCTTCGGGCGCCGCTTCCGCCAGCGGACGGCCGGCCCCTCCCACAACCTGCCGCCCCTTGATGCGTAAAACCGGGAGGAAGGAAGAACCATGGAACGCGCGACGGATCGGGACGCCGAATACGGGGGAAAGCGAGAGGCGATCCTCGAGGCCGCTTACCGGGTGTTCTCCGAATTCGGCTACGCCCGAACGAAGATCGAGGCGATCGCCGAGCGGGCCGTCGTCGGCAAGGGGACGATTTACCTCTATTTTTCCGGCAAGGACGACGTCTTCCGGCAGATGGTGATGACCTTCGTCGGTCGCCACCTCGACGCCCTCCTCGCCCGGCTGGAGGGGCCCGGGTCGGCCGGCGAGCGCCTGCTATCGATGGTCGAGGCCCATCTCGCGCTCTGGGCCGACCGGCCGCCGCCGTTCAGCTGGCACCGGCGGGACTTCGGCTTTGCCGACGATGGGCTTCGGGCGTGGCTGAAGGAGGCGAAGCGGCGCTTCCTGGAGCGGCTTACGGCGACGATCGCGGCGGGGATTGAACGCGGCGAGTTCCGGCCGGTCGACGCCCGGATTGCCGCGGGGTGGGTGTTTGCCGCCCTCGGGGCGGCGCTCATGGAAGAGGTCGCCGAAGGGCCAGCCGTCGAAGAGCGCCGGCAGGCGCTCCTCGATCTCATCCGCTTCGGTCTGTGGCGCGCTCCGGCGCAGGACGCCGGAGCGCCGGAGCGGGCGTCGGCGGGCACGGGACCGACCGGTTCCGCCGAATTGCCGCCGGACGGGCCGGCGGGATCCGCGGCCGATCCGGCCGATCGGCCCGCGGCGGAAAAACCCCGCGACGAGGGCTGAAGCGCGGCCGCGGATCGGGGCCGAAGGTGCCGGCGAACGCGAAGATGCCGCCGAACGACTTCCGGCAAGGCGGCCGGACCTCGCGCTTAAGCGCTTCGGGGAACTGGCGCTTCCGGGAACCGGAGTCGATGTCGCCGGTTGGGCCGTCCGGGCCCGGACCGGATCGGTCATGCAACGAGAGATCGCCGCTGGCGAAGGGAGCGGAGAACGATGGATCGACGCCGCTGGCTGGCGCTCACGGTGGCCGCCCTGCTCGGGGGGACGGCTTTCCCGGCGGGCGCCCTTGCGGACGACAAACCGGCGGTCGCCCTGACGGCCCTCACCCTCGACGAGGCCGTCGAACGGGCCGTGTCGTCGAACCGGGGACTGAAGCAGCTTGAGATCGCCCTGAAAAATCTTGACCTCGGCCGGCAGGAGATTCAAAAGGCGCAGGACGGCCTCGACGATCAGCGGGCGATTTTGAACGGGCAGATCCAGGGCCTCTGGATGCAGATGAGCCAGCTGGCGAAGCTGCCGAATCCGCCGGTCCAGCAGATCGATCAGCTCGACCGGCAGATTCAGGCGCTCGAAGACCAGCGGAAGAAGCTCGAGTTTGCGGACGATCAGTTTGAAAAGCAGCTGGCCGACCTGAAGCGGCAGCGGGAAAAGCTCCTCCTGCAGCAGGCGCAGGTTGAAGAGGCGCTGGCGGCGGGCGTCAAAGAACTGTACGTCGGGCTCCTCAACCTCAAGGATCAGATCGAACTTCTCAAGGAGAAGCAGGCGCTCACCGACCGGGAGGTCGCCGCCGCCGAGGACCGGTATTCTCTGGGGCTTCTCTCCCGTTACGACCGGGACAAAGCGGCCCGGGCGAAGGCCGACCAGGCGCTTGCGATCGCCAACGCCGAACGGGCGTGGGAAAACCTCCTCGATGCCCTTTCGGCCCTCATCGACCGGCCCCTCGACCCGAAGGTCCGGCTTTCGGAGGTCCCCTTCCGTCCGGAGGCCGTCGAACCGGTCCCGTCTCCCGAGGCGCCGGACGAATGGATCGATCAGACGTTTTCCGTACGCCAGGCGGCCCTCGACCTGGAGCAGGCGCGGGCCGATGAACGGTACGTCAAGCAGCAGATCGACAAGGACAACCCGACCTACAAAGACCCGAACGACGACAGCAAAGCGACGCGGGAAAAAGAAAAAGCCGCGAACGCCGTCCGCCAGAAGGAACTGGCGCTTGCGCAGGCGCGGCAGGATGCCCGCACGTCGGTGCAAAAGTTGATGCGCTCGGTCGCCGAGGCGCGGGAGGAATTTGCACGGGCGACGGAGAAATGGAAAGAAGCGACGGTGGACGTCTCCGCCGTGCGGGTGCGGCAGGAGCTCGGACTCATCTCGTCGCTCGATGCCGCTCGGGCCGAGCTCATGACGCGGCAGGCGGCGGCGGCCATGGACCAAGCGAAGCGGTCGTACTACCTGGCCGTCGAAAAGCTCGCCGCGCTCAAGCGCGGTTACCTCGACACGAGCGGGAGCGCCCCGGCGGCTTCATCCGGAAGCGGAGGAGCGCCGGCGTCGGCGGCCGCATCCGGAGACGGCGCCGGCTCCGCCGGCCGGTGACGGCTCGCCGGACGCCGCCCCCTTAAAGGAGTTCCGAGATGGCCCCACGACGGCATTTGCGCGTGATGCAGCGGATTCGAATTCTTTTTATCGCCGGTCTTTTGGGGGCGCTGGCCGCCGGTCCGGCGGGCATTTTTTTCGCGATGCCGCAGGCGCTCGCCGACGCGGCAGAGCCGCCGGCCGCCCCGGCCGCCTTTTCCGTGAGCGCGGCGAAGGTTTCCGGCGACGAAGGCTCCCCACCGGACCCTTCGGGGGCGGCGGAGGTGCCGCCGACCAAAGACGTCCTCGCCGCCCGGGGCGAGGCGCCGGCGCCGGAGGATCTCATCCCCGGCGAATGGATCGTCGCGTGGCGGACGCCGCCGGCGCCGGGCCCGGTTCCCGGGGCGCCGTATGCGGTCGTCGACGTCGACCCGGAGTCCGGAATCGGCCGCATCCGGGCGCTTCCGGGCCGGGAGGGAGACGTCGTTTCGGCCCTCGAGACCGACGCGAACGTCGTCCGCTACCAGCCGAACGGCCGGGTCCGAGTCAGCGGCGCCGGAGCCGCCCTGCCGCAGGGGCCGGCGTCCGTCCCGCCGGCGATCGAGGCGTCCGCCCTGTCGGCCTTCCATGCGTCCGCCCTTTCGGCCCTCCATACGGCCGCCCTTTCGGCCCAGTGGTACCTTGAGCGGCTTCGGGTGCCGGAGGCGCAGCGAATCGCCGACGGCCGCGGGGTGACGATCGCCGTCGTCGACACCGGCGTCGCCCTCGACCATCCGGCGTTTCGGGGCCGTCTCGAAAGCGGGGTGAACCTCCTCACCGGCGGAGCGCCGTACGACGACAACGGCCACGGCACCGCCCTCGCCGGCATCCTCGTCGGCGGCGGGCGCCTTCAGGGGATCGCGCCGGCGGCGAAGGTGCTCCCGATCAAGGCGCTCGACGCCTTCGGAAGCGGCAATTCGTACACCGTCGCCCGGGGCATCCGGGAAGCCGTCGACCGGGGGGCGAAGGTGATCGTCCTGTCGCTCACCGACCCGGTCTATTCGTTCGCCATGGAAAACGCCCTCGAGGAGGCGGAGCGGGCCGGGGTCGTCGTCGTGGCCGCCGCCGGCAACGACGGCGGCAAGGTGCCGTACCCGGCGGCCTACCCGACGGTGCTCGGCGTCGGCGCCCTCGACGAGCGGGACCGGCCGGCGCCGTTTTCCAACCGGGGCGATGCGGTCGACGTCGTCGCCTACGGCGTGAACATTTTCACCGCCCGCCCCGGCGGGTACGACGCCTACTCCGGGACGTCGATGGCGGCGCCGCAGGCCGCCGGCGTGGCGGCGCTTCTCATCTCGAAAAAGCCCGGCCCGGCGGAAGCCGTGCGGGATCAGCTCCGGACGACGGCGTCTCCGATCCCCGGCGCGCCGCGGCCGTCCGTCGGCTTCGGCCGCGTCGATGCGTATGCGGCGCTTTCGACGTGGCAGGGCGGGCCCGTCACGCCCTACGGGGGCAACACGGCGCCGGACCGGGCGGCGCCGCTTCCGCTGGACAAAACGGTCGGCATCGCCGTCCCGCCCGGCGGGTCGGTCTATTTTGCCCTCGACGCCCCGTATGCGGGGAGCGTTTCGCTCACGGCGTCGGGGCTCTCCGTGCCGCTCACCGTGGCCACGGTGGATGCGAAAGGGCAGGCGCAAAAGACGATGCGCCTTGCGGAGGGCGGGAGCACGAGCGTTGCCGTGCCGAAGGGCCGGACGGTCCTCCGCCTGACGAATGGTGATAAGGCGGCGGCCCGGTTCACCCTCCGGGCGAGCTTTACGATCTACACGGCGCCGTACGGGGACAACGGCTCGCCGGCCAGGGCGTATCCGATCGATCTGTTCGAAAGGACGGGGCTCGTCGGGACGCTCCCCCGGGCCGGGGATGAGGCCTGGTTCCGCCTGGAGTTTCCGGAGGACGGCCGGCTTACGGTGCGGGCGGAGACGAACGATCCGGCCCTCGACCTCGTGCTCATGCTCCAGGACGATCGCGCGACGCGGGTCATCGACGACAACGGGCCCTACAACGGCCGGCTGGATGAAGAAGCGGAAGTGCCGGTGAAGGGCGGTTCGGTCCTCAAGGTCGGGGTGCGGAACTTTTACCGCGCCGGCGTGAACGCCGAGTACCGCCTCTCCTTCGACTACCGGCCGGCCGCCACCGTAGCGGCCGCTCGTCCGGATACGCTTCCCAAGTCGAGGGCCCTTTTCTTCGGGAAGCCCGCCTTCGGCGTGGTGCCGCGGGCGGACCGGGCGGAGCATTACCACGTCTACCTCGACCGACCGGGGTTCGTGCGGGTGGACGTCCGCGGGTTTCCGCCGGGCACGGGCGGGGCGCTGGAAGCGCTGGACGGAAAGGGGGGCCTGATCGAGCGGGTGCGCCTCCCGGCCGGTCCGGACGAGAGGCGCCTGACGCACGTCTTCATGCTCCCGGCGGGGCTCAGTTATCTCCGGCTTACGGCGGAGCGGCCCTTTACCGATCGCTTCTATGTCCTCCGGGCGACGGCGGCGGACGGGCCGTTCGTCGACATGGCGTCTCACTGGGCGCGGGAGGCGCTTTCCGCGCTCAAGGCCCGGGGGGCGGTGGCGGGCTATCCGGACGGGACGTTTCGTCCGGATCGGTCCATCACCCGGGCGGAATTCGTCGCGCTCCTCGCCGGCCGGCTTGGGCTTCCGGCGGCTCGGGCGCCGCTTCCGACGTTTGTCGACCTCCCGGCCGGGCACTGGGCCGCCGACGCGCTCCGGCGGGCGGCGGCCGCGGGGTGGCTTTCGGGCTATCCCGACGGCGGCATCCGGCCGGATCGGCCGATCACGCGGGCGGAGATGGCGGCGATCCTCCGGCAGGCGCTTCGCACGTCTCCCGTTCCCGGCCTCGACCCGGACGTCACGACGGATGCGGCGGCCGAAGCGTTCCGGGACGTGCCCCCGACGCACTGGGCGCTTCCGGCGCTCAGCCTCTTCGTCGAGGCGAAGCGGATGAGCGGCTATCCGGACGGGACGCTCCGGCCGGACGGGACGGCGACCCGCGCCGAAGCGGCGGCGATGATGGCGAAGCTCTGGCCGTAGCGGCGAGGCGCAGCGGCGAGGCGTAGGGGCGAGGCGTCAAAGCGATGCGACGTCCTTCCCTAGAAAAGGTGCCGCACACCCGGTACAATGAAAAAGGCGAAGCGGGCTAAGGTCGCGTGCCGACGCCCCTCGTCCTTCGACGGCGGGGGCGTTCGAGGGTGAAGCGGAGAGCACGACGGCGAAAAGCGGCGGAAGGGTGACGGACGGATGACGATGCGAACGCGGCTTCGGGCGCTCGGGGCGGGACTTCTCCTGATCGGCGTCGCCTCGTTGGCATACGCCGACGCGAACGCCGGCATCCCCGGCTCGGCGGACGATCCGCTCGTGACGAAAAGCTACGTGGACGAGAAGCTCGAGGCGCTTCGGGCGGAGCTGCGGGGGACGGCGCCTTCTTCCGGCGCCGGGTCGAACGCGCCGGCCGGCGCGCCGACTTCCGGGAGCGGCTCGGGAAGCGGAAGCTCCGGCGCTTCGGGCGGGGGCGCCGCGGCCACGGCGATGCCGTACCAGGTGCTCGCCCTCAAGCCGGGGGACATCCTCCGCGGCGGAAGCGGGACGATGCTCATCGTCCGGACGGGGAAGGCGCTCGCCATCGGCAATGCCGGCGGCAACGGCCTGTCGGACGTGACGGCCGGGATCGACGTCAAGGACGGCCAGCCGGTCAAATACGACCATCTGCTCGTCGTGCCGTCGAAGGACGGCCGGGGCATCCGGGTCGTCGGCGACGCGACGTGCTACGTCACCGTCTGGGGGCCGTATGAGATCGTTCGCGGCGGGTCGGGGCGCTGAGCGGGCGCATAAGCGGCGATCGAGCGGCGTCGAGCGGGCGCATGAACGACGATCGGGCGGCGCCGGGCGGTTTTACGGAAACCCCCGGCGAAAGCCCCGGAATTCATGCCGGGGAGGCGGTCCGGGGCTCGGCGCCGGGACAGGCCCGTGAAGACGCCGGCGCCGCAAGAAACCGCAAGAAACCGGGTGAAGACGCGTGGCGCTCATGAAGCGATGGGCCGACCGGCTGATCGTCGCCGGCCTGGCCGCCTTCGGGCTTGCGGCGATCGTCGGGACGGTGCGGCACTTCGGCGGCATCGTCGCCCTGGGCGGGGCGGCGCCGGCCGCCGGCGGAGCGGCCGCGGCCGGCGCCGGGTTCTGGCTCATTTGGCGAATGAGCCGCCTTCCGGCCCGCTTCGTCGTCCCGGCGGCGATGCTCATCGCCTTTGGCCTTCGGGCGGTCTGGATCGCGACGGTGCCGACGGCGCCGGTGTCCGATTTCCGAACGATGGCGGAAGCGGCGCGGGCGGTGGCGGGAGGCGACGTCGGTCCGCTTCGTTCGGAGTATTTTCAATTGTGGACGTACCAGGTCCCGTTCGTCCTGGGCGAGGCGGCGCTTTTTCGTCTGTTCGGGCCGGATCTCGCCGTTTTGAAGTGGGCCAACGCCGTCGTCCTGGCCCTCCTTCCGGCCGTCGGCTACGCCCTCGGCCGCTCGGCCGCCGGCGGCGGGCGGTCCTTCGGCGCCGGGCAAACGCGCCGGGCGGGCGGCGCGCCGGCGGGGCCTCCGGCAGACGGCACGGCGGAAGCCGGCGCTCCGGAGCCCGGATCTCGAGACGGTGGGGTCGATGCGCCGGAAGTCGGAGGGACGGATCCCGGACCCCGGCACGGTGCGGTCGGCGCGGCGGGAGCCGGGGCGACGGAGGCCGAACCTCGGGACGGCGCGGCGGAAGCGGAAGCGGCGGAGACGGCGGGCAAGCTGGCGGCGCTTCTTTTGGCCGTCTACCCGTCGACGGTGATGATGGCGAGCGTGCTTACGAATCAGCACCTGGCGGCGCTTTTGGCGTACGGGGGGCTGTTCGTCTGGGGGCGGGCGCTTCGGCGCTTAAGCGGCGGAAAGGGAGGTCGCGCCCTCATGCTGACGGGAGCGGCGGGGGCGCTTTTGGCCGCCGGCGATCTCGTCCGGCCGATCGGGATCGTCTTCGTCGCCGCCGCCGTGACGGGCGCCCTTCTATTCGCCGGCGAGCGACCGAGGCTGTCCGGAAAAGAAGGTCGCGCCCGATTCGGTTTTTTCGGGCGGCTCGGTCTTGCCCTCGGGCTTGTCGCCGTCTTTTTCGCCGGGCGCACCGCCGTTTCGGTCGTCCTCGTCACGACCGGCGTGACCGACCGACCCCTCGGCAATCACGAGCCGCTCTGGAAGTTCGTCGCGGGTCTCAACCGGGAGACGATCGGGCACTTTTCCCGGGCGGATTACGAGGCGGTGATGGGCCTTCCGGCCGGCGAGGCCCGGTCGGCCTTCGAGCGGGCGCTCATTGCCGAGCGGCTTCGGGCGCCGGGGCTGGGGGCGTTTTTCATGGAGAAGGCGGCGTATCTGTGGGGGTTTCCCGATCAGGCGCCGATCTGGAGCGGCTGGGCGCCGCCGAAGCCGGTGCTGGCGGCGGCGCTCGCCTTCGAGCGGGTCCTCTTTCTCCTTGCGGTCCTTGGGCTCTCGGCGTTCGGTCGCCTGCGGCGACCGGAGATCGGCCCGGGAGGGGCCGTCCTCGCCCTCTTTCTCCTCGGCTATGCGGCGGCGCACCTCGTGATCGAAATCCAGGTGCGCTACCGCTACGACGCGCTCCCGGCGCTCCTTGCCCTCGGGGCCGTCGGGTGGACGAAGCGCCGGCGAAAGTGACGTTCGCCGGCCCCAAAAAGCGAAACGGCTCGAAGAAGCCAAAACGCGTTGGAGGAGCGAGGGGCAATGCTCGAATCCGGTCGGGGGCCCGGTCGACGAAAGAGGAGAAAATGGGCGGTCTTGCTCGCGCCGGTCGTCCTGATCTTGCCGTGCTGGATTTTGGGACCGCCGGCCGCGGCGGGTTTTTCCGGCGCTCCGCCTTCCGGCGGGGATGCTCACTCTGTCTACTATCAAGATAAAGTCGCGGTGCTCATGTTTCATCACCTCGACGAGACGTTCCGTTCCCCAGTCACCATCACGCCGCGGCAATTTGAAGACGATCTGGCCATGCTCAAAGCCAAAGGCTACCATGTGATCTCGATGGAACAATTTCGAGCGTGGCTGGAAGGGAAGGCTCCGGTGCCGCCGAACGCCGTTTTGCTGACGTTTGATGACGGCTACGACAGTTTTCGGACGATCGCCGTTCCGCGTTTAAAAAAATACGGGATGACGGCCACTAATTTTCTGATCGTGAGCTTTGCAGAGCGGCCACGCCGTTCGGCGGCTTTATCGTATCTGGATTGGCAGGCAATTGAAAATTTGTATCGAGAGGGTTTTGATTTTTACTCTCATACGTACAACATGCATGATTTGGTCATGGTGCGAGGATGTCCACACCCTTGCGGCAGTGCCCTGACACACCGGCTTTATTTAAGCGATCGTCATCGGATGGAGACGACCCAAGCGTATCGCCGGCGGATTCAAGAAGACCTGTTCGCGGCCAAGCAGGCGCTGGAACAGCACCTGAGCGCGGGCGAAAGGCGCCATGAAGAGCGCTTTTTCGCCTATCCGTACGGCGAAACGAACGCGGATGTGGTGGCGGTGCTTAAAGAGCTGGGATACCGCTGGATGTTTACGACAAGGCCCGGTCTCGTCACGCGGACGTCCGATCCGGTCCGCCTGCCGCGGATCAACGCCGGAGCGCCGGACATCACCGCCGAAAAACTGGAGCAGCGCCTTCGGTCGCTGGCCGGGCGGCATCCGGCGCTGCCTTGACAGGCGTTCGGGGGTAGGATACAATCTCTAGACAGTTATGGCGCCGGAGACACGCGGACGAAGCTGCGCCTTTTCCTCTGTGGCCGGGGGAAGGCGCTTTTTCGTTCGTTTGGGTGCCTGATCGTCGCGGGTTTTGTCGGCTGCGCCCCTTGGAGCGTTGCGCTGCGGCTTTTGGAGCGTTGCGTTTCGCTTTTTGAAGCGTGTCAGCGAGCACCGCGTTCTCGCCCGGGCCGGCCTTTCGAGCCGGAGCCGCGTCGGTTTTTCAATCCGCAGAAGGGAGGCCCCGTCATGCGCCACCTGAAAGGCCGCCATCTGTTCACCTCCGAATCGGTCACCGAAGGCCATCCGGACAAGATGTGCGATCAGATCAGCGACGCCATCCTCGACGCCGTCCTCGCTCAGGACCCGAACGCGCGCGTGGCGATCGAGACGACGGTGACGACGGGGCTCGTCCTCGTCGTCGGCGAGATGACGACGTCCGGCTACGTCGACATTCCCAAGGTCGTCCGGGATACGGTCCGGGAGATCGGCTACACCCGGGCGAAGTTCGGCTTCGACGCCGACACGTGCGCGGTGCTCACGTCCATCAACGAGCAGTCCCCCGACATCGCCATGGGCGTCGACCGGGCGCTCGAGGCGCGGGAAGGGCAGATGAGCGAAGACGAGATCGAAGCGATCGGCGCCGGCGACCAGGGGCTCGTTTTCGGCTTTGCCGTCAATGAGACGCCGGAACTGATGCCCCTTCCGATCGCCCTCGCGCACCGTCTCGCTCGGCGGCTCGCCGAAGTGCGGAAGGACAAGACGCTCCCGTACCTCCGGCCGGACGGAAAGACGCAGGTGACGGTCGAGTACGACGGGCCGAAGCCGGTCCGGGTCGATACGATCGTCGTCTCCGCCCAGCATGACCCCGACGTCGATCAGGCGACGATCCGCCGGGACATCCTCGAGCACGTCATCCGGCCGGTCGTGCCGGCGGCGTATCTCGACGCAGAGACGAAGTACTTCATCAACCCGACCGGCCGCTTCGTCCTCGGCGGCCCCCAGGCGGACGCGGGGCTGACGGGCCGGAAGATCATCGTCGACACGTACGGCGGCTACGCCCGCCACGGCGGCGGCGCCTTTTCCGGCAAAGATCCGACGAAGGTCGACCGCTCGGCCGCCTACGCCGCCCGCCACGTGGCGAAAAACATCGTCGCCGCCGGCCTTGCCGACATGTGCGAGGTGCAGATCGCCTACGCCATCGGCGTCGCCCGCCCGGTGTCGATCCGCGTCGATACGTTCGGCACGGGGAAGGTGCCGGAAGGGGTGCTCATCCGCCTCATCGAGCGGCACTTCGACCTCAGGCCGGCCGGCATCATCCGCCGTTTCGACCTCCGGCGACCGATCTACCGCCAGACGGCCGCCTACGGTCATTTCGGCCGGACGGACCTCGATCTTCCGTGGGAGCGGACGGACGTCGCCGAGGCGCTCCGGCGGGACGCCGAAGCGTACGTAAGCGGCGCCCAGGCGGGGAACCTCTGAAGGGCCGTCGCCCGGCGGGGGCGATCTCCGTCAAAGGTCGCACTGGCGAAAGGGCGCCCTCCGCCAGGGGGCCGTCCGTTTGGGCTTGTCGTCTGCCTCGGCCGGGCGTCGCCCGCCGGGCGCCGTTTCCGCCTCAGGATCGCTTCCGGCCGCCGATCGCCCGATCGGCGGCCGGAAGCGTTTTTTGCGCGTTTCTTGTCGTCTGCAGGCGAAATTTGGGAAGAGTTGCCTAGGCCATTCGGGGGATGAAAATTTAAAAAATGCGCCACATGGCCGGCAGACGGCATTCTATCAATGTGATACAATGAAGGCGATGCCGACGAGGTGATCGCCTTCATGGATCGGTGGTCGGAGAACGGAGCGCAGTCCGCCAGCCGGGCCCTCGACCGGGTGCTCCGGCGGGCGATCGAGACGATGGAGATGAGCCGCGATCAGATCTATGAGATCGCGGAGCACGCCCGGGAAGAATACGAGGCGCTCAAAAAGGAGCTCGACGCCGTCCGGGAGGACGTCCGGCGGCACATCGCGCAAAACGACGCCCTGGAACGGGAAGTCAAGAAAATGCGCCGCCGCCTGATGGAGGTGAGCCGGCACTTTCACCGCTACCGGGAGCCGGACATCCGGGAGGCGTACGAGGCGGCCCACCGGGCGCAGATGGCCCTCACGCTCAACCGAGAAAAGGAAATTTTTTTGCGCAAACGGCGGGATGAGCTCGAACTTCGCCTGAAAAACCTCGAGCGGACGCTCGAGAAGGCGGACCGGCTGCTCGCCCAGGTGAGCGTCGTCTTGAGCTACCTGCAGGGGGACATCGCCCGGATGACGGAGGCCCTCGCCTCGGCGGAAAGCGGGCAGCTTTTCGGCCTCAAGATCATCGAAGCGCAAGAGGAGGAACGCCGCCGGGTCGCCCGGGAGATGCACGACGGGCCGGCCCAGTCGCTCGCCCACGTCATCCTGCGGCTCGAGATCATCGAGCGGACGCTCGATGGCGGCGATCTGAACGCCGTCCGGGCGGAGCTTCTGGCGCTTCGGGAAAGCGTGCGGCGGTCGCTGGCCGACGTGCGGCGGATCATCTACGACCTTCGGCCGATGGCCCTCGACGACCTCGGCCTCGTGCCGGTGGTCAAGCGCCTCGTTGAAGAGTATAACGAAAAATATCCTTTTTACATCGAATTTCAGGTGCACGGGCGGGAAGAGCGCCTGAAGCCGATGATCGAGGTGGCCCTGTTTCGCATGATCCAGGAGGCGCTGAACAACGTCGTCAAACATGCCGAGGCGACCCTGGTCCAGATCGTGTTGGAATTTTTGCCGCTCAAAGTGCGCCTCCGGATCAAGGACAACGGCAAAGGCTTTGACCTCGAGGCGCTCAAGGATCGGCCGACGTTCGGCCTCATGGGCATCCGGGAGCGGGTCAAGCTCCTCCGCGGTGAGATCGACATCCAGACTCGCCCCGGCGCCGGGACGGATCTCCGGATCGAGGTGCCGATCTACGATCAGGGGACCGGAACGGCAAAAGGGCCGGAAGATAAGACAGAGAGGGACGACGGATGAGAGAGCGGCTGCCGATCCGCCTCCTGATCGCCGACGACCACACGCTGTTTCGGGAGGGGTTAAAGCGCATCCTCGAGATGGAAGAAGACCTGGAGATCGTCGGCGAGGCGGGGGATGGCGAAGAGGCGCTCCGGCTCGTGGAAGCGATTCGGCCGGACGTGATCCTCATGGACATCAACATGCCGAACCTAAACGGCGTCGAAGCGACGCGGGTGATCCACGAGCGGCATCCGGATGCCAAGATCATCGTCCTTTCGATCCATGACGACGCCCAGTACGTCTACCGGGCGCTCCAGCTCGGCGCCACGGGGTATTTGCTCAAAGAAGTCGACGCCTCGACGCTCGTCGAGGCCGTTCGGCTCGTGGCCCGCGGCGAAGGGTACATACATCCGCGGCTGACGCCGATGGTGATCAACGAAATGCGCCGCCTTCGTCGGCTGAGCGAAGGGCTCGTCGGCGAAGAGATCGTCGAGGGAGTCAAAAAGGCCGATCCGTGGCACCGCCTCACGGATCGGGAAAAAGAGGTGCTCCGGCTGATCGTCCGGGGGCTCACCAACCGGGACATCGGCCGGGCGCTCGGCATCAGCGACAAGACGGTGAAAAACCACATTTCGAGCATCCTGTCGAAGCTCCGCATTCCCGATCGAAAGCAGCTCATCATCCGAGCGCTCGAGGAAGACTGGCTGAAGCGCTGAACTGGTCCCGCTTCATCCCGCATAGACATGGGATGAGGAGGGATCGGCGATGACCGAGGCGCTGTGGATCGGCCTTGCGATGGCCGGCTGGCTGGTGCTTCTGGCGCTCATTTTCGGCGGCCTGGCCGTTCGGGCCGCCGGGCGGGATCGGGCGCTCATCATCCGCCTGGAAGCGAAAGACGCCGCCGGGGAGCTGGAGCATGTCGTCGGCAGCCTCGTCCGCTCCGCCCGGCGGCGGGGGGTGGCGATCACGCTGCTCGCCCGGGACGGCGGTTCCCGGGATGAGACGCCCCGGATGCTGGAGACGCTCGAGCGCCGCTACGCCGGCGCCGTCATCCGGGAACGGGCGCCCCGGCGGGAGGACGGCGTTCGGCGGGAGGCGGGGGCCGACCGCCGGGCCGACGCCGAGGGACGGAGGTAAGCGCCGAGGGGCGCGCTCCGGTTTTGCGGCGCTTCGAGATTTGATACAATCCGGATAAACGAAAGCGCCTTCCGGCGGGCGCCGGCGACGGATTCCGGCGGAAAGCCGCGGCGGTTCGCCTCGGCAAGCGGCCGCGGAGCGTTTCGGCGAGAAGCCGCGGTGCGCCTCGGCAAGCGGCCGCGGCGCGCCTCGGCAAGTGGCTGCGGTGCGTTTCGGCGAGTAGCCGCGGTGCGCCTCGGCAAGCGGCTGCGGCGCGCTTCGGCGAGAAGCCGGCGATGGGCCAGATGGAGCGAAGGCCGGGAAGCGGAGCCGGAAACGGGGGCCCGGAAACCGAAGCCGGAAGGTGCGGACCGGGGAGGTCGGGCTCGTTGGCCCGCATCGCGTGGATTACCGATTCGACCGCTTACCTGGAGCCCGCGTTTGCGCAGGAAAAAGGGATTCACATCGTGCCGCTCAGCGTCGTCTTCGGCGACCGGAGCTATCGCGAAGGGGAGGAGATCGACGAGGCGACGTTTTACCGCCTCGTTCGGGAATCGCCGGCGCCGCCGACGACGTCGCAACCGTCCCTCGGCGATTTCGTCGCCTTGTACGAGCGGCTGAAGGCGGAATACGACGTCGGCATCGCCGTCCACCTCTCCGGCGGCATCAGCGGGACGGTGGAGACGAGCCGTCAGGGGGCGGCGATGGTCGGCTTTCCGGTCCACGTGATCGATGCGAAGATCACCACGTATCCGATGGCGTTTATCTTGAAGGCCGGGATCCGCCTCGCCGAAGCCGGCCGGCCGGTCGAGGAGATCGTCCGCCACATGGAGGACGTCCGGGACCGGATGCGGGCGCTTTTTCTCGTCCGCGACCTTTCTTATCTCCATCGGGGCGGGCGGCTGAACATGGCCCAGTACGTGGTGGGAAGCCTCCTTCAGGTGAAGCCGATCCTCCACTTCGTGGACGGCCGGATCGTGCCGCTGGAGAAGGTGCGGACGGAGAAAAAGGCCGTCGCCCGGGTGTTCGAGCTTTTCGACGAGGCGGTGCGGAATGTCCCGCGGGCCCGGGTGGCGATCATCCACGCCAACGTGCCGGAGGAGGCGCTCCGCTGGCAGGCGCGCCTCGGCGAGCGTTACGATCACCTCGACGTCGTCGTGTCGACGTTCGGTCCGGTCATCGCCACCCACGTCGGCGAGGGGACGATCGGGTTTGGCTGGTATCCGCTTCGGGAAGGCGAGGCGTGACCGGGCGGACGGGGCGGAAGGGCGCGCGTCTGAAAGGCGGACGGGGCGGAAGGGCGCGCGTCTGAAAGGCGCACGGAGCGGAAGCTCGGGGCCTCCGGACGGCGCGGTCGGGCGCCGGGCGAGGCGGTTTGCGAACGGGCGGTGTCGAACCGGGCGGGCGGTGTCGAAAGGAGGGAGGACGGTGGCGGAACGGGTCGTCGTCGGCATGTCGGGCGGCGTCGATTCGTCGGTGGCGGCGCTCCTTTTGAAGCGGGCCGGGTACGACGTCGTCGGCGTGTTCATGCGCAACTGGACGGAACCGGATGCCGCCGGCCGCTGCTCGGCGGAGGAGGATTTTGCCGACGTGCGGCGGGTGGCGGAGGCGATCGGCATCCCGTACTACGCGGTGAACCTGGAGGCGGCGTACCGGGAGAAGGTGTTCGCCTACTTCCTGGAAGAATACCGCCGGGGGCGGACGCCGAACCCGGACGTGATGTGCAACCGGGAGATCAAATTCGGCGATTTTATCGAAGAGGCCCTCAAGCTCGGGGCGGATTTCGTGGCGATGGGGCATTACGCCCGGGTGCGCCGGGAAGGCGGGCGGGTGCTCCTCCTCCGGGGCGTCGATGCGGCGAAGGATCAGTCGTATTTCCTCCACCAGCTGTCTCAGGCCCAGCTTTCCCGGGCGCTTTTTCCCATCGGAGCGCTCACGAAAGCGGAAGTGCGGCGGATCGCCCGGGAGGCGGGGCTCGCGACGGCGGACAAGAAAGATTCGACCGGCATCTGCTTCATCGGCGAGCGGGACTTCCGGCAGTTTCTGAAGACGTTCCTGCCGGCGCAGCCCGGCGAGATCGTGAACGTCGACGACGGCCGGGTCCTCGGCCGGCACGAGGGGCTCATGTACTACACCCACGGCCAGCGGCACGGCCTCGGGATCGGCGGCGGATTCGGGCCGGGGCCGTGGTTCGTGGCGGAAAAAGACCTCGTCCACAACCGGCTGTACGTGGCGGCGGGGCGGGATCACCCGGCGCTTTTCGCCACGGCGCTTCTCGCGGAAGACGTCCGCTGGATCGCCGGGGCGCCGCCGGATCGGGTCTTTCGGGCGACGGCGAAGTTCCGCTACCGGCAGCCGGACCGGCCGGTGGAGGTGGAGGTGCTGGACGAGCGTCGGGCCTTCGTCCGCTTCGAGGCGCCGGAACGGGCGATCACGCCGGGTCAGTCGGTCGTCTTTTATGACGGCGAGATCTGCCTGGGAGGCGGCGTGATCGATCGGGTGCGGCGGCCGTACTTCGAGGCGCGGCGTTCGGCGTTCGGCGACGTGTTCGATCGCGTCCTTTTGTGACGGCCGTCCGGAAAAAATGCAAAATGCGGCAGCACCGGTCGCTTCCGTCGGGTGTACACTGAGATCGGCCGCCGGCCGCTCGCCGGCCGCCCTTTCCCCGTGCCGGCTCCGATCGGGCCGGCTTCGGCTCGGGACGGGGCCGCGAAGCGGACGGGCCGATGCTGAAGCTTGGACCCGGAGAGGAAAATGCGATGGAGTGGATCGTCGTCCGGGACTACGACGCGATGTCCGAGGAGGCGGCCCGGCGGATCATCGAACGGATGAAGGCCCAACCCGATCTCGTGCTGGGACTCGCCACCGGATCGACCCCGGTCGGGACGTACCGGCGCCTCGTCGACGCGTTCCGGCGGGGAGAGATTTCGTTTGCCCGGGTTCGGACGGTGAACCTCGACGAATACGTCGGCCTCGCGCCGGACCATCCGCAGAGCTACGCCCGCTTTATGCGGGAGCAGCTGTTCGATCATGTCGATCTGCCGGCGGACGCGTGGGACATCCCCCGGGGGACGGCAGCCGACCTCGAGGCGGAATGCGCCCGGTATGAAGCGCACATCCGGGAACTCGGCGGCATCGATCTGCAGCTTCTCGGGATCGGCACGAACGGCCACATCGGCTTTAACGAACCGGGGACGCCGTTCGAGGCCCGGACGCATGTCGTGGCGCTCACCGCCTCGACCCGGGAGGCGAACGCCCGCTTTTTCGAGCGGCCGGAAGACGTGCCGACCCACGCGGTGACGATGGGCCTCGGGACGATCCTCGAGGCGCGGGAGATCCTCCTGCTCGCGAGCGGGCCGTCGAAACGGGAGGCGATCCGGCGCCTGTATCACGAGGGGCCGTCGCCGGATCTGCCGGCGTCGGCGCTGAAGCATCATCCGCGCGTCACCGTCATCGTCGACGAAGCGGCGGCGGCGGACATCCGCTGACGGCGGTCCGGCGCCGAAGTCCGGGGAAGGGCGGAGGTGAGGGAAGGTGAAGCGGTTTGCCGGAGCCGTCGCCGTCATCGGCGCGCTGGTTGTTGGGGTCGCCGGAGGAATCGCCGGATGGCGCTTCAGCTTGGCCGACGGGAACGACCGGGTCGGCCGACCGGCTTCCCCTGCGGCAAACCTTTCCGGTTTCGGCGAGGACGAAAAGCGAGGGCCGGCCGCCGGCGAGGCTTCCCCGGTCGGGGGGGAAGGAGGGGCCGGTGGGCCGATCGCTTCGGTTTCCGGCGGCGATCCTTCCGGCGGCGATCATCCGGCCGACGGGGATCGCCTCCCTCCTGCGCCGTCGCCCGACGCCGGTGGGAGCGCCGGGGCGCCGAAGCCCGGCCGCTCGGACGCCCCGGCGTCCGGCGCTTTGCCCCAAGGCGGGCCTCCCGGACCGGGGACGCCTGCGCCGGCGGCCGGAGCCGGTGAGGCGACGGCGGATCCGTTTGCGCTTCCGACGGCAGCGAAAGAAGTGCCGGATCCGCTGTCGCTCCTCGTCCTGGTGAACAAGGCCCACCGGCTGCCGCCGGATTTTCGCCCGCCGGATCTCGTTCCGGTCGCCATCCCCTTCGACAAGCCGGAAGGCGACGAGAGGCGGCTCATGCGCCGGGAGGCGGCTCGGGCGATCGAGGCGCTTGTTCGGGCCGCCGAAGCGGACGGGATTCGCCTCATCGGCGTGTCGGCTTTTCGTTCGTATGAGCTGCAAAAGCAGATTTTCCAAGCCAACGTGCGGCGGAAAGGCGAGGCGGAAGCCTTGAAGGTCAGTGCTCCGCCGGGGATGAGCGAACATCAGACGGGGCTCGCCATCGACGTCGCCGATCGGAGCGGCCGCTGCCTGCTCGAGCCGTGTTTTGGAGCGTCGGCGGCCGGCCGGTGGCTCCAGGCTCACGCGCCGACGTTCGGTTTCATCATCCGCTATCCCGAAGGCCAGGAATCGGTCACGGGGTACATGTACGAACCGTGGCATCTGCGCTACGTCGGCGTCGACGCCGCCCGGGCGATCGCGGAGCGGTACGGGACGCTGGAGGCGTATCTCGCCGCCCGGCCACCGGAGCGGGAGGTTTCGGCGCCGGCGGAGCACCGGGCCGACGGTTCGGCGGAACCGCAGGCGGCCGGATCCGCGGTCTTCCAGGGCGCCGGACCGCCGGAGCGCGGCGGGAGCGGTCCGCCGGAGCGGCCGGCGGAAGGGCCGCCCGCGCCGGATCCCGCCGCGCCTGCGCCGGATCCCGCCGCGCCGTAGCTTTCCTCCGGCCCTCGGTTCAGAAGAAAAACCCGCCCCAGGGCGGGCTTTTTTGCGCCGGAAAGCTTCCGGCTTGCGGGCGTCCGGTTCCGGTCAGCCGTCGCTCCGGCCGGTCGGCGGCCGGTAGCACATCCACCAGTCGTAGCACTGGATCTCGCCTTTTTTGAGCTGCTCCATCCGTTTCTGGATTTCGGCGACGGAGTCGGCCGGCGGGACGAAGACGTTGGCGCCGATCCACTCGTTGTGGGGCCAGTTGGCCGGCGTCGAGACGCGCTCTTCTTTGGCCACCCGGAGGGCTCGGAGGGCCCGGACGATTTCGGGGATGTTCCGGCCGACGTTTTCCGGGTAGGAGAGGATGAGGCGGACGATGCCCTCATCGTCGACGATGAAGACGGTCCGGACCGTGCGGGGGCTCGCCTTCGGCAACATGTTGAGCCGCCGGGCGACGTCGCCGAGGGGATCGGCGATGATCGGGAAGGTGATCGGGACGCCGAATTTTTGCTGGATCCATTCGACCCACTTCAGGTGGGCGTACACCTGATCGACGGAGAGGCCGATGAGCTCGGTGTTCATTTTCTGAAATTCCGGCAGGTGGCGCTGGAACGACAGAAATTCGGTCGTGCACACCGGCGTAAAATCCCCCGGGTGGCTGAAGAGGACGAACCACCGCCCCCGGTAGTGATCCGGCAGGGTGAGGGTGCCGTGGGTCGTCGCGACCGTCATCGACGGAAACGGATCCCCGATGACGAGCGGGCGGGGGGGTTCTTCCGAGGCGGCGGTCGGGCGGGCGCTATCGGCCATCCGCGTGTTCCCTCCTTAGACTTTTTCCCGACCCGTCTGTCCCCTCGGGTACGCCCGAAGGCGGGCGGATCGGGCCATCGTCACGCTTTCAGCCTATGCGAAGCCGCCCGTCAACGTGCCCGATCGTCCTGAGCAGCGGAAGCTTTGCCCGCGAACCGTTGGGATCTCCGCTTCCGGCGGTGCGGCGGTTCGGACAGGAAGGTTCCCCGGCGGTGGCGGATGCGTCGAAGGATCTACGCCGGCATGGCGCTTCGGACGGAGGAGGTCCTCCGGCGCGGGCGGATGCAGCGGGCGATCGCCTCCGGCATCGGCGGTTCAGTCGAGGGATGTCCCCCCGGCGTAGGCGGCGATGACGTCGGCCACGGCTTCCGGCCGGGCGATGAGCCCGTCCCGCGCCTCGAGCAGGCGGCGGCGGATCGCCTCGGCCTCCGCTTCAAGCGCCGTGACGGCCTGAAGGAGCGCCTCCGGCGTCACCGCCTCGTCGGGGAGCACGCGGGCGAGCCCCCGCCGCTCGAAAGAGCGGGCGTTTTCGATCTGATCGCCGCGGCTTTGCGCCCGGGAAAGCGGGACGAGGAGCATCGGGATGCTGAGGGCCGCGAGTTCAAAGATCGTGTTGGCGCCGGCGCGGCTTACGGCGAGGTCGGCGGCGGCAAAGAGGTGGGGAAGCTCCTCGCGGGCAAAGGCGAACTGGCAGTAGCCCGGCCGCCGCAAGGACGGATCGTACCCTTGCTCGCCGGTCAGGTGGATGATGGCGTAGCGGGCGAGAAAATCGTCGAGGCGCGCCCGGAGCGCTTCGTTGAGCTTCCGGGCGCCGAGGCTTCCGCCGGTGACGAGGAGGACCGGTTTGGCCCGCCCGGGCCGGGCCCGGTCCTCGGGCGACGAAAAGCCGCAGAGGCGGCGGCCTTCCTCCCGCCGGCCGTTCAAAAGCGCCTCCCGGACGACGCCGCCGACGAGGCGCACCCTCGGGTGCCGAAGGCGCGCTTTCGTCTCGGGAAAGGTGACGAGCACTTCCCGGACGAAGGGGAGTGCGATCCGGTTGGCGAGCCCCGGCGTGAGGTCCGATTCGTGGGCGACGACCGGAAGGCCCCGAAGACGGGCGGCGAGGACGACCGGAACGGCGACGAAGCCGCCTTTGGAAAAGACGACGTCGGGCCGGAGGCGGCCGAGCAGCCGGGCGGCTTCGACGACGCCGGCGGCGACGCGGAAGGGGTCTTTGAAGTTTTGCCAGTCGAAATAGCGCCGGAGCTTGCCGGTGGACACGGCGTAATACGGCACGTCGGCCGCGGCGGCGGCGAGGAGCCGGCGTTCGAGGCCGTCCCGCGAACCGATGTAGGCGACGTCGATCCCCCGCGCCCGGAGGTGGGGGATGAGGGCGAGGTTCAGCATGACGTGCCCGGCGGTGCCGCCGCCGGTCAGGACCGCTTTCGGCATGAGGGCCCAAGGCTCCTTTCCGGATATCCGGATCGAATTCTGGCTGGATTGCGCCTTTCATTATAGTACGCCGCGGGAAGACCCGCCTTCTTCAGAGGGCGGGATGATAGCGGCGATTGAGCACTTGTTCGAATTTCAGTATCCTTAAACTTAAGGAGGTGAAAGGCATGGCCTGGAGTTCCGCCTCCCATCCCGATCGACTGCTGCTCACCCGGCAGTTTCCGATCGGACCGGACCGCCTGCCGGAGTTCGCACCGATCATGCAGGCGGCCAACCGGATCTGGAATTCGTGCGTCTGGCATTCGCGGGAGATCCGGGAAAAAGAAAACCGGTGGCCGAACGAAGGGGAACTGAAGGCCAAATTCAAGTTCTTCGCATCCTGGAAGGAACTCCACTCCCAGTCGGCTCAGGCGGTGGTGGAAGAGTACTTTGAGGCCGTCTCCGGCTACCGGAAGCACCGGGAAAACGGTCACGAGGAAATGCAGCCCCCGGATTTCAAGCCAAAGAAGCATCTTCGGACGGTCACCTGGAAAAAGCAGGGCTTTGACGTCCGACCGGACGGCCTTGGGCTGAAGCGATCGCGGGGAAAAGATCCCGTTTCGGTTCCGCTGCCTGCGGGATGGAACGTCATCGTCCTGCCGGATGGACAAAGCATCACCGGGACTCCGGTCGAGGTCAAGGTGAAGGCGATCGTCCGTCGCCGGAAGGTGGAAAACCTCATCCTCCACGTGACCTTCGATCTCGGGGTCGTGCCGGTCCGCCCTGAGGCGGGGCCCGTTGCGGCGTACGACTACAACGCGGCCATGCTTGCCCGGGCGACCTCCGCCGGTGTGCTGGATCTTTTCGTCGGCCGCGAACTCCTGGCCCAGATCCAGTACCGCAACAAGGTGCTGGCGGAATTTCAGGCGAAGCTGAGCCGCCTCAGGGAAGGATCGCGGCGCTTTCGCCGGCTTCAGGCGGCCAAAGGCCGGGTGCTTGAAAAGCTCGATCGCCGGATCCGGCACATGGAGCACGCCCTGACGAAAGCGCTGGCCGAACTCGACCGTAAAGAAGGCATCGCCGTCGCCGTCCTCGGCGATCTGACCGGCCTTCGCCGCTCCGCCAGAGCCGGGATGAAAGGGAAGAAGGCCAGTCAGAAGATCAACCAGATGGCCTACGATCGCCTCGGCTCCCAGCAGGGGTACAAAAACCTCATGCGCGGGATTCGGACGATCTTTCTTCCCGAAAAGTACACGTCATCGACCTGTTACGCCTGCGGCCGGCGGGACCCGTCGTCGAGAAGACATCGCGGGCACTGGAAGTGCAGGCGATGCGGCTTCTCTTTGCAGGCGGATCTGAACGGCGCCGGGAATTTGCTGAAACGCCGGTTCACGGGCGACCGCATCGATCTTCCGGCGCCGGTGCCTGTCCGTGTGATCCGGCACTGGCGCTGGGACAGGCGGCATAACCGCTTTGTGCACGTATCGTCAAGGGCCGGGGCCTGAGGCCCGGTACCTGACGTAGTCGGGACCCCGGTGACGGTCCCCTCCGCAGGCAAGAAGCCTGCGGTGTAACCCGGCAGGACATCCTGCCGCCAGGAAGCCCTTCCCTTTCAGGGGGAGGGAGAAAGTCACGCCATATCCACTTTGTACGCGCCGCCGGCGCCTTGTATACCGGTGGGGAGCATGTTAGAATCGAGGAAAAGGCAAGCGGCGGGGGACTTCGATGGACGAACAGCGCAATCTGAACCCGCCCGTCGCGTCGACCGGCGCCGACCCGCGTCCCGACCGGGTAGCGCCGGAGGCCGGCGAGGCGGGGGCCCTCACCTGCCATCTCCCGAGCGGCCGACGGGGCAAGATCTCGCCGCAGCTTCGCCGGGATCTCGAGCGGCGGATGAACCGCATCGAGGGGCAGGTTCGGGGCATCAAAGGGATGATCGACGCCGGCGCGTACTGTGACGACATTCTGCATCAGATCACGGCGGCGCAAAACGCCCTGTCGGCGGTGGCCCGTCTGATCCTGGAGAGCCACATCCGCACGTGCGTCATTCCGCGCCTGAAGGAAGACGATCCGGACATCCTGGAGGAGTTTTTGCGGACGGTCCGGGCGATGATGCGGACCGGCGTCTAGGCGCGCCTTGCGGCGATCGGGCGCGGCGCGAAGCGGGAGGCCGCCATGAAGACCATTCGCGATCCGGTCCACAACCTGATCCAGTTCGACCTGAAGACGGAAGGCCTCATCGTCCGGCTGATCGACACGCCGGAGTTCCAGCGGCTCCACCACATCCGCCAGCTCGGCCTTTCGTTTTTCACCTATCCCGGGGCGACCCACACCCGCTTCAGCCACTCCATCGGCGTGGCCCACCTCATGAAGCGGTTCGTCGACCGGCTGCTCGCCGATGAGGGGGCGCGCCGGGCGGCGCCCGGCGGCGAGCGCCTGAAGGAAGATCGGCTGCTTGCCATGGCGGCGGCGCTTTTGCACGACATCGGCCACGGGCCGCTCTCTCACGCCATCGAGGCGGTGACGGGGGTCCACCACGAGGCGTGGAGCCGCCTCATCGTCACCGGCGGCACGGCCGTCACCCGCGTGCTCGAAGCCGAACGGCCGGGGCTTGCCCGGGAGGTCTCCGACGTCATCGGCCGCTCCCACGCCAACCGGGCGATCGTGAAGCTCCTCTCCAGCCAGCTCGACGTCGACCGGACGGACTATCTCCTTCGGGACGCCCACATGACGGGCGCCCGCTACGGCGCCCTCGACCTGGAGTGGCTCATCCACTCCCTCCGCCTCGGCGTGTCGGTCCCTCGGGAGGGGAGCGTCGAGGCGGAAGTCGGCCTCGACCTGGAAAAGGGGCTCAGCATCGCGGAAGATTTCATGATGGCCCGCTTCTACATGTACCGCCACGTCTATCTGCACAAGACGACCCGGGCGGCGGAACTCATGGTCCAGCATCTGTTGCTGCGGGCGGCGGAACTCGCCGAGGCGGGGGCGCTTACGCTGCCGCCGGCGCTCGGGGCGGTGCTCGCCCTCCGGTCCCGCCGGGATCCGGAGCAGGCGGCGGAGGCGATCCTCGGGGCGTTCCTCACCTTGACCGACGCGACGGTGTGGTCGGCGTTTTTCGACTGGCAGGAGCACCCCGACCCCGTCCTTCGGACGCTCAGCCGTCGCCTCATCGCCCGGGACCTCTACAAAGCGCTTCCGCTCCCGGAAGGGGGCCTGCCGACGGATCGCCTCTACGAACTGCATGAGGAAGCGGCCGAGCGCCTGCGCGCCCATGGCCTCGCCGGATTGGACGGCCGGCCGATTCCCGGCCGATATGCCCTTTTCCTCGACACCGAAGAGACGATCCCGTACAAAGATCCTTATCTTCTGCCGGCCGGCCGGCGGCCGGCGGAAACGACGGCGGGCGGCGGTTCGGACAAAGAAAGCGGCGCTTCGGCGGGCGGCGCCGGCGGGACGGGGGTCGGGGAGGTCCCGGCGCCGGCGAAGGACGATGCCCGGGCTCGGGGGGGCGAAAGCGCCGCGGCGCCGGCGGACGGCGACGCCGAGTCGACGGTCGCCGTCTGGATGATCGACCGGGAGGGCCGGGCGGTGGAGCTTTCCCGGGCGTCGGAGCTCATTCGTTTTCTCCGGGAGCACCGGCACGCCTACCGGCGGGTGTACGTCCCGCGGGAGATCCGGGAAGAGATGGCCGCGCGGCTTCGGGCGCTCCGTTAAAAAGGCCAAAAAACGGCGGCGCCGGCGCCCGGCCGGAAGACGCCGATATCACCGCGGGAAGGGGGGATCGGGGATGGTCGACGTGTTTCGCTCGACCCATGCCCTGCTCAAGATGCTGTCCATCGCGCCGATCGTCGGCCGGAAGAGACTTCAGAAGACGGTGCATCTTCTGAAAGTCTCCGGCGCGCCGTTTCCCTACCCCTTTCAGTACCATCACTTCGGGCCGTACGCCCACACGCTGCAGGAGGCGATCGATCGGCTCGTCGAAGACGGCCTCGTCGAAGAGCGGACGGGCCCGGACGGGTACGAATACCGCCTGACGGAGCGGGGGCGGTCGTTTTTGGCCCGGCTCGAGGCGGACGGGTACCGCTTTCCGATCGACGCCGAGCTCTACCGGTCGCTCATCGCCGAACCGGCGTCGTTTCTGGAGGTGCTCTCCACCTACGCCTATTTTCGCCAGGCGGGCCTTGCGCCGGAGGCGGCCGAGGCCAAAGTGGCCGCGCTCAAGCCCCACCTGGCCGCCCTCCTTCCGGCGGCGGCGGCAGCGTACGCCGCCCGCCTGGAAGGCCGCGCCGGCGGATGACCGCCGGCTTTTGATTTGCCCGCGAAGGGGAGCTGTTTTAAGGAAAGATGTATTTCTGTCATATTGCCCTTCTGCCGCCTTTCCTCTACAATAAACGTAGGAATGCAAAAGGTGTATCAAACACGGGCGCGATCTGTACTGATACACCGAACCGGAAAGGAGGCGGCGGGCGTGGAGACGATCCGCACCCTCGAGTGGAAGGTCGGCGGCCAGCAGGGCGAAGGCATCGACTCCACCGGGGAGATTTTTGCCCGGACGCTCTTTCGTTACGGCTACTATGTGACGACGTACAAGCAGTTCATGAGCCGGATCAAAGGCGGACACACGAACTACAAGCTTCGGGCGACGCCGTACCCGACGCAGCACGCCGGCGACTTCGTCGACATCTTGCTGGCCCTCGACGACGAGACGATTCCGATCAACCGCCACGAGCTTCGGCCCGGCGCGATCGTCATCCAGGAAGGGAAGGAGACGGCGATTCGGGAAGAGGACGGGTATCTTCTTGCCGTCTTTCCGTTGAAAGCGATTGCAACGGAGCTCGGAAACCCCCTCGCAAAGAACATGATCGCCCTCGGCATGAGCGGCGCCCTCGTGTCGCTGCCGGTGGAAGAGTTTTACGCCTTCATCGAGAAGCAGTTTGAGAAAAAAGGGGAAAAAGTCATCGCCTCCAACAAGGCGGCGGTCGACAAAGGCTACGCCCTCGTCCGGGAGCACCTCGCCGATCGGATGAAGCGCCTCGAGCCGCTTCCGCGGTCGACCGAGCGGCTCTACATCTCCGGGAACGAAGCGACGGCGTTCGGCAGCTTCATGGCCGGCTGCCGCTTCCTCTCGGCGTACCCGATCACGCCGGCGTCGGAGATCATGGAGTGGATGGCGGCGCACCTTCCGGCGGTCGGCGGGACGATCCTCCAGGTGGAAGATGAGATCGCCGGGATCACCTTTGCCGTCGGAGCGGCGTACGCCGGCGCCCGGGCGATGACGTCGACGTCGGGCCCCGGGATGTCCCTGAAGACGGAAGCCCTCGGGATGGCGGCGATGAGCGAGACGCCGATCGTCATCGTCGACTCCCAGCGGGCGGGCCCGTCGACGGGGCTGCCGACGAAGCACGAGCAGAGCGACCTTTTCCACATGCTGTTCGCCACCCACGGCGAGATCCCGCGGATCGTCGTCTACCCGTCGAGCATCGAGGACGCGTTCTACGTCGCCGCCGAAGCGTTCAACCTGGCGGAGCGGTATCAGACGCCGGTCATCCTCGCCCTCGACCTCGTCCTTTCGATGAACCGGACGACGATCCCGCGGATCGACGCGAAGCGGGTGCCGATCGACCGGGGGAAGATCGTCACGCCGGAGGAAGCGAAGAAGTACGGCGAGTTCATCTTCAAGCGCTACCGCTTCACCGAAGACGGCATCTCGCCGCGGGCGCTACCGGGCAACCCCTACGGCGTCCATACGGCAAGCTCGAACGAGCACGGCGAGGACGGCTACATCACGGAAGATCCGGTCATCCGGACGAAGATCATGCAGAAGCGGATGGAAAAGGTGAAGACGGCCCGCCTGAGCCGCCCGTTTTACGTCCAGGACGGCGAGGCGGACGTCATGCTCGTCGGCGTCGGTTCGGCCCGAGGCGTGATCGAGGAGGTCGCCCGGCGGCTTCGGGAAGACGACGGCGTGACCGTCGGCGGGCTCTTCATCCAGCAGCTGAAGCCGCTTCCGGTGGAAGAACTTCGGCCCTATCTCGCCGGCAAGCGGATGATCATCACGGTGGAAAACAACTACTCCGGTCAGCTCCTGCAGTGGCTCCGGCAGCATTTCCCGATTCACGACCGGTCGACGGCCATCACCCAGTACGACGGAAATCCGTTCCGGGTGACGCGGGTGGCCGGGGAAGTCAAGGAGGTGCTCGATCGTGTCCGTCGAGCTCAAGAAGCCCACGCTTAAAGATTACAAGGGCGACCAGCCGACGTGGTGCCCGGGCTGCGGCCATTTCAGCGTGATGGCCGGCCTGCAGCGGGCTCTCGTCAACCTCGGCCTCCACCCCCACGAGGTGATCATCGTCTCCGGCATCGGCTGCTCGAGCAAGCTGCCGGAGTACACCCGCGCCTACGGTTTCCACACGATCCACGGCCGGGCGCTTCCGGTCGCCCAGGGGGCGAAGCTGGCGGCGCCGGAGATGCACGTCATCGTCACCGGCGGCGACGGCGACGGCTACGGCATCGGCGCCGGGCACTTCGTCCACGCCGTCCGGCGAAACATGGACATCACTTACCTCGTCATGGACAACAGCATCTACGGCCTGACGAAGGGCCAGACGTCGCCGACGAGCCCCCACAACTTCGTCAGCAAGACGACCGTCAAGGGGAACAAAGAATACCCGATGGACGGGCTTTCGATCGCCCTCGCGAACGGGGCGACGTTCGTCGCCCAGGCCTTCTCCGGTGACGTGAAGCGCATGACGGAGATCATCGAGGCGGCGATCAAGCACAAGGGCTTTTCGCTCGTGAACGTCCTTTCGCCGTGCGTGACGTACAACAAGGTGAATACGTACGACTTCTACCGCGAGCACCTCGTCGACGTGCCGGAGCCGCTCCCGACGCGGGAGGAGGCGATCCGGGTCGTGAAGGAGCACGGCGGCCACGTTCACGGCATCCTCTACGTCGAAAAGCGGCCGGACTTCCAGACCCTCCTCGGCATCGACTGGAAGATGCGGGACATCGCCGCCGGTCCGATGGACGAGGCGACGATCCGGGAGATCGAAGCGGAGTTCATGTGAACCGAGGCGGGGCAAAGAGGATCCGAGCAAGTAACGCAAAGCGCCGCGGCATGACGCTGCGGCGCTTTGCGTTTGCGGTTCGGCGATCTCAGCCGACGTACGTCGTCAAAAATTCCCCCTGGATGGCGTAGTAGAGGGTGTTCAGCTCGGCGATCTTCCGGGCGACGGCGCCGGCCCGCTCGAGGGCCTCGAAAAACGCCGCGTCGTCCGTCTCGCCCGCCGCTTCGGCTTCCCGAAAGAGGGCGAGGTAACGGGCCTCGAGGGCCCGGATGCGGTCCGGGATGAGGCCGCTCAGCTTTTCCAGCTCGAGGGCGAGGGCGTCTTTTTCCGCCGGGGTGAACGCCTCGACGGGCTTTTTGAGCCGCGGGATCTTGAGCCCGAGGTCCGCGTCATCGACGAGCTCGAACGCCGCTTCCGGACGGTCGTGGGCTGCCATGGCCTGACTCCTTTTTTCGGTTGCGTTCTTTTTTATACACTCAGTATACCACACGGAAAAACGTCCGGGAGGGAAGGCGCGTGATCGTCGGCGTCGGCATCGATCTGGTCGACCAGGCCCGCCTCGCCCGCCTGCTCGAACGCCGTCCGCGCTTCATCGAGCGGGTGCTCACGCCGGCGGAACGGGCGGCGCTTCCGGCCGAGGGGCGGCGCCGGCTGGAGTTCATCTCCGGCCGCTTTGCGGCCAAGGAAGCCCTGGCGAAGGCCTTCGGAACGGGCATCGGCGGGCGGTTTTCCTTTCAGGACATAAGCCTCCTTCCGGGCCCCGGCGGCCGTCCGGCGGTCCGGGCGGAGGGGGACCGGTTGAAGGCGGCGCTCGGCGCCCCGGGCGACGTCCGGATTCACGTCGCCATTTCCCATGAGCGTTCCCACACCGTCGCCGTGGCGATCGTCGAGCGGTGGTCTAGCGCCCCCCGCTTGGACATAGACATGGGATGACGAAGTCCTCGGGAAGGGGTGGAGCGCGTGGCCCGACGGTGGACGGCGCGCATGGTGTGGGCGCTTTTGGCCTTTCTGACGGTGCCGGGCATGCTCGCCGGATGCGGCGGCAAGAAAGACGCCGAGGGGGTGCTTCAGGACCTCGAGCGGAAGGCGAAGTCGATTCAGGGGTATCGGGCGGAAGGGACGCTCACCATCGCCACAGGCGCCCATCCGGTCGACTATGCCGTCGAAGTCAAGCATTTGAAGCCGGCGTACTACCGCGTGTCGCTTTCGAATGCCGCCGGCGGCATCCGGCAGGTGATCGTCAAAAACGACGACGGCGTCTTTGTCGTCACGCCCAACCTCGGGAAGACGTACCGCTTTCAGAGCCGCTGGCCGGAAAACCAGAGCCAGGTCTACCTCTTCGAGTCGCTCGTCCGGAGCATCGCCGCCGACGGCGCCCGCGTGTTCGAGGCGGCGGACGACGGCTACGTCTTCCGGGTGAAGGCCGAATATCAGAATCGCCTCCTTTCGACGCAGAAGATCTGGTTCGACAAGCGGACGCTCGCGCCGAAGCGGGTGGAAGTGCTTGACGCCGACGACCGCCCCCTCGTCGTGCTCGTCTTTTCCCGGTTCGAGTGGAATCCGCCGCTTCGGCCGGAGGATTTCAAGCCCGACGCCGCCGGAGAAAAGCCGTCTTCGTCGGCCGGTGAGACGGCTCCCGCCTCGGCCGGCGTCGAGTACCGGGAGCCTCTCTGGCGGCCGCCGGGGACGGAGCTCGTCGGCGTGGAGAAAAAACCCGACGGGAGCTACACCCTCACCTACGGCGGGGCCTTTCGCCTCACGATCTCGGCCCAGCCGGCCCGGGCGGTGGAGGTGGTGGCGCCGAGCGGCGAGCCGGTGTGGCTTTCCGGCGGGGCGATCGGCGTCCTCACCCGGATCGGCGAGCTCACGACGCTCCGGGTGACCGCCGGCGGCGTCGACTACAAGCTCACGACGGTCGACCTGGCCCGGGAGGACCTCCTCCGGGTCGCCGAGTCGCTCCTCGCCCCGGCGGAAAAATAGCGGCCATCCGGCCGCGGCCTCCTTGCCTCTTCTCCCCGATTCGCGGTAAGATGAAGAAACGAATGCCTTGCCGACGAGGAGAGAGGCCCGTGAGCCGGATCGCCTGCCGTTCGACGACGATCGTTCTCGACCTTTCGGCCCTCCGGCACAACCTGCAGACGATTCGCGCCCGCCTGCCGCAGGGGACCGGCGTCATTGCCGTGGTGAAGGACAACGCCTACGGCCACGGCGCCCGGGAGATCGCCGAGGCGGCCCTCAGGGCCGGGGCCGGAGCGCTGGCGGTGGCCACGGTCGGCGAGGCGCTGGAGCTTAGGGCGGCGGGGATCGGCGCGCCGGTGCTCGTCTTCGGCCCGTATGCGGCCTCGTGCGTCGCCGATGCCCAGGCGCAGGGGCTGACGCTCACCGTGTTTGACCGCCATCAGGTCGACCTCATCCGGCAGGGGCTCTCCCCGCTCCTTCCGCCCCTTCGGGTGCACCTCAAGGTCGACACGGGGATGCGCCGCTACGGCTTTCGTTCGCCGGACGAGGCGGCGGACGCCGTCCGGGCTTTGCGAAGCCTCGGCCGGGTGGAGGTCGAAGGGCTCTACAGCCACTACGCCGCCGCCGACGATCTGGACGGCGACTCGGCGGACGGCCAGTTTGCCCGCTTTCAGGCGATGGCGGCCGCCCTCGGGGAGGCGGGGCTTCTGCCGCCGGTGCTCCATTTTTCCAACAGCGCGGCCGCCCTCCGCTATCCGGAGCGGAGCCTTTCGGCCGTCCGGCTCGGCATCGCCCTCTACGGCCTTTCGCCGGCGCCGGGCTTTTTGGAGCGCCTCGGGATCGCGCTCCGGCCGGTGCTTACGCTTCGTTCGTCGATCGCTCAGGTGGTCGAGGTGCCGGCCGGCACGGCGGTGAGTTACGGCGGCACGTACGTCGCCGACCGCCCCCGGCGCCTGGCGACGGTTCCGGTCGGGTACGGCGACGGGTACGATCGGCGGTTTTCGAACCGCGGCGAGGTGCTCGTCCGGGGGCGCCGGGTGCCGGTCGTCGGCCGGGTGACGATGGACGCGATCGTCGTCGACGTGACCGACGTGCCGCAGGCAGCGCCGGGGGAAGAGGTCGTCGTCATCGGCCGGCAGGGGTCGGAGGCGATCACCGCCGAGGCGCTGGCGGAAGCCCTCGGGACGATTCCGTATGAAGTGGTGACGCGGCTTTCCCGGCGGATTCCGCGGGTCGTCGTCGAGGGCGAAGCAGACGGCCCCGCGGCCGGCGCGGTCGGGGCATAATGCCGTCGCCGCCGCTTACGTCGGAGCGTCGGGCCGGCGCCGCGGCCGGTGCGGTCGGAGCGCCGCCGGCGGCGGCCCGACGTCCGCCCGGAGCCGCCGCGACCCCGTTTGCGGCGGGATCCGGCGTCTGGTACAATGCTACACAGCGGAAATCGACGCTCTTTCCGGCGCGGGGCCGGGGCGACGGGCGGAGGTGGATCGGTTGGGCAAGGAAGGCGCGGTCAAGCGGATCGTCGTGAGCGTTCCGCAGGACCTTTTGGCCGAGGTGGACGGCCTCGCCGAGCGGGAGCGGTCCAGCCGGAGCGCCTTCATCCGAGAGGCGATGCGGCACTACGTCTGGGAGAAGCGAAAGGAGCACTTAAGAGCCCGGATGGAAGCCGGCTATCAGGAGATGGCCCGGATCAACCTGGTCATGGCGGTGGAAGCGCAGCCAGCGGAAGAGGAAGCCGATCTCACCATTTTGCGCATGGTGAGCGGGGTGTAGGGATGATCGTCCGGCGCGGCGACGTCTTTTTTGCCAATCTTTCCCCCGTGGTCGGCTCCGAGCAGGGGGGCATGCGACCGGTCCTGGTCATTCAGAACGACATCGGCAACCGCTTTAGCCCGACGGTCATCGTCGCCGCCATCACCTCGCAGATCCAGAAGGCGAAGCTGCCGACGCACGTCGAGATCTCGGGCAAGGCCCACGGCCTCGATCGGGATTCGGTCATCCTCCTGGAGCAGATCCGCACGATCGACAAGCAGCGGCTCACGGACAAGATCACCCACCTCGACGACGAGGTGATGAGCCGCGTCAACGAAGCGCTCATGATCAGCCTCGGCTTGGTCGATTTCTGACCGACCGACGCCGGCGCCGGCCCGTCCGCTTCGGGGGTTCCCGAAGCGGTTTTTTGGTGGCGAGATCGTTCGAACGTCCTATAAAACGCCGGCCGAAAGAGGTCGATAAACCCTTACAGAGAGAAATGGAGGGACTGCGATGGGCGATCCGCAGCGCTTCGGCCGGCGCGTCGCCGCCGCCGTGCGGCTGGCCGTTCGAACGTTCGCCGCCTGGCTCGGGCGCCTCGGGCCGGTCCTCGGCCGGGGCCTTCAGGCGGGGAGGTCTTCTGCTCGGCGCATGCTTCGGTCGATGCAGGGCGCCGGGGCATCGGTCGGGCGGCGGGCGCCGGAGGACCGATCCGGCGGTGCCGGCGTCTCGCCGGGGGACCCGAGGGGGCCGGCGCGGCCGGCGCCGGGCGCCGTGCCGTTTTTCCGCTCGCTCCGGTTTCAGATCTTGGCCCGGTTTTTCATCGTCATCGTCTTCATCGCCATCGGGCTTCAGGCGGTGGTGACGCCGACCATCGCCGTCACGATGGAAGAGCGCATCATGGACCAGATGCGCTCCAAGGCGCAAAACACGCTGGCGCGCCTTTCGGCGTTTCACGATATGTTGCTCGATGAGATCAAGGCCGTCGCCCAGTCGTTCGGGAAAACCGAAAGCGAAAACGAGGCGATGCTCGCCTTCCTCAACATCAAATCCGCCTCGAAGCAGCTCCGGGAGCTCGCCCTGATCGATCTGGACGGCCGGGTCGTCGCCCGCCTCGGGTTTTCCGCCGACGGAGAGAAGGTCGGCGACGGCGTGAGCTTCAAAAACGAACCCTTTTTCGAAGGCGGCCAGAACAAAGACGGTTACGTCGGGCCCCTTGAGCCGAACAAGGCGATCCCGACGATCTTTGAGATCAACTACGCCGCGCCGGCGCTCGATCTGTTCGATCGGGTGCGGTATGTGCTCGCGGCCAAGGTGAACATCCAGCTCCTCTGGCCGACGCTCCGGGGGCAGTCGATCCAGGGGCAGACGGTCTTCCTCCTCACCCGCGACGGCCTCGTCGCCGCCGCCGACGACGATCGGCTCCTTCAGGCGCAAATGTTCGACGCCGAAGGGACGGCGCTCCCCCGGGAGAAGTGGAACCTCGACTTGATTCGCAAAGACGGCGCCGTTGCCCATTACTTTGACCATAAGGCGGAGGCCGAGGCGGGGAAAGTCTTTGCGCTGAAGACGAAAAACGCCTTCGGCGAACCGGTGCTCGCGGCGTACGCCGCGGACCCGGTGCGGGGCTATGCCGTCTTCGTCGAAATGCCGCAGGCGCTCGCCTTAGGGCCGGTCCGGGACGTGTCGCGGCTCATGCTCATCGTCCTTCTCGCCGGCGTCGTCTTCCTCGTCCTCGGAGCGCTTCTGACGGCCCGATCGGTGACGCGGCCGGTGGCGCGCCTCCTTGAGGCGACGGAAGCGGTCGGCCAGGGGGATCTCACGGTGAAGATCGCCCTGCCCCGGCAGGACGAGCTCGGGCGCCTCGCGGCGGCATTCGACCGGATGGTCGGGGACCTCCGGTCGCTCGTTCGGGCGGTGCAGGCAAACGCCGCCGCTTCGGAACAGGCGGCGGAGCGCTTTCGGTCGGCGTTCGACGACGTCGCCGCCGCCACGGAACAGGTGGCGCAGACGATCGAGGAGATCGCCCGGGGCGCCGAGGAGCACGCCCAGATCGCCCAGAAGACGGACGAAAGCGTCCACGCCCTCGATCGCCACGGGTCGCTCGTCGCGGAACGGGTCGAGGCGATCCACCGGCGGGCGGAGCAGGCGATGGCGGCTCTCGCCCAAAGCGCCGCCGCCCTCGACGGGCTCGTTGCCGGCGTCGAGCGGGCGTCGGCGACGTCGGCGGAGCACGCCGAGGCGGTCCGGACGCTTGCCGACAAGATGCGCTCGATCGTGAAGATCGCCGCGGCGGTCGGCGAGATCGCCTCCCGGACGAACCTCCTTGCCCTGAACGCGGCGATCGAGGCGGCCCGGGCCGGGGAGCACGGCCGCGGCTTTGCCGTCGTCGCCGCCGAGGTGCGGAAGCTCGCCGAATCGAGCGCCGAGTCGGCGCGGGAGATCGAAGCGATCGTCCGGGACGTTCTCCGGACGATGGAGGCGGTCGAACAGGCGATCACCGCCGGGGCGGCGGCGATCGCCCGGGAGGGCGAAGGCGCCCGGGCGGCCCGCGAGACGTTCTCCGGACTCGAAGCGCTCATGCAGGAGGTCGAGCAGGCGGTCGGCGAGATCGTCCGGGCGGTCGAAGAAGAAAAAGCCCTCATCCGCGCGCTCGCCGAAGAAGCGCAGACGGCGGCCGCCCTCGCCGAGGAGACGTCCGCCGGCGCCGAAGAGGTGGCCGCCTCCTCCGAGGAGACGAGCGCGACGATCGGCGACCTGAAAAAGACGCTGGCGGATCTGGTCGACGCGACCCGGTCGCTTCGGGAGCGGGTCGAACGCTTTCGGGTGTAAGAAAGCCAATCGGGATCGACGGGGCGGTCTTGCCGGACGGCGGGCCGCTCTTTTTTCTTCCGGCCACGCCGCCGGCCGGCCGTTTTCTCCGGCCCTGAAGTTGCGGTATGATGGGCGGGAAAGGAGGGCATCTGCGTTGGGCGGTGAGGCGGTGACGCGCACGATTCCGACGCCGGAGGCGATGCGGGCGTTCGGCCGAAAGCTGGCCGCGGCCCTCCGACCGGGGGACGTTTTGCTCGTGTACGGCGACCTCGGCGCCGGGAAGACGACGTTCGTCCAGGGTCTCGCCGCCGGGCTCGGGGTGACGGAGCCCGTCCGAAGCCCGACGTTCACCCTCATCCAGTCGTACCGGGGGGTTTTGCCGCTGCACCACATGGACCTGTACCGCCTTCCGCCCGGGGAAGATCTCGGGTTTGACGAATATCTGTCCGGCGACGGGGTGGTCGTCGTCGAGTGGCCGGAGGCCGGGGAAGCGTTCTGGCCGCCGGAGGCGCTTCGCCTCCGCATCGAAGGGGCCGGCGACGGGCCTCGCCGGGTGCACCTTCAAGCGCCGGCCGACCGGCTTCCGGCGATCCGGGAGGCGATCGATGATGCTGACGCTGGCCTTTGATACGTCGGCGCTCCCCCTGTCGGTCGCCCTCGTCGACGGGGAGCACATCCTGGCGGAGTGGACGGCGGCGGCACGCCTGAACCACGCCGAGGCGCTCTACCCGGCGCTTCAGGCGCTCTTTGACCGGGCCGGCGTCGCCAAGCGGTCCGTCCAATCGATCGTCGTCGCCCGGGGGCCCGGGTCGTACACCGGGGTCCGGATCGGCGTGACGGCGGCGAAAGCGCTCGCCTACGCCCTCGGCGTGCCGCTCACCGGCGTCTCGAGCCTCGCCGCCCTTGCGCTGGCCGTCCCGCCGGGGGTGTCGGGGCGGATCGTGTCGCTCATCGACGCCCGCCGGGGACGGGCGTATGCGGCGGTCTATCGCTGGGACGGGGATCGCCTCGTCCGGGAGCGCGCGGAGGGCGTCATCGAGGTGGCGGCGCTCGTCGCCGAGCTCGCCGACGGAGGCCTCCGGGCGGTAGGAGACGCGCCCTTCGGGGCAGGCGCCGGCGGGGCCGGCGAAAACGGGGGCGGCGAAGCGGCCGGCGCCTCCGCCCGCGAAGCGGCCGGCGCAGCCGCCGGCGTCTCCGCCCGCGAAGCGGCCGGCGCAGCCGCCGGCGAGGGGGACGGGGCTTTCGCCGGCGCGGCGTCCGCCCGGCGGGGGGCGTTCACGCCGGAGGCGCCGATCTACTGGGTCGCGTATCCGGAGGTGCCGGAAGGGGCGGCGGTGCGGGCGGCCTTCGGCGCCCGGGCCGTCCTGGTGCCGCCGGCCTGGGCGGCGCCGCGGGCGGCGCGGCTCGCCTGGGCCGCCCGGTACGGGCTGGGGGAGGCGGTGCCGCCCGGGGACGTGGCGGCGCTTTCGGCCTATCAGCCGGTCTATCTTCTCGCGAGCGCGCCGGAGCGGGCCCGCGCCGGCGAGGGGGGCGGGGGGCGATGACGGCGGAGCCGATCCTCCGGCCGATGACGGAGGACGACGTCCCGGCGGTGGCGGCTCTGGATCGGGCGGTGTTTACCCTGCCGTGGAGCGAGGCGTCGTTTCGCCACGAACTCCGGCACAATCCGCTGGCCCGGTATTTCGTCCTCGAGCAGGCGGGGCGGATTCTCGGCTACGCCGGGATGTGGCTCGTCTTCGACGAGGCCCACGTGACGAACATCGCCGTGGCGCCGGACGTCCGGGGACGGGGCTACGGCACCCGGCTCATGCAGCACCTCATCGACGTGGCGCGGGACCATTCGGTGCGGCGGATGACGCTCGAGGTGCGGGTCACGAACACGATCGCCCAGCGGCTGTACGCCAAGTTCGGGTTTCGGCCGGCCGGAGTCCGGAAAGGGTATTATGAGGACAACGGGGAGGACGCCCTCATCCTGTGGGCGGACCTCGAAGGGGGGACGGACGGTGCCGCGGCGGATTCTCGCCCTCGAGACGAGCTGTGACGAGACGGCGGCGGCGGTGGTGGAAAACGGCGAGCGGGTGCTTGCGAACGTCGTCGCGTCGCAAATCGACCGACACCGGGTGTTCGGCGGCGTCGTCCCGGAGATCGCCGCCCGGATGCACGTCGAGGCGGTGATCGCCGTCGTCGACGAGGCGCTCCGCCGCGCCGGCGTGCCGCTTTCGGGGATCGACGCCGTCGCCGTCACCCACGGCCCGGGCCTCGTCGGCTCTCTCCTCGTCGGGGTGCAGGTGGCGAAGGGGCTCGCTTTCGCCCGAGACGTGCCGCTCATCGCCGTGCACCACCTCGCCGGGCACATCTACGCCAACCGGTTCGTCCGACCGCTTCGCTTTCCCCTCGTTGCCCTCGTCGTCTCCGGCGGCCACACGGAAATCGTCTATATGCCGGAGGACGGCGCGTTCGTCCCTCTCGGCGGAACGCTTGACGACGCCGTCGGTGAGGCGTACGACAAGGTCGGCCGGCTCCTCGGCCTTCCGTACCCGGCCGGGCCGCACCTCGACCGCCTGGCGCAGGAGGGGACGCCCCGCTTTTTGCTCCCGAGCCCGCGGCCGCGGGAAGGGGACCGGTATGCCCTGAGCTTTAGCGGCCTGAAGACGCACCTCCGGCGCTTGCTCGAGGAGGCGGAGGCCCGCGGGGAGACCCCGCCGGCGGCGGATGTGGCGGCGAGCTTTCAGCAGGCGGTCGTCGCCGCGCTCCGGGAGGTGGCGGCGGAAGCGCTCCGGGAGACGGGAGCGCGCCAGCTCGCGCTCGCGGGCGGGGTGGCGGCGAATCGGGACCTCCGGGGGGCGCTCCGGGCGCTGGCGGAGGAGGCCGGCGTCGAGTTCGTCGTGCCGCCGCCGGAATTGTGCACGGACAACGCGGCGATGATCGGCGCCTACGCCGACGTGCTGTACGTCCACGGGGTGTTTGCCGACTGGTCCCTCGGGGCGGCGGCCGATCTTCCCCTCGCGGCGGCTTCGCTTCCGGGCCGGGAGGCGCCGCCCGGGCCGACGAGGAAGGCGGCCGCGGTCATCCCAAGGTTTTCCACAGAGCCTGTGGATGTTGGGGATAACCCGGGGATAACCCGGGGATAGCCGGTGGAAAACCGGCGGCGCTTTGGGGACGGCGCTTTTCGGCAGCCGGAAAACCGAGAAAACCGGGGAGCGGCGGGAACGGAGCGCTCCGTTCCGCAAAGGAGCGATCCGGTGCTGCGCGACGGAAGAGAAGACGGGTGCCGCCGGGGGAGGATCCCCCGCCTGGCGGCAAGCGTCGTCGCCATCGGGGTGGCGGTCGCGGCGGCGTGCGGCGCCACGGGCGCGGTGACGGCGGCGTCCGGCGCGGGCGGCGGCGCGGCGGCGTCCGGTCGAGCGGAAGCGAACGTCCAAGGGGAAGGGGCGGCCGGCGCCTCCGCCCGAATCGCCGTCGTCGACGTCGGCGGCCTTACCTTCGCCGCGCTCGAGCGGCTCGCGGCCGACGCGGCGTTCCGGGCGCTCATCGCCGAGGGGGACTGGGCGATTCTGACGACCCGCACGCCGTCGAGCCGAAGCCGGGTCAACGTCCTCCGGACGATCGCCTGCGGGCGCCGGGCGGACGTCCGCTTCCCGGCCGAGGCGCCGTGCGGCGCGGCCGGGAGGCGGACGTTTCCGGCGCTCCTTCAGGCGTCCGGGCGAACGGTCGCGGCGGTCGCCGTCGAGGCGCCGTCCCTCGGCCTTGAGGCGGAGGACGCCGGCCGGGCGGTGGAAGCGGGGCTCGGCCTTCGCCCATCTCGCCTGCAGGGGGGCAAAAGCGCTGAAGCGGTGGCGGCGGCGGTGCGGGATGCGGCCGCCGGCGCCGACTGGGCGTGGGTGGCGTTCGATCTGGCCGGCGGCGCGCCGGACCGACGGGCGGCGGACGTTCTTCGGGCGGTCGTGGAGGCGCTCCGGGAGGAGGCCGACGTCTTTTTGCTCGCCCATCCGACGCCCCGGGCAAGCGGCCGGGGCATCCCCTTCGGTCTTTTCGAAAGGCGCCGTCCGGCTCACGACGCGCCGCCGGAAGCCTATGCGCCACTTAAGCGGCGGTTTCTGCCGGGGCGTGGCCCATCGCCGGAAGCGCGGCCGTTTTCGGCGAACGACGGATCCCCGAGGCTCATCCCGTCGGGAACGCTCCTCACGGCGGCGACGACCCGATGGCCCGGGATCGTCGCGGCCGTCGACCTTGGGCCCACGTGGGCCGAGCGGCTCGGCCTACGCGGCGAGCCGGCGGAAGGAGCGCCGATTCGGCCGGCGGACGCCGCCGACGGGCCGAAAGCGCCGGGCGGCGCGGCGCTCCCCGGCGCGGCGGGCGCCGCCCGGGCGATCGAGGTTTCCCTCCGACACCTTGCCGCCGTCCGGCAGGCCGTGATGCCCGTCTACGTCAACGCGGCCGTCGGCCTCACCGCGCTCGCCGGAGCGTTTGTCGTCCTCCGGGGGCGCCGGGCGAACCGGCATCCGGCTCGGGGCGCCGGCCTCGGGCACCGCTTCGTCGCCCTGGCCGCCGGCGTAAGCCTCGGCGTGCCGCTCGCCGATGCGGCGTTCGGCCCCCTTCTCGGCCTCGGCCGGCCGCCGGCGGGCGGACCGCCGCCGGCGGTCGTCGGTCTTCTCTACGGCGGCGGCGCGCTGGTCCTGGCCTGCCTCTGGCTTCGCCTCGGTTTCCGCCGGACGCTCGCCGGCGTGGCGGCGGCGTTCCTCGGGCTTTTTGCCCTCGACCAGCTCGGCGGGTACGCCCAGAGCCGCTACAGCCTCTTCGGCTACGATCCTTTGCTCGGCGCCCGGTTCTACGGTCTCGGCAACGAGCGGATGGGCCTCGTGGTCGCGGGAGCGGCCTACCTCCTCGCCCGGATGCGGCCCGCCCTCCCCGTTCGGGCGGCCGCCTATGCCGCTCTCCTCCTCTTTTTGGGAGCGCCCTGGGCCGGGGCCAACTTCGGCGGGTCCGTGGCGTGGCTGGCCGCCCTGCCGGTTCTTTTTCCGGAAAGCGTTCGGCCGGCGGCTCCGCCTCGGCGCCTCCGGCAGGCGGTTTTCGTCGGGGCCGGGGCGGTTCTTCTGGGCGTCGCCGGTCTTTTCGCCTGGCATGCCGTCGCCGAGGCGCCGAGCCACCTTTCGCGCCTCGCCGAGGCGGTGGCGGCGGAGGGGGTGGCGCCGCTTCAGGAGACGATCGTCCGGAAAGGAGCGATGAACGTCCGCCTCATGCGGACGTCGCTGTGGGGCCGCCTGTTCTTCGTCGCCTTCATCGTCGCCGCCGCGTTGGTGCTCTTCTGGGCCAGGCGGGCGGCGGGCGTCGAGGCGGCCGAGCGCCGGGGCGCCGCTTCCGCCCTCTGGGTGAGCGCGGTGAACGCCGTCGTGAACGACTCCGGCGTCGTCGCGGCGGCGCTCGGGCTTTTGTTTGCCGTCTATCCGATCGCCGGCGCCGCGGGGGAAGACCCTGAACCGGAGGAGGCGTCGTCCCCGGCCGGCGCCGCCCGGGCGCCGGGTCGGTCGCCGTAACGGTCGGAAAGGGGCGATCGCCCAGGTCAGGGCGGCCTGAACGTTCTTGAGGCGCCTCGACAAGATCGGGGAAGGAGGTTCGACATGGCCGGTTCAGACGGCGCGCTCGATCGGGAAAAGGCGGCCCTCCGGCGGGCCTTTCGGGGACAAAAGGTCCCGCCGGAGGTCGCGGCCGACCTTTCCCGGCGGATCGTCGCGCATCTTTTGGCCCACCCGGCGTACCGGGCGGCCGCCGTCGTCGCCGCCTACGCGCCGCTTCCCGGTGAAGTGGACGTGCGTCCCCTCTGGACGGCGGTCTGGGAGGCCGGGAAGACGCTCGCCCTGCCGCGGGTCGAAGGAAGGGGCCGGCCGCTTCGCTTTTACCGCGTCGAGCCCACCGCCGTCCTGAGCCCGGGCGCCTTCGGCATTTTGGAGCCGCCGCCCGAGGAGGCGGTGGACGGGGCGGCGATCGACCTCGTCCTCGTGCCGGGGCTCGCCTTTGATCGCCGCGGCGTGCGGCTCGGGTACGGCGGCGGGTTTTACGACCGGACGCTGCCCGGACTCCGGCGGGCGCTCCGGGTGGCGCCGGCGTTTCCCTGGCAGATCGTCGATCGGCTCCCGGCGGTCGCCCACGACGTTCGGGTCGATGTTCTCTTTTTGCCGGACGGCCCGGTGCCGATCGCGGGGAGCGAAGGCGCGGAAAAACCGGCAAGGCAGGAAGAGCTTGCCCAAAACGGAGGGAAAGCCGTTGCGGAAGAAAAGGCGGAAGTTCCGGCGGAAGTTCCGGCGGATGGCTTCAAGAAGTCGTCCGGCGAAGCGAACGGCGCATGACGCGGCGGGCCCGAACCTCGCTCAGGCGTAAGGTTGGGGCGGGCAACCGGCGCGCCCGGTCGTTTCGTCGGACGCCGCATTCGGACGCAGGGGTACAATACCGGGTATAGCATTATGAATAGTGTATAGAATTCACCCTATCCATACTTGACATACCGTATCACGTTCGGTATGATGAGCGATGAAGGCGCTTACCGTCTCACTTATCGAAAAAGTATATTAAGGGCAAATCGCAGATCCAAAACGCGAACCCTGGGAGGGATGGCCATGGAAGAGCGGCGCCGGGTCGCCGAACCGCCGGTCGGGGCCCAAGGGTGCGGTCACGATCACGCCGGCGGGTGCGCCCATGCGCCCGGAGAGGCGCGGACGCTCACCCGCCGGGAGGTGCTCAAGGTCATCGGTTCCGTCGGCGTCGGCCTCGGGCTGTACCCGATCGTCACGGGGCTCGCCGCCGGGGAGCGGGCGTACGCCAAGGACTGGTCGGTGCCGCCGCGGAAGGTGGTCCAGCTCACCTTTCTCCACACGACGGACATCCACGGCCAGGTGCTGACGCACCCGGAGATGTTTCGGGTGAACGGGAAGAACGTCTTCAAACCGGCCGGCGGCATGGCGCGGCTTAAGACGCTGTTTAAACTCATCCGGGCGGAAAACCCGGGAAACGTTTTTATCGTCGACACCGGCGATTGCTATCAGGGCTCGGCCATCGCCGCCTTGAGCCGCGGCCGGGCGATGATCGACATCATGAATCGCATGGGCTACGACCTCGCGCTTCCGGGAAACTGGGAGGTCGTCTACGGCCCGGCGCGGCTGGTGGAGCTGGCCGTCGGCTACCACTTCCCCGTCATCTGCTCGAACATGGTCTGGGATCAGGAAGGGCTCGATCCCGGCTATCCGCTTTACCCGAACTATTTTATCGCCGAGATGGGGGGCGTCCGCATCGGCTTCATCGGCTACAACGACCCGCTGACGAAAATCCGCCAGGCGCCGGCGTATCATAAAGGCATTCAGTTCAGCTTTCCCGAGGAGACGGCGCCCCGGCTCGTCGATCTCCTCCGGACGCGTTACAAATGCGACATCGTCATCATGCTCGCCCACCTCGGCCTGGCGCAGCAGGTGACGTTTGCCCAGAAACCCGAGGCGAGCGGCATCGACTTCATCTTCGGCGGCGACACGCACCAGCGGACGTACGATCCGATCACCCTCGGCGTGCCGGTGACCGAGGCGGGCGCCTTCGGCTCGTTCGTCGGCCGGCTGGACGTCCTCGTCGAAGACCGAAAGATCAAAGATTACCGCTACGAGCTCATCCCCGTCCTCGCCGAGCGCTACCCCGAAGACGAAGAGGTCAAAAAGGTCGTCCTGGAAGTCCGGAAGCCCTACCGGCCGATCATCGAGCGGAAGATCGGCGAGACGAAATCGTACCTCTACCGCTACAACGTGCTGGAAAACCCGATCGACAACCTCATCACCGACGCCATCCGCGAAGCCACCGGCGCCGACATCGGCATCTCCAACGGCTTTCGCTTCGCGCCGCCGGTCGCGCCGGGGCCGATCACGGTGGAAGACCTCTGGAGCTGGCTCCCGGTCAACGCTCCGATCAAGACCGGCATCGCCACCGGCGAGATGATCTGGCAGTGGATGGAGCGGGAGCTCAACAACGTCTTTACGAACGACATCCCGAAGCGGGTCGGCGGCTGGGTCGTCCGCTTCTCCGGCATGAAGGTGAAAATGTTCATCGACCGGCCGATGGGGAAGCGGGTTCAGTCGATCGAGATCGGCGGAAAGCCCCTCGAGCGGGACAAAACATACTTCGTCGCCGCCTGCGATCGGGAAGGAGACCCGCCGGAGATGCTCTGTCGCCTGAAGCCGGTCAAAGAGCCGAAGGTGCTCGACGTCGACCTGCACACGGTGGTGGAACGGTTTTTGCAAAAGCACAGCCCGATCGACGACGGCATCGAAGGGCGCGTCGTCGCCCTCGACGCGAAAGACGTGTTCGCTTTTGCGGAGGGGTTTGGTCCTGAGGAGGTGTACAACGAGCCGGTCCCCGGGACGACGTACAGTTTCCGCTGATCAAAAAACGCCGGAACCGCCGGATCGCCCCCGTTTCGCGGGGCGAAGGAAACGCCGGACGCCGTCCGTTTCGCCGATCCAAAGCGATGCCGTTCGCCGCTCGGGACGCCGAGCCAAAGCAACACCGAATGCCGGCGGCGGTAAGCGGTTTCGCCTTGAGTTCCCCCGCCGGTTGCGTTATGATGGGAACACAAGGGGGCATCGGGCTTGGATTGGCGATTCGGCATCTTGTGGATCAGCGACCGCGGCGCCCGCGGGGAGCGGGAAGACCAAAGCCGCGGCATCATCACCGACCTCTTGGAAAAGCGGATCGGCGGCCGGGTGGTCACGTACAAGGTCGTCCCGGACGAGATCGAGACGATCAAGGAGACGATGATCGACATGATCGAGCGGGACGGGGTGGACCTCATCGTCACGACCGGCGGCACCGGCCTCGGTCCCCGGGACGTGACGCCGGAGGCGACGCTTCAGATCGTCGACCGGGTCATCCCGGGCTTCGCCGAAGAGATGCGCCGCCGGGCGTCGCAAGTGTCGCCGAACGAGCTTTTTTCCCGGGCCGTCATCGGCACCCGGAAGCGGACGCTCATCGTCAACCTTCCCGGCGCGCCCCGTTCCGCCGAGATCTGCCTGAGCGCGATTCTGGAATTCATTCCGCCGGCGCTGGAGCTTCTCGCCGGCAAAAGGGGCTGATCCGCCGTGTTTCAAAACATCGGCATCCCCGGGCTCATCCTCATTCTGATCCTCGCGCTCATCATCTTCGGCCCGAGCAAGCTGCCGGAGATCGGCCGCGCCTTCGGCACGACGCTCAAAGAATTTAAAAAGGCGGCCCAGGAACTCACCGACGACGACCAGAAAAAATCTCCGCCGTCGTCCGGCGCCGGCGCCTGATGCCGGCGCTTTTTTTATGCCGGCCGGGGGCATCGGTTGGGCCGGCGACATCCAGGAATATGCAAAAACGACAAAACCGCTCCCCTTGCCTTTTGCCGGGCGGATGATTATGATGAGAAGTGGTGTTAGCACTCGGATCCATTGAGTGCTAACAAGGCGGCGGAGAGCGCCGCGGGCGCGACGAACGAAGATCGAGTGGCAAAGGAGGGATCGCCGATGCTCCGTCCGTTGGGCGACCGCGTCATCGTCGAACCCGCCGAGCGGGAGGAGAAGACCGCGAGCGGCATCGTCCTGCCGGATACGGCCAAGGAAAAGCCGCAGGAGGGCAAGGTCATCGCCGTCGGCACCGGCCGGCTGGAAGACGGCAAGCGGGTGCCGCTGGAGGTCAAGGAAGGGGACCGCGTCATCTTCTCGAAGTACGCCGGCACGGAAGTGAAGTATCAGGACAAGGAATACCTCATCCTTCGGGAGTCCGACATTCTCGCCGTCATCGACTGAGCCCGTCGGCGTTCGCCGTCGGATCCGCCGCGGGTCAGCGGAGAAAAGGTCGACGGCGTCGACCGGCGCGCCGTCCGGCGGCCGGCAGGAGTTGGCCCGGGCCGAAGAAGGCCGGTGATGGGCCGGGTCTCGGACGGCGGGGCACATACGGGGCCGGCGCCTTGGGGCGCGGCCGAAGCGGTCTGTCCATAGACGACACCGAAGGAGAAGGAGGGATCGATCGTGGCCGCCAAAGAAGTCCGGTTTGCGGAAGACGCCCGTCGGGCGATGCTTCGGGGCGTCGACGCGCTCGCGAACGCGGTGAAGGTGACGCTCGGGCCGAAGGGCCGGAACGTCGTCCTGGAGAAGAAATACGGCTCGCCGCTCATCACGAACGACGGCGTGACGATCGCGAAGGAGATCGAGCTGAAGGACCCGTTTGAAAACATGGGCGCCCAGATCGTCAAGGAGGCGGCGACGAAGACGAACGACGTCGCCGGCGACGGGACGACGACGGCGACGGTGCTCGCCCAGGCGATCATCCACGAGGGGATCAAAAACGTCACCGCCGGCGCGAATCCGATGATCATCCGCCGGGGGATCGAACGGGCCGTCGAGGCGGCGGTGGCGGAGATCAAGCGGATCTCCAAGCCGGTCGAAGGGAAGGACGCCATCGCTCAGGTGGCGGCCATCTCGGCGAACGACGAAGAGATCGGCAAGCTCATCGCCGAGGCGATGGAGAAGGTCGGCCAGGACGGCGTCATCACCGTCGAGGAGTCGAAAGGCTTCCAGACGGAGCTCGACGTCGTCGAAGGGATGCAGTTTGACCGCGGCTACATCTCCCCGTACATGGTGACGAACACGGAGCGGATGGAGGCGGAGCTCGAAGATCCGTACATCCTCATCACCGACAAGAAGATCTCGAGCATCCAGGACATCCTGCCGCTCCTCGAAAAGATCGTCCAGCACGGGCGGCCGCTTCTCGTCATCGCCGAAGACGTTGAGGGCGAAGCGCTGGCGACCCTCGTCGTCAACAAACTTCGCGGGACGTTTACGGCGGTGGCCGTCAAGGCGCCGGGCTTCGGCGACCGTCGGAAGGCGATGCTGGAGGACATCGCCATCCTCACCGGCGGCCAGGTCATCACCGAGGACCTCGGACTGGAGCTCAAGTCGACCCGCATCGACCAGCTCGGCCGGGCCAAGCGGGTCATCGTCACGAAGGAGACGACGACGATCGTCGAGGGCGCCGGCGACAAGAAGAACATCGAGGCCCGCATCAAGGCGATCAAGCAGCAGATCGAAGAGACGACGTCGGAGTTCGACAAGGAAAAGCTCCAGGAGCGGCTGGCGAAGCTTGCCGGCGGCGTCGCGGTGATCAAGGTCGGCGCGGCGACCGAGACGGAGATGAAGGAGAAGAAACTCCGCATCGAAGACGCCTTGAACGCCACCCGGGCGGCGGTCGAAGAGGGCATCGTCCCCGGCGGCGGCACGGCGTTCGTCCGGGCGATCGCCGCGGTGGAGAAGCTCGAGGCGGCAGGGGACGAGAAGACCGGGGTGAACATCGTCCTCAAGGCCCTCGAGGCGCCGGTGCGGCTCATCGCCGAAAACGCCGGCTTCGAAGGCTCGGTCATCGTCGAGCGGCTGAAGAAGGAGACCGGGAACGTCGGCTTCAACGCCGCGACCGGTGAGTGGGTCGACATGATCCAGGCGGGCATCGTCGACCCGGCGAAGGTCACCCGCTCGGCGCTCCAGAACGCGGCGTCGGTGGCGATGATGTTCCTGACGACGGAGGCGGCCGTCGCCGAGATTCCGGAAAAAGAAAAAGCCGCGAACCCCGGCATGGGCGGCATGGACGACTTCTGATCCGTCGCCTCGGCGGAGGGGTCCGGCGGAAAAAGCGGGAGCCTTTCGGCTCCCGCTTTTTTGCGTGCGCTCGTTTTGGCGTTCGGCATGGGCCGGTTTTCGTGTTCCACGCCAGGGCGCGAAGGGCGCTTCCCGTTCAGGTTCGGATCGGCGCAGGGGTCGGGCCGATCGAAAAGCGGTCAGTCGTAAAGGGCGAAAAGGGCGATGAGGATGAGCATGACCCCGCTTAAGAGCGTGCCGAATTGTCCGACGGTAAACGGGCCGAGCCGGAGGCGGCTTACGCGTTCCCCGACGGCGACGCCGCCGGCGACGCTTACAAAGCTGCCGATGGCGGTGATGAAGGAAAGCCAGAAGGGCGAGAGGCCGAACAGCCCGGCGCCGACGCCGTTTGTGAGGGCGTTGGCCGAGAGGGCCGCCCCGAGGACGATCGATTCGCCGAGGCCGATCGTCTGGGAGCGGTCGACGTCGACCTGTTCCGGATGCTTCAGGATGCGGGTGAGACACCCGCTCGGTCGGGGGGCCGTCGCTTCGGCGTCTCGATCGGCCGCCCCGGCGCCTCCCCGCTGGCGGGCGCGGCGCTGTTTCGGCCAGTCGCGGGGGACGGCGAGCAGGATGATCCGGAGGCCGATGACGACGAGGAGAAACGAGCCGAGAAAGACCGGAAGCATCCCCGGGAGCACGTCGGCGATCCACCGGCCGAAGAGGATGCCGGCGAGGCTGAAGAGAAAGGCGATGGCGGCGATGAGCGCATTCGAGGGGACGGGGATGCGGATGCGCCGGAGGCCGTAGGTGATGCCGACGCCGAAGTTGTCGACGCTCGAGGAGATGGCGAAACCGACGAGGAGGAGCCATTTCATGGCGGTCGCCCGGTTCGGATCGTCCCTTCCGCGTTCTTCGGGCGGGAAGCCGTCGAACCAGCCGTTCACCTCCTTTGGGCAATGTGGCCGGAGGATTTCGGCACCGGTCGTTCCGGCCGCGAAAAGCCGGGCGAGGCCGGGTCGCATGGGGGACCCGATCACGGACGGGCGGCGGCCGTCCCGGCCTCTCACGGACCGGGCGGCGGCCGGGCCGGTGGCTTCGGCGGCGCTGGGCGTGACGCTCACACGATATGCCGCGGGGCAGCGACGGTGCCTGTCCCTTTTTTTCCGCACGCCAGACCGGTACAATGAAAGAAAATGCGGCCTGAGGCGGCGAAAGCGGTGCAGGAGGCGGATCCCGTGCGGCAGGATCGGCAGGCGGTCGACGGGCGACATCCGGAGCTCGGCGCGGTGATCGACGCCGTCTCGGAGGTCGTCATCGGCAAGGCGGATCGGGTGGAACTGGTCCTCGTGGCGCTCCTCGCCGGCGGCCACGTGCTTTTGGAAGACGTGCCGGGGGTCGGGAAGACGCTTCTCGTGCGGGCGGTCGCCTCGGCCCTCGGCCTTCCCTTTCGGCGGCTGCAGTTTACCCCGGACGTGCTCCCGGGCGATGTGCTCGGAACGACGGTGCCGGAAGAGGGCCGTTTTCGCTTTCATCCGGGGCCGATCTTCACCCACGTCCTCATGGCGGACGAGATCAACCGGGCGACGCCGAAGGCGCAAGCGGCCCTGCTGGAGGCGATGGAGGAGCGACGGGTCACGGTCGACGGCGAGACGTATGCGCTGCCGCAGCCGTTTTTCGTCCTGGCGACGCAAAACCCGATCGAGTACGAGGGGACGTATCCGCTGCCGGAAGCGCAGCTGGACCGCTTTTTGTTTCGCCTCTTCCTCGGCTACCCGCATCCGGAAGAAGAGGAACGGCTTCTTTTGCAGTATGGGAGTCGGGCCGAGGTGCCGCTTCCGGAGCCGCATCTCGACCGGGAGCGGTTGCTTCAGCTGATGGCCGCACGGGAAGAGGTGCGGGTGGACGAGGCGGTTCGGCGGCTTCTCTTGGAGCTCGTCGCCCGGACGCGCCGGGATCCGCGCCTTCGCCTCGGCGCCAGCCCTCGGGCGTCGATCGCGTACTTCCGCGCCGTCCAGGCCCGGGCCTTCGTCCGGGGGCGGACGTACGCCGTGCCGGAAGATGTCTTTGCGCTGGCGGTGCCGCTTCTCGCCCACCGGGTGGTCGTCGAACCGGAGGCGGCGTACGACGGCGTGCGGCCGGAAGCGATCATCCGGGAGCTCGCCGGGCTCCCGTCCCGATAAGGCGCCCGGCCGGAGCGGAGGCCGGGAGGCGGTTCCGCCGGCCGCGGTCGGGCGCCGGTGGGCGGGGCGGTGTCGTCGGGCGGATTCGGACGCCGGTCGCCCGGGCCCTTTTGTCGTACGGGTTCGGATTCGGGTCGGCGGGCGGCGGGGCCGGCCGGATTCGGAGCGGCGGGGAGGGATGAGCGGGTGGGGAGCTGGCTTCGACTGATCGGCCTGGCGGCCGTTTTGTTCAGTTACCGGCAGTTTCAGGGCGGCTGGGTGAGCAATTTTTTGCTGGTCACGCTGGCGGCGGCGGCGGGGGTTTCGCTCTGGTCGGCGGCGGCCCTCGGGGCCGGCGTCCGCGTTCGCCGGACGCTGCCGCCGGGACCGCATGAAGCCGGGACGCCCCTTTTCGTGACGCTGGAGGTGGAGGGGCGGCTCCCTCTCGGGCTTTCCTGGCTGGCGGTCGCCGAACGCCTCGACGGCGCGGTCGTCCGCCGGGACGTGCGGCTCTTTTTGGGCCGGCGATGGCGGGTGACGGTCCCGCTCGGGGAACTTCCCCGCGGCCGGCACCGGCTGGGGCCGATCGACCTCGAGGCGGGCGATCTGTTCGGTTTCGTTCACCGCCGGTGGCGCCTTCCGGAGGAGGTGGAGATCCAAGTCCGTCCGAAGCCGCTTCCGGCGACGGCCGTCCTCAAGGAAAGGCGCCGCCTGCGCTGGGCGGACGGGACGGGCGAGCCGTCGGAGCTCCGGCCGTACCGGCCGGGGGACCGGGTGAGTCGGATCCGCTGGAAGGCGTCGGCCCGGGCGGGGGAACTCCTCGTCGCCGACCGATCGCCGGCGGCGGCGGGCCGCGTGGTCGTCGTCCTCGACGTGTTTCGTCCGGCGGAGCCGGAGGCCTTTGAGCGGGATGTGGCGCTGGCGGCGACGTGGCTGAAAGCGCTGGTCTCTGACGGCGTCCCGGTGGGGCTCTGGACGTGGACGGACGAAGGGCCGCGCTTCATCCCGCCGACCCGGCATCGGGCTCTGGTGGAGCGGATGTGGGAGCTCCTCGTCGACGTCCGGCCGATCGACCGTCCTCCGCCCGGGGAAGGGCCGCGGCTTTCGGCGGCGACGGCGATCATCCCCGTCGGCCGCCGAGCGACGGGGATCTAAAGGGCGATCGGGAAACGGCGCCTCGGTCAACGGGCTCCACAAAGCGGCGGAGCGGGGAAGGGACGTCGGGAAAGGAGGGGGCGGAATGGGCCGGCGGGCGGTCCGGCTGTACGAAGGGATCGGCTTTGCGCTGTCGGCGGCGCTTTTCGGCCTGATCGTCGCGGCGCTTCCGGCGGTGAGCGACACGGCGCCGGAGGCGCTCGGGCACTTTTACGGGACGGTCGTCCTCGCGCATGCGTTCGCCTGGCTCAAGCCCCGGCGCGCCCCGGCCGGTCGGCTGGTTTGGCCGGCGGTCGGCCTCGTCCTTCTCGCCCTCTGGTCGCAGACGCCGTGGGGGCCGGTCGCGTTCCGACCGGCGCACTGGCAGGGGCTCGCTCAGGAGATCGTCGCGCCGTCGCTGGCGGACGTGGGCGCGTGGCTCGGGGTCGACGTTCCCCGGTGGGCCGCCGAGCGGGGCCTGCCGTCGCGGGAAGCCCGGACCCTCGCTTTTGACGTGGCGGTCGGCCTGGCCGTCTTCGGGCTCGTCCTGCCGGCGGTGCGCCGGCGCCGGCCGCTTCGGGTCATCGGTCCGGCGATCGGGGCGCTGGCGGCGATGGATACGTTTTGGCCCTACGACGGCCGGGAAGCGATCGTGCCGGCGGCCTTTTTGGCCCTTCTTTTGCTCGGATGGGGCGCCTTCGGCCGGGCGACGGACGCCGGCGGGGGATGGGAGCGCCCCCGGACGCTGGGGGGGTTGGGCCTCGCGTGGGCGTTCGGCCTTTCGGCCTTTGCCGCCGGGGCGGTGGCCGCCGGGACGCTTGCGCCGGAGACGGCGCCGGCCTGGCCGGATCCGGTGCCGTTTTTGTCGTCGCTCAAAAAGTCGCCGGGCGGGGCGGCGGCGACGCTCGACGGGTATCGCGGCGGCCTCTCCGCCCTCGGCGGGCCGTTTCGCCCGAGCGACCGGCCGATCTTTGCGGTCCGTTCCGCCGACGGCGCTCCCGTGCCCCGGGTGCGGTGGCGGCTTGTGAGCTTGGAACGGTATACCGGTCAGCTCTGGCTTCCGGCGGAGGGAAAAGGAGAGGCCAAGCGGTCGATCCTTCCGGGCCCGGCGCCGTCGGCGGGGGCGGATGGGGAAGCGCGCCTCTGGCGGTATGACCTCGCGCCGGCGATGGCGATCCACCGAGCGCCGGGGCGGACGGTCGGTCCGGCCGGCGCGGCGGTCGGACCGGAGTCCGGCGCCGGCGAGGGGCTCCGGCGGGTGGAAGTGCGGCTTGAGACGCCGGCGACGGCGGCGGTTTACCCGGACGGGGCGGTCGCCCTTGCCCTTCCCCGGGAAGCGGCGGCCGGAGTGCCGGCGCCGGCGACGTTTGATCTGGAGAGCGGAGCGCTCACCCTGCCGCCGACGGACCGGTACGTCGTGGAATTCGTTCCGTATCGGCGGCCGCCGACGGAGGTCCTGCTTCAGGCGTACCGGCTCCGGGCTCAGGCGCTCGGCTTCGCTCCGTCCGAATGGCCCGCGGTGGCGGCGGCGGAGCTCGGTGAGGAGATGGTCCGGGTCACCACCGCCCTCCCGACGACGCTCCCGGATCGGGTGCGGTCGCTTGCCGCAAGGCTCGCCCGGGGGGCCGGGACGCCGGTCGAGATCGCCGAGCGGGTGGAAAGGTATCTTCGGGAAGAGGGCGGATACCGCTATGCGTTCGACGCGCCGGTCCTCGAGCCGGGCGACGATTTCGTCGATCAATTTTTGTTCGCGCTCAAGACCGGCTACTGCGACCATTTCTCGACGTCGATGGTCGTCCTGCTCCGGGCGGCCGGGGTGCCGGCCCGGTGGGTGAAGGGGTTCGGGCCCGGCGAGGTGAGCGCCGACGGCCGGACGATCGTCGTTCGGGCCCGGGATGCCCACGCCTGGGTCGAGGCGTATCTTCCCGGGAGCGGATGGGTGCCGTTCGACCCGACGCCGCCGGAGGGAGGGGGCGTGCCGGAGGGGGTGGAGGCAGACGCGGCGTTCGCTCCGGCGACGCCGTCCGGCGAGGAGCCGCTTCTTCCCCACGATCGGGGCCGGGCGCCGTCCCCGGAGGTGTCCTCCGCTCGGGAAGAAAAGCCGTCGTCGCCGGCCGAATCCGGGGATTCGGCGCCGGCGCCGTCCGGCGAGGACCTCGCCCGAAGCGTTCCGGCGGCCGCCCTTGCCGGCGCCGCGGCGGGCGTCTTTCTTCTCGCTCTGGCGCTTCGGGCGGGCCTCGGACTCCGGCACCCGCTTCCGGTTCGACTCCGGCGCCGGGCCGAGCGGGCGCTCCGGCGGCTTTCCCGGCGGTGGATCGCCCCCGGGACGCCGGAGGCGGCGCGGATCGGGGCCGGCGACTTTCGGCCGCTTCTCGGGCGGGTGCCGTCGGAAGCGGCGGCAGCCGCCCTCGCCCGGGCGATCGCCGCCTACGAGCGCCTCGCCTTCGGCGGCCCGGCGCCGGAGGAGGCCCGGGCGGCCTGGGCGGCGTTCCGGACGGCTTGGAAGGCGGTCCGCCGGGCGACACGCCGCCAGGCAAAAAGTGTCCCTTTCCTTGAGACGCTGCGAGGCGTAAAATAAAACCGTTTTTAAAATCGAGTTCCCATCCGTGCGTATAAGCCTGAGAATACGGCTCAGGCGTCTCTACCGGCAGCCGCAAACTGCCTGGCTACGCACGGCGGACGGATGATGGACGCCGATGGGTCGCCTTGGGGCGGCTTCGCCGGTGCACGGCCGCCTCCGCCGGCGGCTGTTTTTTTGCGTTTTATGCCGTTTTATGCGTCGGATGCGGCCGCACCGCCGGCGGTCGAACGGGGCGGAGCGGCTCGCTTCGGCCGCGTGCGGGATGTCGGGCGCGGGGCGCCGGACGACGCGGATGGTCGAACGGACGGAGAGGGGAAGACGATGCTAAAGCGTGTGGAGCGGTTTTTCCGCGTTCGGGAGCGCGGCTCGACCGTGCGCCGGGAGGCGGTCGCCGGCGTGACGACGTTTCTCGCCATGGCGTATGCCCTGTTCGTCGTCCCGGCGGTTTTGTCCGAGACCGGGATGGACAAGGAGGCGGTGTTCGTCGCGACGGCGCTCGCGGCGTTCGTCGGGACGATGGTGATGGCGCTCTACGCCAACATGCCCATCGCCCAGGCGCCGGGTATGGGACTCATTGCCTTTTTTGCCTACACCGTCGTCCTCGGCATGGGCATCCCGTGGCAGACGGCGCTGGCGGGGGTGTTCGCTTCGGGACTTCTCTTTTTCCTCCTCACGGTGACGAAGGTCCGGGAGACGATCATCCAGGCGATCCCCCACGAACTGAAGATGGCCGTCGGCGCCGGCATCGGGCTTTTCATCGCCTTGATCGGCCTCAAAAACGCCGGCCTGGTCGTCATCGACCCGGAGGCGGGGCTGCCGAAGCTCGGGACGATTCACGAGCCGCGGACGCTGCTAGCGGTCTTCGGGCTTCTGGTGACGGCGGCGCTGCTCGTCCGGCGGGTCGGCGGGGCGGTCTTCTACGGCATGGTCGCGACGGCGGCCGTCGGCATGCTCGCCGGGCTCATCCCGGTGCCGAAGGGGCTCGGCGACATCGTGAAGCCCGTGCCGAGCATCGCGCCGACGCTGGCGAAGCTCGACTGGCCGGCGCTTTTGCACCCGACGCCGGCGTTCGTCTTCATCGTCCTCACGATCTTCTTCGTCGACTTTTTTGACGCCACCGGGACGATCGTCGCCATCGCCCAGCAGGCGGGGCTGATGAAAAACGGCAAGATCGAAGGCGGCGGCCGGGCGCTCATCTCCGACGCGGTCGCCACGATGGCCGGCGCCTGGCTCGGGACGTCGACGACGACGTCGTACATCGAGTCGTCGGCGGGGGTGGCCGCCGGCGGCCGCACGGGGCTCGCGTCGGTCGTGACGGCGGGGCTCTTTCTCCTCAGCCTCTTTTTTGCGCCGCTTCTTCAGATCGTGACGGCGGAGGTGACGGCGCCGGCCCTCATCGTCGTCGGCGTCCTCATGGCCGGGAACTTGCGGCACATCGACTGGTCGGACCTCGCCGTCGCGGTGCCGGCGTTCCTCACCGTCGCCCTCATGCCGTTTACGTTCAGCATCGCCATCGGCATCGCCGCCGGGTTTCTCGCCTACCCGATCCTCAAGATCGTTCAGGGGCGGGGGCGGGAGGTGCACCCGGTGCTGTACGGGCTTGCGGGCGTCTTCGTCGCCTACTTCATCTGGTTGGCACGGTAAAATTTGCAACTAAAGAACCCGTTGACACGCGGTGTTCGTTGTGGTACATTGGTAAGCGTCGCTCGACGCACGGTCGTTCGCTCGAAGGCGATCGCGAGCGCGGGCGAGCCCCACGTTCCTTGAAAACTAAACAGCACCCGCCCTGTGAGGAAGGCCTTTCCGGGACCGGCGGGCGGCCGAGGGGGCCGGGATGGAGCCGGCGGTGTTGGTCGTCTGTTGGGACCGGGGGGGATGGGAAGA
>NZ_JXBB01000008.1 GCF_001653195.1 Hydrogenibacillus schlegelii
GAAGTGGTAGCCGATGTTGTACCCTACCGTTTTTGATCGCTTCCATCGTTTCCCGTTCATGTCTGTATCATAGCACAACCATTAGAAAACTGCAATACATCTAACGAAAAAGCCGCCTTTCATCCCATCCTTGAAAGGGTGGGCTTTCCCGGCGGCCTCTCGTAAAAAGAAACGGTTCCCTCTGTCAGCGAAGTTGCGGCGATTTCTGGAAGCCGGCGTTCTGTGCTAAGATGGAAATAGCACCATGACCGCGGTCCTCGGAACCGAGCGTCTCATGGGCCCCATCGGGCCAAACCAACGGTCTGAAACGGGCCGAACATCGCGACCTCCCGTGAAACGGCCCGACCGGATGCGACGGAAGGGAGATGTGCCGATGACGGTTCACCCGGATCAAACGCCGGGGCCGGCGCCGGCCGAAGAGATCGTCCGCCTCGGCGACGGCCTTGCCCTCATCGACGTTTACGACCTGGAGCTTCCCCGCCGGACCGGCGCCTACGTCTTCCCCGAGGACCGGATCATCCTCGAAACGGGGCCGGCGATGGGCGCCGAACGGCTTCTCTCCGGCCTCCGCGCCCTCGGCGTCGAGCCGGCAAGCATCGAGACGATCATCGTCACCCACATCCACCTCGACCACGCCGGCGCCGTCGGGCTCCTCCTGCGGGAGATGCCCCACGCCCGCGTCGTCGTTCACCCTCGGGGCGCCCGGCACCTCGTCGATCCGACCCGGCTCATCGCCGGCGCCCGGGCGGTCTACGGCGAGCGGTACGACCGGTGGTTCGATCCGGTGCTCCCGGTGCCGGAAGACCGCCTGATCGTCCCGGAAGACGGCGAGCGGCGGACGTTCGGCCGGCGGACGTTTCTCTTTCTCGACACCCCCGGCCACGCCCGGCATCACCTCGGCATCGTCGACCTCGACGCCGGCGGCCTCTTTGCCGGCGACACCCTCGGCGTTCTCTACGCGGACCTCCTCGCCGACGGCGTCTTTTTCGTCGTCCCGTCGACCTCGCCGAACCAGTTCGACCCCGAGGCCACGCTGGAAAGCGCCCGCAGGCTCGAAGCCCTCCGTCCGAAGACGATCTACTACGGCCACTTCGGCGCCACCGACCGGGTCGAAGAGGCGTTTTACGCGCTCAAGGAGCGCCTTCCGGGCATGCTGAAGACCGTCCGGGACGCCCTAGAAACGGCCCCCTCCTTCTCGGCCGCCCCCCCGGCGGGGCCCGACCGCGCTCTCGCCGAACGGGCCCGGGACGCCCTCCTCCTCGCCTTCCGCCAGGAACTGGAGCGCCTCGGCGTGCCGGCCGATCATCCGGCCTACGCCATGCTCGGCTTCGATGCGACGATCGACGCCCTCGGCATCCTGGACCATCTCGGCCGGACCGGGAGATGAGAAGGTAAAAAACAGGAGGACCGATCTCCGAAAAGCCGGCGCCGATCCCAACCGTACGGAGGACGCCCTCGCCGGAGCAATGAAAAACGTGAGGAAGTGAAAAACGGAGGAAAAAGTGAAATGAAAAGCGATGAAATGAAAAACGGAGGAATGAAATACGGCGAAGCGAAAAGCGGACCGGCGGATCGCGGCGCACCGGAAAGCGCCCTCCTCGGCGCCGATCTTCAGTTCGCCGTCGTCGCCGGCGACCTCACCCGCTTTCCCGCCGACGCCATCGTCAACGCCGCCAACGCCGAAATGATCCACGGCGGCGGCGTCGCCTACGCCATCGCCCGGGCCGCCGCCGGCGACGCGGCCGCCTACACCCGCCTGACGCAGGAGGCCATGCAGAAAGAATACGGCCGCCCGTTCATCCGCCACGATGAAGTCGTCGTCACGCCGCCCCTCGCCCTCGCCGAACGCGGCATCCGCCTCGTCCTGCACATCGTCGGCCCGCGATGCGACGGGCGGTGGGACAAAGAGACGGAGGCGAAGCTCACCTCCGCCCTCTTCGCCGCCCTTCGGCGGGCCGATGCCGAAGGCATCCGGCACATCGCCTTCCCGGCGGTGAGCGCCGGCATCTACGGATGCCCCTTCGACGCCGTCGTGCGGACGTTTGCCGCCGCCGTTCAGGGATACGCGGCTTCCTTCCCCCGCCGGACGCTCCGGCAGGTCACCCTCGTCCTCCGAACCGAAGACGACGTTCGGCGGGCCCGGCAGGCCCTCGGCTGGGACGAACAAGACCTCTGAAACCGGTCGCGTGAAACCGGTCGCGCCTCCCGACGCCAAGCCGACGGCAGGCCGCCGGGCCGCCGGGAAAGGAGGGTTGCGCGTGCATCCGGATCCATCGCCCATTGAGGAGCTCGGGAGCCTTCGCCCGTACGGCATCCGCGACGTCGCCCGCTGGGACGAAAACGCCCGCTGGCTCGGGCTTTTGCCGCTTCAACTGATGGAAAATGCCGGCCGGGCGGTGGCCGACGTCATCGAGACCGCCTTCCCCGACGCCCGCCGCATCGCCGTCCTCGCCGGCCCCGGCAACAACGGCGGCGACGGCTTCGTCGCCGCCCGGCATCTTGCCCGGAACCGCACGGTCGACGTCTACCTCGTCGGCCGGCCGGAAGAGATCCGCACGCCGGAGGCCAAGCACAACTTCGCCCTCATCGCCGCCTCCCCTCACGTTCGGGTGACGGCGCTCGGGGCGGAAGACGACGTCCGGGCCCTCCGCCTCGAGGCGTACGACCTCATCCTCGACGCTTTGCTCGGCGCCGGCCTGCGCGGCGCGCCCCGGGGGCTCATGCGGGCGGCGATCGAGGCGATCAACCGGCACCGGCCGCGCCGGCCGGTCGTCGCCGTCGATCTTCCGAGCGGCCATCCGCACGAGCCGACGGTCGAGGCCGACGTCGCCGTCACGTTTGAATGGGACAAGCGAGAGTATGCCGGCTTTGCCCGCATCGTCCGCCCGATCGGCTTTCTCCCGGAGCTCGCCCACCTCGTCGGGCCGGCGGACGTCCGGCCGCATCTTATGCGGCGCGGCGCCCACAAAGGGGAAAACGGCGATCTGTTGATCCTCGCCGGAAGCTCCCGCTATCCCGGCGCGGCGGCCCTCGCCGCCCTGGCGGCGGCGCCCTTCGTCGACCGGGTCTTCCTCGCCCGGCCGGGGGAGGCGCCGCCTCCGTCGCCGGCCGTCATCCCCGTCCCCCTTCCCGACCGGCCCGGCGGAGGACGGGAGACGTTTCATCCGGACGACGTCGCCCTCCTTCGATCGTACCTGGAAGCGGCCGACGCGGTCGTCCTCGGCCCCGGCCTCGGTCGGACGCCGGAAGCGCTCGCCTTTGTGCGAAGCGTGCTGGCCGTCCTTGAGGCGCTTCGCCGGCCGCACGTCGTCGATGCCGACGCCCTGTACGCCCTCGAACCGTCCGGATCCCCGGGGTCGGAGCGGGCGGTCGGGCCGAACGCCTCGACCGAAGACGCCCCTTCCGGCGGCGGAGCGGACGCCGATCCGATCCGCGTTCTTACCCCTCACGGCGGCGAATTCCGCCGCCTTTGGACGGCCGCCTTTGCCGCCGCCGAAAGAAGCGTCGAGGAAAGGACCGATCTCGGAAGCACCTATTCGATCGGTCCGGCGACGCCGTGGGCCGACATCGCCGCCCTCGGCGAGGCGACCCGACGCCTCGCCGAGCGGTGGCACGCCGTCGTCCTCCGGAAAGGCCGCCTCGACATGATCAGCGACGGCCGCCGCTGGCGTTACAACCTCACCGGCGACGTGGGGCTCACGGCCGGCGGAACCGGCGACGTCCTCGCCGGCCTCATCGGCGCCTTCCTCGCCCGGGGCGTCCCGCCGCTCGAGGCGGCGATGACCGGCGCCTTTCTCGTCGGCCTCACCGGCGAAACCCTCGCCCGTAAGGTCGGACCCCACTACACCGCCGAAGCCGTCGCCGGCGCGCTGCCGGAGGTGACCGAACGCGTCCGCCGGGGGGACGCGCCGCCCCGGATCGCCTCGCCGTTTTTCCCTTGAGACGTCGTCGGACCCGAAACGTTCGCCGAGCGGTCGTCGCCCCGGCCGAACGAACGGCACTGGGGCGGATGTCGGGCTTGGCCGCCGTCGTGCCGATCGTCTGCCGCGCTCAGCGGCCGTCGAAAGGAGAACAAAGATGCCCGCACCGAAAACGGCGCCCCTCTGGTCGGGCGCCTTTGTCCGCGTTACCGCCGGAAACTTCCTACTTTTTACGGCCTTTCAGTTTCTTTTGCCCACGATCCCCCTCTACGCCGCCGACCTCGGCGCCGCCGAAACGGCCATCGGCCTCATCGTCGGCACGATGACCGCCTTTGCCGTCCTCATTCGACCGTTCGCCGGCGCCGCCCTCGACCGCTACGGCCGCCGGGGGCCGCTTTTCGCCGGGCTTTTGCTTCACGGGCTCGCCATGGGGCTGTACGCCCTTCCGTTCGGCCTGGCCGGCCTCGTCGTCGCCCGGATCGTCCACGGCCTCGGCTGGGGGATGGCGACGACCGCCTTCGGCACCCTCGCCGCCGACCTCGTGCCGGCGGAGCGCCGCGGCGAAGGGATCGGTTATTTCGGCCTCTCCTCGGCCCTCGGCATGGCCGTCGGTCCGGCGATCGGCAACAGGCTCTACGCCTTCGGGCCGGCGGCCGTCTTCGGCGTCGCTTTCGCCTTCACCGCCTTCGCGCTCCTCCTCATGGTGCCGCCCCTCCCGGCGCCGGCCGGCGATTTGCCGCCGCCCGACCGGACGGACACGGCGGACCACAAGACCGTCCCGCCCGCCGCCGCTTCCCGCGCCGGGCGGTCCGCGCCGCGCCTCATCCCGGCCCTCCGCGACCTCGTCGAACCGGCGGCCGCCTGGCCGGCGGCGCTCGCCATGCTCATGACGCTCACGTACGGCGGCATCGTCACCTTCCTCCCCCTCTTCGGGCGGGAGGCCGGCATCGCCGGAGCGGGGCTTTTCTTTTCCGCCAACGCCGTCATGACGCTCCTCGTCCGGCTCGTCGCCGGCCGGCTGTTCGACCGCTCCGGATACGTCGTCATCGCCGGCGCCGCCGTCTTTGGCGGCATCGGCCTCCTCCTCATCGCCGGCGCCCGCACCCTCGGCGACCTCCTCGTCGCCGCCCTCTTTTACGGCGTCGCCTTCGGCGTCATCCAGCCGGCGCTTCAGGCGTGGGCGGTGAGCCTCGCGGCGCCCGAGCGGCGGGGGGCGGCCAACGCGATGTATTTTTCTGCCTTTGACCTCGGCATCGGCGGCGGCGCCATCCTCCTCGGCCCCGTCGCCACCGCCGTCGGCTTTCGTCCCATGTACCGGGGGCTGGCCGCTCTCTTTGCCCTGTTCATCCTTCTCGGCGGCCTCGCGCCAAAGCCTCGCCGACGGCCCGCACGTCTCCGGCCCCCAGCGTGACGACGACGTCGCCGGGGCGAAGGGCCGCCCGAAGCGCGGCCAGAATCGCCGATCGGTCCGGAAGGTAGAAGGTCGGACGCCCGCTTTCGCGGGCGATCTCTCCGGCGAGGGCCTCGGCGCTCACCGCCTCCGGCGCCCGATCCCCCTTCGGCGCATAGACGTCGGTGACGTAGATAAGGTCGGCGTCGTCAAACGCCCGGACAAACTCCTGCCACAGGTAGTACACCCGCGCCTTCCGGTGCGGCTGGAACACGGCGATCACCCGGCGCCGAAGCGCCCGGGCGGCGGCGAGCGTCGCCCGGATCTCCGTCGGGTGGACGGCGTAGTCGTCGACGACGAGGGCGCCGTCGACCTCCCCCAGCCGCTCGAAACGCCGCTTCACCCCCGGAAAGGCCGAAAGCCCCTCGACGATCGCCGACGCGGGGACGCCCAGGACCCTAAGCGCCGCGGCGGCGGCGAGGGCGTTCATCACGTGGTGGGCGCCGATCACCTGAAGCCGCACCTCGCCGACCGGCTCGCCGAAAAGCTCCAGCCCGAACGACGCCCGGCCGTCCTCGAGCCGTACCTCGGCCCCCTCCGCCACCGTCACGTCGGCCCAGTGGGCGCCGAACGTGACGAAGCGAAGTCGGCGGCGCTTTTTTCGTTTTTTCACCGCCTCGTAGAGGGAGAGCACTTCGGGGTCGTCGACGCCGAGGACGACGGTGCCGCCGAGGCGGGTGTTTTTGGCAAAACGCAAAAACGCCCGTTTCAGCGCCTCGAAGTCGCCGTCAAAATTTTCCAGGTGGTCCGGTTCGATGTTCGTGATGACCGTCATCGCCGGGTGGTAGCGGAGAAACGAGCCGTCGCTTTCATCCGCCTCGGCGACGACGATCGAGCTTTGGCCGGCGCGGCCGCCGCTTTCCCAGCCGACCACCTCGCCGCCGATGACCGCCGTCGGAGAGCGGTCGGCCCGCTCCAGAACGTAAGCGATCATCGCCGTCGTCGTCGTCTTGCCGTGGGAGCCGGCGACGGCGATGCCGTAACCGGCGTTCAGCAGGTGCGCGAGGAGATCCGACCGGTGCACCACCGGCTGTCCCCGTCGGCGGGCCGCCGCCAGCTCGACGTTGTCCGGCGGGACGTCGGACGAATAGACGACCGTCGCCTCCGGCGGCACGTGCGCTTCGGCGTGGCCGATGAAGATGCGGGCCCCGGCGGCCCGAAGGGCGCCAAGCACCGGCTTTTCCCGGAGGTCCGAGCCGCTCACCTCGGCGCCCCGGCCGAGGTAGACCGAGGCCAAGGCGCTCATCCCGGTGCCGCCGATGCCGATAAAGTGAATCTTCACGCCTTCACCTTCCTTCCGCCGGACTTCCCGGAGGCAGCGAAAGAGGCGGCCGAACCCCGGCTTCGGCCGGCGCCCGGTAAGCGGCCGCTTCGGAGGGAGGAGGACCGGGCGGCTTCCCCGTTCGCGCCCGCCGGAGCACCGCCGGCCGGACGGCCTGGATGAGGTAGAGCGAACCGGTGACGGCGACGACCGGCGGGCCTTCGTCCGAAGGCACACGGCCGCTCCCGTCTTCCGCCGGGCGCTCCGGCGCCTTTTCGTCCCTGCCTGCGGCCAGGCGGATCGCCGCCGAAAGGGCCGCCGCCGGCGCCTGGTGGATATATACGGGCAGGTCCGACCGGATCATGCGCGCCGTCCGGGCAACGTCTTCCGGATCCCGGGCCCGAGGCACGTCCGGCGCCGTGACGACGAGGCCGTCGACGCGGGGGAGAAGGTGCATGAGCATCGCCCGATGGTCTTTGTCTTTCATCGCCGCAAAGACGGCATACCGCCGCCGCGCCGGGAAGAGCGCCTCCAGCGATCGGGAGAAGGCGTTCATGCCGTCTTCGTTGTGGGCCCCGTCGAGGACGATCGGAACGCCGGTCTTCGCATCGACGAACCGTTCAAACCGCCCGGGATGTTCGGCCTTCCGCAGCCCTTCCGCGATGTGGTCGTCTTCGATATAAAAGGCGTAAAAAAGCCGCAGGACCTCCGCCGCGACGACGGCGACGGCGGCGTTTTCAAACTGGTGCACGCCGACGAGGCCGAGGGCGAGATCGGGGTAGCGCCGGTGCAGCGTCGCCACGGTGAGCCGCTGCCCCTCGGGACCGAGGGAGCGCGCTTCGATCCAGTAGTGCGTCTCCGGCCCGTAGAGCGTCGTCCGGCGGGCCCGCGCCGTCTCCACCAGCACCGCCATCGCCTCCGGCGCCTGGGGGGCGGTGACGACCGGGACGCCGCTTTTGATGATGCCGGCCTTTTCCCGGGCAATGTCCCGGAGCGTCGGCCCGAGGAGCCGGACGTGGTCGTAGCCGATGCGGGTGATGATCGAAAGGATCGGGTAGACGACGTTCGTCGAATCGTGCCGTCCCCCCATGCCCGTCTCCCAGAGGACGACGTCCGGATACGCCCGGCGGGCGAAGTAGACGATCGCCGCCGCCGTGAGGAGTTCAAATTCCGTCGGCGCCCCGAGGGGCCCCGCGGCGAGCGCCTCGGCGTGGGGCCTTAAGGTCTCGTAGACGAACCGAAGCCCTTCCGGATCGATCGGCGCGCCGTTCAGCTGGATGCGGCTTTCATACGTCGTCACGTGCGGCGAGATGTACGCGCCGACGTCGTAGCCGGCAGCCCGCAAAATCCCGTGCAAAAAGGCAAGGGTCGAACCCTTGCCGTTCGTGCCGGCGATGTGCACGAATTTGAGTCGCCGCTCCGGATGGCCGAGCCGCTCGAGGAGGGCCTCCATGCGCACCGTCCCCGGCTCATACACGTCCTTCCGATGGGCTTCGAACCAGGCGATGATCGCTCGGACGTCCATCCCAACCCCTCCTTTTCCCCGCCGGCCCGATGTCTCCCGCGCCGGAACGACCGGGCGCCCGCCGTCGCATCAAGCGGGCGCCGATCGCCCCTCCGCGACGTCTCCCCACGCCGCGCTTGCATAGGCGGCCAGGCCTCCGGTTCCGGTCGCCTCGGCCGCCCTTCTCTCAGCCGCGCTTCTCCCGGGATTGCGCCTTATGCTCGTCGTTCAGCATCCGGGTGAAAAGCTCGAGCCGCTCCCGCACTTTCTCCCGTCGCTCGAGGTAGTCCCGCTCTTTTTCCCGCTCCGCCTCGACGACCGCCGGCGGCGCCTTTTCGACGAAGTCCGGGTCGGCGAGCTTTTTCCGCACCCGCTCGACCTCGCCGTCCCAGCGGGCCCACTCTTTCTTCAGCCGCTCGAGTTCTTTCTCCACGTCGACGAGGTCCCGAAGCGGCAGCCGGTACTCGGCGTGTCGCGTCACGCCGCCCAGGGCGTAAACCGTCTCCGGCGCCTCGCCCCGCTCCCGCGGCGCGACCGTCACGTCCGCCTGGGCCAGCCGGGCAATGTAGGGCCGGTGAGCGGAAAACCGCTCGATCGCCTCCGGGTCGGCGGCGATGTGGAGGGCGACCGTCTTCCCCGGCGCGACGCCGACCTCCTGCCGGATGTTCCGCACGCCGCGGATGAGCTCCCTCACCTCGCCGATCACCTCTTCGGCTTCCGGGTCGCGGTGGTGTGCTGCCGGTCGCGGCCAGTCGGCGATGACGAGGCTTTCCGGGCGGCCCTCCGGCGCCGCCGGAAGCAGGTGGTAGATCTCTTCGGTGACAAAGGGCATGTACGGGTGAAGGAGCTTGAGGGCCCGCTCCAGCACGTAGAGGAGCACGCCGAGGGCCTGCCGCCGGGCCGTCGGATCGGCGCCGTAGAGGTCTTCCTTGGAAAACTCGATGAACCAGTCGCAGTATTCGTCCCAGATGAAATCGTACACGAGGCGGCCCGCCTCGCCGATTTCAAACCGCTCCAGCCGCTCCGTCACCGCCTCGATCGTCGCCGCGAGGCGCGAGAGGATCCACCGCTCCGTCATCTTGAGCGTCCCGGCCCGATGCGCCGCTTCGACGATCCCCTCGGCGTCGAAGACGGCGTCCTCGACGTTCAGGAGGACGAAGCGGGAGGCGTTCCACACCTTATTGGCAAAATTCCGCGCCGCCTCCATCCGGTCTTCCCGGAAGCGGAGATCCTGCCCCGGAGCAAAGCCGGTCGACAGCATGAAGCGGAGGGCGTCGGCGCCGTATTTCTCGATCATCTCCATCGGGTCGACGCCGTTGCCGAGGGACTTGGACATCTTCCGCCCTTCGGCGTCCCGGACGAGGCCGTGGATGAGGACGGTCCGGAACGGATTGTTCCCGGTGAACTCGAGGGCGGTGAAGATCATCCGCGCCACCCAGAAGAAGATGATGTCATGGCCGGTGACGAGGACGTCCGTCGGGTAAAAGCGCCGGAAATCGTCCGTCTCCTCCGGCCAGCCGAGGGTGGAAAACGGCCAGAGGGCGGAACTGAACCACGTGTCGAGGACGTCCTCGTCCTGGCGGATCCGCTCGCTCCCGCAGTGGACGCACCGGGGGGGCGTCTTGCGGTCGACGGTGATGCCGCCGCAGTCGTCGCAGTGCCACGCCGGGATGCGGTGGCCCCACCAGAGCTGCCGCGAGATGACCCAGTCCCGGACGTTTTCGATCCAGTTCAGGTAGATCTTCTTAAAGCGCTCCGGGACGAAGCGAACGGGGACGTCTTCGCCGGAACCGCTTCGCCCGTGCGTCGGCGCGCCGGGCGCGAACGCCCCCGCGTTGCCGGCCGCCGAACCGCCCGTCCCCCCGTCGTCTTCCGCCGCCGGCGCAACACGGTCCCGATCCGCCAGCAGGCGATCGTCGGCGTGGGCTTGGGCGATCGCCCGCTCGGCGAGGGGCTTCATGCGGACGAACCACTGGGTCGACAGATACGGCTCGACGACGGCGCCGGTCCGCTGGCTGTGGCCGACGTTGTGCACGTGCCGCTCCGCCTTGACGAGGACGCCGGCGGCCGCGAGGTCTTCGGCGAGCCGGCGGCGGCACTCGAAGCGGTCGAGGCCGGCGTACGGCCCGGCGTTTTCGTTCATCCGGCCGCTTTCGTCCATGACGACGATCCGCGGCAGATCGTGCCGGAGGCCGATCTCGAAGTCGTTCGGATCGTGGGCCGGCGTCACCTTCACCGCACCGGTGCCGAAGGTCGGGTCGACGTAGGCGTCGGCGATGATCGGGATCTCCCGGCCGATCACCGGCAGGACGACCGTCTTCCCGACGAGCTCCCGGTAGCGCTCGTCGTCCGGGTGGACGGCGACGGCGACGTCGCCGAACATCGTCTCCGGCCGCGTCGTGGCGATTTCGATCCAGCCGCTTTCGTCCTTGAGCGGGTAGCGGAGGTGGTAGAGCTTCCCTTCCACCTCCCGGTACTCGACTTCGATGTCCGACAGGGCCGTCCGGGCGACCGGGTCCCAGTGGATGATGTACTCGCCCCGGTAGATGAGTCCCTTTTCGTAAAGGCGGACGAACACCTCCCGCACCGCCCGGGAAAGCCCCTCGTCGAGGGTAAAGCGCTCCCGGCTGTAGTCGAGGGAGAGGCCGAGGCTCGCCCACTGCTTCCGGATGACGTCGGCAAAGTGCTCCTTCCACGACCACACCCGCTCCAAAAACGCCTCCCGGCCGAGGTCGTGCCGCGTGAGTCCCTCTTCGGCAAGCTTCGCCTCGACCCGCGTCTGGGTGGCGATCCCGGCGTGGTCCATCCCCGGGAGCCAGAGGGCGTCGTAGCCCTGCATCCGCTTGAAGCGGATGAGGATGTCCTGAAGCGTGTTGTTGAGGGCATGGCCAAGGTGAAGATTCCCGGTCACGTTCGGCGGAGGGATCACGATCGTAAAGGGCGGCTTGGAGCCGTCGCCCTTCGGCGTAAAATACCCCCGCTCGACCCAGTGCCGGTACCACCTCTCCGCCGCCTCGTGAGGCCGGTACGTCTTCGGAATGTCCTTTTTCCCGGCGCCGGCCGCCCCGGCGCCGTTCGTCGCCGACGAACCTCCCCCGTTCGCCGGCGCCGCCTGCGTCTTGTCGCGCGCCATCCGAACGCCTCCTCTCACGTCCGGTTGCCGTTTTCCGGCCTTCCCCGGCCTTCCCCTGCAACGCTCCATCCCATGCGCCATCAAAAAAGCTCCGTCCTCGCCAAAGGACGGAGCCAAACTCCGCGGTACCACCTTTGTTCACCGCCCGTGCGCCACAGCCGGTCGTCGCCGGCCCGCCGATCGATCCGGAGTTCGAAGCCGCTCGCCGGCTTCTTGCCCGGATCCCGGGAGCGATGCGGACGGATCCGGACGAAGACCGCCCTCCGGCGCCGATGCGGTGCCCTCCCGGCCCGTAACGCGGGCCAAGCGGTCCGCCCTACCGGCCGGCGGACCCGGCGTTCGGGCGGACGGCTCCGGGGCGACCTTCGCCGCCGGCCTTAAGGGACCTTCCAGCCGCGGGCCCCCTCTCTGGATAAGGCGCAGGCGACTACTCCTCCCCGTCATCGCCGGCGATTCGTCCTGTCGACGTCGCGACCCCGGCGTCCCTCGGGTCGTGTGCACCATTGTACTGAACCGGCGGGTAAATGTCAAAGGCCCTCCGTCCACCGAAGGACGATCTTCCCGAACTGTTCCGAGCGCAAGAGCCGTTCGAACGCCTCCCGGGCCGCTTCCGCCGGGTACACCCGGTCGACGACCGGCCGCAGGCCGTGGACGGCAAAAAACGTCACCATTTCCCGGAACTCCTCCGTGCTCCCCATCGTCGTCCCGAGAAGCGTGTACTGCCCGTAGAAAAAGCTCCGGATGTCGATCTCCGCCGTCCCGCCGTAGCCGGCGGCAAACGTCACCAGCCGGCCGCCCCGCCGAAGCGCCCGAAGGGACGTCCCGAAGGTCACCCCACCGACCGTCTCGACGACGACGTCCACCCCGCGGCCGCCGGTCGCCGCCCGCGCCGCTTCGGCGAAGTCCCCGGCCGTGTCAAACACCCGCTCGGCGCCGAGGGCTCGGGCCCGCTCGGCCTTTTCCGGGCTCCGGGAGGTGGCGAACACCCGGGCGCCGAGGGCCCGGGCGATGAGGAGGGCGCTTTGGGCCACCGCGCCGCCGATCCCCGGGATGAGCACCGTCTCGCCGGCCCGGACGGCGGCCCGGGTCACGACCGCCCGGTAGGCGGTAAGCGACGACAGCGGAAGCGCCGCCGCCTCCTCCCACGAAAGATACGGCGGCTTCGGCACGACGCCCTCCGCCGGCACGACGATCGCCTCCGCCAGCGTGCCGGGATCCGGCACGCCGAGGATGCGAAACCCCTCCGGCGGCGCGTCGCTTTTGGCCGGCCAGCCGAGGCTCGGCACGATCAGCACTTCATCGCCGACGCGGACGCCCGTCACGCCGTCGCCGATCGCCTCGACGACGCCGGCGCCGTCGGAGCCGAGGATGGCGCCCGGTGCGGCCTTCGAGCGGCCTTCGAGAAAGTAGAGATCCCGGTGGTTGAGGGCGCTCGCCCGGAGCCGGACCCGCACCTCGCCGGGACCCGGTTCCGGAAGCGGCACGTCTGTCCACGCGAGTCCCTCAAGCCCCGTCCGTTCAAAAACCCACGCCTTCATCGTCCCGGCCATCCGCCCCGCCTCCTCCGTTCGCTCGCTTTTGAACTCGACCGCGGAACTCGACCGCGTGCCCGATGGCCGTGGGCCGACTGCCTCGCGCCGGAGGGCGCCGGCGGCCGGCGGCGCAACCGGCTTCCGCCGCGAGCGGGACCCCGCTCGCCGCCCCCGCTTATCGTCCGCCTTCTCTTCGCTCGAGCCGCCCGAGGAGCTTCCGGCGGTAGCCGTCCGCGAGCGCCGGGTGATCCGCCAGACGACCCAGGAGCTCCGGATCCGGCGGCTCCGCGTCGGTCGCCGCCATCACCGCCGCGACGCTCACCCCGCGGGGATCCCGCTCCAAGCGAATGAGCCGATCGCCCGGCCGCACCATTCCTTCCTCGAGCACGCGAAAATACCAGCCGCTCTTCCCCGTCCGGCGCACCTCGGCCGGAAGCTGCCGGTTCTCATATCGGAGCTCCAACTTAAAGCAGGGGCGCCGCGGTTGGGCGACCTGAAGCAGCGCCGTGCCGAGCCGAAAGACGTCGCCGATGCCGACCGCCTCCTCGGTGAGGCCTTCGACGGTCAGGTTTTCGCCGAAGGCCGCCGGCGGAAGCGGCCGACCGAGCCACCGTTCCCAGCCGGCATAGTGATCGAGCGGGTACGCCGAGACCGCCTTGTCCGGCCCGCCGTGCCGGACCGGATCGCCCTGCGCATCGCCGACAAAACCCGTCCGGGTGAGCCGGAGGGGCCCGTCGACCGGCCGCTTGTCGATCGCGCTCCAGGCCCCCCGACCGTCCCAGGCCAGCCACCGCACCGGGCCGACGTTCGGCCCCCGAACTCGAAACCGATTCTCCACGTCCGTCCCTCCCGGACATCGAACGACCGGCGATTCCCGGACGGCCAAACCGCCCGGCTCTTTTCCCCTTTCACGCCTTTCACGGCAACGTTGCGTGTCATCGTCCGTCTTTTCGTTCATGCCCGTTTGGTTCACGGCCGTATTTTAACAGATTTTCGATCGAGCGAGAAACGTCTTCAGGGCTTTTCAACCGTCGATTGCGACGATCGATTGCGACGATCGCTTCCCATCCGGCGGTATCCCCCGTTTTCACCGTAATTACGGGTTTTATAGTTAGAATTTACGATAAATGACGTCTTATAAGAAAAATCTTAATGACAATCCGTTGACAAAAAACATTCTCCGCGTTACAATGGTCCCGTCCCGATAAACCCTCCCCGGTATCGGAGCGGGGGAGGCCAAATGTCTGCGAAGGAGGGTTCGCCATGGCGGAATGGATGCGCCTTCAGCCGGCAGAACTGGCGCAAAAGCTCGGCACCGACGAACCGGTCTTCCTCATCGACGTCCGCTCCAATCCGAAAGACGTCCAGGACTGGCACATCGAGCACCGGAACGTCGAGTTTCGCCACTTCCCCGCCGCTCTGCTCCTTGAAGAGGCGCCGGAAGCGTACGCCGAGCTTCCCAAAGACCGGGAGATTCACGTCGTCTGCGCCAAAGGGCTCACCAGCACGGAAGTGGCCCGCCGCCTCGCCGAGCGGGGTTACCGCGCGGTCGAGCTCGTCGGCGGAATGGAAGCGTGGAGCCAGTACTACCATCCGGTGACGGCGTACGAAGACGAGAAGCTGAAGATCGTCCAGTTCAACCGCCTCGGAAAAGGCTGCCTCTCCTACGCCATCATCTCCAAAGGCGAGATGATGGTCGTCGATCCCCTCCGCCGGGCCGACGTCTACGACGACTTTGCCCGTGAACACGGCCTGACCATCCGCCACATCGTCGACACCCACATCCACGCCGACCACATCTCCGGCGGCCAGGCCCTCTCCCGCCTGACCGGTGCGCCCTACTACGTTTCGTCCCACGACGTCTTCACCCATCAGGGGGGCATCTCCTTCGAGCCGCTGGAGCAGTACCAGACGCTTCGGGTCGGCGACGTGGAGGTGGAAGTCGTCATCATCCCGACCCCCGGGCACACCCCCGGTTCGACGTCGCTGCTCGTCGATCGGCGCTTCTTCCTCTCCGGCGACACCGTCTTCGTGAGCGGCCTCGGCCGGCCGGACCTCGGCGGGATGGTCGAAGCGTGGGCCAAAGACCTGTACGAGACCGTCGTGACGAAGCTGAAGGACCTCCCCGACGAGCTCCTCGTCCTTCCCGCCCACTACTCCCATTACTCGGAGATCAACGACCGAGGAATCGTCGGCGCCACCCTCGGGGAGCTCCGGCGGGCGAACGACCTGCTGCGGGAGATGGACCGGGAGACGTTCCTCGCTCGGGTCGAAGCGGCCGCCTCGACGGTGAAGCCTCCGAACTACGAAAAGATCATCGCCATCAACGTCGGCAAACTCGCCGTGGACGATCAGGAAGCGATCGAGCTCGAAATCGGGCCGAACCGCTGCGCCGTTCACCACGCGACGGCCTGATCGTCCCCTCCCGTCCTCCGCGCCCCCGCCCACTGCCGCGGGGGCTTTTTTCTCGCCTAGGCCCCTATTGACAGCGGCGGGGCCCGCCCGTATCGTGAGGATATCAGCCCCGTTGAAACGAGGTGAGCCCATGTCCAAGCGGATCCGCGCCGCCGTCGTCGGCCTCGGCAACATCGGCCACGCCGCCCTTGAGGCGATCGAGGCGGCCGACGATTTTGAACTCGCCGGCCTTGTCCGAAGAAAGACCTCCCTCGACCGGACGCTCCCCCGGGCGCTCGCCGGCCTTCCGGTCGCCGCCGACGTCGCCGATCTCGGCCCCGTCGACGTCGTCCTCCTTGCCACCCCGACCCGCGAGACGCCGGCGATCGCCCGGACGTATCTGGAGCGGGGCATTCGCACCGTCGACAGCTTCGACCTCCACGGCGACATCGTCCGCGTCCGACGGGAACTCCATGCCGTCGCCCGGGCCGGCGGCGCCGTCGCCGTCGTCGCCGCCGGCTGGGACCCCGGCACCGACTCGGTCGTTCGGGCCTTGTTTGAGCTCATGGCGCCCCGGGGCATCACCACCACGAACTTCGGCCCCGGCATGAGCATGGGCCATACCGTCGCCGTCAAAGCGATCCCCGGCGTCCGGGACGCCCTCTCCCTGACGATCCCGGCCGGGGCCGGCGTCCACCGGCGGATGGTCTACGTCGCCCTCGAACCGGGCGCCGATCCCGACGCCGTCCGGCAGGCGATTCTCGCCGATCCGTACTTCGCCCACGACGAGACGCACGTCGCCTTCGTCGACGACGTCGAGCGCCTGAAAGACGTCGGCCACGGCGTCGTGATGGAACGAAAGGGGACCTCCGGTCGGACGGCAAACCAGCGGTTCTCCTTTGAGATGCGCATCCACAACCCCGCCCTCACCGCCCAGGTGATGGTCTCGGCCGCCCGAGCGGCGATGCGCCTTCAGCCGGGGGCCTACACCCTGATCGAAATCCCGCCGGTCGCCTTCCTGCCCGGCGACGTCGAGACGTGGATCGCCCGCCTCGTGTGAGGGGACGGGCTTTCCGTCCGGGAAACCGTTCCGCTCCGCGCTCGTCTGCAAAAAGCGCATAACACCGCAAAAAGCGCCGCGCCGGAGGAAGCGGCGCTTTTTTCATGACCCCTTCCCCCTTTCCGGCATACGATGCCGGGAGGAGGGAGAGCATGCTCAAGACGATTCTCAACTGGTTCAAAGACGCCAAAAAGCACGTCAAGACGTTTATGCTGCCGGTGATCATCCTCTATTTCATCCGCACGATGTTCATCCCGACGTTCATCGACGTTCTCGTCCTCTTTATTTTATTTTTGATCTACGTCGGGGCGCTCCTCGAGTGGTACTGACAGCGCCTCCGCCAGGGCGGAACGGGCGTAAAACGCCCGGAGCGCCGCCTGGGCCGCCTCCGTCCGATCGAGCAGGTGATCCCGGGCCTCGCCGGAAAAATGCCGCCGGAAAAATGCCAGCACCGTTCCGGGATAAAACAGGGCGGCGCGAAGGAGCGCCGCCTCCTCCGGCTGCCAGAGCCGGCGGCGCCGGTACGCGGAAAGCCCCGCCCTCAGGCGTTCCGCCGCCTCCGACCGAGCGGCGAGTTCCGGCGCCAGCGACTGAAAAAAAACCGCAAGATCCCGCACCGCCGGCCCGTCTTCCGCGCCCGTCCAGTCCAGAAGCACGATCCCGCGAGGCGTCAGGGCGATCCGCTCCGGCGCCGGCCGGGTGTGAAGGAGGACGACGTCCGTCGTCTCCCCTTCAAGGGCCGCCCGGAAGCGCCGTGCCGCCTCGATCGCCGCATCGAGGGCAAGCGTCAGCGCCTCTCGGGCGTGGACGAAAAGCACGTCCACCGGCGACGGATACGCCCGACCGGCGGCATCCGCCGCCCACGCCTCGAGCGCCGAGCGCTCCGCCGTCCACCGGGCGATGAGGTCGTCCGCGGCGGCCCGAACCGGCGCCGCCGGCGCCGGGCGCCGGTAGGCGGCGTGAAACGCCGCCAGCGCCTCCAAAAACGCCGGCAGCCAGCGCCACTCCCCGGCCCGCAGGGCGTGCCGGGCGGTGTCGGCCGCCACCCACGGAAACAGCGCGTACGCCCGGTCGCCGACGACGGTTACCGGCCGGCCCGACGGCGTCGGCACCGGAAGCAGGACGAACGGCTGCCTCAGGGCATAACCCAAGAGCCGTTCCATCGCCCGTTCAAACCGGCCGGCATCCGGAACCGCCGTGAGGGCGAAAAGCCCGCCGTCCGTCTCCACCCGAACCGTCCGGCGGAAGCGCGTCCACCGCCGGAGCTTGAGGCCGTACGCCCGAAGCGCCTCGCGAAGGAGCGCATCCTCCATCGGCGCCACCGCCCGACCCCTATCGCCGACGACCCGGCGCGTCGGGGATCAAAAGGCGCATCCCGGGTCGGAGATCGTTCGCCGCCCGGTTGGCGGCCCGGATCGCTTCCGGCGCCACCCCGTACCGCTCGGCGATCGTCTCGAGCGTCTCCAGCTCGCGGACAAAATGCCAGATGAGCGGACGGCGTCCCCCCTCTTTGGCGCCGAACAGGCGCGTCCACAGGGACCCCGGCGAATCGGCGCCGGAAGGCGAATCGGCTTCGGCCGCATCCGTCGTCGAAGCCGCCGGCCCGACCGCCGGCGCTTCGCCGTGGCCCGGTTCGACGCAGGGACCCCGACCGACCGCGCCGAAGGCGTCCGGCGGGCCGGCCGGACCGCCGGACGCCGGCACGAGGATCGGCTCGGAGCCGGCGGGACGGCCCGCCTCCGGGCGCCCTCCGCCCGAACGCGCCTCTTTCGGCGCCTCCGGCGCATCGCCATACGGCGCGCCGGCCGGACCGGGAGCCGGCGAAGCGTCCGGCGCGGCCCCGCTTTCCGGCGGGCGATCCGCTTCGGCGACCGCGGCCTCGCTTTCCGATGTCGGCGGGGATTCCGGGAACGCTTCCGGCTCCGACGCATCGCCGGCGTTTTCGAGCGAAGGCTCCGCCCCCGAAGGGGGCAGTTCTTCGATCCAGCCGAACGGACCCGGCGTCGCCTCTTCCCCGGCCGTATAAACGGGGTGCGGCCAGTGGCTCGTCGCCTCGAAGACGTCCTCCCGCTCCGCCTGGACCGGCTGAACGTACCCTTCGGCGGAGACGCCCTCGAGGTCGATCACCGCCCGGATGAGGAGCCGATTCGGCGAAAGGAGCTCATACGCCAGGTCCTGGATGATCAGTTCGACGCCCGATTCGTCGACCCGTTCCCGGCCGAAGGCGATGTCGACCGGGATGCGGTAGTAGACGTGCCCTTTGCGGGCCTTTTTCGGCGTCACCGCCTCATCCAGGACGTCGGGGCGCACGTCGCCCTCCCCGGCGCCGGCCCGGTACTCGGCGGTAAAGGCGAGATGTCCCCGAAGGCGCAGGTGTTTCCCTTCATCGATGAGCTCCACATCCGGGATGAGCTCGACGCGTTCCATCCCCTCGATGTCCTCCAGCGGGACGTCGAGGGGAATCCGCTCCTTAAGCTCAAACGTCACCCGTCGCACCGCATCCTGCACCGCGTCCACCTCCTGCCACCCGACCGGGATCTCCCGTACACCTTACGGCAGAAGGCGGACGTTTAGACCTTCCCCGGCGCCCGAAAGCCCTGCTCGCGCCGCGATGAGGCGTCGAGGCGCTCGGTCGGGCCGCTCTCGCCACGGCCAGGTTCACTTCGTTGCTCAGTTGAGCACCCGGGTGCTCCGGGATGTCCTCGGCTGCGGCAAGATCGCCGGAAGGGGCAGCGGTTCCGGATGGCGCCACGTCTTGGGGTCGTCCGGATCGAACGCCTCGAGATAGCGGATGACGGCGTTCGTAATCGGCGTCGGCGTCGAGGCGCCGGCGGTGACGGCGACGCGCTTTTTGCCGATCAGCCACGCCGGATCGATCTCGTGCACGTTCGAGACCCGGACGGACGGCACCCCCGCGATCTTCTCCCCCACCTCGACGAGGCGGGCGGTGTTGTTGCTCCGAGGGTCGCCGACGACGATGAGAAGATCGGCGCCGCGGGCCTGGGTGGCGACGGCCGCCTGCCGGAGCTCGGTCGCCTGACAGATCTCGTTTTCCACCTCGGCGTGCGGATAGCGCCGGAGGACGGCCGCGATCAGATCTTCGACGTCCCACCGGCTCATCGTCGTCTGGTTGGTGACGAGGATGCGCCCCGCCGTGATCCGGAGGGCCTTCAGGTCTTTCTCCGTTTCGATGAGGTGGACCTTTCCCGGCGCGACGCCCATCGCCCCCTCCGGCTCCGGGTGGCCTTTTTTGCCGATGTAGATGACCTCGTAGCCCCGGGCGACCTTTTCGGCGATGAGCGCGTGGGTCTTCATCACGTCGGGGCAGGTGGCGTCGAGGACGACGAGGCCCTTTTCCGCCGCCCGGCGCCGGACTTCCGGAGAGACGCCGTGGGCGGTGAAGATGACCGTCCCGCGGTCGATCGCCTCCAGCGCCTCGAGCCGGTCCGGCGCGTCGACGGTCAGAACGCCGAGGGCGCGAAACGCCTCGACGACGTGCCGGTTGTGGACGAGCATGCCGAGGATGTGGATCGGCCTTGGAAGCGACGGATCTTCCGCCGCCCGCCGGGCAAGGACCATCGCATCGACGACGCCGTAACAGTACCCCCGCGGGGTGATCTTTACGACCTCCATCGCCTGTACCCGCCCCTTTCTCGCCTTTGCCGGCCGACCGCGGCGCCTTTCGGCCGCCGGTCGCACCGGAGCCGTCGACCCGCCGTTTCCCCCCGGGCCCGTGCCCCGCTTCCCCGTTTGCCCGCCGGCCACGGCACGGCGGCAGAAACAAGCTCCCCGCGCCGCTTCAGCCGCCTAGGGCCGCCCGCGCCGCCCGGAACGCCCGCGCCGCCGCCTCGATCGTCCGGTCGATCTCCGCTTCCGTATGGGCGAGCGACACGAACCACGCCTCGTACGCCGAAGGGGGCGCGTAGACGCCTTCCGCGAGGAGGGCGTGATAAAAGGCCCGGAAGGCCGCCTCGTTCTGCCGCTTGGCGGAAGCGAAGTCGGTCACCGGTCCGTCAGCGAAAAACGGGGTCAGCATCGATCCCACTCGGTTTAACGTAAGCGGCACCCCCTCGGCTCGGGCGGCCTCCGCCAGGCCGTCGGCGAGCCGTCGGGAGAGGGCTTCGAGCCGCTCGTACGCCGCCGCGTCGAGTTTCCGGAGCGTCGCGAGTCCCGCGTGCATCGCGAGGGGATTTCCCGAAAGCGTGCCCGCCTGGTAGACTGGCCCGCTCGGCGCGACCTGCTCCAGGATCGCCCGACGGCCGCCGTAGGCGCCGACCGGAAGCCCGCCGCCGATGACCTTCCCCATCGTCACGAGGTCTGGCATGACGCCGTACAGCCCCTGAGCCGAATGGAAATGCACTCGAAAGCCGGTCATCACCTCGTCGAAGATGAGGAGCGCCCCGGCCGCGCGCGTAAGCGCCCGGAGTCCCTCGAGAAAGCCCGGCGCCGGCGGGACGACACCCATGTTCCCGGCGACCGGCTCGACGATGACCGCCGCGATGTCATCGCCGTAAGCGTCGAAAAGCGCCCGAACCGCCTCCAGATCGTTGTACGGCGCCGTGAGCGTAAGCTCCGCCAGCGCCCCCGGGACGCCGGGGGAATCCGGCAGCCCGAGCGTCGCCACGCCGGATCCGGCCTTGACGAGGAAGCTGTCGCCGTGGCCGTGATAACACCCGATGAACTTCACCACCCGCGAGCGGCCGGTCACCGCCCGGGCGAGCCGGAGGGCGCTCATCGTCGCCTCGGTGCCGGAGTTCACCATCCGGACCATCTCCACCGCCGGCATGCGGCGGATGACCTCCTCGGCCATTGCGAGCTCGACTTCCGTCGGGGCGCCGAAGCTCGTCCCCCGGCGGGCGGCCTCCGTCACCGCCCGGACGACGTCCGGGTCGGCGTGGCCGAGGATCAGGGGCCCCCACGACAGGACGTAATCGATGAAGCGGTTGCCGTCTTCGTCGAAAAGATACGGCCCTTCCCCTCGGACGATAAAAAGCGGCGGCCGACCGACGGCGCGGAAGGCCCGAACCGGGCTGTTGACGCCGCCGGGAAGAAGGCCGACCGCCTTTTCATAGAGCGCCCGAGAACGGCCGTCGCGCAACGTGTTCAACGCCTCGGCTCCTTTCTGGGCCACGTTCGCCGCCCGTTGTCTGACCCTTCATCCATTATGCCGGAGCCATGAATCGCTTGCAAGCCAGGGACCGACCATCTTATTCAGTCTGCTTCACGAACCGGTCGGTCCGCTTCACGAACCGGCGCTCATCGTCGACGTCAACGCCTCATCGTCGGGTTCATAACACGCTTTCTCATCGAATGGGCCTTCCCGTCGAGCGAGAAACAAAGCGATGATCCGGTCGATCGGCGTTCGTCCCATATCCACAGCAAAGACGGCGACGACGGCCGGCCAAACGCCTCCACAGCCGTTCTAATTCATGGCCGTCCCCAATGAGGCGACAAAGCCGGCGACGTTTTCGGGGATTTTCAACTTCGCCATGCATCGATCGATCGGCTTCAACGGCCCTCAATCAAGCAGGACTGGCCCCGACGTCGGGATCTCGCGCTTTAAAATTCGGACGGCAGACGGAAATTGACTCCAGAACCCGGGTGAATCCAACGCCTAAGGAAACGCGCCGGGATCTGAGCCACGCCAAAACGAAAAGCGCGAGGGTGAGCGACACGGCATTCGCGGAGAAGGCCGCAATGACGTTAGGGTGCATGGTCTTTTCCCTCCAGCTGGCTGAAGACGAGGCGGTCGTCGACGAACGTTTCCCCCCGAACCCGTTCGAAGGCCCGGAGAAGGTCGTCGATCTCCATCTGCGCCTTTTCCTCCGCCGAAAGATCGAGGACGATCTCCCCGGCGTGCATCATGAGGAGCCGGTCGCCCATTCGGAGCGCGTGGGCCATGTTGTGGGTGATCATGAGGGTGGTGAGGCGCTTCTCCCGAACGATCTTCTCCGTGAGCCGAAGGACGAGCTCCGCCCGCTTCGGGTCGAGGGCCGCCGTATGCTCGTCCAAAAGGAGGAGCTTCGGCTCGACGAACGTCGCCATGAGGAGCGAAAGGGCCTGCCGTTCCCCGCCGGAAAGCGTCCCGACCTTCGTCTCGAGCCGCGCCTCGAGGCCGAGCTCCAGCGTCGCGAGCGCCTCCCGGTAGAGGGCCCGCTCTTTGGCCCCGATGAACGACCGGAGCACCCGCCGGCGCCCCCGGCGATAGGCGAGGGCCATATTTTCTGCAATGGACAAGGACGGCGCCGTCCCCATCATCGGATCTTGAAAAACCCGGCCGATGAGGGCCGCCCGGCGATGTTCCGGCCAGCGGGTGATGTCGACGCCGTCCAGGACGATCCGGCCGCGGTCGACCGGGATGCGGCCGGCGATGGCGTTCATGAGCGTCGATTTGCCGGCGCCGTTCGAGCCGATGAGGATGACGAACTCCCCCGGGGCGATCGACAGGGTCACGTCCTTGAGCGCCCGCCGGGCGTTCGACGTCCCGGGATGGAACGTCTTCGACACCCGCTCGAGCCAAAGCCCGCCGGTCATCCTCCCTCCCCTCCTTTTTCCGCGGGCCGCACCCGGCCTTCCGCCTTGGGCCCTGCTCCGGCGCCGGCGCGGTCGGCCGCCGCCTGACGGCGGTCATCGCCGAAGACGGCATCGGCGTCTTCCGCGTCCAGACGCCGCTGAAGGCGGCGTTTTTCCAAAATCGGCGGGACGACGAGGGCGACGACCACGATGAGCGCCGTGAGGAGCTTGAGATCGTTCGGGTCGACGTTCAGCCGAAGGGCGGCGGCGATGACGAACCGGTAGGCGACGGCGCCGGCCGCCGCCGCGAGCGTCGCCCGGAAGATCGTCTGCGCGCCGATGAGGACTTCGCCGATGATGACCGAGGCCAGCCCGACGATGATCATCCCGATCCCCATCTGCACATCGGCGTAACCCTGGTACTGGGCGATGAGACCGCCGGAGAGGCCGACGAGGGCGTTCGAGAGGATGAGGCCGAGCAGGATCGTCCCGTCGGTGTCGACGCCGAAGCTCCGGATCATGGCCGGATTGTCGCCCGTCGCCCGGACGGCGGTCCCGAGATCGGTCCGCAAAAACCAGTCGACGGCGAGTTTCACCGCGAAGAGAAGCAGGAAAAACATCACCCCGAATACGACGTGCCGGTCGACGCCGGCGGCCTGGGCCCATGCCTCGAGCTCGGTCTTGATGGTCTTCTCGTTGAGGAGCGACACGTTCGCCCGGCCCATCACCCGGAGGTTGACGGAATAAAGGGCGATCATCGTGAGGATCCCGGACAGAAGCCCATTGATCTTTCCCTTGGTGTGGAGAAGCCCGGTGATGAGCCCCGCCCCGGCGCCGGCCAAAGCCGCGACGGCCGCCGCCGCCCAACCGCTGACCCCGGCGACGACGAGGCTCGCCGCCACCGCCCCGCCCAGGGCGAAACTCCCGTCGACGGTGAGGTCGGGGAAGCTCAGCACCCGAAAGGTGAGATAGACGCCGATGGCCATGATGCCGAACAGAAGTCCTTGTTCCAGCGAACCGATCCAGAGGGCCATGGTAAGTCGGACACCCCGTTTTCTTCGTCATGAGACAGAGGCCCGTCCGCGAAAAAGGGCGCGATCGAAAGGCGCCTCACCGGTTCATTCGGGCAAAGAAAAAGAGCGGGCCGGCTCCCGGCACACCGGCCCGCCGGACGCCCGGCGGCGCCCATCAATACGTCACGTCCGCCCGTTCGAGGAGATCCCGGGGGATCTCAAGGCCGATTTTGTCCGCTTCCGTCTTGTTGACGTAGAGTTTGAGCTCCTTCTGCCGTTCGATCGGCATCGACTCGGGCTTCGCCTCGCCCTTTAAGATCTTGATCGCCATCTCGCCGGTCTGATAGCCGAGCTTGTAGTAGTCGATGCCGTAGGTGATGAGCGCCCCTTCCTTCACCGAATCGCCTTCGGCGGCGATCAGGGGAAGCTTGGCCGACTCGGCGACGTCGACGACCGCCCGGATGGCGGAGACGACGGTGTTGTCCGTCGGGATGTAGAGGGCATCGACCTTGCCGACGAGCGATTCCGCCGCCTGCTTCACCTCGGACGTGTTCGTCACCGCCTTCGGCACGAGCTCAAGGCCGAGGGACGCGGCCGCCTCCTTCGCCATTTCGACCTGCACGAGGGAGTTCGACTCGCCGCTGTTGTAGAGGACGCCGATGCGGTTGCCTTTGGCCAGCCGCTTGGCGAGCTCGAGCTGTTCCTTCACCGGATTCATGTCCGTCGTTCCGGTGACGTTCCGGCCGGGCCGCTCGAGCGACTCCACCAGGCCGGCGCCGACCGGGTCGGTGACGGCGGTGATGACGATCGGGATGTCCTTCGTCGCCTCGGCGACCGCCTGGGCCGTCGGCGTCGCGATGGCGAGGATGAGGTCGACCCGATCGGCGACGAACTTGTCCGCGATCTGCTTCGCCGTATCCTGGGATCCTTCGGCGTTCTGAATGTCGTACTTGACGGTCTCGCCTTCGACGTAGCCGCCGTCCCTGAGCGCATCGATAAAGCCCTGGCGGGCATTGTCGAGGGCGGGATGCGAGCGGATCTGGGTAATGCCGATCCGCTTCAACTCCGTCCCGGCCGACGCGCCGCTGGGTTCTCCGTTCTCCCCGGCCGTCGTGCCGCCCGAGGCCTGACCGTTCGCCCCGCTCTCTGAGGTCTTGCCGCCCGCCCCGGTGCCGCAGGCGGAGACGGCGACGAGGACGAGCGTGAGTGCGGCGAACGCCCCGAGCGCCTTGTGCCAACCCGACCATCCCCTGCGCCGCATGCGTACGGTCCTCCCCCGCTCTCCCGGGCGCCGATACCCGGTTCGTGCTGGATTTTTTTAACCTTTCCTTCTCCGCTGCCCCGCTTTTGCGGTGCCGCATTCGCGATTTCACCGCCCCTTTTCTGCGGAAAAGGGTCGACGCGGCAAAGCGGGACCGCCGCAAAGCGGTGGCGCTCTAAAACAAAAAATCTTGGATCAATCATAGCAGCCCTGCGGCGCCGCCGCAAGCGGATTTTCTTGCAAAGTTTTTCCGGGCGCCCCCCTTGACCGGCCCCATGCATAGCGGATAATGGAGAAGGGAACCCTTTTTCTGCCGCTTTTTGGACGCGGGGCCGGGGCGACGCTCCGGAGACGGGCCGGGAGCCTTCGGCCCGCCCGGAAGCCCGAGAAGGCCGGCAGGCCCCGATCGGCGGGCCGGATGCTGCTCGCCCGCCCGGCAGCCGGGGCACCCCGACTTGAGGCCGAGCGAAGGGAGGAGGGGGTAGGATGAGCCGTTGGTGGCCCGATCGCCGGCGCCGATCCAACTGGCCGGTGTGGGACGACGTCGAGGCGATCATGGAACGCTTCTTCGCCGAACCGCTGGCCGTCTTCGCGGGAACCGGCCGTTTCCGTACGGACATTCGGGAGACGGAAGACGCCTACATCGTCGAAGCCGAGCTTCCCGGCGTCGACAAAGACCACATCCAGATCCACTACGACGACGGCGTCTTAAGCATCACCGTCGAAGAGGCCGGCGGCGTCGACGAGGAGCGGGAGGCGTACGTCCGCCGGGAGCGGTACCGGGGCCGGCTGGAGCGGCATTTTTCCCTTGAGAACGTCGATCCGGACGGCATCCGGGCGACGTACAAAAACGGCCTGCTCACCGTCACGCTGCCGAAACTCAAGCGGACGCCGCCCAAAGGCCGGCGCATCGACATCGAATGATCGACGAAAAAGCCGCCCGGACCCTCCGGGCGGCTTTTTTATAGAACGCCGCGGGAAGACCCGCCTCCTTCAGGGGGCGGGATGAAAGCGGCGCTTGAACATTTGTACGAATTTCGGTATCCTCGCCTTAAAGGAGGTGAAAAGCATGGCCTGGAGTTCCGCCTCCCGTCCCGATCGGCTGCTGCTCACCCGGCAGTTTCCGATCGGACCCGACCGCCTGCCGGAGTTCGAACCGATCATGCAGGCGGCCAACCGGATCTGGAATTCGTGCGTCTGGCATTCGCGGGAGATCCGGGAAAAGGAAAACCGGTGGCCGAACGAAGGAGAGCTGAAGGCGAAATTCAAGTTCTTCAAGGTCTGGAAAGAACTCCACTCCCAGTCGGCTCAGGCGGTGGTGGAAGAGTACTTTGAGGCCGTCTCCGGCTACCGGAAGCACCGGGAAAACGGTCACGAGGAAATGCGGCCTCCGGATTTCAAGCCAAAGAAGCATCTTCGGACGGTCACCTGGAAAAAGCAGGGCTTTGACGTCCGACCGGACGGCCTTGGGCTGAAGCGATCGCGGGGAAAAGATCCCGTTTCGGTTCCGCTGCCTGCGGGATGGAACGTCATCGTCCTGCCGGATGGACGAAGCGTGACCGGGACGCCGGTCGAGGTCAAGGTGAAGGCGATCGTCCGTCGCCGGAAGGTGGAAAACCTCATCCTCCACGTGACCTTCGATTTCGGGGTCGTGCCGGTCCGCCCTGAGGCGGGGCCCGTCGCGGCGTACGACTACAACGCGGCCATGCTTGCCCGGGCGACCTCCGCCGGTGTGCTGGATCTTTTCGTCGGCCGCGAACTCCTGGCCCAGATCCAGGACCGCAACAAGGGGCTGGCGGAATTTCAGGCGAAGCTGAGCCGCCTCAGGGAAGGGTCGCGGCGCTGGCGCCGGCTTCAGGCGGCCAAAGGCCGGATCCTGGAGAAGCTCGATCGCCGGATCCGGCCCATGGAGCATGCTCTGACGAAGGCGCTGGCCGAACTCGACCTCAAAGAAGGCATCGCCACCGCTGTCCTCGGCGATCTGACCGGCCTTCGCCGCTCCGCCGGAACCGGGATGAAGGGGAAGAAGGCCAGTCAGAAGATCCACCAGATGGCCTACGATCGCCTCGGCTCCCAGCAGGGGTACAAAAACCTCATGCGCGGGATTCGGACGATCTTTCTTCCCGAAAAGTACACGTCATCGACCTGTTACGCCTGCGGCCGGCGAGACCCGTCGTCGAGAAGACATCGCGGGCACTGGAAGTGCAGGCGGTGCGGCTTCTCTTTGCAGGCGGATCTGAACGGCGCCGGCAACCTGCTCAAGTTCCGGCTTGCCGAAAACGTCGTCGGCGTACCCGGTCCGGTGTCTTTCCACACGATCCGGCACTGGCGCTGGGATAAGCGCTACAACCGGTACGTACGCGTATCGTCAAGGGCCGGGGCCTGAGGCCCGGTACCTGACGTAGTCGGGACTTCGGTGACGGTCCCCTCCGGAGGCGTGAAGCCTTCGGTGTAACCCGGCGGGACATCCTGCCGCCAGGAAGCCCTTCCCCTTCAGGGGGAGGGAGAAAGTCACCCGCGATCTTCCTCCCGCAGCCAGCGGGCAACGTCTTTGGCGTGGTAGGTGATGATGAGGTCGGCGCCGGCCCGCTTGACGCCGGTCAAAAGCTCCAGCACGACCGCCCGTTCGTCGAGCCAGCCGTTTCGGGCCGCCGCCTTGATCATCGCGTACTCGCCGCTCACGTTGTAGGCGACGAGGGGGTGGGGGAACGCCTCCCGGAGCGCCTTCACCACGTCCAGGTAGGCCATCGCCGGCTTCACCATGAGAAAATCGGCGCCTTCTTCGACGTCGCTTCGGGCTTCCCGAAGCGCCTCCCGGACGTTGGCCGGATCCATCTGGTACGTCCGCCGGTCGCCGAACGCCGGCGCCGAATGGGCCGCCTCCCGGAAAGGCCCGTAAAAAGCGGAAGCGTACTTTACCGAGTAGGCCATGATCGGCGTATGCTTGAATCCGGCCGTATCGAGCCCGTCCCGGATCGCGGCGACGAACCCGTCCATCATGTTCGACGGGGCGATGACGTCGGCACCGGCTTCCGCCTGCGTCACCGCCGTCCGGACGAGGAGCTCCAGCGTCTCGTCGTTTAAGATCTCCCCGTCCCGGACGAGGCCGCAGTGGCCGTGGCTCGTGTATTCGCACAGGCAGTTGTCGGCGATGAGGACGAGCTCCGGATACGCCTTTTTCAGCTGGCGGAGCGCCCGCTGGACGATCCCCGCCTCCTCGTAGGCGCCGCTTCCGACCTCGTCTTTGTGGTCGGGAATGCCGAAGAGGATGACCGCCGGGATGCCGAGGGCGAGGACGTCCTCGACCTCCTCGTTCAGCCGGTCCAGGGAAAGCTGGTAGACCCCCGGCATCGACGGCACTTCTCGCCGGATGCCGCTCCCCTCGGTGACGAACAGCGGATAAATGAGATCGTCGACCCGAAGATGCGTCTCCCGTACCATCCGTCGCAGGTTGGACGACCGCCGGAGGCGGCGGTGGCGGATAAAATCCCGCACGTCGATCGCTCCTTCCTGACGGGCTCGACCCAAAGGCGCCGCTTAAGGCAGAGGCTGCCCCGGCGCCTCGCCGGAACGGACCGCCTCGACGAGGGCGGCGACGAGCCCTTCTTCGGTGAAGGGCCGGGCCTCGATGACCGGCGCGAGGCCGAGGGCGCGGGCCCGGCCGGTCGTCACCGGACCGATGCTCGCGTACCAGCGCGGCCCACGCCCGGCGGCCGCCACCGCCTCGGCGACCGCCTCGGCAATCGACGGGCTCGTCAGCGTGACGACGTCGACGACGGCCTCCTGGAGGAGCGCCTGGAGCCGTCGCACGCCCGCCTCGTCCCGGACGTTGTCATAGACGACCGCCGAGGTGACCTCAAGGCCGTACTCCCGAAGCGCCGGCGCCACGACGTCCCGGCTCAGCGTTCCCCGGACGATCACCGCCTGTTCGCCGGGGGCAACCCGGCCGGCGAGCGCCTCGACGACGCCCTCGGCGGTGTACTCTTCGGCAACGACGTCCGCCGGAAGCCCGAAGGCGGCCAGGCGCTCCGCCGTCTTCGGGCCGACGGCGACCCGCCTCGGCCGCGCCGGAGAAAGGGGCGGAAGGGCCGCCTCCCGGTAGCGGGCAAAGAATGCATCGACGCCGTTTTGACTCGTGAAGATGAGCCAGTCCGCGGTTCGCGCCGCCTTCAGCGCCGCCGCCAGATCGTCCGTCAGAGGAAGCGGCGAGACGCAGATGAGCGGGACGTGGTACGCCCGGGCGCCGAGGGCCTGAAGTCGCCCGACGAGGTGTTCTCCCTGATGCTTGGCGCGGGTGACGACGACGACGCGCCCCGCAAGCGGCCGATCGCCGACGACCGCTTCGCCATCCACCGCCGCCGGCCCGCCCGGGGCGGACCCGGCGAACCCAGTCTCCCGTCTCGTCGGATCACCGGCCGGCGCCGGCCCGTCCCCGCGCCCCGACGCTCCGGAATCGCCGGCGGCGGCAAAAAAGGAAAACCGCCTCATGCCTTCTGACCCTCCGTCGATCCATCATCGTCCTCTCCGGCCGCAAAGCGGGCGACCGTCTTTCCGGCGCCCTCGGCGATCAGCCGCTCCGCAAGCGCCGTTCCGACGTCCGGCGATGGTCCCCGGAGAACGCCCGACCAGAAACCGGAGCCGTCGGGTTCCGCGATAAAACCTCGAAGCGTCACCGTTCCGTCGGCCTCCACCGTCCCGTACGCTCCGAGGGGAACCTGGCAGCTCCCTCCGAGGCGGGCCAAAAACGCCCGCTCCGCCTCGACCGCTCGCCGCGTCGGCGCGTCGTCGAAGGGCTCGAGCCACCGAAGGACGGCCCCATCTCCCCGCCGCGCCTCGATCGCCAGCGCCCCCTGTCCGACCGCCGGGATGAACGCCGTCGGGTCGAGCGGGACCGACCGGACGTCCAGCCCGAGGCGCTCGACGCCGGCCCGGGCCAGCACGATCGCGTCAAAGTCCCCTGCCATGAGGCGCCGGAGGCGGGTATCGACATTCCCCCGGAGCGGCCGGACGTCCAGGTCCGGCCGGAGGCGCCGAAGGAGGACGGTGCGCCGGAGGCTCGACGTGCCGACGACGGCGCCGGGCGGAAGCGCGTTCAATTCCCGGCCGTCGCGGGTGATGAGGACGTCCTCCACCGGGCCCCGCGCAAGGATCGCGACGAGGGCCAGCCCTTCCGGCAGCATCGCCGGAACGTCTTTCAGGCTGTGGACGGCAAAATCCGCCTCCCCGCTCAGCATCGCCCGCTCGAGCTCTTTGACAAAAAGCCCCTTCCCGCCGATCTTCGCCAGCGTCGCTTCGAGCCGGCGATCGCCCTCCGTGACGTAGGGGGCGATCCGCACCCGGAGCGCCGGGTAACGGGACTCGAGGAGCGCGCGCACCCCTTCGCTCTGGGCCAGGGCGAGGGGACTTTTTCGTGACGCCAAAACAAGTTCCGGCATCGGCTGCCTCCTTTTTGTTTCCCCTCTCTAATCTTAACGCAAGCGGCGGCCTTTGGCGAGCCCGGCCCGGCCGGCGCCGGACGGAAAAAGGCCCCGCCGCCGGCGGGGCCCGAAGCCGTCAGCCCGGCCAGGCGGCCAGGGCCAAAGAATGGGTCGTCCAGAAATTCAGCCAGAGCAGAAAAAACGCACCGGCGCCGACCCACATCGCCCGCCGCCACGGCCAGCGGGCGAACGTCCGGACGTAGACGAAAAAGCCGTAGGCCAGAAGGACCGCTCCGGAAAACCCGACCTTTGGATCCCGGAGAGCGCCGAAGCCGGCCTCTCCGAAGGCCCAGACCCCGCCGAGAAAGAGGGAGACCGCAAACACCGGCACCCCCACGAGCGCCGCCGTCCCGGCGTAGCGGGCGAGCTGTTCGAGGGGCGGCATGCGAAAGGCCCGGCCCCGAACCCGCTTGGCGGCGAGCCATCCGTCGAGGAGGAGGTACAGCACGGAAAAGACGCCCGCCAGGACGAACAGGACGTACGCGACGAGGGCCCCGACGATATGGAGCACGAGAAGCTCCTCCCGGCCCGAAGGCCCCGACGCCGGCGCCCCCGGCGGAAAGAGGTGGAGCGTGACGACCGCTAGGCCGACCGCGTTCGTCAAAAGCAAAAAAAGATCCGCCCGCACCACGGCGCTCAAAAGAAGCGAGGCGGCAAGAAGCAGCCACGCGTAAAGGAGCCGCGTCCGCTCGGCGACAAAGGCGGCCAGGGAGCTGTAGCCGATGAGTTCGACGGTGATCCCCGCCGTGAGCAAGAGAAACGCGCCGTTCAAAAAGACGAAGGCCGTTCGTCCGGCCGCCGGCGTCGGCCGGACGACCTCGATAAACATGACGCTCACCGCCAGGCCGTAGACGGCGATCGCGAGATCAAGCAGCCAGCGCCCCACGAGCACGGCGGCCGCCTCCGTCAGGTCGTCGCCGGCTCGCTCCGCCGGACGAGGCGGACGCCGCCTACGCGGGGATCGCGGCGCGGCGCCTCCGGCGCCGGGCGCTCTCCCGTCTCCTCCTCAGAGCCGGAGCGAACGGCCAGATACGGTTCCAGGCGAAAGCTCTGGACGATGGCCGCCTGCGCCGCCCGGCCCTCCCGCGTTCCGGCGGTCTCCTTCAGGTAGAGAACGGCGTCTTGAAGCAGGCGGTTGACGAGGTTTTTCGTATGCTTCTCCAGAAGCCGCCGGCTCCGCTCATCGAGCGGCGGGAGCTTCCGGAGGAGGCTCTCCATCGTCTCCGCCTGAAGGGCCATCCCTTTCGCCTGCAGGGCGGCGATCACCGGCACCGCATCGAGCGTCTCCAGCCACCGCTCATACGCCGCCACCTCACCGTCGATCGTCCGCTCGATCGCGGCGGCGATCCGCCGCCGCTCGGCGAGATTTTCCTCGACGATGCCCTGAAGATCATCGATGTCGTAGACGAACACCTGACCGAGGCCGTGGAGCGCCGGGTCGACGTCCCGGGGAACGGCGAGATCGAGAAAAAGAAGCGGCCGCTCCCGGCGTCCGAGCGCCGCCTCCAGCGCCGGTCGGGTAAAAATGGGCTCCGGCGCCGACGTCGCCGTCGCCACGACGTCCGCTTCCCGGGCGATCTCTACCCGCCGCGCAAACGGCACCGCCTTGGCGCCAAACCGCCGGGCCAGTTCCTCCGCCCGCTCCGGGGTCCGGTTGGCGATGAAAAGCGCCCGCACGCCCTGATCGGCAAAATGCCGCAAAAGAAGCCGGCCCGTTTCTCCGGCGCCGACGACGAGCACCCGCTTGGACGCGAGATCGCCGAAAAACGTCCGGGCGAGACCGATCGCCACGTACGGCACCGAAAGGGGACGGTCGTTCACCCGCCACGTCGTATGGGCGCGTTTGGCAAAGGCGATCGCCCGCTGGAAGAGGACGTTCAAAAGCTTCCCCGTCGCCCGATGCGCCCGCGCCGTCTCCCACGCTTCCCGGACCTGGCCGAGGATTTCCGTCTCGCCGAGGACCATCGAATCGAGGCCGGCGGCGACGCGAAAGAGGTGCCGCACCGCCTCCCGATCTCGGAGCACGACCAGATGCGGCCGAAGGCCATCGGCCGGGAGGCGAAACCGGCGCACCATAAACGAAAGCGCTTCCTCCTCGGCCGCTTTCATCGTCCTTCGGTCGGTGACGAGGTAAAGCTCCGTGCGATTGCACGTGGCGACGATCACCGCTTCGACGAGGCTCCGGTGCGTAAGAAGCGTCCGGTACACCTCCGGAAGCTGTTCCGGCTGGAACGTGCAGCGCTCCCGGATTTCGACCGGCGCCGTCCGGTGGTTGAGACCGACGGCAAGAAGATGCATCCCCCATCCCTCCTTTTCCGCCCGGTTCGCGCCGGCGGCGGAGGAAAAACGATTCGCCGATGAGTCCGATTCCAATCTGCGGTTATTATATCACAACCGCTTTCGTCGCCGGGCATCGAAAAACGGCCGCTTTTGTCACCGACGTGACAAAGTCGGACGCCCTTGGGGAACGCCGCGCACGGGGGGCGCGCCCCTCACCGCTTCCCGCTCACCGGACGGCGCGATCCGCTTCGGTCCCCGCACGCCGGAGGGCCTGTCCCTCGCCGCTGTTCGCTCACCGGACGTAAGTCAATTCCGCACCGATCACCTGGCCGCGGCCGTTTCGAATCGGACGGGCCTCGATCGTCATCCCTTCGACGGGCGTCGCCACCGCCGGCTCCCCGGTTTGAAACACCTGTTCCGCCGCCCGGCGAAACGGCGATTCGTGGGAAAGAAGGGTGTGGACGAGCTCGAGCTGCGGCCGGCCGAAGTAGCGGACGCCGCCGGGGTTGACGGCCATGATGCGAAAGCGGCGGTTGACGATCAGCCGGACGACGGTATCCGGGTGGCCGAGGGTGTAGATCGGCCGCACAAGGTCCATCGGATCGACGCCGAGCACCTGGGCGAGTTCCGCCAGCTTGCGGATGGAGATGTTGTTTTTCCCGCTTTCGATCCGGGCGACGAACGGCTGTTTGACCCCCATCTTTTCCGCCAGGTCGGCCTGCGTGAGCTTGAGCGCTTTTCGAAGGCGCTTGACGTGGTAGGCGACCCGCTTTTCGATGCTGTCGTCGATCGTCTCCAAAAAAAGCGGGTCGTCCTTCAGGACCTGTTTGACGTACTGGGCCAGTTCATTCATCGTCGCTTCGGCTCCCCGTCGTTTCCCGAGTTTGGCGGATACAGAGCAGGCTATATTATAACAAATCCGCTCGGAAAGTCCATAGAAAAATTCGCCCGATGCCGATATAATAGCCCTTATCCGACCGGTTCCGCCGATCGGCCCGGCGGGCTTTCGGTGCAGAACACCCCCCTTTCCGAAGGAGCGTGACCCTGATCTCCCCTACCGTTCCCTCGAGGCGAACGGCCCTCGCCGGCGACCTCGCCCTCCTGTTCGTCACGTTCGTCTGGGGGACGACGTTCGTCGTCGTCCAGGACGCCATCGCCCACCTCCCCCCGTTTTCCTTTCTCGCCGTTCGCTTCGGCCTCGCCTTTCTCCTCCTCCTGCCGTTCGCCCTCCGGTCGGGCGGCGCCGGGGCGACCCGGGCCGGGATCGGCATCGGACTCTTTCTTTTCGGCGGCTACGCCTTTCAGACGTTCGGCCTGCTCTTTACGACGCCGGCCCGGTCGGGATTCATCACCGGTCTTTCGGTCGTCCTCGTTCCGGCCTTGAGCGCCCTTTGGCTCCGGGAGCGGGTGCCGCCGGCGGCGTGGGCGGGCGTCGCCCTGGCCTTCGGCGGGGTCCTGCTCCTCGCCGCCGGGGGACGGCCGGATCCCGCCGACGGCCCGGCCGGCGAACGGGAGACGGGCTTGGGCGATCTCTTGACGTTTCTCGGAGCGCTCTCATTTGCGCTGCAGATCGTCGCCACCGCCCGAGCCAGCCGCCGGCACCCGCCGGCGGCCCTGGCGACCTTTCAGCTCGGCACCGTCGCCGCCCTCTCCGCCGCGGCGGCGTTCGCCGTCGATGGGGGAGCGATGCTCGATCCGGCGCCTTACCGGGTGCCGGCGGTCGCCCTCGGCCTTTTTGTCACCGCCGTCCTGGCGACGGCCCTCGCCTACTGGGTGCAGTCGGCGGCGGGACGCCGGACAAGCCCGGTGCACATGGCGATCATCTTCGCCCTGGAGCCGGTGTTTGCGGCGCTCACCTCGTGGGCGACCGGCCACGAGCCGCCGGCCGGCCGGGTGATCGCCGGCGGACTTTTCATCGTCTTCGGGATGCTCGTCGCCGAGCTTCCGTCGGCCGTCCTCGCCGCCCGGGCGTCCGGAAGCGACGGAACGTCCGGAAGTCCCGAAGCGGCGGCCGACAAACGGCGGCGCCCTGCCGGGGCGCCCGGCCTCAGCGGAGCACCCGGAGGGCGCCGTGGATCGCCTTCCAGAGATCGTTTTTTCCTTCGCCGGTGACGGCGGAAAAGAGGATCGGCCCTTCATCGGCGGCGAGGCGAAGCTCGCCGGCGATCCGGCGGGCCTGATCGAGCGCCCGACCGCGGCCGAGTTTGTCCGCCTTCGTGGCGACGACGAGCGTCTTCAGGCCGTGGAAGACGAGCCACTGCCGCATGAGGCGGTCGTCTTCCGTCGGCGGGTGCCGGACGTCGACGAGCTGGAGCACGAGACGGAGCGCCTCCCGCGTCTTGAGGTAGCCCTCGACGAGGCGGCCGAACTCGCGCCGCATCGCCTTCGACACCTGGGCGTAGCCGTAACCGGGGAGGTCGACGAGGACGAAAGCATCGAAGCGATAGAGATGGATGAGCCGCGTCTTCCCCGGCGTCCGGCTCGTCCGGGCGAGGTCGTTCTGCCCGGCGAGGGTGTTGATGAGGGACGATTTGCCGACGTTGGAGCGGCCGACGAGGGCGATCTCCGGCCGCTCCGGCGGCGGAAGGTCCTTGAGGCGCGCCGCCATCCGCCAGAGGTGGGCCCGGCCGCTCATGTTCTCACCAGCGCCGCGTCGAGCACCTGGTCCATGTGGTCGACCAAGATGAAGGTGAGCGCCCGGCGGACGACCTCGGGAATGTCCTCGAGGTCTTTTTCGTTGTCCTTCGGAAGGATCACCCGCCGGAGGCCTGCCCGGTGGGCGGCGAGGCTTTTTTCCTTGAGACCGCCGATCGGAAGCACCCGGCCCCGGAGGGTGATCTCCCCGGTCATGCCGACGTCGTTCGCCACCGGAATGCCGGTCAGGGCCGAGACGAGGGCGGTGGCGATGGCGATGCCGGCCGACGGGCCGTCCTTCGGGATGGCCCCTTCCGGAATGTGGATGTGGACGTCGGTCTTTTCCCGGAACGCCGGGTCGATGCCGAGGCGCTCCGCCCGGGAAAGGACGTAGCTCATCGCGGCCTGGGCCGACTCTTTCATGACGTCCCCCAGCTGACCGGTAAGGAGGAGCTTCCCGCTCCCGGGAAAATGGGTCACCTCGATCGACAGCGTCTCGCCGCCGGCTTCCGTCCAAGCGAGGCCGGTAACGACGCCGACCTCCGGCGCCCGTTCGGCGATGCCGTGCCGGAACCGCGGTCGGCCGAGATACGCTTCCAGCGCCCGGGGCGTGATGACGACGCGCTTTTTCTCGCCGGAAACGATGAGGCGCGCCGCCTTTCGGGCGAGGGCCGCCAGCATGCGCTCCAGTTCCCGGACGCCGGCCTCCCGGGTGTAGCGGCGGATGAGCTCGAGCAGGGCCTCTTTTTCGAAGGCGACCTGCCCGCGCCGAAGGCCGTGGGCCTCAAGCTGCTTCGGGATGAGGTGCCGCTCGGCGATGTGGACTTTTTCGATCTCGGTGTAGCCGCTGATGGGGATGACTTCCATGCGGTCGAGCAGCGGCCGCGGGATCGTGTGGATCGTGTTGGCGGTGGCGATGAAAAGGACCTCTGAGAGATCGAACGGCTCTTCGATGTAGTGGTCGGAAAAGGCGTGGTTCTGCTCCGGGTCGAGCACCTCCAGGAGGGCGCTCGCCGGGTCGCCGCGGAAATCGGCGCCGAGCTTGTCGATCTCGTCGAGGAGCATCACCGGGTTTTTCGTTCCGGCCGTCCGGAGCCCCTGGATGATCCGCCCCGGAAGCGCCCCGACGTACGTCCTCCGGTGGCCCCGGATCTCCGCCTCGTCCCGGACGCCGCCCAGGGCGATGCGGACGAAGCGGCGACCGAGGGCCCGGGCGACGGAGCGGCCGAGGGACGTCTTGCCGACGCCCGGCGGGCCGACGAGGCAGAGGATCGGCCCTTTCATTCGGTCGACGAGCTGACGGACGGCGAGGTATTCGAGGATGCGCTCCTTGACCTTGGCGAGGCCGTAGTGGTCCTCGTCGAGGATCCGCTCCGCCCGCCGGAGGCTCTTGGCATCCTCGGTCCGCTCCTCCCACGGGAGGGCGATCAGCCACTCGATGTACGTCCGGATCACATGCCCTTCCTGGGCCATCGGCGGGATGCGCTCGAGGCGTTCGAGTTCCTTGTCGATCTTCTCCCGGACGTGAGCCGGGAACGCCTTTTTCGCGGCCTCCGCCCTGAGCTCCTCCACCTCGGCGCTCCGACCTTCCCGCTCGCCGAGCTCCCGCTGGATCGCCTTCATCTGCTCCCGGAGGTAGTATTCTTTTTGCGTCTTTTCCATCTGCTTTTTGACGCGCTGACTGATGCGCCGTTCGAGCTCGAGCACTTCCTGCTCGTTCGAAAGGAGCTCGAGAAGCCGCTCCAACCGGCGCTTGACGTTCGTCTCTTCGAGGAGCGTCTGGCGATCTTGCAGCCGAAGGGCCAGGTGCGCGGCGATGACGTCCGCGAGCCGCCCCGGCTCGGCGATATCGGCGATGCTGGCGAGGGTCTCCGGCGAGATCTTCCGAGAGAGGCGGATGACCTGCTCGAATTCCCGGACCACGGCCCGCATGAGGGCCGTCGTCTCGACGTCGTCGCTCGTCTCTTCTTCGAGCCGCTCGTAGCGGACGGAAAAATACGGCTCCACCGTTTCATAGGCGACGATGCGGGCCCGGGCTTCGCCCTCGATCAGGATCCGCACCGTTCCGTTTGGGAGCCGAAGCATCTGCTTGATGAGGGAGATCGTGCCGACGCCGTAGATATCGTCCGGCGCCGGCGAATCGAGATGCGGATCTTTTTGCGCGGCGAGGAGCAGCCGATGCGCGTCGACCATCGCCGCCTCGAGGGCGGCGACGCTTTTTTCCCGCCCGACGTCGAGGTGGACGACCATCGTCGGAAAGACCATGAGCCCCCGCAGGGGGAGCAGGGGAAGGATGGACTCGGCGCCGCGGGCCATCTCGGTCATCGGCGACACCTCCGTCCCCTCATTCTAGGCCTCTTCCGACGGCGACGCAAGGTCGGCCACGCCGGTCCCCCGGGCGGCGGGCCGATATCCGCCCTCCCGTCGGACGGCGGAGCGATCGAGCACCTCCGGCACCGGCGCGGACGCCGGGGCGGACGACGCCGGCAGGAGAGCGACGGCCAGCACCTCTTCGATCGTCCCGGCAAAGACGACCTCGAGGCCTTCGCACGAACGGGCTTCTTCGTTCGCCTTCGGGACGACGACGCGGCGAAGGCCCGCCTCCCGGGCGGCATCGAGCTTGGCCCGAATCCCGCCGACGGGAAGCACCTTCCCGCGGACGCTGACCTCGCCGGTCAAGGCCGTCCGGGGATCGACCGGCCGGCCGGTGAGGGCGGAATACAGCGCGACGAACACCGTGACGCCGGCGGACGGGCCGTCCAGGGGAGCGCCGCCGGGAAAGTGAACGTGAAGATCGTGGTCGGCCACCCGAAAACCGAGGCGGCCGAGGAGCGTGCGGACGGTCTCGGCGGCGCCGAAAGCCAGGCTCTTTCGGGTGAGGGTCCGGCCCCGACCACCCAGGGCCTCTTCTTCGACGATCCCGGTGACGGTGAATTGGCCGGCGCCGGGGCGGCGGGCCGGGACCGCCGTCGCCTCGACGTCGATCACCGCGCCGAGGCTCGGTCCGTAAACGGCCAGCCCGAGCGCCCGGCCGACCTCCGGCCGCTCCGGTAGGCGGGCCTTCGGCCGCGGCTGAAGCCGGCTCGTGTCGATCACCCACCGGATGTCCCGGATGCGGAGGTCCCGCCGCCCCTCGGTGAGGGCGACGCCGTAGGCGAGCTGGACGGCCGCGACGGCCTCACGGCCGTTCTGGGCGTAACGGGCGAGGAGTTCCAGCGCCCCCGGCTCGACGGCGGCGCCGAGCTTGCCCGCCGCCCGCCGGGCGATCGTCTCGATCTCCCGCTCGGTGAGGGGACGGAAGTAGACTTCGACGCAGCGAGAGCGGAGCGCCGGCGGAAGCTCCTCCGGCAGGCGGGTCGTCGCGCCGACGAGACGGAAGTCGGCCGGAAGGCCGTTCTGGAAGATGTCGTGGATGTGCGGCGGGATGTTCGGATTGTCGGGGCTATAGTAGGCGCTCTCCAGCCGGACGAGGCGATCTTCAAGGACCTTGAGGAGCTTGTTCATCTGGATCGGGTGGAGTTCCCCGATCTCATCGATAAAGAGGACGCCGCCGTGGGCCCGGGTGACGGCACCGGGTTTCGGCTGCGGCACGCCGGCCTGTCCGAGCGCTCCGGCCCCCTGGTAGATCGGATCGTGGACCGAGCCGATCAGCGGATCGGCGATGCCCCGTTCGTCAAAGCGGGCCGTCGTTGCGTCGAGCTCGACGAAGGGGGCGTCGGCGCGAAACGGCGAGAGGGGATTTTTCTTCGCCTCTTCCAGCACGAGTCGGGCGGCGGCCGTCTTTCCGACGCCGGGCGGCCCGTAAATGATGACGTGCTGGGGGTTCGGCCCCATGAGCGCCGCCCGCAGGGCCTTGAGGCCCTCCTCCTGGCCGACGATCTCATCGATCGACGCCGGCCGGGTCCGCTCCGACAGCGGCTCGCTCAAGGCGATCGCCCGAAGCCGTCGCAACTCCTCCATCTCCCGGCCGGTGCTCTGACGCTGGGTCAGCCGGCCGGAACGCTCCCGGCGGAGGAGGTTCCAGAAATACAGCCCGACGGCCAGCCCGACGAAAATCTGAAGCACGATGAGGAGAATCTGGACGCTGATCACGGCACGTTCGGCCTCCTCGCCCACGCCGCCCGAGGGCGGCGGACGTCTTTTGCCCATTATGGCCGAAGGGCCGAAGGGCTAAACGCCGCCGGAAAGATGCCGGGGGGTTCGGAGACCGGGACCTGCCGCCGGCGCGCCCGGAAGGCCGCCGGAAAGTCGGTGGCGAGGGCGCCGGCCGGATGCCGGCCCTCGGTTCCGCCCGTCGGTTCTGCGGGGCCGAAATCGGGCCAAAAAAAGCCGGTGCCCGGATATGCTTCCGGACACCGGCACGCCCGCCACCGGCGCGTTCACGGCGCTGACCGGACGCGCGCTCGAGGTTGATCGCGCGTTCAAGGGGGTTCCGCTCGCGCGTTCGAAGTTGTTCGCCGCCTGCGCCCTCAGGCGGTCTCCTCCGTCTTCAGGGCGATCAGGCGGCCGTCCTTCCCGTAAAGAAGGGGCGGCAGCCGACGGGTGACCGTCTCCGGCGTCACGACGACTTTGGTCACGTCCTTGCGGGACGGGATCTCGTACATGACGTCGAGCATGATCTCCTCGAGGATCGCCCGAAGCCCCCGGGCGCCGGTCTCCCGCCGGACGGCCTCCTTGGCGATTTCCCGAAGCGCCTCCGGCATAAACTCAAGCTCGACGCCGTCCAGTTCGAAGAGCTTTTTGTACTGCTTGACGAGCGCGTTTCTCGGCTCGGTGAGGATGCGGGTGAGCGCCTCTTCGTCGAGGGGATCGAGGACGGAGATGACCGGTACCCGCCCGACAAACTCGGGGATCATGCCGAACTTGATCAGGTCTTCCGGCGTGACCTTCTTCAGGTATTCGCCTTTCTTCAGGTTGACCGACTGGACATCGGCGCCGAAACCGATCACCTTCGCCCCGAGGCGGCGCTTGATGATCGTCTCGAGGCCGTCGAAGGCGCCGCCGACGATGAAGAGGATGTTCGTCGTGTCGATCTGGATGAATTCCTGATGCGGATGCTTCCGGCCGCCCTGCGGCGGGACGTTGGCGACGGTGCCTTCGAGAATTTTGAGCAGCGCCTGCTGCACGCCTTCGCCGGAGACGTCCCGGGTGATGGACGGGTTTTCCGACTTCCGGGCGATCTTATCGATTTCGTCGATGTAGACGATGCCCCGCTCGGCCTTCTCGATGTCGAAGTCGGCCGCCTGGATGAGCCGAAGCAGGATGTTTTCGACATCCTCGCCGACGTACCCTGCTTCGGTGAGGGTTGTGGCATCGGCGATGGCAAAGGGCACCTTGAGCATCCGGGCAAGCGTCTGGGCGAGCAGCGTCTTCCCGCTCCCGGTCGGGCCGATGAGGAGGATGTTGCTCTTCGACAGCTCGACGTCGTCTTTCTTCTTGTCGGAATAGATCCGCTTGTAGTGGTTGTAGACGGCCACGGAAAGCGCCTTTTTCGCCTGCTCCTGGCCGATGACGTACTCGTCGAGGAAGCGGCGGATCTCCACCGGTTTCGGCACGTCTTTGAGCTCTTCCGTCGTCGTCTGGTCGTTGTCTTCTTCGATGATCTCGTTGACGAGCTCGATGCATTCGTCGCAGATGTAGACGCCGGGGCCGGCGACGAGCTTTTTCACCTGATCCTGCGTCTTGCCGCAGAACGAACAGCGGATCGGGCTCCGGTCGTCGGTCTGTTTGGCCATCTTCCTCACCCCTTTTCCCGGTGCATCGACTGGGCGCTCGTGATCACCTCGTCGATGATCCCGTACGCCTTGGCCTCCTCCGCATCCATGAAAAAGTCCCGGTCGGTGTCCCGCTCGATCCGTTCGAGCGGCTGCCCGGTCCGTTCGGCCAAGATGCGGTTCAGCCGATCCCGGGTCCGGATGATCCACTCGGCGTGGATCTTGATGTCCGCCGCTTGCCCGCGGGCCCCGCCCAGCGGCTGGTGGATCATGATCTCGCTGTTGGGAAGGGCGTAACGCTTCCCTTTCTCGCCGGCGGAAAGAAGCACCGCGGCCATCGACGCCGCCATCCCGATGCAGATCGTCGAGACCGGGGCCTTGATGAACTGCATCGTGTCGTAGATGGCGAGCCCGGCGGTGACGGAGCCGCCCGGCGAGTTTATGTACAGATAGATGTCCTTGTTCGGGTCTTCCGCTTCCAGAAAGAGGAGCTGGGCGACGACGAGGTTGGCCACGTGGTCGTCGATCGGCGCTCCGAGGACGATGATCCGATCCTTGAGGAGACGGGAGTAGATATCGTAAGCGCGTTCGCCGCGCGTCGACTGGTCGATGACGATCGGAACGAGCATCCCTTTCCGGCCGGGGCAAAGCCTCCGCCGGACGCCACCTCCTTTTTTCTTCGTTCCATTCTAACCTCATTGTACCGGATTCCGGCGCGTTTGTGAATGTGCGGCGCCCGTACCCGGGCGCCGCACGGGATCGGCGCCGGCCGACCGCCCGGTGAGGCGCCGAACGGACGACCACGCCCGACAGTCTATGCGTTTTCCGCGCCGTTTACACCTGCGTCGCCCAAGCCGCCGGAAGTTCGCGGCCCTCCTTCCGCCTCCGCCCCTTCGGCGGGGGCGTTTTTCGCGTCGGCGGCGCCTTCAGGCGGCACCGATCCGACGCTCGCCGCTTCCTCGCCGGAGGCGGTCCGCTTGCCGCGGGCGCCGTCCGCTTCGCCGTCGGTGTCGGTCGCCTCCCGGACGGTGACGTCGGCATCGGCGAGGAGGCGATCGATCGCCTTCCGGGCGCGGAGGGTGCGCTCGATCACGGCCATGGTTCCCTGTCCTTCCAGCGCCCGGGCGGCCTCCTCCGGCGAAACGCGCCACGCCTCGGCGATCTTCCGGATCTCCGCTTCGCGCTCTTCCGGCGTCGGTTCCAGGCCGTACTTTCTGGCATACGCTTCGAGGGCGAGGCGGATGGTGACGCGCTTTTGGGCCGTCTCCCAGAACTCGGTGATGAGATCGTCTTCCGTCTTGTTCGTCATCTGAAGGTAGGCCTGAAGGGGGATGCCCGTCGCAAGGAGCGCATGCTCGAGCTCGTGGACCATGTCGTGCGCTTCTTCCCGGATCATGACGTCGGGAAGATCGACGGCGACCCGGGCGGCAAACGCCTCCGCCGCCTGATCCCGAAGCCGTTCGGTCGCCTCTTTTTCCCGCTCGGCCTCGAGCTCCCGGCGGATGGACGCCTTCAGTTCGTCCAGAGAATCGAAGTCGCTCACTTCCCGGGCGAAGTCGTCGTCAAGCTCGGGATAGCGCTTTTGTTTGAGCGTCTTCACGGTGACGGTGAACGTCGCCGTCTTTCCGGCGAGATCGGCCTCCCGGTAATCGTCGGGAAAGCGGACGTCCACCGTCCGCGTCTCGCCAACGGAAAGGCCGATGAGGCCCTGCTCGAAATCCGGCAGAGTGCGCCCGGCGCCGACCTCGATTTCGACGTCGGTCCCCGCGGCGATCCGCTTGCCGTCGATGAACCCTTCGTACTCGACGGTCGCCAGCATCCCCTCGGCCACCGGCCCGTCCACCGGCTCGAGAACGGCGACCTTCTCCCGCATGGCGCGAAGCTTCGCCTCGACGTCGGCGTCGGTCACCGGCCGGATCACCTTTTCGAGCACAAGATGTTCCGCCTCCTCCGGCCAGGTGACGTCCGGACGGACGGTGACGACGGCCTTGAAGACGAGGGGGGCGTTTTTGTCCAGGCGGACGATTTCGATCGCCGGTCGCTCCACCGGCTCGATGCCCGTCTCCCGAACGGCCGCCGCATACGCCTGGGGCAGAAGGTCGTCCAGCGCTTCGTCAAACAGGACCTGGACGCCGACCCGACGCTCGAAGATCGGCCGCGGCACGCGCCCTTTGCGAAAACCGGGGACGCTGACCCGTTTGACCACCTTTTTGAAGGCCTGATCGAGCGCCGCTTCCACCCGTTCGGCATCGACTTCCACCGTCAGGGCCACGCGATGCCGATCGTGCCGTTCCAGCGTCGCCTTTATGCTCACGTCGCTCCCTCCACTTCTTAAACTCCCTTATTATAGCATATGTTCCATCGGAGGCAATCAGGAAAGCGATTGCCGCGGGCAATCGGGAAAGCGATTTCGGAAGCGACCGGGGAGCGGGCGGCCACCGGCGTCGTCCGCAACGCGCCGCGTCCGGCGCGATCCGTTCCGAAACCGTTCGATGCTCGAAATTCTTGATCTGGTTTTTCGAGTGACCGGAATAAAATGGGCAATATGAGAAAAAGAGGTCCGGCGAAACCCTTAAAATAATATCCATAGTTTAACCCCGGCACTTATGATCATGATGATGGGCGTCCGTACTCCGTTCGACGTCCTGCGAGCGCTCCGCTTCCCGCCTCCGGTCGACGTACCCCGTCTGCCCCGGCGCCAGACGCCCGTCGCGAAGCCCCTCCGGCGAGACGAAAAGATCGAACGACGTCTGCCGGAGCAGCCGGTCGGAAGCCCCTTCTTCCTCGCCTGCCGCCTCGACGGGGCCGACCCCCGCCGCGACGACCTCGACCGTCAGCCGGACGGCCCGCCCTTCGTACGCCCGCCGCACGATGCGGACCGGAATCCCGGGCGGTCCCTCGCGAAACGCCCACTCCTCCGGCCGCACCGGGTAGCACCCGGCCGCGCGGAAAGCGAGAGGGATGCGGGAGCCGTCCCAAAGGCCGCCCGACATCGCCCGGTTTGCCCCTCGATCATCCGGGACCCGACCGTCCGCCGTTTCGCCGCTCGTACGTTCACCGAGCGGTGAACGCTCAACCAGCGCCGCATCGTCGGCCGACGCGCGCCCCGCATCCCCGACGTACCCGGCAGGCGCAAACCGCTCCCCCCGCCACGTTCCCGGAACGAGGGCCGCCCCGGCAACAAAGGCGGCGACAAACGGCGTCTTGGGCCTCAGATAGACCTCATCCGGAGGGCCGACCTGCACCAAGCGCCCCGCTTCCATGACGGCGACGAGGTCAGCAAGCGCCAGCGCTTCTTCCCGGTCGTGGGTGACAAAGATGACGGTGCTTCCGGTCGCCCGATGAATCTTCGCCAGTTCCCTCTGCATGGCGGCCCGAAGCGGCGCATCGAGCTGGGAAAACGGCTCATCCAGCAAAAGGAGCCTTTTCGACGCCGCCAGCGCGCGGGCAAACGCCACTCGCTGCTTCTGTCCCCCGGAAAGTTCCTTCGGAAATCTTTTTCGGAAAGGCTGAAGCTCCGTCAGCTGAAGAAGCGCCTCCACTTCGCGCCTCATTTCATCATCGGCGTCGCGTTTCCCATCGCCCGCGCTTTCGCCGTCCCGATCCGACGGGCGACTCGGCCGCCTTCCGCCGGTCACACGGCCGAAAAGCCCCTTCCAGCCGAACGCGGCCCGCTGAAGGCGGCGACGTCGCTGAATCAGAGGAAAGGCGATATGCGCTTCGACCGTCATGTGAGGCCAAAGAGCGAACGATTGAAAAACCACTCCGACGTCCCGCTCTTCCGGCGGAACCCCCTCCCCCGCCCGGCTCACGACCCGTCCGTCAAAAGCGATCGTCCCCGCCTCAAGAGAGACGAAACCGGCGATGGCGTTCAAAAGCGTCGTCTTGCCGCTTCCCGACGGGCCGAGCACGGCCAAAAAAGCGCCGGACGGAACGGTGAGCGACACGTCCCTGAGCACCGTTCGCCCGCCCAGTTTGACCGAAACCCCGAAGAGATCGACTTTCACGACCATCCCCCGCTTGCGGTCGGTGGCTCAGCTACCGTTCGGTCTCGCCCTTAAAGCCGCCCCTGCGAAGCGCTTCGGCAAGAACAAAGAGAAGAAAGACAAAAACCGCGATGAGAAAAGCGAGCGCCCGCGCCTCCGTCAGCGCTCCGCCCTGTTCCAGCTGGAAAATGCGCATGCCGACCGTCTCCTGCCCCGAGGAAGCCAGAAGGACGGAAAGCGTCAGCTCCGTCCCGGCCAGCAGGACAACGAGCACCATGCCGCCCAGGAGCTCCCCGGCAATGAGGGGAAAGACGATGCGCCCAAGCCGCGCCCAAAGCCGCGCGCCGCTCATCTGGGCCGCCTGTTCCAAGCGCCGGTCGAGGCGCGCCAGAGCGGCTTCGGCGGACCGCACGCCGATCGCGCCAAAGCGCACCGTATAGGCGATCCAGAGCATGGCGAGCGTCCCGTAGACCCCGCCGGCCAAGCGCCCGACCGGCGACGCCCAAAAAACGATGAGCCCGAGAGCGACGACGATGCCCGGCAGCGCAAAAGGAAGGGTCATGAGCCCCCCCACCACCCGCCAGGGGAGCCCCGGCCGCCGGCGCCGCCGAAGGGCCACCCCGGTACCGATGGCGACCGTCACCACCGCCGCCCCGATCGCAATCAGCCCGCTGTTGAACGCCGCCCGCGCCGTCCGCCCATCGGCGAGCACGGCGGCAAAATGCTTCAGCGTCCAGTTTTCCGGCGTCGGCGGTAGGCCGTAAGCCCGGACGATCGCTCCCAGACCGAGCCCGACCAGAGGAAGAATGCTCGTCAGAAGCAAAAAAACGAGAATCAGCATGAAAAGCGGCCACCTGAGCGGCCCGAGGTCAACCCGCCCTTCCCATCCGCCGTCGCCAAACGCCTCCGACACGTCGCGCCGGGCCCACAGCCAAAAGCCGTAAAGCCCCATCAAAGCGATCGCCATGAGGAGCAGGCTGAGCGCCGCCGCCCGAGCGAAGGCCGACGGTCCGAAACCGGCGATCTGTTCGTAGATGGACGTCGAAAGCACCGGCACGTTCGCCGGAATGCCGAGAAAAGCAGGGATACCGAAATTGTCCAGGGCCGCCAAAAACGCCAACGCGCCTCCCGCGGCCAGCGCCGGGCGCAAAAGCGGCAGCACCACGAGGAGGAAAGCCCGAAGCGGCCGGGCTCCCGAGGCGCGGGCCGCCGCATAGAGCGCTTCGGGGACGCGACGCGCGGCCCGGATGACAAAAAGATACACGAGCGGATAATGCGTAAGCCCCATGACCACCGTCATGCCGCTTAAGCCGTAGACCGACCCATCGGGCCACGGAACGCCTAAAGCGCCAAACGCCCGGTCCAGCAGGCCGTTTTTTTCGAACAGCGCCGCCCAGCTTAAAGCGACGACATAAGACGGGAGAATCAGCGGAAGCCAAACGAGCGCCGAAAGGAGGGAACGACCGGGGAGATCGGCGAAAGAAACGACAAGCCCGAGCGCCGCGCCCGCGGCCAGAGCGATCGCCGTCCCGCCGGCGACCATGACCGCCGTATTCCAGAGCATCGCCGTCGTCCGCGGTGCGGCAAAAAACGAAAGCACCTCTGCCGTCGGCCCATGGCGAAAACTTTGAACCAGAAGCGCCAGGAGCGGCCCGGCGAAAAAAGCGACGATGGCGATAACCGCCGCCGCTTCTCCTCCCCGGCGCACCGCGCTCCACCATCGCTCATTTGCCTGCCGCGCGTGCGCTACGGCCTGCCCGGAACGATCCTCCATCACGGCCGATCTCCACCGCCGATTGCCATGGCTCTCGATGTCAGCGGAACAGGGCAGCGAACTTCTCTTTTTCCGCTTCCCGCGTCCGGGCCATCTCCTTCGGGTCCGCCCCCAGCACCTGAAGCGACTCGGCGGGCCGCATCCCTTCAGGAGGCGCAATCCCCGGGCGGATCGGCGTGTAACCGAGTTCGGCCTCGAGCTTCTGCCCCTCTTCCGAAAGGATGAAGTCGACGAACGCCTGCGCCGCCTTTATGTTTTTCGTCCCTTTCACGATGGCCACCGGCTCGGTGATCGCCGGCACGCCTTCTTTCGGATAGACGAACTCGACCGGTGAGCCCTCCCGCTTCGCCCGGGCGGCCATAAAATCGACGAGCATGCCGTACGCTTTTTCGCCGCCGGCGACGGCCGTGAGCACCCCGCCGTTCCCTTTTCCGACGACGACGCCGTTTTGCTTCATGTCTTCATAAAATTTCCAGCCGAACTCCGGCTGCCGCACGAACACGCCGAGGTTATAGGCGGCCGCGCCCGAGTAGAGCGGGCTCGGCATCATCGCCTTGCCGCGCGCCTCCGGAGAAGTGAACACACGCCAGGAATCCGGAAGCGTTTTGACTTCCTTCGTGTTTACGACGATGATGCTGGCCATGACCTTCGTTCCGGTATACGTCCCGTCGGGATCGACAAACGCCTGGGGGATCGCCTCGACGTTCGGCGAGCGATACCGTTCGAGAAGCCCTTCGGCCTTCAACGCTTCGAACGTCACCGCATCGGCCAGGAGGAGCACGTCGGCTTTCACCCTGCCGGCCAGCTTTTCCGACCTGAGCTTGGCGACGATTTCTTCCGTTCCCGAGCGAAAAACGACGACATCCACCGCCGGATACCGCCCGCGGAAGGCCTCGACGAGCTTGTTCGCATCGTCGTCCGGTTGCGAGGTGTAAAAATGAAGCGTCCCTCCCACCGGGGCTTTACCGTTCCCTTCGGCATCTTGAACCTGACCTTGCCCGTTTTGTCCGCAACCCGAAAGCCAAAAACCGACCCCGACCGTCACGAAAACGAAAGCGAAGATCGACCTCGCCAGCGCTTTCTTAACCATCGCTTTTCCTCCGTTCGTTCTCATGCTTTCTGGTCATTGCCGCTCATGCCGGGTGTTCCCTCGCACGCGCCTAGGACAAGCATAGCGGAGATATGTTAAGGCCGGATGAACGGAAGATAAAGATTGTGTAAAACGGACGATCGGCGCGCCGACCACTGGCCGCGTTCCCGTCGCCAGCAAGACGATGAGCTTTCCCCGAGCACCGGCTGCATTCAAACCGGTGGTGATAAAGCGGTGCTATTCGATGTCCCGGGCGAGTTCTTCGATGGCGTCGAAGACCTTAGCGTATCCGGTCGCCGATTTTGATCTTGTCGATGACGACGAGCATGTTCTCGTTTCCCGTTCGTATCTGGGATTGACCGTCAAAGATAACGTCCCCGTCGCCGGAGGCGCGGGGGGAAACCCCGCCCGTTTTCCGGTCGACCGCGCGATTATCAAGCCGTCACGGGCGAAAACGGCTCAAAAAAGACGGCCCGGGCGGGCCGTCGTCAGGGCATTTTCATTTTACGCCTTCGAAGAATAGGCGGGTCTCTTTGGGAGAACGAAATTCCTCCGTCGGGATCGAGCCTCTCCCGATCCCCGGTGCTCACCGCCCGTTCTGCGCCGGCGGAACGGCCAGCGTCGGCACGCCGCGGAGGGTGTCTTTCACCGGGCAAATGCGCTCAACGTGTTCGATGAGCGCCCGAACCCGATCCGCGGCGGACAGGGAGTCGATCGCGATCCGATAGCGAATTTCTTGAAATCCCGGCCGGACGCCCGGCGCTTTTTCTAAAAAGCCGTCCGGATCGAGGTCGCCCTCCACATCGATCGTCACCCCGCGCAGCTCCACGCCGTGTCGCTTGGCCAGCAAACTCACCAGGACGCTGATGCATCCGCCGAGCGCCGCGAGGACGAGCTCCACCGGGTTCGGGCCCTGGTCCGTTCCGCCGAGCGCCGGCGGTTCGTCGATGACGATCTGTTTGTCGCGGATGTGCGCGACGGCGCGCACGCCCTCCCCGGACCACTCGACGCGAGAGGCAAAGGTCTGTTTGGGCATGCGGTTCTCCTCCAGTCCTGATCTTCATCAAGCATGAACGTGCAGGACCCGACGCCCTTGGCGGCGCCATCGGGAGGCGATCATCCGCCCTCCTCGGTTAATCCCGAGCCCGCCCCAGCAGTTCATCGCGCGTATTCACGCGCCGGCTCAGCCGTTGATGCGGTCAGCGCAGACGATGAGACTCGACTTCATACACGTATCCGTTGATCACCGTGTCTTTGGGGATCAAGGGGTGATTCCGCAAATATTCGACCTGGGCGACGGTCACGTCGTCTACGCTTTCAAAGGTGCGAAACCACCGTTCGAATGCGTCGGGGTCCGTCAGCACCCGTTCGGGAAGCGAGGGGTCCAGCTGAACGCGTTCCACATCGATGTTGAATTTGGCCCGGAGCGCCTCGACGATTTCCCGGCCCTGAGCCGTCATCATTCCACATTCCGTGTGATTGATCACGATGATCTCTTTCGTTCCGAAGAAATTCACACTCAGAACCGCCGAACGGATGACATCATCGGTCACCAGGCCCCCGGCGTTGCGGAAGATATGAGCATCGCCGGGCTGGAGACCGAGCATTTCTTCCACATCCAGCCGCTCATCCATGCATGCCAGGACAAACAGCCGCCGGTTGTTGGGAATTCCCCGTTGTCTCCGAAGCACCAACGCTTCGTGCTTTTGGATGGCCTCGTCGATGTGCTGACTCAAGCTCACGGACCCTTCCCGTTCCGCAACTCATGGACAAATATTCCATCGAAGGAATACCGCCCCGGTTGCTTCCTGCTTCTTCGGCGGGGTGCTCGTAGACCGCGGCCAGCCGCGTTCCGCCGCAGAGCCCGTCTCCACAGGCTTGACTTCCCGTGGAACTCACGGTAGGACCGTCTTACGCCACGGTCAGGGCAAACCTGAGCAGATTCTTGGCCGCATTCACGTCCCGATCGTGATGCGTGCCGCACGCCGGGCACGTCCACGCCCGGACGGAAAGCGGGAGTTCTGACAGAACGTGGCCGCAGGCGTGGCACGTCTTCGACGTCGGCTCAAAGCGCCCTGCCTTCACGATCCGCACGCCTCGAAGTTTGGCTTTCGCTTCGAGGAGCGCCCGGAAGGTGCCCCAGCCGACGTCGGCGATGGGCCGCGCCAGGTGGTCGTTCTTCAGCATGCCGGCAACGTTCAAATCCTCGATCGCGATCACCGGATGCGTCCGGACGAGTTCGGTCGTGCGCTTGTGGAGGAAGTCCAGACGAATGTTCCGGATCTTCCGGTGCAGCCGGGCCAGGCGAAGGGCCGATTTTTGTCGGTTCT
>NZ_JXBB01000009.1 GCF_001653195.1 Hydrogenibacillus schlegelii
TGAGCCATCCGGTATCCCTCCTGGTGAAGTGGTTTCTTCTCCGTCTCACATTCTACCAAAGAGGGCCGGATGGCTCATTTTATGTTACCTGGACCATCCGTTTTTACACATGATACCGGACACGACTAGCCCCGCAAAGGATTTATGTTCGCGAAGAAGTATTAAAAAGATTGAATTTGGCCGCCGACTTCCTTCCGGAAGGATATGGCCTCATGGTATACGACGGCTGGCGCAGTTTTGAGTTTCAGCATGAGCTTTACGAATTTTATAAGAAAATTCTCGCGGCGCACCAAGATCTCCAGCGTCATGACGTCAATCTCGAGCAATGGCTGCAACGATTTGTTGCCCCGCCGATTCGCGATCCCGATGATCCTCCGCCGCATACCACCGGCGGAGCGGTGGACGTCACGCTCATCTTTGCCGGCGCCGAAGTGGAGATGGGAACCTCGTTCGATGATTTTACCGCAGAATCTGCCACCGACTGGTACGAACAAAAATCATCCCTGACCCCTCACGAACGACTGATCGCCGAACATCGGAAAATTTTACGTTCGGCGATGGAAAAAGCGGGGTTTGTCAACTATCCCCTCGAATGGTGGCACTTTGATTTCGGGAATCTTTCCTGGGCCAAACGCCTCGGCAGAGAACCGCTATACGGAGCCATCTGGAATGAAAAGGAGGCATTTGGGGATGTCAAGGAAAATTAAACCGTTTATTTTTGCGTTTTTGATGCTCGGCTCGTTCGCATGGCTTTCAGCATGCGGGCAAAACCAGACCAGCCAGACGCCGAATGCGAATCAAGCGAACGACCAGTCTCCGGGCAATCCGACCTTGCGGATTCCAGCAAACAAACTGATCGTCGCCATCAATGCCGAACAGGCGACGCTCGATCCAGGGGTAACGATGGACAACAGTGCCTGGAAAATCACATATCCGGCATACGAGCGCCTCGTCGCCTATGATGGGGCAACCACAGAAATCAAACCTTCCCTCGCCAAAACGTGGAGCGTCTCGGAAGACGGAAAAACGTGGACCTTTCAACTGGAAGAGGGGCATCGATTCAGCGACGGAACTCCGGTTGACGCGGAGGCGGTGAAGTTTTCCTTCGAGCGGACGCTGAAGCTCGGAAAAGGTCCGGCCGAGCTGTTCGGTGTCATCCAGCAAATCCAGGTTGTTGACCCTTACACCGTTCAGTTTACCCTGAAAAAAAACTTCCCTCCCTTTCTCTCTACCCTGGCGACCAACTATGCCAGCATTGTAAATCCGAAAGTCATGGAACATGAAAAAGACGGCGACTTGGCGCAAGGCTACCTCTCCGGCCACACCGCCGGAAGCGGTCCTTACATGCTGAGCGAATGGCGCAAGGGAGAGTACTACAAACTCGAAAAAAACCCCCACCATCCCAATCGCGACCAGATCGCGTTCGATACGGTCCTCTTTAAGATCGTTCCCGATGCCGCCGCCCAACGTTTACAACTCGAAAAAGGCGAAATCGACATCGCCGAAGGCATCCCCATCGAGCAGATCGACAACCTTGACGCTTCGCAGGTCACGGTGGTCCGCGAACCGAGCCTTTTGGTCGATTACGTCTATATCAACACGAGCCGCGGAAATCCGGCATTGAAAGATGTTCGGGTGCGCCAAGCCTTGAGCTACGCCGTCGACTATCCGTCGATCATCGACGTCGTTCAACAAGGGAACGCCACCCAGATGCGGGGTCCCATCCCCAAAGGGCTCTGGGGTCATGATCCTTCGGCCATGCAATACACGTACGACCCCGAAAAAGCCAGGCAGCTGCTGCAAGAAGCCGGCGTGCACGGTTTGAAATTGACGCTCTTGTACTCCGACAACAAACCGTGGTGGGAGACCGAAGCGATCACCCTCCAAGCGTTGTTCCAGGCCGTCGGCGTCGAGGTCGAACTCAAGAAAGTGGCCTATGCGACCATGCGTGAAATGCTTGATCGCGGTGAATTCGATTTGAGCCTCGGCGTCTGGAGCCCGGATTTCGGCGATCCGTACATGTTCATGAATTACTGGTTTGACTCAAACAATTTCGGTCTCGCTGGAAACCGGGCCTTCTATAAGAACGATCGAGTGAACGAACTGATCCGAAAAGCCGCCACGATCAACGATCAAGCCGAGCGAGAACGGCTGTATCGGGAAGCCCAGAAGATCGTCATCGAAGAAGCTCCATATATTTACCTCTACCAGAAAGATTTCGTTCTTCCGATGCGGAAAGAAATCCAAGGATTTGTTTACAACCCGATGCTCGAAGGAATTTATAACCTGGAATCTATGAAAAAGCCGAATTAAAGGTGCCTCGCCGTGGAGGTTTGGCGATGAAAGTGTTGGTCTCCCGCCTTTTCTTTCTCGTCTTCGTCGTGTTGGGGGTCACCTTTGTCACCTTCATCATCTCCCATTTGATTCCAGGCGACCCCGCCCAAATGATCGCCGGGCAGCGAGCCTCACCCGAAGTCTATGCAAAAATTCGCGCTCAGTTGGGCCTGGATCGCCCGATCTGGGCCCAGTACCTTCTTTTTTTGCAGGGATTACTGCAGGGAGATCTTGGAACCTCGATTCGAACGCAGCAACCGGTGCTCGACGACCTGCGCCACTACTTTCCGGCCACTTTGGAGCTGGTGCTGTTTGCCTTTCTTTTGGCGCTCTTCGTCGGGATTCCGCTGGGGGTCTATGCGGCCGCTCGCAAAGACACGGTGATCGATGCCCTGATCCGCTTGCTGGCCGTCTCCGGAATCTCGATCCCTGTTTTCTGGTACGGCTTGGTCCTTATCCTTATTTTTTACGGCAAATTAGACTTGCTTCCTTCCGGAGGAAGAATCGATCCGTCGATTTCACCGCCGGCGACGATCACGGGATTGTACGTGATCGATAGCCTCCTGGAAGGAAATTGGGCAGCCTTCAAAAGTTCGCTGGCACACCTTGTTTTGCCGGGGATTACCCTTGCCTTTGCGCAGTTGGCCTTGATCGTAAAGCAGACCCGGGCGGCCATGATCGAAGTATTGCGGCAAGATTATATCCGTACCGCAAGGTCCCTCGGCATCCCGAGCCGAAAAATTTACTTTCGGTATGCCCTCAAAAATGCCCTCATCCCCACGACGACGGTCGTCGGCTTGGCGATCGGGGCTTTGCTCGCAGGAGCGGTGGTCACCGAGACCATCTTCAGTTGGCCGGGAATGGGAAAATATGTCGTGGAAGCGATCGGATATCTGGATTTTCCGGCCATCATGGGCTTCACGCTCATCGTGTCCGTCGGCTACGTGATCCTCAACTTTCTTGTCGATTGGATCTATACCCTGTTGGATCCTCAGATTCGCCTCTAAGTCGGGAGAAACCACCTCCAAACAGGAGGAGAAGCGATGGAGGCAACGCACGAACGGGCTTTTTCTTTTCTTGTCGATCGGGTGTGGCAGCATCGACTGATCCGATGGGGTCTCGTCCTATTGTCGCTCATGGGGATCGGGTTTCTCATCGTTCCCCTCCTTTCTCCCCATCCGCCCGATCAAATCTCCCCCAAAGAACGATTTTCGCCGCCTTCGTCGGAACACTGGTTTGGCACCGATGAGGTTGGGCGGGACCTCTTTGTCCGGGTATTTGCGGGAGGACGCCTTTCTTTGACCGCCGGCGCTTCGGTCGTCCTTTTGAGCGGCGGAATCGGGCTGTTCTTTGGCGTATTGATCGGCTACTTTGGCGGTTGGTTGGACCGCGTGATGATGCGCGTGGTGGACATCATGCTGGCCTTTCCGCCGCTTATTTTGGCCCTCGCCCTTTCGGCGGCCCTCGGGCCCGGATTGTTCAACGCTGTTTTGGCCATCGTCATCATCAAAATTCCCGTTTACCTTCGTCTCGCGCGCGCCGAAGTTCTGCGCTTACGAGAAAGTCTCTTCGTGCTGGCGGCCGTGACGTTTGGCAACCCGCCCTTTCGCATCATTTTCCGCCACGTTCTGCCCAATGCGGTGACGCCGATTTTCGTTCAAATGACCGTTGACATTGGAGAAGCCATCCTCCTGATCTCCACGCTCGGATTTCTCGGTCTTGGCGCCAAGCCGCCCAGCCCGGAGTGGGGAGCGATGATCAGTCAAGGCTGGAAACATCTAATGGATCACTGGTGAATTCCGACGTTTCCCGGTTTGTTTTTGTTCTTGTCGGTGACAGCGTTGAACTTGATCGGAGATGGGCTGCAAGATATCCTGGACCCCAAAGCACGGACCGATCCATGAAGGAGCGTCTGTCCCTTGCTCGATCGAGTCAAACTCCGTGAAATCCGGTTGCAAAAGAAAATGACCTTGAGGCAGGTGGCCGAGCGGTCCGGCCTTAGCCCAAGCCTCATCTCAAAGATTGAACGGGGCGAAGTCGACCCGACGGTGACCACGTTCTGGAAGCTCTGCAATGCCCTGGAAGTTCCGGCAACGCTTCTCTTGGTCGACCCTATGACGCGACAGCAGCACATTGTCCGGGCCCAGGAAAGACGATCTTTCGTGTTCAAGGAAAAAAGATCGGAATATATTCCCATTCACGCCTCGTTCGATGAAAGGGTCGAAATCATCGAAGTGCGTATGGAGCCGGGGGAGTCGATCGACCGCGAGTTGATCACCCACGAGGGTGAAGAAATAGGATATGTTTTGCAAGGAGAATTGAGCGTCGTCTTTCCGGATCGAGAAGAACGCCTGTATCCCGGCGACAGCATCCGGTTCATCAGCTCGACTCCGCATCGGTACGCGAACCCCGGAACTGACGTCAGTATATCGCTTTGGGTGATGATCAAACGCAAAATGCCCTAAGGAACATCTGAGGAGGAGCGATGGTGATCACGAGGAACGGCCAACCCCGCCGCGTCGTCGTCGTCGGCGCCGGCATGGTCGGGCTTTCGACCGCCTGGTTTCTCCTGGAGCGGGGCGTCGACGTCACGGTCCTCGAAAGCCGGCATGTCGCCGCCGGAGCTTCATGGGGCAATGCCGGCTGGCTGACGCCGGGCCTTACGGCCCCGCTTCCGCATCCGTCGGTGTTACGGTTCGGGCTTCGGGCCCTCTTTCGTCCGGACTCGCCCCTTTACGTGCCGATCCGGCCGAGCTTAAGCCTGTTTCGCTTTTTGCTCGGCTTTGCCCGCCACAGCACCCATGCCCGCTGGGCGGCGGGGGTCCGGGCTTTCGCCCCGATGATCCGCCGGGCCTACGCGGCTTACGGCGCGCTGGCCGAAAGCATCAGCGAACCGGTGGTCGACGCCGAGCCGTTTTTGGCCGGGTTCCGGACGACGGAGGAAGCCCAAGAGCTCATCGATGAACTCGAATCCCTCCGGAAAGAAGGAATCGAAGTCGAGTATGAACGCCTCACCGGTGAAGATGCCCGACGCCTGGAGCCCGCCCTGTCGAGCCGGGTCCGCGCCGCCGTGCGCCTGGATGGGCAGCGGTTCATCCACCCGGGCCGTTACCTAGACGCCCTGGCCCGCTCGGTCCGTGATCGGGGAGGAGACATTCGGGAAGGCACGGCGGCTCGCGAAGTGGTCGATGAAAACGCGCAGGCGACCGTGGTGCTCGAAAACGGCGAGCGCCTGACGGCAGACGCCGTCGTCATCGCCACCGGCGCCGATCTTTCCCGGTTGGCCAAACGATTCGGTGTCCGCACCTTCGTGCAAGCCGGACGGGGCTACAGTTTCAGCATCCCGATCAAACGTCTTCCTGCCGGACCCGTTTATTTTCCCGTCCAGCGGGTGGCCTGTACGCCGCTGGGGGACCGGCTTCGGGTCGCCGGAATGATGGAATTCCGTCGCCCCGAAGAACCGCTCGATCCGCGCCGGATCGACGCGATCATCCGGGCCGTCGCGCCGCTCCTGGAAGGAGCGGACTTTGCCGATCGCCGCGATGAATGGGTGGGATCGCGTCCTTGCACGGCGGACGGGTTGCCGCTCATCGGCCGCACGGCCTCGCCGCGCGTGTTCGTGGCAGGCGGACATTGCATGTGGGGCATTTTCCTCGGACCGGTGACCGGAAAGCTCGTGACCGAAGCGGTGACGACGGGGAACATCCCGGCGGAACTTCGACCGTTCGACCCGCTGCGTTAGCGGGCGGGCATCGGGGCGCCCGCCGCATCCGCCCGATCGCCCAAGGCGGACCGAACCGATCCACGGAGGAGGGGGACGATGGAGCCGCTTCTTTCGGTGCGCAACTTGACCACGATGTTTACGAGCGGTCGCCGGGCGGCCCGGGCCGTCGACGGCGTCGATCTCGACATCTTCTCCGGGGAGACGCTCGCCCTCGTCGGCGAGTCGGGGAGCGGCAAAAGCGTCACGTCCCTTTCGATTCTTCGCCTCATCCCGGACCCGCCGGGGAAAATCGTCGCAGGCGAAATCCGGTTTGAAGGGCGCGACCTCCTTTCGCTCAGCGAGCGCGAGATGAACCGCATCCGCGGACGCCGCATCGCCATGATCTTCCAGGAACCGATGACGGCCTTAAACCCCGTTTTTACCATCGGCGAGCAGCTGGTCGAGGCCGTCCGCGTGCACCGGAGCATGAGGCGTTCCGAAGCCGAGCGGCTGGCGGCGACGTGGCTCGAACGGGTCGGCATCGGCCGGCCGGAGGCGATGCTTCGCGCCTATCCGCACCAGCTTTCCGGCGGCCAGCGCCAGCGCGTGATGATCGCCATGGCGATGATCAACGAACCGGCCCTCCTCATCGCCGACGAGCCGACGACGGCCCTCGACGTGACCATTCAGGCCCAGATCCTCGACCTCATGCGCGAGCTCAAACGCCGAACGAACACGGCGCTCCTTCTCATCACGCACGACCTCGGCGTCGTCGCCGAGATGGCCGATCGGGTGGCCGTCATGTACGCCGGCCAGATCGTGGAAGAAGCGCCGGCAGAACGCCTCTTCGACGATCCCCGGCACCCCTACACCCGAGGGCTCATCCGCTCCATGCCGCGCCTCGACGACGACCGGCCCCGCCTCGAGCCGATCCCCGGCACCGTTCCGCCGGCGCACGCCTTTCCCCCCGGCTGCCGGTTTGCTCCCCGCTGCCCCTTCCGGACCGAAGCGTGCGCGGCGATGCCGGCGCTTCGACCGTTCGGCCGGCCGGAGGACGGCCACCGGGTCCGCTGCCACCTCGCCGAGACGCTGCCCGTCGAACCGGCGGCGGCCGCCTCAAACGGATGAACCGGCCCGGTGCGACCGCCGCTTCGGCATCGGCGGCGCTTTCCCAAGATGCTTCGAAACGACGCGTTCCCACATGCCTCGAAAGCGCGTTCCCCAAATCCCTCGATGGAGAAAAGGAGGAAGCCGGCCATGCCTCATCCCCTGCCGGCGGCCGTCGTCGCGGAGAAAAATGCCGCTTCACCGCTCCTTGAAGTCGAAAACGTAAAAAAATATTTCCCGATCCGAGGCGGCCTCTTCCGCCGCCCCGCCGGCGCCATCCGGGCCGTCGACGGCGTGAGCTTCACCTTGCGCGCCGGAGAGACGTTCGGCCTCGTCGGCGAATCCGGTTCCGGCAAATCGACGCTCGGCCGTCTGATCGTCCGCCTGCACGATCCGACGGACGGCACCATCCGCTTCCGCGGGGCCGACATCGGTCGTCTGAAGCCGGCCCAGTTCCGGCCGTACCGGAAGCACATCCAGATGATCTTTCAGGACCCCTACGCCTCCCTCAATCCCCGGATGACCGTCGGCGCCCTCATCGAAGAGCCGCTGATGCTGCACACCGACCTCGGAAAAAAGGAGCGGCGGGACGAAGTCCGCCGCCTGCTTGCGATCGTCGGCCTTCCGCCGGATGCCGCGAACCGCTATCCGCATGAATTTTCCGGCGGCCAGCGGCAGCGGATCGGCATCGCCCGGGCCATCTCGATCCGCCCGAGCCTCGTCATCGCCGACGAGCCGGTCTCCGCCCTCGACGTGTCGATCCAGGCGCAGATCATCAATCTGATGATGGATCTGCAGGAAGCGTTCGGGCTGACGTACCTCTTTATCGCCCACGATCTCAGCGTCGTCAAACACATCTCCGACCGCGTCGGCGTGCTTTATCTCGGCCATCTCGTCGAATTGGCCGACAAAAAAAGCCTGTTCACTGACCCGCTTCACCCGTACACCCAGGCGCTTCTCGCGGCGGTTCCGGTGCCGGACCCGAAGCGAAGGCGGGAGCGGATCCTCCTCAGCGGCGAGATTCCAAGCGCCGTCCGGCCGCCGTCCGGCTGCGTCTTTCACCCCCGCTGTCCGAAGGCGATGGACGTCTGCCGGAGCGTTCGGCCGCCCCTTCGGGAGGTCGGCCCCGGCCACGCGGTCGCCTGTCATTTATTGGACGTCCAAAGAGCCTCCAACACCGCCTGAAGCGGCGCCCGGGCGCAGCCGATCGCTTCATCCGCCGCGCCGTAAAACACCGTCACCGTGCCGTCCTCGTCGAGGACGGCGCCCGTGGGAAAGACGACGCCGCCGAAAAAGCCCCGGCGCTCGTAGGGGGCCTCCGGTTCCAGAAGCGGCGCCGCCGTCCGGGCGAGGACTTCCCACGGCCGGTCCCGGTGCAAAAGCACCGCCCCCATGGCGTAGCGGTTGCGGCGATCGGCGCCATGGTAGAAGAGGAGCCAGCCTTTCTCCGTCTCGATCGGCGGCGCGCCGGCGCCGACCCGCGCCTCGTCCCACGCTCCCGGCCGAACGCCAAAGACCGGCCGGTGCTCACCCCAGTGCCGGAGATCCGGCGAGACGGCGGACCAGACGTCCGGCGTCCCGATGCCGGCCGGCACCGGCCGGTGCAGGAGGACGTAGCGGCCGCCCAAGCGGCGGGGGAAGAGGACGGCGTTTTTGTTCTCCGGCGGGAGCGCCGCGCCGAGCCGCTCGAACGTCCGCCCGTCCCGGGAGGCCGCCAGCATGACGACGATGCCCCGGGCCGACACCGCCGCATACGAGAGCACGAGCCGGCCCTCGACGGCGACGAGGCGGGGGTCTTCCATTCCCCACGCCTCCGCCGGGTCCGACGGCCAGAGGATCGGCCGCGGGTCGACTTCCACCTGCCCGTCCGGCCGGAGGACGGCCCGCCGCAAGAACGAAAACGACGTAAGGGCGACGATCCGCCGGCCGTCCCGCTCGACGACGACTCGAGGGTCGGAAAAGTCGTACCGATCGTCGTCGAGCCGGAACATTCGGACCTGCCGGGCGCTTCCTCCACCGCCCTCCGGCGTCGGAGCGCTTCCCTCGTAGACCGGGACCCGAAGGAGCCCCGCCGAAGAACGCGGACGCTCGGCGCTGCGGAAGACGAGGAGGAAGCCCTCTTCCCACCGGACCGCCGCCGGATTGAAGACGCCGATCACCTCATCCCCCGGGACGACCGGCGGCACGTCGTCCGGCCGAAGAAGCGGCGCCGGACCGCACCGTTCGAACACCGCCCCCATTCCCTTCCGATCGCCTCCTTCCGACCGTTCAACCATTCAGCCCCCAGCGGTTCCCCGGCCGGCGCCGTCCTTCAGACGGACCGCAAACACGTCTTCCAGCACCCGGGCGAGGCCGTCTTCGTCGTTCGGCGGGGCGATGACGTCGGCCGCCGCTTTGGCGAGGTCGCTGCCGTTCGCCATCGCGATGCCGAGCCCCGCTTCCCGGAGCATCTCGACGTCGTTCCACTCATCGCCGACGGCGACGATTTCATCCGGCGAAATGCCAAACCGCCGGGCCAGAACGTGCATCGCCGTCGCTTTCGTCACGCCGGCCTTGAGCCCCTCGAGCCACGTCCACGTCGTCCGGATGAAGCGGACATGCGCTCCGAGAAGCGCGCTCAAGTAAGCGTGCACCGCTTCTTTATCCGGCTCCTCGGGGCGGACGAGGATGTTCGTCACCGGCGCCCGTCGGACCCGTTCGGGTTCGAGGGGATGCGGTTCCAGGTTCCGGTAATCGGCAAACGTCGTCCGCACCTCGTCGTCGAACCGGGAGACAAAATACGCATCCGGCGCTTCAAACAGGAGATTCCGGATCCGTCGCTCCCGACCGAGCACCGCCATCGCCAGATCCAGCGCCTCGGCGTCGATGGCTTCGACGTGCCAGAGCGGTCCCGTAAGACCGGAAAAAATCGCCGCGCCGTTTAAGGCGATGACCGGCCCCCGGAACGGAACGTCCTGAAACAACGTCCGGACGGAGTAAATCGCCCGCCCGGTGGCGATGACGACCCGGACGCCGGATGCCTCCAGCCGGGTGAGGATCGAACGCGTCCGGGGCGTGATCGTCTTTTCCGTCGTGAGGGCGGTGCCGTCGAGGTCGACGAGCACCATGCGAAAATCCCTCGCCACGTTCACCCTCCCTACCGGCGCCGGTCTCGCCCGCCGGTCCGGCCGCTCGGACATCGTCCGGCTTCGGCGTTTCCGGCGGAGAGACCGGAGTTTTCGCATTGACAGGAGTTTTACCGCCGGCACCGGAATGATACAATGAAAGCATCGCTGATGCGAAGAGGGGGCCTGACGGGGGATGTTCTGGATCTTCCTTGTCATTATAGCATCGGTCGCGGCGGGGATCATCGGGTTTTATCTGGGCGTCTACTTTATGAAGCGGCAGCTTCTTCTCGCCCACCACCATCAGGACCGGGACGTCCGTCGCTACGCCCGCGGCAAAAGCTCCCCCTGGCCTCCGACGGAACTCAGGCGGGCTCGGGAAGCGATCCGCCGCCGGCACCGGCCGTCGTAAGACGGCCCGCCGGCCGCTTTCCGTCGCGCTTATCCCGGGAATTTCCTCGATCCGGGCGTCCGGCCGGGGCTCGGACGGTCCCGGGGCGTGTCGAACGCCCTTGTCCCGAGCGGGCCTGCGAGCGGAGCGGATTAAAAGACCGCGTCAACGGTCACCCCGAAGGCCGCGGCGGACTTTCCGGTCCGGTCGATCCGCCCGGCGGGTCGCTATTGCCTGAGGACCGGAGCAGATACTCGTATTTTTTCACCCCCGGCACTTCGTAGAGGCCGCTGGCCACGAGGCCCAGAACGATCCCCTGCAGAAGGACATTGACCCCATTATCCGCCCGGATGTCCGGATACTGAAGCGCCAGCGAAAGCAAGATGCCGTAGCCGATCGCATAAAGCGGGGCATAGGCCCGCGGAAGATAGCGCTTGGTCAGGGTGACCAGGGCCATGATCACCGGCACCCATTCGAGGGCCACCTGGTTGACCGTCATCGCCGCCCCTCCTTCCTTCGCCGGCCGGCGCCGGAACCCTTCACCGAGGCCGGCTTTTACCGGCATTCATTTCATCTATATGCGAAAGGACGGAACGGCGATGAAGGAAGACCGCCCCTGCCGGCCCCTGGCGGTGGTCGGCGCCGGGGCGGCGGGGCTTTCCGCCGCCCTCTGGGCCGCCCGCCTCGGCTGGATGCCGGCCGTGTTTGAAGCCGCCGATCGGCCGGGCGGCCAGCTTCAGGCGGTCCATCAACCGGTCATCGACTACCTGGGGCTTCCGGTCCGCGACGGGCCGGAACTCATCCGCCATTTCCTGGCCCATCTGCGGCAGGCCGGCGTCTCGATCGCCCTCGGCGTCCCGATCGCCGGCATCCTCCCCCGGACGGAACCCCGACCGCACTTTCTCCTCGTGCCGGGAAGAAAAACCGGCCCCCCCGATGCCGGAGCCCCGGCGTCGACCGACCGGAAAAACGGAGGCGCCTCCGTGCTCTGCGCCCGGGCCGTCATCCTCGCCACCGGCACCCGCCCCCGGCGTCTCGGCGTCCCCGGAGAAGCGCTCATCGCCGAAAGCGCCTGGAGTTCCACCAGTCGGAACGCCGAGCGCTTTCGCGGCCGGGCCGTGGTCATCGTCGGCGGAGGCGACCGGGCGGTCGAGGGGGCGCTGAACGTCGCGCCCCACGCCGCGGTTGTCACGCTCCTCGTCCGGGGGGCCGCGCTCAAGGCGCGCAGCGCCCTGCGGCAAAAACTCCCGTCCCACCGAAACATCCGCATCTTCTACCGGACCGTCATCCGGCGGATCGAAGCCTCAGGCGGCTCCGGCCCGCGCTATCGCCTCCTGCTCGCCGCTTCGGACGCCCCCCCCTCCGAAGCGGGCGCCGGGAGGACGGTGGAAAGCCTTCCGCCGGTCCTGATCGCCGACGACGTCCTCCTTCGCATCGGCATGGAGCCCGTCCTCCCGCCGATCTGGACGGAGGCCTCCGAGCCCGGCCGAGCGCAGGCCGAGGACGTTTTTTGGGCGGCCGACGAAGCGATGCCGGAGAAGACCGTGCCGGAAGGCATCTGGATCGCCGGCGACGCGGCGCTTCCGGCCAGCGAGCGGAGCGTCGCCGCCGCCGTCGGCAGCGGCATGCAAGCGGCGAAGCGGGCCGTCCTCTGGCTGGAAGCGCAGGAGATTCTCTCCGAAGCGGACGCCCCCGAGGCCGGCGGTTGACGCGAACCGAAGGAGAACCAAAGGAGTCGAAACGCGATGCACGAAGTCTTTCGCGATCGATTGGGCCGGACGGTCCGCCTGACCTTCGATCCGGCCGATTTTCTCCCGGCCGGCCACGTTCTCGTCGTGCCGTTTTACCGGGGCCGGATCGTCTTTACCCGCCACCGGGAGCGGGGGATCGAACTTCCCGGCGGCAAGGTGGAGCCCGGCGAGACGCCGCTTCAGGCCGCCGTCCGGGAAGCGTACGAAGAAACCGGGGCCCGCCTCCGATCGATCGCCCTCATTGGCCAGTACGTCGTCGACGATCCGGACGGCGGCCGCCTCGTCAAGTCGATCTACCGGGCCGACGTCGAAGCCCTGGAACCTCGGCCATTTACGACCGACACCGAAGGGCCGGTGCTCTTCGACGTCCTTCCGGTCGAAGTGCGGGACGATCCCCGGTTTTCCCCCTACATGCAGGACGACGTCTATCCCCGCCTGCTGGAAGTCCTCGGGCTCCTCGGCGAACGGCGGCAGGCGTAGAGGTCCCGGCCGAGCCCTCGAACCCGGAGGCGCCTGGCCGCCGGTCCGGTCGACGCGGCTTGAGCGGGACGTCGGCCGAACGGATCGTGCCTGCGTTCTCTCGCGTCGCGCTTTGAGCTTAAAGAGCTTTGCGCTTAAAGATTATGGAAAGGGCGATGGCGATGGCCGCCTTTCCGAGAGATTTTCTCTGGGGTGTGGCGACGTCGGCCTATCAAATCGAAGGAGCGGCGGCCGAAGACGGCCGGGGGCCGTCCATCTGGGACGCATTCGTCCGCCGACCCGGCGCCGTCGCCGGCGGCGACACCGGCGACGTCGCCTGCGACCACTATCACCGGTGGGAAGAAGACGTCCGCTGGATGGAGATCCTCGGCGTGAACGCCTATCGATTTTCCGTCGCCTGGCCGCGCCTTTTTCCCGAGGGACGCGGCCCCCTCAACGAGCGGGGCCTCGCCTTCTACGCCCGGCTGATCGAACGCCTCCTTCAGGCCGGGATCACCCCGGTCGTCACCCTTTATCACTGGGACCTCCCCCTCGCCCTGCAGGAGGCGGGGGGATGGGCGAATCGCGACACCGCCCACCGGTTCGCCGAATACGCAGCGGCCGTCGTCCGGCGCCTCGGCGACGCCGTTCGCTGGTGGATCACCTTAAACGAACCGTGGGTCGTCACCGTGATGGGCCACCTCACCGGCGAACACGCGCCGGGCCTGAAGGATGTTCGGCTTGCCTTTCGGGTCGCCCATCACCTGAACCTCGCCCATTTCGAAGCCGACCAGGCCATCCGGGCCGAAACCCGAAACGCCCGGGTGGGCCTGACCAACCTGATGACCAAAGTCACCCCGAGCCAAAACGCCGACCTCGACGTCGCCCTCGCGACCGCCTTCGAGCGGCTGCAAAACGGCTGGTTTCTCGATCCGTTTTATTTCGGCCGCTACCCGGAGGAGCCGGTGACGCTCCTTTCCCTCCTTCCCGCCGCCCTTTGGCCCCCCGAGGCCGGCGATCCGAAGGCGGCGCTGGAGGCGATGCAGGCCGAAGCGACCCGGTGGGTGCGGCCCCCGGACTTCATTGGCGTCAACTACTACTTCCCGACCCGGATCGCCTTTCGGGCGGGCGGCCCGCGGGGCGGCCTCGACTTCCTCGACTTCGTCGAACCGCCGGGCGTCGAGCGGACGGCGATGGGCTGGGAAGTGGCTCCGGACGGCCTGATCGCGGTCCTCCGGGACCTCAAGGAGCGCTACCGGCCAGAAAGGATCGTCATCACCGAAAACGGCGCCGCCTACGACGATGCGCCCCAGCCCGATGGCCGCATCGACGATCCCGCCCGCATCCGCTACCTCGAAGCCCACGTCGACGCCGTCCGGCAGGCCATCGAGGGCGGCGTCCCGGTGTCCGGCTACTTTTACTGGTCGCTCCTCGACAACTTCGAATGGGCCCACGGCTACACGAAGCGCTTCGGCCTCCTCTACGTCGACTACGGCACCCAGCGGCGGACGCCGAAGGCGAGCTTCTACGCGTACCGGGACCTGATCGCCGCCCGCCGCGGCCCATAAACCGTGCCCGGCTCCGGCCGGGCCGGTTTCGTGCCGCCGGAAGGCCGCCGACCATCGACGCAAGCGCCGCAGCGGCGGCAAAAAGCACCGCGCCAGCGGTGCAAACGTCGACGGCCGAAAGCCGCTGCGGCCGCCGGAAGACCGGCGGCCATCGGCGAGAGGCGCCGCGCCCCCGACGTTAGACGCCCGAAAAAAGTTCGAAGCAAATCGCGCCGTGAGCGCCGGAGGCCGGCTACGAGCGCCGGAGCGCGGCCACCCGCCGGCGAAAGGCGCCGCGCGCCCGAGCGAGCGCCTCCAGCCAGAGCGGTTCCCGGAAGAGGGACAGGAGCCCGGCGTACAAAAGCCCCCCGCCGGCGATGACGGCCGTGAGGACGAGCGCCCGCCAGACGGCCGAGCCTTCGCCGAGGAGCGGGCTCCCGGCGATCGGCCAGAGCGCCGCTCCCATCCCGGCGGAGGCCAGGGCCGAGCGAGCGAGGGACTTCCGCACGGCCGGCAGACCGACGCCGCCGATCCGCCGCCGAAGCGAGACATACTGCATGAGGCTGGCGACCGTGAGCGCGATCGACGTCGCCAGGGCGAGGCCGAGGTGCTGCATCGGCCCGACGAGGAGGAGATTCAAGGCGATGTTGAGGACGATGGCGATGACGCCGTTTAGCATCGGCGTCCGGGTGTCCTGCAGCGCGTAAAACGCCTTCGTCCAGAGCTCCCGCGTCCCAAGGCCGATGAGGCCGAGGCTGAAAAAGAAAAAGGCGCCGGCCGTAAGCTCCGTCGCCCGGGCGTCAAAAGCGCCGCGCTCGAAGAGGACGGCGATGATCGGCCGGGCGAGGAGGAGGCTTCCGACGGTGATCGGAACGAGGATGAGCATGAGGGCGGCAAAGGACCGGGCGACGCTTTCCCGGAGCGCCCCAAGGTCGCCGTCGGCCGCCTGACGGGAAAAGCGCGGATAAAGCACCGAAAGGACCGAGAGGACGACGATGCCGTAGGCGAGCTGGACGACCTTGTTGCTGTAGTTCAAAGCCGAGATGCTGCCCTCGCTCAGGCCGGAGGCGAGCATCCGGTCGACGACGATGTTGAGCTGCGCCGCCACCGTCCCGATCATCACCGGGCCGATAAGGCCGACGACCTGTCGGATCCCCGGCTCCTTGAGATCGAAGACGACGCGGTAGCGGTACCCTTCCCGGACCATCGACGGCAGGAGAAAGACGACCTGCACCGCCACCGCCAGAAGCGTCACCCACGTAAACCCGGCGATGCCGAGGGACCGGCCGAAGATGAGGAGGTAGCCGACGACGACGACGTTAAACGGGATGCCGACCGCCGCCGGGGCAAGAAAGCGGCCCCGGCTCTGAAGGTACGCGGTGAAGATCGCATTGAGCGTCAAAAAAACGATCATCCAAAGCAAAATGCGGCTCAGATCGGCGGTGAGCGCCGCCGCCTCCGGCCCGAAACCGGGAGCGAACAGCCGGACAAGCCCCGGCGCAAAGACGAAGGCGACGGCGCTCGTCACGAGCGAAACGAGCCCGATGACCGTCGTCGCATTATGCATAAACCGCTCCCGCTCGGCGCCTTCCAGCCGCTGGTAGACCGGGATGAACGTCGTCCCGATCGCCGCCGCCATCGCCGCAAACAGGACGCCCGGGATCGAGTAGGCGATAAAATACGCGTCCGACTCGACGCTCGCCCCGAAATAAGCGGCGATGGCCGTCTCCCGGACAAAGCCGAGGAGGCGGCTTAAGAGCGTGATGGCCATGATGGCCGCCGTCGTAAAGACCACACCGCGCTGCATAACCGGCTCCTTTCTTCCGCCCGGCGATGCGCTTCCTCCGGACGGCGCCTCGGAGAAGCCTCTGTGACTCTTTTCCCCCGCCGGTGCGGCTTCTCCTTGAAGCCCCACCCGGACGCGCGTTTCGGCCTCTCAGACTACTTTTCCACCGTCGCCGGTGCGGCGCCGGCGCGGCGAAAGAAGGTGGTCGTATACAGCCCCAGCGCGGCCCAGATGAGGGCAAAGCTCGCGAGGTGGGCCGGCGTAAACGGTTCATGATACAAAAACACGCCGAACAAAAGCTTCATCGTCGGCGTCACGTACTGGATGAGGCCGACCGTCGAGAGCGCCGCCCGCCGCACCGCCTCGGCAAACCAGAGGAGCGGGAGCGCCGTCACCACTCCGGCGCCGAGCAAAAGGAGCCACACCTCGGCGGTGTACCCGAGCGCCGGCCAGCCCCGGGCGCTTTCGATCCAGGCGAGGGTGAGGGCCGCCGGAAGCACCAGCATCCCCGTCTCCGCCGCCAGACCGGTCAGGGCGTCGAGATGGAGCGTTTTTTTCACCAGTCCGTAAAAGCCGAACGAAAACGCGAGAGCCAGCGAGATCCAGGGCAGCCCCCGCACCTCCAGCGCAAAGAGCACGACCCCCGCCGCCGCCAACCCCACCGCCGCCCACTGCCGCCGCCCGAGCCGCTCGCCGAGGACGAGGACGCCGAGGGCGACACTCACCAGCGGATTGATGTAATAGCCGAGGCTCGCCTCGATGAGGTGATCGCCGGTGACCGCCCAGACGTACACCCCCCAGTTGACGGCGATCAGCACGGCGGCGAGAAAAAGCGGCCGCCGCCGGCGGGGGTCGGCAAACACCGCGCCGAGCTCGCCGAGGCGCCGGCGGACGCCGAGCCAGCCGGCGACGAAGACGAACGACCAGAGAAACCGATGGGCGAGCAGTTCCAGCGCCGGGATGCCGGCCAGGTGTTTCCAGTAGAGGGGAAGAAGCCCCCAGAGCAAAAACGCCGCCAGCGCATAGCCCATTCCAGCCGACCCCTTTCCTCGCTCCATTTTACCGCCGTTTCTTTCGAGGCTCAAATGATCGGCTTGGATTGCGGAAATTTCGATGTTGCATCGCGTTTGCTTCTTTATTCATCAAATTTTTACGGTTTCTTAACGTCGCCTTTACCTTCCGCGTGACAAAAAACGGTAAACTCGAGGTACCCGTCCGATCGTGTCGAAGCGCGTCGCCGGCGGCGACGGTGGGGGGACCGGTCGACGCCGGCACAGCTCCGTTCTCCGAACCGCCGCCCGGCTGCGCTTCCGGCCTCGGGAGAGCGGCGGCCCCACCAAGACGGCATCGAAGCTCCGGGACGGTCCCGAAGGCGGCCCTCGGGCGAGGCGCTCCCGGACGGCGAAGGAATCGAGGCAAAGGAGGAGGCCTCATGTCGGAACGCCGAACCTTTGGCCCTTCGACCGAACGGTGGCCGGCCCGCTTTGCCGACCTCCTCGAGCGGGGCGCCAACGCGATGCTCTTTTTCGATATACAGAATTTTACTGAAATAGAAATGCGGTACGGCGAGGAAGCCGCCCGGCGCGTTCTCGACGCCCTCGACCGGGCCGTCGCCGAGCTGGTCACCCTCGAACCGGACGTGCTTGCCGCCGGCCGGGCCTTCGGCGACGACTATCTCGTCTTCTTGCGGCTGGACGCCGCGGCGCCGGAGCACATCCCGCCGCTGGCTTATGCCCGAGGCGGGAGAATGTTAAAACGCCTCGTCGCGGCCGCCGAAGCGGCCCTCCCGTCCCTCGTCGACCGGTTCGCCTTTCATCTGAGCGCCGTCACCCTCCCGGAACGAAGCGAGGAAGCGGAGCGGCAGTTTTACCGGGCGATCAAGCTCGCCCTGAAGCTCGCCAAGCGCCGTCCGGCGCCGGAAGACCTCGCCGAGCGGGAGGCGCTCCTTCGCCTCCTGTCCCGGCGGGAGCTTTCCGTCGTCTACCAGCCGATTTTTTCCCTCGCCGACGGTTCCGTGGTCGGCTACGAGGCCCTCACCCGCGGGCCGGAGGGAAGCCCGCTGCACTCGCCGCTTAAACTCTTCACCCGGGCGGAAGAAGAGGGCCTCCTCTATCTCCTGGAGAAACTGGCCCGGGAAACGGCCATCGCCGGCGCCGGCTTTCTCCGGCCGGGCGAAAAGCTCTTTCTGAACGTCAGCCCCGCCGTCGTCCACGACCCCGCCTTTCACCCCGGCCACACGCGGCGGCTTCTCGAAGCGCGAGGGCTTTCCGTCTCGGATACCGTCTTCGAGGTGACCGAGCAGCAGGCGATCGACGATTTTCGCCGCTTCCGGGAGATCATCGACCACTACCGCCGCCAGGGCTTCCGCATCGCCGTCGACGACGCCGGCGCCGGGTACGCCTCCTTTCAGACGATCCTCGCCCTCCGGCCGGAGTTCATCAAGGTCGATCGCTCGCTCATCGCCGGGCTCGACGCCGACCCGGTCAAGCAGAGCCTCCTCGAAAGTTTCGTCTTCTTCGCCACCAAGGTCGGAAGCCGCATCATCGCCGAAGGGGTCGAGACCGCCGGCGAGCTCGTCCAGCTCATCCGCCTCGGCGTATACGCCGCCCAGGGCTTTTACCTCGCCCGCCCCACGCGCCGGCCGCCGGACACCCCACCGAAAGACGCCGTCGAAGCCATCCTCCGCCACCGGCGCATCCTCGCCCTCCAGCGGCGGCAGGAAGACGCCGTCGAGCTCATCACCGCCCCGGCGCACACCTTCGACCGCCGGACGATCACCGCCCTCGTCCGGCAGTACCTCGAAGAAACGAAAGACGGCGGCGTCGTCATCACCGACGGCGGCCGGATCGTTGGCCTCGTCATGCGGGAGAAGCTCCTGCAGGTGCTCGCCACCCAGTACGGCGCCTCCCTCTACAGCCGCCGGCCGATCGGTCTGGTCACCGATTTCGACCCGCTGGTCGTCGACCCGAAGACCCCGATCGACGTCGTCGCCCGGCTGGCGATGGCCCGGCCGGCGGACAAGGCGTACGACTACATCATCGTCGCCGACGAAGGCCGCCTCATCGGCGTCGTCTCCATCGAAGCGATCTTGAATTACCTGGCCAACGTCAAGATGGAAGCCGTCCGGCTGGCGAACCCCCTCACCGGCCTTCCGGGGAACCACGCCATCGACCTGGCCGTGCGGGAAAAGATCGAAAAAAACCTCCCCTTCGCCCTCCTGTACGTCGACCTCGATCGTTTTAAACAGTATAACGACCGATACGGCTACCAGCGGGGCGATCAGGTCATCCGCTTCCTCGCCGACGTGCTCAAGGACGCCGCCGCCCGGCGGCCGGAGGCGGACGTCTTTGTCGGCCACATCGGCGGCGACGACTTCGTCCTCGTCGCCCCGCCGGACGCCGCCGAGCCCCTCGCCTTCGACATCGTCGCGGCGTTCGACCGGGGCATCGGCTTCTACTGCCAGGAGGCGCCGGCGCCGATGGCCTCCGGCCGGGACGGCGGCACGACACGTCACCGGAGCGACGCGGCATCACCGATCGATCCGCCGGAGCGCGAAGCGCCGGAAGGCCTCGACCGGACGCCCATCCCGCCCGAAATTCCGGCGGCGTCCGCGCCGCCCGAGGTGCCGTCTGACGCACCGTCCGACGGGCTTCCCCGGTCGGAGGCCGCTTCCGCCTCCTTGGCGGAGCGCGTCAGCGTCTCCGTCGCCGTCGTCATCGTCCGCGATCCCCGGGGCCTTTCGACCGAGACGCTCGCCGAACGGGCCGCCGCCCTGAAGCGGGAAGTCAAGCGCCGGCCGGGGAGCGCCTCCCTCATCGCGCCGTTTTAGGCGCCGGTCGAACGCCGTTTACGCCACATCCCGGGTCAAACGCCAGAGGGCAAGCCCGAGCGCCAAAGCGCCGGTTGCGCCGAGGTAGCCGAGGGCGAACGCCGGCGTAAGCCCCTCGATCGGCGGCCTGAGCCCCGCAAGGTACGGCCCGAGATCGAGGTTCGTGCTGGCCACCCACTTGGCCCCCCGCCAGCCGCTCGCGTAATTGGCCAGCACGCTCCCCGCGAGCAGAAAGGCGAAGCCCGCCCCCATCCCCGCCGCCGTCGAGCGGGCGACGCTGGACGCGAAAAACGTCCAGAGCGCCACGACCGTGCTCGCGTACCAGCCGAGGCCGAACAGCATGAGCAGATACTGCCACATCGGGATGAGCCGAACGCCGCCGAGATCGAGCGTCTCGCCGCTTACGCGAAAGCCGACGAGCTGAGGCACCTGAAAGCCGCCGAAGCCGAACACCGGCCCCGAAACGAGCGTCCCCAGCACGGCGATCCAGAAAAAAATCATCCCGACCGAAAGCCAAAGCGCCGCCACTTTGGCCAGTGCGAGCCGGAGCCGCCCGACCGGCTGCGAAAGAAGGAGCCGGAGCGTCCCCGCCGACCGCTCGCCGGAGATGATGTCGCTCCCGACGATCAAGGCAAAGAGCGGCACGAAAAGCGGCATCCCCGCCTCCATGAAGCTCCGAAGAAACCCCGCCGCCCCCGGCGCGTTCGGGTCGACGCCGGCGGCGAGATACGCCCGGAGCTGTTCGTTGCGGACGAGGAGCCACCGGCGCCACTCCTCCGGCAGGCGGGAGGCGGCGAGGCGGTTTTCGTTGTCGGCGATGAGCTGCGCCGTCCAGAGCCGCCAGTCGTCCGTCCCCATTCGCGCCCGAACGGTCTCGAGCTGCTTGTGCTGGGCGTAGACAAAAAGCGGGATGAGCACCGCGAGGAGGCCCACCACCACCGCCATCCGGCGGCGGAAAAGAAGTTTTTCCACTTCGTTATAGACGAGCCAGAACCACGCCGTCATCGCTCCGCCCGTCCCCTCGGATACGCTTGCCCGTCCGCCTCCGTCCAGGCGAAAAACAACTCCTGAAGCGGCGGCACATCCGGCGCCGCCGCCCGGACCTCGACGCCGGCGCCGGCGAGGCGGGCGATGAGCGCCGGCGCCTTCGTTTCGTCCGCGAGCCACACCCAGACCGTCCCCGGCGGTGCGTCCGGCACCGGCTCCAGGCGCACCACCTCCGGCGCCGCCCGAAGGAGCGCCTCCCCCGCCTCCGGCGGCCGGAGAACCATCCGGTACCGCCGGCCGGCGGCCCGCCGGACATCGGCGACCGATCGCGACCAGAGGAGCCGGCCGCCGGCCATGAGCCCGATCCGATCCGCCACCGCCTCCACCTCGGCGAGGAGGTGGCTGGAAAAAAGCACCGCCTGTCCTTCCGCCGCCAGCTCCCGGATGAACATCCGAAAATCCCGCATCCCCGGCGGGTCGAGGCCGTTCATCGGCTCGTCCAACACGACGACCGCCGGCCGGCCGACGAGGGCGAGGGCGAGGGCCAGCCGCTGCCGCATGCCGAGGGAATACGTCGCCACCCGGGCCGAAAGATGCGGCGCGATGCCGGTCCGCTCGGCGAGGGCATAAAGCGCCGCCGGATCGAACACCCCCCGCATCCGCCCCACGTGTTTCAAATGATCCCACCCGGTCAGGTAAGGATAGACCGCCGGCGCCTCGATCAGCCCGCCGACCGCCCGAAGCGCCGAGGGCCGGCCGGGCCAGAGCTTCCGCCCGGCAAGCCACACCTCGCCGGCGGCCGGCCGGATCAGGCCGAGGACGGCCCGGAGCGTCGTCGTCTTCCCGGCGCCGTTCGGCCCGAGAAGGGCGAACACCTCCCCCGGCCGGACGGCAAACGTCACGTCCTCGACGAGCACCCGGCCGCCGGCGCGCACCGTGAGCCCCCGCACCGCGAGCGCCGGCGCCTCCGCCCTGCCGAACCCCGCTCCGCCGGTCGCCGCTCCCTCGGGCGCCGCTTCGTCCGATGCTTTTTCGCCGCTCACGGCCACCCCTCCCGGCCGTCGTTTTCCGTGCCCGACCATCCCACCATCATGAATCTTCATCGGTTCTCGCCGCGGTTCTCGCCGCAGACGCTCCGAGGCCCTCAACCCGGTTTTGGCGCGGCCCCGGCCATCGACACCGCCTTTTTCCCCGCTCCCGACCTCGCCTCGCCCGGGCCTCCCCTTACCGCCGGAGCGCCGCCCACACCTCCGCCAGCCGCCCGGCAAGGAGCGCATGGCCGACCGCGCTCGGGTGAAAATGATCCCCCGCGAGAAACGCCGCCCCCGCCGCCTGCCGGAGGTCGTTCGTCGGCACGACGATCACCCCCGGCGCGCTCCGGGCCGCCGCGTGGATCGCCGCGTTCCACCGGTCGAGGGCCGCCTCCGCCGCCCCGGAAAGCCCCGGCACATCGGAAAACGGATCGTACAGCCCGAGCCAGAGAATCGGCGCCTTCGGGTTGTCCTGCCGGAAGGCGCGCAAAACCGTTTCCATCGTCGCCTGAAAGGCGGAGATCGCTTCCGGATCGGCGTACGCCGCCGGCCGCTTCAATACATCGACGCTCGGAAACGCATCGTTTCCGCCGATCGAAAGGACGATCCCGTCCGCCGCCCGGACCGCCGTCCGAAATTCGGGGAGCGCGAGGCGGCGCCCAAGATCGGCGCTTGTGTCGCCGGCCACCGCCAGATTCACCATCACCGGCGGCCGCCGGCCCGGATCGGCCGCCGCCAGCCTTTCCCCGAACCGCCGGAAGACGCCGCCGCCTTCGCCGTCGCCGATCCCCCGCAGGATCGAATCGCCGAGGCCGACGAGGCGAAGCGGTCCGGCCTCCGGCCCCCGGGAAGGTCCCGCCTCGTCGGTCACCGTCCCCGGCCGAGCGGGCGACGCCGGGCCTGTCCGGCCCGGTCCGAGGAGCTCCATGGCCGCCGCGACGAACCCGACGAGCCAGACGGCGCTCACGAGCGCCGCCAGCGCCATCCACCCGATCACCCATCTTCGTCCCATGCTCTCATTATAGCCTTTTCCCCGACCGTGGCCCCGCCCTTCCCTTCAGCGAATCCCCGGTTCCCCTTCGGCGTCGGTTCTTCCGGAGCCTCCGCCGGCTCCCCCAGCGCTTTTCCGAGCGCCTGCCGAATCGCGGCGTACGCCGCCGGATCGGTCCCGGCCGCCGTCCGGCAGGCGGCGAGGATCGCGGACGGAATTCCGTCTTCCGGCGCCCATCGATCCCGGTAACGGCGGATCGCCCGCACGAGCGGCCCCACGCGCCCCATCCGGACACCGAACGCCGCGAAGCGCCCCCACGCCGGCAAAAACCGCGGGTTTTCCCGGACGGCCCGAAGGTAGTGCCGGAGCGCGCACGACGGCCGACCGAGCGCCTCCCACGCCTGACCGGCCAGCACATCGCTCACAAACGTCCCGCTTCCGACCATCCGCCCGGCCGACCACCCGCCGACCGATTCCGCCGACCGATGCGCCGCTTCGGCCTCGCGGGCGGCCCGAACCGCCCGAAGCGCCGCCGCCGGCCGGCCGGCGGAAAGCAATAGCTCCGCCGCAAGCGCCCAAAGCTCCGGCGATCCCGGATAGCGGGCCAGCACTTCGCCTGTGAGCCGGAGCGCCTCCTCCAGCCGTCCCGCCTGCCGCAGCGAAAACAAAAGCTTCATCGCCAGATCCGGCCCATACCCGGCCGCGGGCGGCGCCATCCGGAACGCGCGCTCGAGCGCGGCCGCGGCTCGGACGACGTCTCCCCGCTGAAACCACTCCGTGCCGAGGGCATACCAGAGGCGCGGATCGTCCCCCGCGTCGGCGATCGCCCGGAGCACGAGGGCGAGGTTCCGCTCGTTTTTCCGCTTCGCCGCCACCGCCGGCTCGAGGTAGCCGAAGTGCTCCAGCACCACCGGCGCCCGGACGATGCGAGCGCCGGGGAGGGCGGTGATCGACGGCGTGACGTCTTCGTGGATGCGGCCCCGATAGCGGATCCGCGGGTCCCGGCGAAACAACCGGAGCACCGCATCCGTCGCCAGCATCGCCCCCGGCCGGGCCCCCAGGTGGTGCCGGATCTCGACCACCCCGCCGAAGACGTCCGGGCGCTCGAGCATCGCCTCCAGCGCCGGGCGGTCGACCGACACCACCCCCTCGTCGGCGTCGAGGACGAACACCCACGTTCCCCGAACCGCCTCGAGCACCGCATTGCGGGCGGCGGCAAAATCATCCTGCCACGGCACGGCGATGACCCGCGCCCCGTGCGCCCGGGCCACCGCCGGCGTCCCGTCCGTCGAACCCGTATCGCCGACGACGACTTCGTCGACGATCGGCGCCGCCGACCGGATCGCCCGCCCGATCGACGCCGCCTCATCCCGCGCGATCATCGCGAGCGAAATCGTCGGCCGCACCGCCCATCCCCCCTTCTTTCCGCACGCCCGCCGCCGGAACGCCCGGCCGCCCGCCGTCCCATGCAACCCGTCCGGACAAAGGGAGCCCGCCGGACCGATCCTCCCCGGACGGAGGCCCGCCGGCAACCGGCGAATCCTCGGCCCCATGCGCCCCCTCGATCCAAGGCGTCGCCCCGTCGAACAGCGAAAGCCGCGCCGCCAGCACCGTCCCCGTCCGCCAAGCCGGGTGCCGCACGCCGGCCAGCCACCGTTCCACCGCCCACAGCCGGCCGCCGGGCGGCCGACCGACCGGTGGCCGTGCGCCCTGCACCGCCGGCGAACCGAAGCGCCGAACATAGCGGACGTAGACGGCCGCCGCCCGGGGGGCTCCGGCGGCCCGGAGCGCCCCGGCCACCCGCTCCGCCGCCTGAGCGTCCCGCACCCGAAGCAGGCGGACGGCCGTCCGGACCGCCTCCCGCTCCCCACCGGCGACGACCGCCAGGCGAATGAGAAGCCCGAGCGCCCGCCCGTCCCCCGGCGCCTGCCGGAGCGCCTCCCCCGCCCAGCGCCGGGCGCCAGCGAGGTCCCCCAGCGCCGCCCGAAGGCGGGCAAGCGCCGCCGCCGTCCGGGCGCCGCCGACGCCCGCCTCGGTGGGCACCCCCGGCGGCGCCGGTCCGAGGGCATACGCCGTCGCATAGGCCGCCTCCGCCGCCCAGAGTCGCCCGACCGCCGCCTCGATCTCGCCCCAAAGATGCCAGAGGTCCGGATGATGCGGGTACCGCCGGCACCCCGCTTCGAGCACCGCCCGGGCCCCGTCCGGATCGCCGGCCAGCCGCCGGGCCAGCGCCTCGTATTTGTACACGAGCGGCGCAAAGCTCACCGCCGGCGCCATCGTTTCCCGAGCGCGAACAAACGCCTGCGCCGCCTCCGCGGCCGCTCCCCGCCGAAGCGCCTCGACGCCGAGGTTGTACCAGAGAAACGGATCGTCCGGCGCCGCCAGGAGCGCCTGGCGGAGGAGCCGCTCATTGCGCTCGATTTTTCCCCTGAGCCGCACGACGTCCCGGAGATATCCGTCGTGATGCACCCGGATGTCGCTCACGAATAACGCCGCATCGGGCTTCCGCCGGAAAATCGCCGCCGCGATCTGTTCATGCACCCGGCCGGAAAACCGGTGCTCCGGCCGGTTGCGGAAAAGTCGGAGCGCCGGATGCACCGCCACCCCCTCCCGGCCGTCGCCAAGCCGGTTCCAGATCTGGACGAACCCCCCCTCATAGGCGGCCAGCGCCGGCGACCAAAGAAGCGCCTTCAGCCGCCCGCGATCGGCCGGCTCCAGCCATTCGTCCGCATCGAGGACGAACACCCAGTCTCCCCGCGCGAACTCGAGCCCGGCATTCCTTGCGGCGGAAAAGTCGTCCTGCCACGGCACGGCGACGACCCGCGCCCCGTGCGCCCGGGCGATCTCCGGCGTCCCGTCCGTCGAGCCGGTGTCGACGACGATCATCTCGTCGACGACGTCCCGGACGCTTTGAAGCGCCCGCGAAAGCCGCCCGGCTTCATTGCGCACGATCATCGCCAGCGTAAGCCGCACCATCCCCGCCGCTCCTCCTTTCCATCGTTCTTTTTCGCCTCCTCCGTCGTCCGAGACGACCCTCGATCGCTTCCGCCGCCCGTCCCCCCTGAAACGCCCTTTCCTTCCCCATCGCCTGAACGGCCTTCTTCCTCTCCTCCGTCCGCCCCTTCCCCGCCGCCGCTTCCGCCGTCCCACCGGCCCCTCCGGCGTCTCCGGCGCCGATTTGCCCTCTCCCCCTCCGTACGCTGAGCCGTCCGAGCCGCCTCCTTCGCCGCCTCCGTTCCCTGAGCCGCCCGAGCCGTCCCATCCGCCGCTTCCTTCCCCCGAGCCGCTCAATCCGCCCCTTCCGCTCCTTCCGTCCTCCGAGTCCCTTCCCCGCTTCCTCCGCGGTCTCCGATCATCCGAACCCTCCAGGGCAGTCCGGCAAGCGCCGTTCGCGCCTCCGCGAGGCGATGGTGCATCCGTCGGAGCGCCGCTTCGGCCGCCGTCCACCGGCGGACGACCGCCGCCGGGCCAGGGGATGGCCCGTCCCGACCCTCTTCGACCCGCCGAACCGCCGACGCCGCTCTTTCGTCCGCCCGCCGAAGCGCGCGCGCCACGCCGGCCAGAAGATCGTCCAGTCGCGAAAGCGCCGCGCCGACGCGCGCCCGATCCGAAAGCCCCGCCGGGCCGAACGCCCCCTCGCCGGCACCGCCCGGCCCTTTGTCCGCCGCCGGCGGAACGTCACCCCCGCTTTCGTCCGCCTGAAGAACGCGCCTCCGCCCTTCGGCCGCCTCCGCCAGGGCGATCGCCCGGACAAACATCGCTTCGGCCGCCGCCCCGTGCCCCCGTTCGTAAAGCAGTTCACCGAGGGCATACGCCCCTTCCGCCGTAAGGGTGCCGTCCCCGAGGGATTCGAGGAAAAACTCCGCCGCCGGCCGAACCGCCCCCGCCCGATACATCGCCCACGCCTCCGCCGCCGTCTTCGGCCTTCGTCCCGCCGCCTCCGGCGCCGGCGAGGCCCGGGCCGCCTCCGGCGCCGCGTCCTGCTCCCTCCGCCCCCCTTGAGACGCCCGATCCGCCGGCCGGCTCGGCAACGCCGGCGGTTCGACCAGCGCCTCAAGCAGCCGGCGCGCCGGAGCAAAATCCGGCCGCTCCAGAAGGGCCGCCCGCAGCGCCTCCATCGCCTCCGCCCACCGCCCCTGCCGGGCAAGCGCCTCCGTCAGGCGGGTCCGCGTCCGAAAGCCGCCGACGCCGAACGTCCGGACGTTGTCGTCGCTTGGATCGGCCCTTAAGGCCGCGGCAAGGGCCGCCCGAAAGGCCGCTTCGGCCGGCCTGACCCAGCCCGCCGCCAGAAACGATTCCCCCAAAAGATGCCAAAGCTCCGGCTGTCCTTCGACGTCGGGGGCCTCCGCCTGAAGCAGCGTCCGCGCCCGCTCCGGCCGCCCCAACCCTTCATACACAAGCGACAGCGTCCGAACGAGCGACGGGCGATACGGCGCCGACTTCGGAGCGGTTTCAAGCGCCCGTTCGAGTTCGGCGGCCGCCTCCCGAAGCCGCCGGAGCTGCACCAACGTGATACCCCGGTGGTAGCGGTAAAACGGGTCGTCCGGTCGCTCCTCCAGACATCGCGCGAGGAGGCGAGCATTTCGCTCCGCCGTCCCCTTTTCCCGGAGCACGTCGGGCCGGTAGCCGACGTGCTCGATCACGAGCGGCGACGCCGCCGGCCGAAACGGCGCCGGGCGGCCGTCCGGGGTGACGAGCTGTTCGTGAATGCGACCTAAGAAGCGAAGGCCGCCGAAGGCGGACGGCCGAAACAGGCGCACCGGGCGAAAGACGACGCGCGCCCACGGATCGGAACCGATCGCATTTTGAATTTCGACCGTGAAAGCCTCATTTTCCGTCTCCCGAATGAGCGACCGCAGAACCCTCCGCCCGGCGACGACCCGCTCATCGGCGTCGAGGACGAGCACCCAGTCCGTCCGGGCCGCCTCAAGCCCCGCATTTCGGGCCGCCGCAAAATCGTCCTGCCACGGCACAAAAAGGACCCGCGCCCCGAAGGCGCGGGCCACCTCCGGCGTCCCGTCCGTCGAACCCGTGTCGATGACGATGATCTCGTCGGCGATCTCCCGTACGCTTTCGAGAGCCGCCGGAAGCCGCGCGGCCTCATTCTTCGCCAAAATGTGCACTCCCAAGAGCATGGCACCGGAGCGTCGCGGTCGATCCTCCATCGCCGACCGTCTCCTTTCTCGACCGCCGGTCGATCAACGCCCGTCCCCGGCGGTTATGTCCCCTGCGCGTTGAAGTACACGTCGATCGTCGTCGCGGCGCCGACCACCGCCGAAGCGTACGCCAGCCGGGTGTACTTCAAAAAGCGCGTCGGCACGAGCACCGCCACCGAACCAGACGCGACCGTCGTCGAAGGAATATCCGTGTACCAGTGCGTCCCGTCGGCGCTGATTTCCACCTGGGCCACCGCGTCGTTGGCGCCGGCATTGTAAATGAAATACGAATAATGTCCGAGGACGGCCGTCGTCACCGCCGGCAGGGCCGTCAGCGTATCCCCGGTGGCGACATCCGTGTTGGCGATCTCGAGAAAACTCCGCTGCGAGATCGACGTGACGCTGTCCAGCGTTCCGCCGGCGATCGTCGCCGCCGATACCGCATCCAGCGTCCCGCCGGCGATCGTCGCCGCCGATACCGCATCCAGCGTCCCGCCGGCGATCGTCGCCGCCGATACCGCATCCAGCGTCCCGCCGGCGATCGTCGCCGCCGATACCGCATCCAGCGTCCCGCCGGCGATCGTCGCCGCCGACACCGCGTCCAGCGTCCCGCCCGCGATCGTCGCCGCCGACACCGCATCCAGCGTCCCGCCGGTCACCGTTGCGCCGCCGACGAGGAGCTCGGCGCTGGCATTCACCGCCAGCGGCCGCGCCGTCGTTCCGTCCGAACCGAAAATGAGCGCTTTCAGTTCTTCCGGATTGGCCTGAAACACCGAGTAGTTCGGCATCCGTTTTTACCTCCCCTTTTCCGCGGACCGATCCTCGTGGTCGGTTCCGCCCATCGATCTTCGTTCTGATCCCCGTCCCCGTGATCCATCGCCTGCTTCAGCCGGCCGACTGCGCCTGGAAGAAAACGTCCACCGTCGCCGTGGCGCCGGCCTCGACGGTCCGAAGCGTAGGCCGCGTGTACCGAAGATAGCGGTTCGGCACGATGACGCCGGTCTTCCCGCTTTCCACCCGCATCGACGCATCCGGCGCGTAATGCACGCCGTCCGGGCTCACCTCGAGGCGGACCTCGACTTCCGCCGGCCCGGCGTTCACGACGGCGTACGAATACCTCTGCAGGCGCGCCGTGTTCTGCCGAGGAAGCGCCATCGGCTGACCCCTCACCCGCACGTTTCGGTACACCGCCTCGGTAAATACCGGCGCCCGGCTCGGCATGCAGACGATGATCTTCACCTGTCGGACCCGCCGGACGGGCCGGCACGGTTTCGGTTTCCGACATGCCCCCATCGCCTCACCCCCTTCCGGCCGCATCGGCCTTGCGATACTATCTGTATGAGCCGCACACCGGCCTGTCCGGGATGTTTGTCTCCCTTCCGTCGCTAAAAATCAAAAAAGGGCGAACCCCGTCCGCGTTCGTCCGGCGATCCCTCTTTTGGCCAAACGGCCCCGACCGACGACCCGCACCGATGCTGTGAAAATCTCATCTTTCCCAGGAAATCTCACCTTTCTCAGGAGGTCGCGATGATTCCGAACGCGAATCTCCGGCGCGCGGTTCGACTGCTGGCCCAAGGCTTCGCCTTCTCCGGCCTCATCGCCCTGATCGTCATCGCCTGGACCGTGCTCGGGCCGGACATCGACGATCCCCTTCGGTCGATCGTCGATCGGCTCGCCATGGCCGGCCTCGGCGTGTTCCTCCTCGGCGCCGTCATCTGGATCGCCGCCCGGGGCGTTTTCGACCTCATCGTCTTCGCCTTTCAAGGGCTGTTTCACCCGACGACCCCGCCGCACGAAAAGCGCCTCGGCCTGCCGAGCGCCGGGCGCCAAAGGGTCGCCGGCCATCCGGCCTGCGAAAAGACGACCGGCCCCCCCTCCGGCGTCACCCGCCGCGAAGCCGTCGACGAAGACGACGACAAGGCCGCCCAAGACCGCCGGCGCGCCAACGAACGGCTGGCGATCCGCCTTATGCTCGCCGGAGCATGGGCCTTTTTGCTGTCGCTCCTCCTCGCCCTCACCGCGCTCGAACCTTAAACGGTCGCCATTTGTCCTCAGACCGGAAAAATTACGACCACGGAAGAACATGGCAAAAAACGCGGCTCACAGAGCGCGGCATGAAAACGCCGGCCGCAAATGCGGCCGGCCCGCCCGTTGTCATCTGACCGAATCGAATGATCGCCGCCGTTCCCGTCGGAACGCGGCCGGATGGATGGCCGTTTTCGCCGTTTCGTACCCACAATTGCAGAGGACAGAATTCAGTACAGATGGCACGCGACATGGTGCCCCGGTTCGACTTCCTTCCATTCCGGCACCTGCGCCGCGCAGACGTCCATCGCGTGCGGACAGCGGGTGCGGAACCGGCAGCCGCTCGGCGGGTTGATCGGGGACGGGATGTCGCCGGCGAGGACGATCCGCTCCCGGGTGCGCTCTTTCGCCGGGTCGGGAATCGGCACCGCCGAAAGGAGCGCCTGCGTGTACGGATGGAGCGGACGCGCGTAGATCTCGTCGCTGCCGGCGAGCTCCACCAGCTGACCGAGGTACATCACCCCGATGCGGTCGGAAATGTAGCGCACCATCGACAGGTCGTGGGCGATGAAGAGGTAGGTGAGCTTTTTTCCTGCTGGAGTTTTTTCAAGAGGTTGACGACCTGCGCCTGAATCGAGACGTCCAGCGCCGAGATCGGCTCATCGGCGATGACGAGTTTCGGTTCGACCGCCAGCGCCCGGGCGATCCCGATCCGCTGCCGCTGCCCGCCGGAAAACTCGTGCGGAAAACGGCCGGCATGCTCGGGCAGAAGCCCGACCGTCTCGAGGAGGGCGTAGACCCGTTCCATGCGTTCCTTTTTGGATCTGGCCAGGCCGTGGATGTCGATTCCCTCGGCGACGATGTCCGCCACCGTCATCCGCGGGTTCAGCGAGGCGTACGGGTCCTGGAAGATCATCTGCATCTGCCGGTGAAATCGCCGGAGCGCCGGCCCCCGCAGGCGATGAACGTCTTCACCGAGGAAGCGGACCCGGCCCGACGTCGGTTCGTACAGCCGGATGAGCGTCCGGCCGAGGGTCGATTTCCCGGAGCCGGACTCTCCGACCAGACCGAAGGTCTCTCCTTCGTAGACGACAAAGCTCACGTCCTCCACGGCCCGGACGACGGCGCCGCCGCGAAGACGAAAGTGTTTGCTCAGACGTTCCGCTTCGAGGATCGGTGTGGGTTTAGACACGGGATTCCCTCCCCGCCGCGATCGGCGGTTCGACCTTCGGCGCCATCGGGTGCATCAGCCAGCAGCGGACGGTGTGCCCTGCGCCGGCAGCCGACCGGCCGGTTTTTCGGACGGCCGTCGGGCGGTCGGAGGCATCGGCATCGCCCGACGACCTGGCATCGGCGGCCGTCCTGCCGACCGTTTCAGGGGCTCCCGCCTTCGAAAGCGGCACGCCGGACGGCGGCACCGGCGTCTCCTTCGGCATCCGGCGAACGCAGATCTCCATCGCATACGGGCAGCGAGGCGCAAACGGGCAGCCCTTCGGCGGATCGATCAGATTGGGCGGCGAACCCGGGATGGAGACGAGGGGCTTTCGCTCCCCGGCGTCGATCCGCGGGATGGAGTTGAGAAGCCCCCAGGTGTACGGATGCCGAGGACGATAAAAGAGGTCGTCCACCGACCCGGCCTCGAGGATCTGCCCGGCGTACATGACCGCCACCCGGTGGGCCATCTTCGCCACGACGCCGAGGTCATGGGTGATGAGGATGATCGCCATCCCGTGCGTCCGCTGCAGTTCGACGAGCAGTTCGAGGATCTGCGCCTGAATCGTCACGTCGAGGGCCGTCGTCGGTTCGTCGGCGATGACGATTTTCGGCCGGTTGGCGATCGCCATCGCGATCATCGCCCGCTGGCGCATCCCGCCTGAAAACTGATGCGGATACTGCTTGATCCGCACCTCCGGGTTCGGAATGCCGACCTCCCCCAGAAGGCGGACGGCTTCCTCGAGCGCTGCCGATCGGGAAAGCTTCTGGTGCCGGATGACCCCTTCGGCAATCTGACGGCCGACGGTCATCGTCGGGTTCAGCGACGTCATGGGATCCTGGAAGATCATGCCGATCTCCCGGCCGCGGACGTCCTGCATCTCCCGCTCGCTTAAGGCGAGGAGATCTCGGCCGCCGTAGCGGATGCGGCCGCGTTCGATGACCGCCGGCGGCGTCGTAAGCAGCCGCATCACCGCCTGAACGGTGACGCTTTTTCCGCTCCCCGATTCGCCGACGATCGCCAGCGTCTCGCCGGCATCGACGCAAACGACACGCCCCGCACGGCGTGCACTTTGCCGGCATACGTCCGGAACGAAACGACGAGGTCTTCCACCTCGAGGAGCCGTTCGGCCATCGATCGACCTCCTTTCTGACCCCATCCGAACTTGAACTGAAGCGCCGGCGGACGAACGGCGCCTTACGGGCTCAGCGCCGAAGCCGCGGATCGATGGCGTCCCGAAGGCCGTCGCCGAGCAGGTTGAAGGCCAGCGTCGTCAGGCTGATGGCCAGCGCCGGAAACCAGAAGTTCCACGGGAACGACCCGAGCATTTTGTACCCGTCGTTGACGAGGACGCCCCACGAGGCGAGCGGCGGCTTGAGGCCGATGCCGAGAAAGCTCAGCACCGCCTCGGTGAAGATGATCGCTGGGATGTTCATCGTCAGCCGGACGATGACGATGCCGAGGACGTTCGGGATCAGATGTTTCCACATGATCCGCCACGTCCCGGCGCCGAGCGTTCGAGCGGCAAGCACGAATTCCTGCACCTTCAGCTGCATCACCTGACCCCGGACGAGGCGGGCCATGCCCACCCAGCCGGTGATGGCCATGGCGATGATCAGGGTGGCCATGCCGCTGCCCATGACGATGATGAGCAGGATGACCATGATGAGCCAGGGGATGCCGGAGAGGATCTCGATCGTCCGCATGATGACGTTGTCGACCCAGCCGCCCTTGTAGCCGGCGAGCACGCCGAGGACGACCCCGATGACGAGATCGATGAGGGCGGCCATCAGGGCGATGAAGAGGGAGATCCGGGCTCCGATCCACACCCGCACCCAGAGATCCCGGCCGAACTCATCGGTGCCGAACCAGTGCTTGGCTCCCGGGGGCATGTTCGCATCCGTAAGGTTCGGCTCGTCGTAGGCGTAGGGGCTCAGGATGGGCGCCAAGATCGCGAGCGCCGTCATGACGAGGAGGAAGACGAGCGCCCCCATCGCCACCGGGTTTTTCCGAAGTCGCCGAAAGACGTCGCGCCAGAACGAAAGGCTCTCGCCGGCAATCCGCTCCGCTTCTTCTTTTTCCCGGAGCGGCAAAAAATCCCGTTCGGTCAGCTCCCCCTGCACGGCAAACGCTCACTCCTTTCGTCCGGCCACGCGGATGCGAGGATCGACGACCCCATAGAGGACGTCGGTGATGAAGATGGCCAGGACCAGAAGCGCGCTGTAGAAGATCGTCAGCCCCATGATGAGCATGTAGTCGTTCGTGTTGATCGAATTCACATAGTGCTTCCCCATGCCGGGGATGACGAAGATCTGCTCGATGATGATCGAGCCGGTGATGAGGTCGACCATCAGCACGCCGACGATGGTGATGATGGGAAGAAGCGCGTTTCGGATGCCGTGGCGGACGACGACCGCCGTCGGGCTCAGGCCCTTGGCTCGGGCCGTCCGCAAATAGTCCGAGCCGAGGACGTCCAGCATCGACGTCCGCATGAGGCGGGTGATGAGGGCGAGGATGCCGATGCCGAGGGCCAGGCTCGGCATGATCGTATGCTGAAACGTCCCCCAGCGGGCAACCGGCAGCACTTTCCACTGCACGCCGAGCCAGTACTGCATAAATCCGGCGAGGACGAAGTTCGGGATCGAGACGCCGAGGACGGCGATGAAGACGAGGACGTAATCCGGCAGCCGGCCCCGGAACAGGGCGGCGACGATGCCGAAGGCGAGGCCGAGCGGCAGGGCAAAGAGAAGCGCCTGCAGCCCGAGGCGGGCCGAAACCGGGAACGTCTGGGCGATGATGCCGTTGACGGACTGGTTGAGGTATTTGAACGAATGGCCGAGGTCCCCGTGAAGGAGGTTGTTCAAGTAGCGGAGGTACTGGATCGGCAGGGGATCGCTCAAGCCGTACTTCATGTCGAAGAGGGCCTTCACCTGCGGCGTGAGCTTTTCCGGGTTCTGGTACGGACCGCCGGGGAGGGCGCGGGCCATGAAAAAGGTCAGCGTCGCGATGACGAAAAGGGTAAACAGCATGAGGAAGAATTTTTCCAAAACATACCGGAGCACCGGGGCCCCTCCTTTTCAGCCCGAAACTCAAAAAAACAAGGAGGGCGGCGTGTGGACGCCGCCACATCCTTGTTTTTTGCATCCCGATCAGGATGCCGTCGGATCCGCGGAATCGCACCCGACGATCATCGGGGCCGTTCGCTCCCAAGGTTCGTCGGGCTTACGGTTCGATGTCATCACTTCTCGACGGAAGCCCACTTGAACTCGAGGGAGGCGCCGATGCCCCGTTCGACCAGGCCCTTGACGTAGGGCTGCTGGAGATAAGCGATCACCCGCCAGTACATCGGCGCGACGCCCGTGTCGTCGACGAGGACCTTCTCCGCCTCGGCGAACTTCTTCGCCCGCTCGTCCAGGTTCGTCGCCGCCCGGGCTTCTTTCACGAGCCGGTCGTACTCCGGATTGGACCACTTGCCGTCGTTGTAGGCGCCGCCGGTCTCGAAGACGAACATATAGGTGTCCGGATCGTTGTAGTCCGGACCCCAGCCGGCCATGACGACCTCAAAGTCGCCGCTCCGGGACCGCTTCAGGCGTTCCTTGAACGGCACCTGGTCGAGCTCGACCTTGACGCCGAGGTCTTTGAACGCCTGCTCCCACATCGCCTTCAGGAATTCGTTCCCCTTGCGGGCGGTGTCGGAGTCGTCGCCGAGGAGGCGGAACGTCCAGCCGTTCGGGTGGATGCCGCTTTCCTCGAGGCCCTCCTTGAGAAGCTTCGCCGCCTCATCCGGCCGGTTGTCCTGAAAGAGCGGTTCCCCAAAGAGCTCCTTCGAGACTTCCCGGAACGTCTTCGTCGAACCGGAGTAAGCGCTGAACCCCGGCGGGATGAGCCCGTACGCCGGCATCGAGCCGTTGTTCAGGACCGTGTCGACGTACGCCTTCCGGTCGAGGGCGATCGAGAGGGCTTTCCGGACCTTCGGGTTGTCAAACGGCTTCTTCGTCGTATTGAATTCGAGGTAGAAGACGGAAAAATCCGGGAAGGTGTGGAAGTTCGGATCGTTCTTGTACTGCGGCACCTGCTCCCGCGCCAGCCCCGTCCGGTCGACCTCGCCGGCGAGGTAGAGGTTGAGCGCCGTGTTCGAGTCCTTCACGACGTCGAGGGTGATCGTCTCGAGTTTGACCGTGTCCTTGTCCCAGTAATTCGGGTTCTTCTTCAGGACGACCTTCGCGTCGTGGAGCCACTGGTCGATGATGAAGGGGCCGTTGTAGAGGAGCTTATCCGGCTCCGTCGCGTAGCTGTCCTTGTTCTTCTCGTAGAACTCCTTCACGAACGGGAGATACGTCGGGAACTGCGTGAGCTCCAGCCAGTACGGCACCGCCTGCTTCAGGCGGACTTCCAGCGTGTGGTCGTCGATCACCTTCACGCCGACGTCGTCCCACGTCACCGGCTTGATGTCGGACATCGGCTTGCCGTAGACGGCCACATCCGGTGGCGGCACGGTGCCGTCTTCCTTCTTGTACGCCTCTTCATACGCCTTTTTGTCCGTCTCATAGAGTTTCTTCGCCGCGAGGTAGCTCGTATACCGGTAGTATTCCTCGGCACCCTGGATGTAGTCGGTGATGAGGTTGGCGTACTGGGAGGCAGTCTCACCGTTTGCCGCCCGCTCCCAGGCGTCGCTGAACTGCTGCGCCGTCACGGGCGTGCCGTCGGACCAGACCGCGTCCTTCCGGAGGTGGAAGACGTACGTCTTGCCGTCGTCCTTCACGTCCCACGACTCCGCCATGCCGGGCCCGATCGACCCGTCCGGATTGAGGCGGACGAGCCCTTCCTGCACGGCGTTCAGGATGAGGATGGAGATGTTGTCGGTCGTGATCTGGGCGTCCAGCGCCGGAGGCTCGTCGCCGATCATGAGGTGAAGTTCCTGGGCGGCCCCGCCGGCCGCCGGCTGATTCGACGGCGTGTTCTCGCTCTTTCCGCCGCCGCACGCCGAAAGCGCCATCGACAGCGCGAAGACGACGGCAAGGGCGAGCGACACGCCCCGGAAGCGCCGCTGCATGCAGTTACCCCCTTCTCTCACGCTGAGCGATCTAAATCGAGATAATCATAAATTGAATTTGTGTCTTTTTCAACTGATCCCCAATGTAATATTTGCTTGATATACCTTTCCGTGTTTTATGTGTTCGTTTTTATTTTCGTTTTTCTTTTGCTCGCAAAAGGGTCCGCTCATGCGATCCAAATCTGTCAGTCGAACAATGATTTTCAAAGGCCGTAAAAGAACTGCACGAACATATCTATTTTCAGCTTGATTGGTAAATAAGCCGCTTTGCACGTCCGGTTAGATTCTCCTTCGTGGGGAAAACGTCGACTAAACGAATGTAATGCACCAACACCTGTCCACACAAAGGGTGGTGCCGTAAGTCAGTATGCTGAATTCGATCGTGCCGCCAATAAACCGAACAAGCCGCACCGCAACGCAAAATAAAAACGCCGGAGCAAATCCGGCGCTGCAAAACGTTCTTTTTTTGTATTTTTAGTTTGACGCGGAGTCTTCCGCCGATCGTCCCACTTCCTTCACCTTCGCCCACTCCCGCTGCCGAAGCTCGACCCGGCGGATCTTGCCGGAGACCGTCTTGGGAAGATCGTCGACGAATTCGATCGCCCGGGGGTACTTGTACGGGGCGGTGATGCGCTTGACGTGCTCCTGCAGTTCGGCGACGAGGGCCTCCCGCCGGGCCGCGTCGGCGCGGACCGCCTCGAGGAGCGCCGGGTCTTTCAGGACGACGAACGCCTTCACGATCGCACCCCGGACTTCGTCCGGACTCGCGACGACGGCGCTTTCTTTGACCGCCGGGTGCTTGACGAGGGCGTCTTCCACTTCGAACGGCCCGATCGTGTACCCGCTCGAGATGATGATGTCGTCGGCGCGGCCCTCGAACCAGAAGTAACCGTCGTCGTCCTTTTTCGCCCGGTCGCCGGTGATGTACCATTCGCCCCGGAAGGCCGCCTCGGTCCGCTCCGGGTCCCGGAAGTACCCTTTGAACAGGGGCGGAAAATCCCGCCGCACGGCGATGTCGCCGACGACGCCCGGCGGCACGATGCGGCCGAACTCGTCGACGATCTCCACCGCCCCGGGGACGGTCGGCCGCCCCATCGACCCCGGCCGGAGCTCGACGTCGATTGTCGTCGCCACAAGGAGGGTGTTTTCCGTCTGGCCGTAGCCGTCCCGGACGGTGACGCCGAAGACGCGCCGGAACGTGTCGATCACCTCGCGGTTTAAGGGCTCTCCGGCGCTGACCGCGCTCCGGAGCGCATCGAGCCGAATCCGCTCCAGGCCGTCGACTTTGGCCATCATCCGGTACTCCGTCGGCGTGGCGCAGAGGACGTTGATGCGGTACTTTTCCAAAAGGTCGAGATACCGCTCCGGATCGAAGCGGCCGAGGTAGTGGAAGCCCGTCGCGCCGCTCATGAGCGTCGCCACGAGGGGGCTCCAGATCCACTTCGCCCACCCCGGCGCCGCCGTCGCCCACACGACGTCGTCCGGCCGGATGTCGAGCCAGCGCTTGGCGGCGATCGTAAAATGGGCGTACGCCCAGCCGTGGGTGTGCATGACGCCCTTCGGGTAGCCGGTCGTCCCGGACGTGTACGAGAGGAAGGCGAGGTCGTCCCGCGACGTCTCGACCGGCTCCGGCGCCCCGACGGCGTCTTCGACGAGGGAGGCGAGGGTCATCCAGCCGGGCCGCGGCCCGCCGACGACGATCCGGACGGCGAGGCTCGGCGTCTTCTCCGCCACCGCGTCGACCCGCTCGGCGAGCGTCTCGTGGGCGATCACCGCCCGGGCCTCGGCATGGTTCAGCCGGTAGTCGAGGTCCGCCGGCATGAGGAGCTCCGACCCCGGGAGAACGACGAGGCCGTTTTTGAGGAGGGCGAGGTAGACGACATACGTCTCCGGAAGCCGCGGCATGAGGACCATCACCCGGTCGCCTTTGACGAGTTCAAGCTCCTCAAGCGCCCGGGCCAGGCGGTCCGAAAGGTCCCGGAGTTCGCCGTAGGTCACCCGCCGGGTGTCGCCGGCGTCGTTTTCCCAAAGGAGCGCCGGCTTCGCCGGATCGTGGGCGAGGAGCGCCTCGGCGATGTTGAACCGCTCCGGGGCGAGGAGCGCCCGAAAGGCGTCCGTCATCGTCATCCCTCCGCTTCATGAATTATTTTTCATCGTTTTCTAAACCTTGGGCGGAGAAAAGGGCGGGGCGGCGCCCTCTCGCCAGCGGACGAACGGGATCGGGACTTTTCAAAAACCTGCACCTTCCGGAAGCGAAGCGCTCCACCGGCCGGGCTCGTCAGCGGACGAACGGGATCGGACGGGGCGGGTCGCGGAAAAACGCCGCGACCGCCTCCGGCGTCACCTCGGCGAGGGACGCCGGCCGCCAGCGGGGGCGGCGGTCTTTGTCGACGACCTGGGCCCGGATGCCTTCGTAAAAATCGCCGTGCGCCAAAAAGGCATCCGCGACGCCGAGATCCCGGACGAGCGCCTCCTTGTACGTGCTCGTCCGCCCCCGCCGGAGCGTTTCGAAGATGACCAAAAGCGACGTCGGCGAACGGCCCCTGAGCACCGCCAGCGTCTCCCGGGCCCACGCGTCCCCCGCCTCGGCGCCGGCCTCGAGGGCATCCACGATCGCCGGGACGCTCTCGCCGGCGAAATACCGCGCCGTCCGCTCGAAGAGCCCATCCACGTCCTGAGACCCGCTGCCGGCGCCCTCGGCCGGCGCCCCGCCGACCGGACCCGCTCCGGCCTCGCCCGGACTCCGGCGGCATCGCTCCCGGAGCGCCGTCAGGATGGCCGGCGCGTCGGCGCCGGCGGCGCCCGCTTCCCGAAGCGCCGCCTTGACCGCCGGCCACGCCGCCGACGGAAGGAAGCAGTCGGCAAGCCCCAACCGAAGGAGGACGTCCGCGCCGACCGCCTCGCCGGTCAGGGCGAGGTAGCGGCCGGCGTGGTGCGGCAGGCGGCTTAAAAAATACGACGCCCCGACGTCGGGAAAAAAGCCGATCCCTGCCTCCGGCATCGCCCAGCGGGTGCGTTCGGTCACGATCTTCACCGTCGCCCCGTACGAAAGCCCCACCCCGCCCCCCATGACGATGCCGTCGAGGAAGGCAACGACGGGCTTCGCATAGGTCAGGACGTAGTGATCGACGGCGTACTCCTCGGCGAAAAACGTCCGGGCGGTCGCCCGATCCGGCTCCTCCCGCGCCGCGTACAGCGCCCGGATGTCGCCCCCGGCGCAAAATCCCCGCTCGCCGGCCCCTTCAAACACGACGAGGCGCACCGCCTCATCCGCCTCGAAGGCTTCCAGGGCCGTGCGGATCGCCCGGATCATGGGGAGGTTGAGGGCATTGAGCTGCTTCGGCCGGTTGAGGGTGATCCAACCGATGCCGTCCGCGATTTCCGCCCGCACGTCGTCCGTCGCGATGGGATGGGCGTTCGTCTCCGCCATCTCGATCCGCTCACCCTTCCGTCTCGCTTCGTCCTCGATCGCCCAAGCGGCCTGGACGTCGGGGCCTTCCGCATCGCGGATTTTCTTCCCCTCGATTCGAAAGCTCATCGGTCCTGGAAGGTGGGTTTTCGCTTCTCTACGAAGGCGCCGACCCCTTCCCGGGCGTCCGCCGAAGCAAACAGTTCGCCGAACAGCGCCGCCTCCAGGGCGAGCCCTTCGGCAAGCGGCCGCTCCCGGCCGGCCAGGACCGCCCGAAGCGCCCGAGCGAGGGAGACGGCGCTTTTTGCTTCGGCGAGGGCCCGGGCATAGGCGAGCGCTTCGTCCCGAAGCGCCTCGTCCGGGACGACCCGCTGGACGATGCCGAGGCGGTGCGCCTCGGCGGCGTCGATCATCCGCCCCGTCAGGATGAGATCGAGGGCGGTGGCGGCGCCGACCGTCCGGGCGAGGCGCTGGGTGCCGCCGTAGCCCGGGATGAGACCGAGGTTCGTCTCGGGAAGCCCGACCTTCGCCGACGCGGCGGCGAAGCGGACGTGGCAGGCGAGAAGAAGCTCCATGCCGCCGCCCAGCGCAAAGCCGTTCACGGCGGCAACGACCGGCTTCGGGAGGCCTTCGATCTGATCAAACGTTCGCTGGCCCCGCTCGGCGAGGGCCCGACCCCGGGTGGCGTCGCCCAAAGCGCCCTGCATCTCCTTGAGGTCCGCTCCGGCGGAGAAAAACTTCCCCCTTCCCGTGACGACGACCGCCTTCACCGCCGGGTCGGCCGCGAGCTCTTGAAACGCTTCGTCGAGCTCCTGCAAAAGCCCCTGCGACAGCGCGTTCGCCGGCGGGCGGTCGATCGTCACGATCGCCACCCGGCCGTCCCGTTCGATGCGAAGCCCCTCGCTCACCGTCCGCCCTGCGGTCCGCCGTCCGGCGGCTCCGCAGGGCGTCACCTCCTTTCCCTGGTTCGCGTTTCCCCGGATCCCGAATCGCCCTCCGAATCGCGTCGGTTGGGGTCGAACCGCTTCAGCGCCGCCGTGGGCGTCACCCCCCATCCGTCGACGTCGTCCATCCGTCGGCGTCGCCGCCTCCCATCCGTCGGAGCCGCGACGTCCAGTCTCCGGCTCCGGCCCCAACCGGGCCCGCCCACGGCCGACGGCGTCCTCCGCCGACGAACGCGCGCCTTCGCCGGCAGAGGCGACCCAAAGCGGCCCTTTCCGCCGCGGGCCGACGGCGCCCCGGACCGTCCGCTCAGAACCACCGGCTCGAGACGGTCTTTTTCCGGGTGAAGAACTGGACGATGTCCTTGCCGTTTTCGCCGATGACGCCGTAGAACGAATCTTTGTGGCCGCCAAACGGGAAGAAAGCGACCGGGAGCGGGATGTTGACGTTGATGCCGACCATCCCGGCGTCGATCTCCTCCCGGAAGCGGCGGGCGGCCTTGCCGCTTTGAGTGTAGAGGATGGCGCCGTTGGCGTAGCGGGAGCGGTTGGTGACGGCGATCGCCTCGTCGAGATCCCGCACCCGGACGACGGAAAGGACCGGCCCGAAGATCTCCTCCTGCCAGAGGCGCATCTCCGGCGTCACGCGGTCGAAGACCGTCGCCCCGAGGTAAAAGCCTCGCGGAAAGCGGGACATCGCCTCCCGGCCGTCGACGACGAGGCGGGCCTGTTTTTCTCCTTCTTCGATGTACGAAAGCACCCGCCGGCGGTGCTCCTCCCGGATGAGCGGGGTGAGCTCCACCCCTTCTTCGAAGCCGCTTCCCACCTTGAGCTTCCGGGCGCCGTCGGCGAGGCGTTCGACGAGGTCGTCGGCGATCCCCTCGACCGCCACGACGACGCTCGTCGCCATGCAGCGCTGCCCGCCGTTCCCGAAGGCCGCCCGGAGGATGCCGTCGATCGTCGGCGCGAGCACCGCGTCCTCGAGGACGACGGCGTGGTTTTTCGCGCCGGAGAAGGCCTGCACTCGCTTGCCGTAGCGGGCCGCCGTCTCGTAGACGTAGGCGGCCGTCTTCTGGGAGCCGGTGAAGTTCACGGCGACGATGTCCGGATGGGCGAGGAGGGCGTCCACGGCTTCTTTGGCGCCGTTGACGACGTTCACGACGCCGTCCGGCAGGCCGACCTCGTGCAGGAGTTCGACGAGCCGGAGCGTCGTCATCGGCGTCTGCTCCGACGGCTTTAAGATGAGGGCGTTGCCGGTCACCACCGCCCACGGGATGACCCAGAGGGGGATCATCGCCGGGAAGTTGAACGGCGTAATGCTCGCCACCACCCCGAGGGGGTAGCGGTACGTCGTCTGCTCCAGCCCCTCCGCCACCTCGGCGAGGGCATCGCCCATCATGAGCGTCGGCGCCGCCGTCGCGTGCTCGACGCTCTCGATGCCCCGGTCAACCTCGGCAAGGGCATCGGCGAGGCTTTTGCCGTGCTCGGTCGTGATCATCCGGGCGAGGGCCTCCCGTTCCCGGCGAAGCCGTTCCAGGTAAGCGTAAAGAAGCCGCGCCCGCTTGATGACCGGCACCTTCCGCCAGCGCTCGTACGCCGCCTTGGCGGCTTCGACGGCCCTGGCGACGTCGGCGGCGGTCGAAAGGGGCGTCTCGGCGATCACCTCGCCGGTCGCCGGGTTGTACACCGGCGCCGTCCCCGCCGCCTCGGCGTCGACCCAGCGGCCGCCGATGAAGTTTTTCAGGACCGTCTTTTCATGCACCATCGTCATGGTCCTCATCCCTTTGTAATGTCTTGAATATACCGGTACATCGCCGCCATGTCCAGATCGCCGTAACCGGCCTCGATCGCCCGCTCGTACTGCGCGATGAGGACGTCGGTCATCGGGAGCTTGAGGCCCGCCTCCTCGGCCATCGCCTTGGCGAGCTTGAGGTCCTTGACGAGGAGTTTCGTCGTAAAGCCGGGTTCGTACCGGTTCTTGGCGATAAACAGGCCGTAATTCCGCTCGTAGATGCGGCTTTGGCCGTAGCTCACCTTCATGATTTCAAAGAGCTGATCGAGATCCATGCCCACCTCGCCGGCGAGGGTGAGGGCTTCGGCCACCGCCAGCGTGTAATAGCCGATGAAGTAGTTGTTCGTGAGCTTCACCACGGCGCCGAGGCCGACGTCTTCGCCGATGTGGAAGATGTTCTGGCCGAGGGCCTCGAAGATCGGTTTCCCCCGCTCGAAGGCCGCCTTCGGCCCGCCGACCATGATCGTGAGCGACCGGTCGACGGCCCGTTCCACGCCGCCGGAGACCGGCGCGCCGAGAAAATCGATCCCCCGCTCCCGGAGCGCCTCCGCCACCCGGTGGTAGACCTTCGGCGAGACGGTGCTGAAGTCGACGGCGAGGGTGCCGGGGCGGGCGTGGGCGAGGACGCCCCCTTCGCCGAGGTAAACCGCCTCGACCTCGACCGGCGACGGGAGGCTGGTGAGGATGACGTCGCTCGCCTGTGCCGCCTCCGCGATGCTCCCGGCGCCGCGGCCGCCAGCGTCGACGAGGGCCTGAATCGCCGCCGGCACGACGTCGTAGCCGGTGACGGTGTAGCCGCTTTCGACGAGGTTCGAGCTCATCGGCCGACCCATCTTGCCGAGGCCGATGAAGCCGATCGTCGGCTTTTCCATGGCGAAGCCTCCTTCAGAGTAAATGTCGCATCCCTCAACGGAGAGTCGCACCCTCGCTTGCGTTCACAGCCGGGCCGAAAGGACGTAGTCGGCCAGCGTCTCGGCCGCCCGGATGACGTCGACCGGCGCCGTCCCCTCGCCGCCGGATGCGGGAGGCGGGGCCGCGGATGATGCGCCCAGGTGCCGCTCCAGTTCATCCATATTCGTCCGGAGCGTCCGGCTTGCCCACGCCCCGGCGAGGGCGAGAAGCGCTCCGGCAGCATCCGCCGGAAGGCCGGCCCCGGCCGCCTGGGCCCTCACCGTTCGGGCGAGGGTCGACTCGAGGGCGTAAAGGGCCGCCTGGGCGTCGGCGAGGCGCCGGACAACGGCCTGCGCCTCCGGGAGCGCGGGTCCAAAGCGGCGCCGGGCCGCCTCGAAGAGCGCGGAAAACCGTGCCGAGCCGGTATAGAGCACCGCCTCGGCGACCGCCGCCCCCTCCCGCACCGCTGAAGCGAGCGCCGGATCAGCAAACGGCCGCCGGTCCCCTGCGGCGGCGGCCGCCGTCTCCGGCGACGGCCACGGCTTGGGCGCCCCGTCTTTGCCGATGAGATCCCGCACCGCCGCCAGGCGGTTGATCTCGTTCGTCCCTTCAAAGATTCGGGTGATGCGGGCATCCCGGTAGAGGCGCTCGACTTCGTACTCCGCCATGTAACCGTAACCGCCGTGGATCTGCACCGCTTCGTCGACGTTCTCACCCTGCGCTTCGGTGGCCAGCACTTTGTTCAAGGCGCAGGCGGCAATCCGCTGCGACAGCGTCGCCGCCCGGCGCCGGACGACGGCCGCCCGGTCCGCTTCCGATGGACGGACGCCCTCAGGCAGGGGGGTGCCCGACGACGGAGGCGCGCCGCCGTCGGCCGAAAGATCCGCGACGATCGCCTTCTTGTCGCCGTCGAGCTCGCCGCCGGTGCGGTAGACCATGCTTTCGGCGATCGCGTGCCGGAGGAACATCTCGGCCAGTTTTTCCCGGATGAGGCCGAACTCGGCGATCGGCCGGCCGAACTGCTTTCGTTCTTTGGCAAAACGGACGGCGAAGCGGAGCGCCCGACGGCTCTGGCCGAGGGCGTAGACGGCCATCTTGTGCCGGGCGAGGTTCAGAACCGACAGGGCGACCCGGTGCCCCTCGCCGGGGGCGCCAAGGAGGCCCGCCTCCGGCACCGGCACCTCGTCGAGGATGAGGGACGCCGTCGGGCTCGCATGAATGCCCATCTTCCGCTCCTCCGGCCCGACGGAAAGCCCCGGGCTCCCCCGCTCGACGATAAACGCCGTGAGGCCTTCCCCCTCCAGCCGGGCGAAGACGATGAACACGTCCGCCACCCGGGCGTTCGAGATCCACTGCTTTTCGCCGCTCAGCCGAAAGACGCCGGCCGCCGGATCCCAGCGGGTCCGGGTGCGGCCGCTTAAGGCGTCGGAGCCGGCGTTCGGCTCGGTGAGGGCGTAAGCGCCGATGCGCACCCCGGCGGCGAGATCGGGGACGTAGCGGCGCCGCTGCTCTTCCGTGCCGAAAAAGAGAATCGGCTGGGTGCCGACGCCGCTGTGGATGTTGAAGGAGACGCCGAAGCCGCCGGCCTCGCCGAGGGCTTCGGTGACGAGGAGGACGGACAGGGCGTCGAGCTCGAGGCCGCCGTACGCCTCCGGCACGTCGACGCCGGCAAGGCCGAGCTCGCCGGCCTCCCGATAAAGCGCTTTCAAAAGGGCGTCGTCGTGGGCTTCGAGCGCCGGAAGGTGCGGAAGCACGCGCTCTTCGACGAAGGACCGGGCCGTCGTTTCGATGAGCTGGTGCTCCGACGTCTTCGCCTCCGGGATGAGGATCGAGCGGACGAGCGGGTGAACCGGTCCGGAAAGCGACGCCTGCACCATCATCTCTCCCCCTTTCGGCCGCCGGCGGCCGTCCGGTCGCTCCGGCGGCGCAGATGCCCTCCGGAAGGAGCGCTTCCCGCGGCGGGACGTCTGCTGTGAGACGCCCGCAACCGCTTCGGCGAACCCTCTGGTAACGATTCGGCGAACGTTGTCGCGGACGTTTGCCCGAACGCTTTCGCAACCCCGTTTACGAACGCTTCCACGAACGCCAAACGTTCCGGCTCACGCCGGTGCATTCCTCCGACGCAAGGATCGGCTGCCGGAGCGGCGGGCGTCCCGGCGCGTCCGCATCGGACGGTCGGGCGCAAGCCCCGGCCTCCGCCGGCATCGGCAACCGAGCGCTCGCTCGATCAACGGGATGGACCCCGCCCCTCTCCCTCCCGTCACATCGCCACCCCTCGCTTCGTCACCGATCGCGCTCGCAACGCCTCGTGCGGCGCCGAACTCATTTGACATTTCTTCATTAACGATTGTATACGAGCGCTCGCTCGACCGCAAGCGCAAAAAACCGCCGTCCGTTTCTCCCGCGGAGATCGGTCGGCGGAGAAGCGCAAATCGAAAAGATCGACGCGCGCCTACCCCTTTCGGGCCTCTTCCGGCTGAGGGAGCGTTCCGTAGCGGCCGCAGAAGTACGTCAGGGCGTCCCCATCGCCGTAGGCGTAGCGGCGGATTTCGCCGACGACGAGCAGATGATCCCCGCCGTCGTACGTCTGCCACGGCGTGCACTCAAACACCGCCAGCGCTTCGCTCAAATGGGGCGCCCACGCCCCTTCGGTCCACGGAACGGCGACCGGCTCGCGGGCGCGGCCGGCGAACTGATCCGACAGCGCCTTTTGCTCGGCCTTTAAAATGTTGACCGCAAACGGCGTCTCCGGCAGGTACCGGGCCGCCTGGATCTTCCGGTCGACGGAAATGAGAAGCAGCGGTGGATCCAACGAGACGGACGTGAAAGAATTGGCCGTAAACCCCCGGGGACCGTCGTCCGTCCGATAGGTGACGACCGTGATGCCGGTGGCAAAGCGGCCGAAAGCGTATCGGAGATCGCGCGTATCGAACATGGGCCATCCATCCTTTCGAAGATCACGAAGCTCCTGCTCGAACCGCTTCAGCGGCGGGCGGGGAGCGCCTCGTCGGCGTCCGGGAGTGCTTCGCCGGCCCCCGCCCGCAACCGATCCGCCCGTTCGCCTTCCGCCCCGCCGGGGACGGCATCGGCCGCCTGGGCTCTGGCCTCGAGCTCGGCTTTGGTGACGCCACCGACCGCCCAGTGGGTGCGGGGAAGCTCGTACAGCGCGATGCGAACGCTTTCCGGCGGCGCGCCGATCGCCTCGACGACGGCCTTCGTCACCGCCTTGATGAGCGCCGCCTTCTGGGCTTCCGTGCGCCCTTCCAGCAAGGTGATCTGAATAAGCGGCATCGTTTGAACGCTCCCCTCCGATTCTATCCTCAACAGCCTCGCGACCCGAACCCGGATCTTCCCGACCGCGCCCCGCGGAGCCCCCTGCACGGCTCGCCTAAAGGAGGCACGGCCCGTCTGAAACCGCCCCCGGCCCGATCAGACGAGGCGAAGGTGCACGCTTCCGGCGTGATCCAGCACGCCTTCCACCACGTCACCGGCCTCCACCGGAACGGCCTCGCCGATCGCCCCGGTGAGGACGACGTCGCCGGCGGCGAGCGGCGGAAAGCCGCGTTCGGCCAGAAGCCGCGCCAGCGCCAGCACCGCCGCAAACGGATGTCCGAGGACGTTGGCCGGCGTACCGAATCCGACGGCTTCGCCGTTCTTAAAAAGCCGCGCCCCCCAGAGATGGACGTCCTTCGAAGGCCGAACGAAGGCCGAACCGAGGACGAACCGGGCCGCCGAAGCGTTGTCGGCCACGACGTCCGGCAGGGTAAAGCGAAATCCCTCGTAGCGGCTGTCGATGACTTCCAGCGCGACGGCCATCGCCCGGATGCGCGAAGCGACGTCGTCGACGGTCTTCACCCGGTCCGGGTCCACCCCATCGCCGAGGATGACCGCCACTTCGAGCTCCACCCGCGGGTGAATGAGCTCCTCCCTTCGCAAAGGAGCCCCGTCCTGAAGGAGCATCCGGTCGAGAAGCTGCCCGAACACCGGAACGTCGACGTTCATCTGCTTCATCTTCGCCGGGCTCGTCAGCCCCATCTTATAGCCGATCCGGCGGGCGCCTGCGGCGAGATCGACCTCGATCAACCGCTTTTGAATCTCATAGGCCTGATCCAGCGAGAGCGCCATCGTTTCGGTAAGGCGCGGAATCGGCCGTCGCCGGAGGACCGCCGCCCGCAGATGCTCAACCGCCCGTGCCGCGCCGCCCTCTTCGGTCCACGCTTCGGTCATCCGCCGCGCCTCCCTTCGCCCCCCTCGGCCGCCGCGGCTCCGGCACCGGAAGGGGCTCCTTCCTCCGCCGGAGCAAATGTCATCTCCAGCGTCTCCCATCCGTCGAAAGCGACGGTGAACCGGTCGCCCGGGGCGGCGTCCACCGCCGCCGAGAGCGCCCCCGACAGGACGATCTCCCCGGCTTCCAGGGCGATGTCGAAGCGGCCGAGAAAGTTCGCCAGCCACGCCACGCTATAAAGCGGATGCCCCAGGGCCGCGGCGCCGACGCCGGTGTTGACGAGCGTCCCGTTTTTGTAAAGCGCCATGCCCACCGCCGCCAGATCGACGTCTTCCACCCGCCGGGCCGCCCGCCCGAGAAGAAAGAGCCCCGACGAGGCGTTGTCGGCGATCGTGTCTTGGAGCTTGATCTTCCAGTCCCGGATGCGGCTGTCGACGATCTCGATCGCCGGGACGGCCGCCTCGACGGCGTCGAGAACGTCCAGATACGTCACGCCCGGACCCTTCAGCGTCCGTTTCATGATGAAGGCGATCTCGCCTTCGACCTTCGGTTGAAAGAGCGGCGCCCACGGCACCGGCGATCCGGCGACCACCTGCATCGTGTCGAGGAGGTGGCCGTAGTCCGGTTCGTCCACGCCCAGGAGGTTCTGCATCGCTTTGGAGGTGAGCCCGATCTTCTTCCCGACGACGCGGGCGCCTAAGGCCGTTTTGCGCCCGATGTTGAGGAGCTGGATGCGGTAGGCGTCGTCGGGCGTAAGCTCGGGATGGTCGGCCGTAAGCGGCGGGATCGCCGTCTTCGTTCGCTCGGCCTCCCACAGGCGATCGGCGAGGGCTTTAAGGTCGGTCATCGGTTCCCCTCCATCGGCCGCGGGAACTCATCCGCCGCCCTCAGCGGGCGGCGGCGGCTTCTTTTTGTTTTTTGAGCGCCAGGGCGACGTCGAGGATCATGTCTTCCTGGCCGCC
>NZ_JXBB01000010.1 GCF_001653195.1 Hydrogenibacillus schlegelii
TATTGGCAGTGGAAGAAGGAACAACAGAAATCCACTGAGCCGGCCATGCTGCACGTTGTGAATGCCTGAGTGACCTGTCCTTTCATTCGCCGAAGAGGGCAATTTACACATGATACTGGACTTGATCTAAGTTTCCGTAGCCTGGGTGGCCGAATTCATCGTCACTTTAATTGAACTGGAGCTCAGCCCAGGAGAAAATTTACCACTATTCGTCCCATCGGAAAAGTTTATTCCGTCACTGCTCGTCGCAACGACCGTCGCTCCGTCTTTTAGCTCCCAAGTAGTTGGAGGGCCTGCATTGTATACAACCGTATACGTCTTTCCGGCCACTAAATTTAGAGGGTTCGTCGTATCAGGAGCGTAAGATTGCTCCTTTATGCGCTCACTAACGGTCTTTGCTGAATTAATCACAGGATCAATTTTAAAGTATACATTATAGGTTTCGCTTGTCGTCTCTCCATTTGGCAAAATCGTCGGCGTACCGCTCAGCTGGACTTCCGCCACCGCCGCCGCGACCGCCGTAAAGACACCGAACGGCAGGAACGCGAGCACCAGCGCCAGCGAGAGCACGATCGACAGCGCTTTGCTGCCTTTCATCGCCTGACCTCCTGTCTCCTCTGCCCGTTTTTTCTCGTTCTGCTTCGCTCTGTCGACCGGTCGCCACCCGCAAGAAGCGGCTCACCCCTCCTCCCACGCGCCTTTGGCGCCGGCGCCTTTCATCCTTCGTCTGGCGCCGACACCCTGATTTAGGATACCGAACCGCCCTCGGCGACGTCAAGTTTTGGAAGACATCCCTTGCGTCTTCCGCGGCGAGGGCGGGGTATCGCTTGGTTCCGTAAGTGTTTAACGCATGACGCTCGAAAAGGTTTCGCTCTGCTCCCTGGAAGATGATTTATTTTAGATGTTTTAGAGATGCCGCGCCCCACCGGGCACCCACTGAAGAATAGCCCGATCGACCGCGCGGTGCGCCCGGGCGCACCGCGCGGCGCCGAGTATTCCCGGGCGTACTCCCGACCGAGGGCGTTGTACCGGGCGGCGTGATGGCTCCAGCGGAGATGCTCGGCGGAAAGCGCCCGGTGGAGGGCGGCGCCGTGGTGCACGGGATTGAGAGACGCCATCGGCTCCCGGAAGACCATCGCGATGGCGCTGCCGCGGATCTTCCGCATCTCAGGCTCGCGGAGCGCGAGAAGGTCCCGGCCTTCAAACTTCAAGGTATTTCTCCTTCCCCTTCGGCACGCCGTAGCGGCGATAGTAGTCGGGAAAGCGCCGCTCGAGCGGCACGAAAGGCCACGGCAGGCCGAACGCTTGGGGGCCCCAGACGGCGAGGGCGGCATCGCTGCGCATGATCTCCGGCGTCGGGATGCCGATCACCCGGACCCGCTGGCCGTAGCGGAGCCGTTCGGTCGTGACGGCCATCCCGGTTTCGGCATCGAGGACGGCGATGAGATCGGGCACGATCGCGAGCACTTCTCCCTCCCGAACGGCCGCCAGGTTTTCGTTCTGAAAGCGGATGACGAGCGTCGCCCCGGCATCGGGGCCGAGACCGGCGATCGTCGCCTGTCCGACGGCAAAGCCGCCTTCCGTCCGCCGCTCGACGTCGACGACCTTTCCTTCAAAGAGGGGGACGGCCCGGCCGTAGAGGGTCCCCTGCGTCGCTTCGGCGATCGCCTCCACCGGATCCTGACCCCGGTGCGGCGCCTGAAGGACCGCCTCACCGATGGCGATGGCCATCGAGATCGTCCGCCAGACGGCGGTGCGCTTGAAGTCCGCCCCGCGCATCGGATAGTCGACCAGGTGGGCGTGTCCGCCCATGCGGATCGTCAGGCCGCGGGCCAGCCATTCGAGACGAACGTTGTCCGGCGTCTCGAGGAGGACGGTCGAGCCGTGTTCGTCGGCCAGGGCCGCCGGCGTGCCGGAAAGCCCGTACACGTGGAAGGTCTCCATCTGAAGTTCCGGAAAGGCGCGCCCCATGCCGTCGCCGTCGACGACGGGAAGTCCGGTCCGGGCCGCGACGATGAACGGGATCATCGAATTGAGGCCGCCGCATTCGATCGGGCTCGTCGCATCCGCCCGGCGGCCGAGGCGCTGTTCCGCGGCCCGAAGGGCCCGCACGGCTTCGAGACCTTCCGGGATCTTTTCAATCATCACCGTCGGCGCGCCCATCATCGCCGTCGGCAGGACGAGGGCCTCGTCGTCCAGCGCTTCCGGATCGAGCAGGGTCACCGGGCCGTTTTCCCGGATCGCCTGTTCCGCCATGAGCCGGCCGATGTACGGATCGCCGCCGCCGCCGGTGCCGAGGATGGCGGCGCCGACGGCGAGACTCTGAAGATCCTGGACGTCTACGGTGCGCATCGAACCCCTCCTTGCTTCCCGGCCTTGGGGCCGGCCGATCAGAGGCGCCGGAGGGCCCCGGCGGCCTTCACCTTGATCCGGACGGCGTTGCCGGGAAGATACGCCAGCGGGACTTCTTCGACTTCGATCACCTCGACCGTGTCCGGGTCGGCGCCGGCGCGGACCGCCTCATCGATGGCCATCTCCCGCGCTTCCCGAAGCGCCTCATCCCGCCGGCGGCCGTCGAGGGAAAAGAGGCGATCGACCGTTCCCGAGACCTGGGAGATCGCCGCCCCGACGGCGTTGGCCACCTCGTAGTGCTCGGGCCGGACGATCGGGGCGATCCCTGCCATGCGCTCCGGAAGCAGCACGCTTCCGCCGCCGACGAGAATCGCCGGCACGTCTCCGGCTCTCGTCTTGATCCGATCGACGGCTTCTTCCACCATCCGGACGGCCCGGCGATGGATCGCTTCGATCTCGGCTTCCGACAGGCCGACCCGGGCAGGATCGCCGAGCCGAAGCAGCCCACGGGCGACGGCGATGTCCGTGAGGGTGAGCTCCTCGCCGCCGAAGATGCGGGCCCGGCGGACGATGTGGCTGCCGACGCTCTCGGGGCCGATGCGAATCGTCCCTTTCGCATCGCGGCGAACGATCGACCCGCCGCCGAGGCCGATGGAGATCAGATCCGGCATGCGGAAGTTGGTTCGGACGCCCCCGATCTCGACGGCGACGGCCGACTCCCGGGGAAAACCGTTCTGGAGCACCCCGACGTCGGTGCTCGTCCCGCCGACGTCGATGACGACGGCATCCTTCAGGCCGGACAGGTACCCCGCCCCGCGCATGCTGTTCGTCGGCCCGCTGGCGACGGTGAGGATCGGGTAACGCTGTGCGTACTCGAGCGACATGAGCGTGCCGTCGTTCTGGGCGAGAAAGAGTTCTCCCCGAATGCCGAGCGAGCGCATGGCGGTCGTAAAGGCTTCGATCACCCGTCGGGCGACGTCGCTCACGGCCGCATTCAGGATCGTCGCGTTTTCCCGTTCCAGGAGGCCGACGCTTCCGAGTTCGTGCGACAGCGACACGCTCACCCGGTCGCCCGCAAGCGCGTCGATGATCTCTTGCACCCGGCGCTCATCGTCATGGCGGACCGGCGAAAAGACGGCGGTGACGGCAAAGGCGCGAAGTCCGGCATCGAGCGCCTCGGTGACGAACCGGCGGACCGCTTCGGCATCGAACGACGAAATCGGTCGGCCGTCAAATTCCACGCCGCCGGGAAGAATCGCCGTTTTCCCGCGGATGACCGCCCGGATGTCGTCCGGCCAGTCGCTGAGCGGCGGGATGGCGGTCGTCGCCGGAGCGCCGAGCCGAAGGATCGCCACCGGGAGCAGCCCTTTTCGTTCGATGATCGCGTTCGTCACCTGGGTGGTGCCCAGCATGACGTAGGCGAGGTGCGACGGGTCGAGTCCCGCTTCGGCGAGGACGCGCCGGGTGACTTCGACGACGCCGGTCAGGACGTCCTCGGTGACCGGCGTCTTGGCCTTGGCGATGACCCGATCCCGTTCGTCCAGAATGACGGCATCGGTGTTGGTGCCGCCGACGTCAATCCCGAGGCGATACGCCATCTTCATCCCCTTCCTCGATCGGCACGTAGTCGAACGGATAGCCGAAGGCGGCCGGCCCGACCGTCTCAAGGCCGGCCGGGGTCCGCCAGATGGGGTCGGCCGGAAGGCCGAGAACGGTAACCCGCTGACCGTAGGCCAGCCCTTCCGTCGGAATCGGCGTGAGCGTCTCGGCATCCAGCACGGCGATGAGATCGGGCACCATCGCCGTCGGGACCCCGTCCCGGATGGCGACGAGGTGCTCGTTCTGAAATTCGAGCCTGAGCACCGATCCGCGGTCGGTTCCGTGCCCTTCCAAGGTGGCCGTGCCGCGGGCAAAGCCCCCTTCGGTCCGCCGGAGGACGTCGACGACCTTGCCGCGGAAAAGGACGCGGCCGCCGGCGACGGCCAAGAGCGCGTCGAGGGGCGATGTGCCGGCCGGCGGGCGCAGGATGGCCCGACCGATGGCGGCGGCCTTCGCCAGGGTGCCCCGAATGACGGCCCGACGGGCGTCCGCCACGGTCATCGGATAAAGGGCGATGATGGACGAGCCGCCCATGGCGATCGTCGCCGTACGGCTCAACCGTTCCGTCCACCCGTTGTCGATCGTCTCCAACAAAAGCGCATTGCCTTTTTCATCGACGAGGGCCATCGGCGTCGCCGAAATGCCGCTTAAGTGCATCGAGGTCATCGGAATCTCCGGAAAGGCCCGGCCCATGCCGTCGGCATCGAGGAGCGGCAAGCGGAGTTGTGCCGCGGCAAACAGCGGGATCATCGAATTGATGCCGCCGGCTTCGGCGGACATGAGCGCCACGACGGGCCGGTTCAGGTACGCTTCGATGGAACGGACGACCCGCTCCACTTCCCGGCCGCTCGGGATTTTTTCCACCAGCACCGTGGGCGCGCCCATCATGGCCACCGGAAGGACCAGCCCGGCTTCCGGCAGTTCCTCGAGTTCCACAAGATGGACCGGACCATGGCGGCGGATCGCTTCCCGGGCCATCAGGTAACCGATGTACGGATCGCCGCCGCCGCCGGCCCCGAGCACCGTGGCGCCGACGGCGATCTCCCGGAGCTGGGCTTCATCGATGACGCCCATGGGCGATCTCCTTTCAGGATTTTTCTCGCGATTTCGCTTTCAACGATCGGTCTTTCAACCTCTTCAGCTTTCGACTTCCCGGAAATGCTGGCTCCCGCTTGTGAAAGCGCTCCACAGTTTCATGAGCAGGTAGTAGAGAAGCCCCGATACGATCAGGGCGTTGAGCGCCGGGATGCCCCAGCCCACCTTGTAGCCGATGATCGAGGCGGCGATCCAGGTGATGAGCATGATCGGGTTCCACGCTTCCACCCGCCGCGGGAGAACGCCGCGAGCCCGGCTGGCTTCCAGCTCGGCCCGATAGCGCCGGAGGAAGAAATAATCGACGATCATGATCCCGGCGAGAGGCGGAATGGTGACGCCCAGCAGCGTGAGGAAACCGACGAATCGATCGAGGATGCCGAGGGCCGAAAGGGCCGTGCCGAGCACGCCGACGACGACGGTGATCAGGCCGCGGTTGACCTTTTTGTTCCAGACGGTGTCCAGGATGTTGACGATGCCGAGCGATGAAGAATACAGGTTCCAGTCGTTGATCTTGAGGGTGGCGGTGATGAGGATGAGCGTCCCGATGACGCCGCTCGTCGAGGTGACGATGTGGATGATGTCGGCGCTTTTGACGGCATGGGCCAGAAGAACCCCGATGAGCCCGATGAGGTATTCGCCCAGCGTGATGCCGACGACGGTTTGCTTGACGACGTCCCAGGGGCTTCGGTTGAAGCGGGTCATGTCCGGCGTGATGACGGCCCCGACGATAAACCCGCCCGCCACCAGCGTCGTTCCGGCGGCGAGGCTGAGCGGTTCTCCCGGCGGCGGGGAAGCGATGAGCTCGGCCAGAGAATGTTCCCTCAGGGCGCTTAGGATGGACGCTCCGGCCAGGAGCAAAAAGGCCGGGACGGTGATGTAGGCGGTCCACGCCATCGAGAGAAAACCGTAAATCACGATCAGGGTGACCGCCATCCCCGTGATGATGGACCAGGCCCAGACCGGGAGCCCGCCGATCAGGCTGTGGATCCCCTGGGCGAAGACCGCATTCTGCACGCCGAACCATCCGATGAGGCTGACCGCCACGACGAGGCCGATGATCGCCGAGCCGTACCGGCCGAATCCCGTCCACCGGCCGAGCACCGTCGTGCTGAGCCCTTCCCGCTGTCCGGCGATCCCGGTCAGAATGGAGACGATCTCCAGGATGACCGCCCCGAGCGTCAGCGCCCAGAACGCGCTCCAGAACGTCATGCCGAAGCCGAGCGTCGCCCCGAGCAAAAACTGCGAAAGCGCCGAAAGCTGGCCGAATCGCTGCACCGCGACGCTCCACCAGGAATACCGCGCCGCTTCGGGTACCCGCGTAAGCGCGTAGTCATCCCGGCCGACCTCCCGCCCGAGTTCGGGTTGAGGAGCCGAAGGAACCGATTGCATCTCCCTCCCACCTTTCTGTTTTGTTTGTCTTGTATCCTAAGGGAAAAATCGCGGAATGGGATTGTTCTTTCGGGAAAATCATTTCGCCATTTTTGTGCGTACAGAACAAATGCGGCGGAACGAAGAGATTCCGCCGCATGATGGCTCGCTTGAGGGGACTGGGAATTTTGGAATCGGAACGGGATGTCGCGGGAGGGATGTCGCGGGCACGGGGAGGGGAATTCGCGGGGCGACGCTTTTTAGCTCTTTTGGGCTGAGAATATGCGGGACGACGAGGGAGCGTTCAGGGGTTAGGGGGCGGATCATGGTTCAGCGCGGGACGAATGAGCGCCTCCTCCGTCCTGGACAGGCCCTGAAGGCGATACGCCCTTAAAGCCAGCCCGACGAGACGCAGGCGTTCGGGGTCGTCCAGAGGCATCCCGAGCACCTCTTCCACCTGGCGTTTGCGGTAGCGGACGGTATTGCGATGCACATGCAGGCGCTCCGCCGCCCGCCGCAGGTCTCCGTGCGCTTCGACGACCGCTTCGGCGGTCTCCAGAAGCACCTGCCGCCTGTTTTCCGGAAGCCGAAAAAGCGGCCCGAGAACCGCTTCGATGAGCCCCAGGGCCTCCCGGGAACGGTACCAGGGATAAAGATAGGCTTCCGCGCCGAGGTCCGTGACCGTCTTGAGCGTCCCTTCGCCGTAAAGGGCCACCCCGAGATGAAAGCTCTGCACCGACTCTCGATAGGATCGGCGATGGCCGTCGACGCCGGTCCCCGGCCGGCCGATCCCCCCGCCGATCGGAACCCCTTCCCACAGCGGGCCCTGACGGGCAAACAGATCCGCGACGTGATGGCGGACTTCTTCAATGCCCCAGTTCGTGGAGCCGCGGCGACGGAAAACGAACAGAAAATGGCCTGACTCCGGCGACACGCCGAGCGCCCACCAGCCCCGTTCGGCCGCCGCCGCTTCGATTCGATCAATCCATTCCGACTCTCGGCGAAGGACGTCCGCCTCCGTCCACCGGCGTTCTCGAACCAGACGGCCAAAGCGGGCGATGCCGGCATAGACGACGGCATGCGGAACAAATATGTCCCATCCGAACGATCGCGCCCGAGCGACCGCTTCCGGGCGGATCGGCTCCTCGGACATCAGGATCTCCCGGACAACGTCCAGGCGCGACCGGAGGCGAAGTTCCCAGTCCAGAAGCCGTTTTTCAAGCTGCAGCTGCAGGATGGGCGCCGCCATGGAAAAGGCCCGTTCGACGACCTCGCGCTGATGCGGCCGCTCGGGAAACTCGCCGCGGATCAGCGTCTTTGCTCCGTAACGCCGGCCCGTTTGAAGAAGCAGGTAGGCCTGAACGCGTCCATTCGCCGAGCGGACGACCGGAACACCCGGGCGATGAAACGCTTCGTCCAGCGCCGGAATGTCTGCCCTCTGCTCCGTATTTTCCTCAACCGCCCGGTGACCGGGAGTGACGTCCGGGTGGACGACGATCCGTCCGTCGAGCGCTTCTTCCAGGATGCCGACGATCCCTTCGACCGCCTGTTCGTCGCGCCAGGCCTGAATGAGCGCATCCAGAGCCCGCTCCAGCCGGCGAGCGGCAAAAAGCCGGGCATCCTGCCTTAAGGCGACCCACCGCTCCATGAGCGACAGAAAATCGCCGCGAAGGTAAAGCACGGGAAGCTTCAATCGGTCGGCAAGCAACAAGGCGGAACGTGGGAGCCCAGACGGGATCTCGCCCGATGCGTCCGAGACGAACTCCGGCAGAAGCATGCCGGCGCTTCCCCGCGCCGAAAGACGGCGGACGAGGACATCGAGCTCAAGCGCAACTTCCTGCAGTAAGGTGGCCGGAAAATAGTACAATCCCCCCGGCGAAAAGTCGCAGGCTTTGGGCGGCCGATCGCAGACGGCCATGGAGCTGAAAGGGCGATCCAGTCCCGCCTCACCGGCCAGGACGTGAAGACGTCCTTCACTTTGCCGGACGAGATCCCGCAAAGAAAACGTCATGTCCGTCATGCCCCCGATCGGCTTGGACCCGATCATCTCGCGATTTTTTTGCGCAACGGACTCGCGCATTTTGCTTTTTACTTTTATTTTTTCCTTTGTTTTTCAAAAGAGCAAGTGAAAATTGTGAACAAGAAAAACGTGAGGCGCGCGACATGACGGCGCGCGCCTTTTCATCCCTTATGATCTTCCCTTTTCCCGCGCTTACATCTTTGCCGGATTTACTTCGGCAGCTTCTTCAGCTGCACCATCATCTTCTGCAGAATGACGGCCATCTCGGCCCGGGTGAGCGGGGCCCGGGGGTTGAAGGTGTAGAGGGATTTTTTGTCGTTCGGGTTCACCGGCGAGCCTTGCATGAGGCCGGCCTTCGTTACGGCTGCGATCGCCTGCAGGGCGTAGTAGTGCATCTGATTGACGTCGGTGAACTGCTTGGCGAGAATCGCCTGGGCCGCCTCCGGCGTCGCCGGGAGCTTCAGGTTCATCGCCCGGGCGATCATCACCGCCGCCTCCTGGCGGGTGACGTCGGCGTCGGGGTAGTAGTAGCCGGGCTGCTTGCCGCTCACGATCCCGGCCCGGGCCGCCGTTTCGATGTAGCGGTAGGCGTAGTCCCAGGTATCGCCGGAGGGACGGACGTCGTAGAACGACGGCTCCAGCGGATAGCGACCCTCGCTGTCTTCGTACGGGCCGGCGTTGATCGGAAGATCCAGCGCCCGAACGAGGTCGCTCGCGAGTTCGCCGCGGCTCACCGGCCGGTAGGCGCCGAACGACGAGCTCGAGAAGTTGGGCATGATGCCCTTCGCATACATCGTCTCCATCGCCGGCTGGGCGAACGGATGGTTGACGACGTCGGCGAAGGACTGGTTAAGCTTCATGACCATGTAGTAGCCGAAGCGCTTGAAGGGGACGGTGATGGTGTGCTTCTTCGGGTCGACGACGCCGCCGAGGTTCTGCCAGCGGGTGCCGTCGTGGTAGAAGACGGTGAGCTGGTTCGCCGCCTGCTGGACGATGGACGGATCGTAGGCGAGCGTGAGCGTCCCTCGCTGGCTCGGGACGAGGTTGTCCCTCAGGATCGCCCGGCTGCGGAAGTCCCGAAGGCCGAGGGTGTTGCTCACCAGGTACGGATCCCGCCCGCCGGGGGCGGCGACGTCGCCGGCGTCGATGTAGTAGAGGGGGCTTGCGTAGATGAAATTCGCCGGCAGGACGAGGGAGGAAGCGAGGGAGGAGCCGGGTTCGGTCACCTCGCCGGTCGTCCGGTTGGCCAGCCCGAAGTAAAGCGGCACGTCGGTGTAGAGGTCGGTCTGCCGGTCGATGACTTCGTCGTCGAACCGCTTGGGCGGCGGCTTGAGGAGGACCGTCCCCTTGGGGAAGGTCAGCGTCACGGCCTTATTGAAAGCGGTAAAGCTCGTCTTTTTGCCGAGGGTGTCGTAATACTCGGCGCCGGTGATGGGGGCGTTGGCGTTGTAGATGAGGACTTCGTCCTTGTACGTCTTGTCGGCAAAGGTGAGGGTGAGGGGAATCTTGTTTAGGCCGGGCTTTAGGGGCACCGTCGCCGTGAAGACGTAGTACGTCTCCGGCGCCTCGTCGCCGAGCTTTTCGTTGAACACGAAGTCCGGCTTGGTCGTGTTGGACGTCTTGGCCTCTTCCTTGCCGATGAGGACCTTGGTCGCCTTTTCGGCAAAGACTTTCACGACGGCGGCGTTGCTGTTCACGATCGGGTAGGGGTCGGTCGGCTTGGCTTTGAGCGGGGCGAGGACCTTCCAGCCGGCCGCCGCCCGCTCGATGACTATTGTCGCCTCCGCCCGCCGGCCCTGAGCGTCTTCCAGCGTCAAGACGTAGATCGTCTGGCCGGTTCGCCGGAGGGTGAAGGGAAGGAGGGCCAGCGCCGCATCCTGGTCGTCGGCGTTCTGCAAGGTTTTTACCGCATCGAGGGTCTGGCGGTAGCGGGAGAGGGTGAGCCCGCCTGAGAACGGATCTTTTTCGGAGACCGTCTGCGGGAAGTGATAGTTCGGCGATGTGCCGTAGCCCTGAATGCTGGCATTAAAGCGGTTTTGAAGTTCATCGAGGTAGGCCTGATACAGGCTTCCAGTTCCCGTCTGAAGCTCCCAGCGGCCCTGGGTGTATCGATAGCTTCCGATCGCACGGCCGTTTTTAGTGATGGTGAGCACCATGTCCTCTTGCGGATTGGGGATGCGGAAGCTCAGTTCCCGCAGGTAGGCGGCGTTTGTGCGGTAGACGTTGTCGGCGCCGCTCGGCCGAAGTTCGATCGCCTTGCCGTCCTGTTCCGTCTTCAAGACGAAGTCCTGGATCATCGGCGCCTCGCCGGAGAGCACCCGGATCTCGTACTGGAAGCGGGCCTCCGGTACGTCGTCCAGCCGGACGACGAAGAGATTGTTGCCCGGCACAAGCTTGAGCGCCCCGGTAAACACCTTTTTTTCGACGGTAAAGGTCGGGACCCTCCCGTCGGTTCCGATCGTGATCTGGTCTCTCGGAATGGGGACGCCGTTCAGCGTGAGGGTGAGGTTGGTCGGGTGATCGTTACCATCCTTCCTCAGCGCATAATTGTAAACCCGGCCGATGAGCTGATTGAGCTCATCTGGTCCTTTGAGGTCAAGCACCCGGTCCACGTTTACCGTTTTCGGGCCGCTGAGGATGGCGGACAGGGCCACATAGGGCGCGGTAAAGACGCTAGCGCGCACGCTGAAGACGGCATCGGGATTCGAAGCGCTCGGATCGCGCTGGTACGCGAAGGTGAGGGTGCCGTTTTTCCCCGGCAGAGCCTGAAGCGTAAGCCGCACCGTGGCCGTCTGGGTCGCTTGATCGACACGTTCGGGCTTCCAGGAATAGTCTGTTCCGGAGGCAAGAGGCGTTTCGTTCCACAGCACGTCAAAACGGGTGGCATAAAACGCGCCGTTGGCATCAAGCATGTTCCGCGTCTCGAGGAGGAGTTCAAAGGGGAGCGTCGGCAGGCTCACGGTCCCGCCGTCGGTCCACGCTTTCCCGCCGGCGGCTTCGGTGACGGCAAGAAAGCGGGGAAGCGACGCGTCGACGAAGCGGAAGAAGAACGCCGGCTTGACGGCGATCTCCGTCGGGTTTAGCGTCCAGGTGCCGCCGATCCGCTCCTCGACCCAGTAGCGGGCGGAGAGCGCCCACCGGTCGGCGGGGTCGAAGGGGAGAAGGGATTTTCTGTCGACGTCCCAAGCGACGCTGGCCTCATTGTCCGGCTTGTCCGGCGCGAAGAGCGCCTTCGTCCCGCTCGTCGCGTCGGGGGAAAGCGGGGTGCCGCTTTTACGATAAAGCACATAGGTCTCCTGCGTGCCGTCCGGCTTCGTCCGCACGGCGACGATCTCGTATGTCACCGGCCGGCGGTCCGGGTTCGATATGTCCAGGGCGAGCGTCCATTGAAGGTTTTTCGAAAAGTCATCGAGCTGAACGACGACACTTCCGCCTGCATCCGTCCCCTTATGCACCGGCACCAGGGTGGGTTGCGTCGGATCGGCGTCCGGGCTTAAGGTCGTCACCGGCGCGCCGTTTTGCCCGGTGCCGACCCGGACGTCGTAAAGGAGGTCGCCGCCGTCGCTCATGAGGGTGACGATGACCGTCCGGTTCAGGTAGACGACTTCTTTGTTGTTTTTCACCGCCCGGAAGGTGAGGACGTTTTCTCCCGTCTTGGCCGACAGGCGGACGGAAAATGTGCCGCCGACGGCGTCGGCCTGCGCTTCGTCGCCGGTGCGGTTGTTTTTCACCCACACCTGTTCGAGGTTGACGCCGCGGCCGTCGACGTAAAGGGTGAGGCGGTCCGGGTTGGGGAGGGTGACGATCGCCGGGGTGTCCTCCAGCACCGAAAGGGGCTGGTCGTTGACCCGAAGCTCGGTGATGAGCGGCGTGTCGTTGTAGCGGACGTAGAACGTAAGGAGCGTCCGCTCGACGACGCCCTGCCGGTCGTAGAAGACGATCGTGTTGAGGTCCGGCCGGAGGGGAACGTCCCGGAAGGTAAACCGGGTGCCGTCGACAATGGGCTTGACCGAGGCGAGATCCTCCGTCTGGCCCTGGTTCGTGATGCGGAGGCGAAGCCCGCTCGGATCGATGTTCGCCGCGACGCTCCCGGAGAGGGTGATCGTCGGGCTACCGTAGAGAACCGGCTTGTCCGGCTCCGTCCCCAGTCCCCCGAAGCCATCGAGCACGATGAGCGGCGTCTCGTTTGCCGCGCTCGCCTGCGGCAGAGACGTAAAAACCGAAGGAGGCCAAAGACCGGCGATGAGGAAGAGCGAAAGCAGGGCGGCCAGAAGCGGCGCCCGCGGGCCGCCCGGCCGGCCATCGTGAGGACGGAGAATCCGGAATCGGCGTCTTCCTGAGCGGTGCATCCCATCGACCTCCCGAACGGCTGACTTTCACCATCCTGTGATCCCGAAAACGGTTCATCAGGGAGTATCGGACGAATCGGGAGGAAGATTGAGGACGGTCGCAAGGATTTGGATGACCGCAGACCGTGTCAAGAGTTCGATAGAGACTTCGGGCACGGCATTCCGCTCAGCCCCATTCACAAACCGGGCCTGTCTAACCATAAAACCGAACGCAACAGCACTTCAGCCCCCAAGCGACAATCCTCCGGATCGCTCCATTCGTCCGGCCGATGACTGATTCCACCGCGAGAACGAACAAATATCATCCCGGTTGGCACAAACTGGGCCAGCTGCATGGCGTCGTGTCCGGCGCCGCTTGGCAGGTGAAAAGGGCGTATGCCGAGCGAATCGACGGCTTGACGGATCACCCGGCTCACGGCGGGATCGAGGGCGACCGGCTTTAACCGATGGCCTTCCCGAATGCTTACAGAGACGCCGCGCTTTGCCGCAATGGTCTCCATTTCTTGGCGCAGGGTCTGTTCGACGGCATCGCGCACCGCTTCGTCAATCGCCCTGAGATCCACCGTGAATTCGACGGTATGCGGGATGACGTTCACCCCGCCGGGAAGCGCTTCGATCTTCCCGACGGTCGCGACGACCTCATCCCGACGGCGGGCTTCGGCGTCCAAGAAAGCGATCATCGCGGCCGCGGCCGCCAACGGGTCTCGGCGAAGCCTCATCGGCGTCGTTCCGGCGTGCCCGGCCTCCCCTTGGACCTTCACGTGAAGCCAGAGCGGCCCGGCGATCGCCGTGACGACGCCGACCGGGAGCCCTTCGTTTTCCAACACCTTTCCTTGTTCGATGTGCAGCTCGAGGTACGCACGGATGGATGCAGGCGCGCGACGGGCGCTTTCGAGGCGTTCCGGGTCGAGACCGTAGGCCCGCATGGCTTCGGCGATCGTCCATCCTTCGGCATCGGCATGTTCGAGCTCTTTCCTCGAAATCATTCCGACAAACGCCCGGCTGCCGAGCATGCCCGCCCCGAAGCGCGCCCCTTCTTCATCCGTAAAAGCGATGACCTCGATCGGATGTCTGGTCCGGATGCCGCGTTCTTTCATCGCCGTCAACGCTTCCACTCCGGCGACGACCCCCAAAGCGCCGTCGAACATGCCGCCGTCGACGACCGTATCGAGGTGGCTGCCGATCAAAATCGCGGGAGCCTGATTTTCTTCTCCTTCTACCCGTCCAATCAAATTGCCGACCGCATCCTCGACGACGGTCGCGCCGATCTCCTCCAGCCAGCCGGCGACCAACCGTTTGGCTCTCCGCTCATTTTCACTGAACGCCAGGCGCGTGATGCCTCCGGTTTCGGGCTGGCGCCCGATTTGGCCGAGCGCCTCCAGCCGATCCATAAGCCGCGCTCCGTCGACCGTCGCGCATAAGTCCTTCACCCTTATTCCCTCGCTTTCTCAAACGCATACGCGAACTGATATAAAAGCGCCTCATGATAGAATTGGCCGACCAACTGACATCCGATCGGCAAGCCGCTTTTCGACCATCCGCAGGGAATCGACAAACTCGGATGACCGGTGTAGTTAAAAGGCGACGTGAAGCGCAAAAGCGCTTCACGGACGGGTTCTTTCCATTGAGCGTTAACCTCGCGCTGCCCGATCTCCGGCGGCAGGATCGGGAGCGTCGGCGTCAGCAAAACATCGATTTTCTCGAATGTCTTGTTTAACAAGTGAATATATTCTTTTCTTTTTTGCATGGCTTGTACGTACTTATAACCCGAGACTTCTTTGCTTTTTACCAACCTTTCATAGACTTCCGGGTCCAGAAGATCCGGATGTTCTCGAACGGTGGTTTCGTGAACGGCGTAGGCTTCCGCTTGCAATATGACTTGCTGCGCGTTCACGATCGCTTCGAATTCCGGACGAAGATCGAGCCGTTCGATCTTCGCCCCGAGCGCCTCAAAAACGTCGATTGCTTTTTCTAAAGCCCGTAACACTTCCGCTTCGACGCGCTCCGAAAAATACGCGCTCACCCCGACGGTCCGCCCGCGAATGGAACGGCCTATCCCTCGCAAATAATCTTCCCGCCGCTTCCGGACCGAATGTGGATCTTTCGGATCGAAACCAACCATAGCCTGGAGAAGAAGAGCGTTGTCGATGACGTCTCGCGTCATCGGGCCCACATGATCGAGAGAATGGGAGAGGGGGAAGACGCCGGAACGGCTGACCAAGCCAAACGTCGGCTTCAGCCCCACGATGCCGTTGGCTGAAGCGGGGATGCGAATCGAACCTCCCGTGTCGGTTCCAACCGCGGCGAAGGCCAGTCGAGCCGCAACCGCGACCCCCGAGCCACCGCTGGATCCACCGCTGATTTTGCGCTTGTCAAACGGATTCCGCGTCGGGCCAATGAGGGACCGATCCCCCGTCGGCCCAAAGGCAAATTCATGCGTGTTCGTTTTTCCGATGATCACCGCTCCCGCCCGCTTCAACTTGCGGATCACCGTGGCGTCATCATCGGGGACAAAATGGGCGTACACTTTTGAACCCATCGTCGTCCGGCATCCTCGGGTAAACACCATATCCTTCACCGCGATGGGGATGCCGTGTAAAGGGCCGCGCCAACGCCCCCGATCGATTTCGGCCTGCAGCCGTTTGGCCTGGTGTTGCACCCCGTCTTCGCAAATCGTTACATACGCATTTAATTCCGGATCCCGATTTCGGATCTCCCGCAAGACTTCACCGACGAGCTCCGGAATCGAGATCGCCCGGGCCCGAATCCGGTCGGCCAGGGCCTGAATGCTGAGGGCCAAAACATCCATTCCGAAAGCCTCCTGAAGCCGTACGGTCAGATCCCCAAATACGCTTCCCGGATGGTCGGGTTCCGCAAAAGCGCTTCGCTCGAACCGCTGATCGTGACGCGGCCGTTTTCCAGGACGTATCCTCGATCGGCCACTTGAAGCGACTGATGCATGTTCTGTTCGACCAGCAAAATCGTCACGCCGCTTTTACGGATGTCCTGGATCAGCTGAAAAACGTCGTGCACAATCTTCGGCGCCAAACCGAGCGTCGGTTCGTCCAGCATGAGCAATTTCGGCTTGGCCATCAACCCCCGCCCGATCGCGACCATCTGCTGTTCTCCTCCGGAAAGCGAACCCGCCAGTTGATGCCGGCGTTCATATAACTTAGGAAGCAGCTGAAAGACGAATTCCAGCGATCGTTCCTTTTCTCTTCGAGCCGCTTTGCTGTACGCGCCAAGCTCCAGGTTTTCCAAAACGGTCATAAACGGAAACAGTTGTCTTCCTTCCGGCACGAGCACGATTCCCATCTCGACGCGCCGGAAGGCCGGAACGCGATGGAGCGGCTGCCCCATCCACGTCATCGTCCCGTTCCACTTTTTGGTCAATCCGGCAATGGTATTCAGAAGGGTCGTTTTCCCGGCGGCGTTGACCCCCAAAATGGCCACGATCTCTCCTTCCCGAACCTCAATCGACACCTCGTGCAAGACCTGGATATCTCCGTAGAAGACGTTCAAATCTTCCACTTTAAGCAAAGCGGAGTTCCCCCCCAAAATAGGCCTCGATGACGCGTGAATCCTGAGCGATCTCTTTCGGCGTCCCTTCCGCTATTTTTTCTCCTTGATGCATGACGACCACCCGGTCGGAGAGCGACATGATCGCCCGCATATGATGTTCGATGATGACGATGGTCAGGCCCCCTTCCCGCAGCCTGCGGATCGTGTCGATCATCTGGCCGATCTCCGCCGGCGTAAGCCCCCCCATCACTTCATCGAGCAACAAAATCTTCGGTTCTGTAGCCAGCGCCCGGGCCAATTCCAACCTTTTGCGATGACCGATCGGCAGCGTCGCCGCAGGCTGATCGGCGAAGGGCTTCAGTCCGACCAATTCCACGACGTCCTCGGCGACGGCGCGCGCGTCCGTCAAATCGGAGCGACGCAAAAACGCGCCCACACAGACATTTTCGAGGACGGTCATCTTGCCGAAGGGCTTGACGAGCTGAAACGTCCGCGTGAGCCCGAGCCGGCTGATGGCTTCCGGGCTTTTTCCGGTGATGTCCTGCCCCTCCAAAAACACGCGCCCCGCGTCCGGACGCTCGAATCCGCTGATCAAGTGAAAGAGCGTCGTCTTTCCCGCTCCATTCGGTCCGATGATCCCGAGAATCTCCTGATCGCGCACCTCAAAACTCACATCGCGAACGGCGGTGAGTCCCCCGAAGCGCTTCGTTAAACGCTCAACTTTTAGTTTCAACGCCACCACTCCTCCACTTTCGATAAACCCTGACCGCGTTGGGCCACAAACCTTCCGGCCAGAACAGCACAAACAGAACGAGCAAAAACCCATAAATCAAGAGGTTTAAACCGTTGATATGGCTAAAGGATTCGCGCAAAAACATATCTAACGGGCTTAACACGAACGACCCGATCAGCGGCCCCAGGGAGGTGCCCAGGCCGCCGATGATGGACATCAGCGCGGGTTGAATCGAAAAGGCAAACGACAACACGGAGTCCGGCTCGATAAACATAATGTACATCGCATATATGGCGCCGCCGACCGCGGTCAAGAACGCGCTCAGCACCGTGGCCAGGAGCTTCATCTCTTTCACGGGCACGCCCAGCGCCCGCGCGGCGTCTTCATTTTCCCGGATCGCGATGAGATAATAGCCGATTCTTCGCCTTTCCATCGTTTTCGTAATGAAATAAATCAAAGCCACAAAGAGCAAAGCGAGGACAACGTACGTCTCGCGTTCCCGAAACGTCATGTTGACCCAACCGGGTTTAAACGGGAGCGATACGCCTTCCGAACCGTGCGTGAGTTCTTTCAGCTGAATAGCACTAATGTAGAGCAACTCCGCGACGGCGATGGTAATCAACGTGTAGAACGGCCCCCGCACCTTAACCGTGATGACGCCGATGAAAAGGGCCAGCAGCGCCGAAAACAGCCCCCCGACGACCATGCCGATCCACGGGGAGACATGAAAGTTAATGTACAACAATGCCGTCGAATACGCCCCAATGCCCACGTAAGCCGCATGTCCCAGAGAAAATTGTCCGGCATACCCCCCTGAAATATTCCATGCGGCAGCCAGAGAGGCCCAGAAAAACGTCATAAACAGGATATCCAAATAGTATTTATTTTTTATTTGATAGATGAGCGCTACCATAAGCAACACGACCAATCCGGCGCTCAAAACGAATCCACCTTTTTTAAGCATGAACCCTCCTGTTTCCTCCTTTACTGCTGCTCAGATGCAATTGCTAATTACTTCCAGTTGTTCAACTACAGTTGCTCGGCGCCCCGTTGTCCGAACAAACCTTGTGGACGCATAATCAAAACCAGAATGAAGATGACGAAATACGCCGCCTGCTTCCATCCCGAACCCAAGTAATAGGCGCTCACGGTCTCCACAACCCCGATGATGAGCGCCCCCACCAATGCGCCGGGAATGCTCCCCAATCCGCCGAGCACCACGACCACGAAAGCGATCAGAAGATACGCCTCACCGATGGACGGATAGGTTGGATAAAGAGGCATCAACAGAACGGCGGCGATCCCGGCCAGAGCGGATCCGATCGCAAACGTCATCGTATACACGCGTCGAACGTCAATCCCCATCAACGTAGCCGAAATACGATTTTGCGTCGTCGCTCGAATCGCTTTGCCGGTATACGTGAATTTGAGAAAGAGAAAAAGAACCAGCGTAATGACAGCCGAAATCCCGAAGGCTACGATCTGAGGAACGCCCAGGAAAACGGGCCCGATTTGAATCGTATCGGTAGAGTAAGTCGTCTGAACGGAGCGATAATCGCCTTTGAAATAGGCCAAAACGGCGTTCGACAACATCATCGACAGCCCCACCGTAGCAAAAATCTGCACTTCATGCGGCCGACCCACGACGCGTTGGACGACCAATTTTTGGATGAGGACGCCGATCAAAAACAGAGCGAGCGGAACGATGAACAGCGAGATGTAAGGATCCAGTCCAAATCCTTTGTATAGGAGATATGTCAGATACATGCCAAGCATCACCAGATCGCCGTGGGTAAAATTGACGATGCGCATCACGCCAAAAATCAACGTGAGACCGACTGCAATCAAGGCATAAATCCCGCCCAAAAGTATGCCTGAGACCGTCAGCTGTAAAAGCACCAACCGGTCCCTCCTCCAAAAAATGATGAAGAGAAGGGGGCCGGCAAAACCGGCCCACTCCTTCGGGACTTTTTTCAACGTTCTATCGAATTCTTCACCCGCTCTTTACTTGTTTCGATCTTTCCACGGAGGGAGAGGCACGTCTTTGATCTCGGCGGTAGCTAATTTTTCCGGCCAGACCATAACGAGCTTCTCATCTTGCCACTGTTGGATGGCGGCGAAGCTCCGCTCATTTAATCCCGCGTTCGGATCGATTTCCGGCAAAAACTTGATGCCCCATCCGTTCGGAAGGCTCCCCTCCGGAATATCTGCCTTAAGAAGGGCCTCGCGAATCGCCTCGGAATCTTCCACAGATGCCGCATTTGGTAGAATTTGCGTTAGTAAGGCATACGTTCCACTAAATGCCCGATAGGCGTGGCCGGCGGGATCGCGCCCTTTCATCTCTTGCCAGCGTTTCCGAAATTCCTCGTCGAGCTTGCGCGCCTCTTCGGTGAGCGCTTCAGGATTCACCATCGCAGGCGCCTCGACGACAAAGATGCCGTTTGCGTCTTTCCCCAGATTTTCCGCCAGGTCCGGAAGGCCGTAACCGGCCGTAATCCCGATGAAGGCCTTCGGATTGAGGTCGTATTGCTTCGCCTGCTTTTGAAACAGGACGGCATCGTTCACATAGGAGGCGGCGATAATCACGTCCGGATTCACTTCTTTTAATTTGAGTACGAGAGAGGACAAATCGACGCTTGTGGCCTTATAGTTTTCGTAGGCAACCAAATTGATACCGCTTTGCAGAGCTCGAGATTTGACAATTTCCGCAGCGGCCGTCCCAAAAGCTCCGTCTTCAAAAATGACCGCCAGCTTTAGTTTTTCCGGCTCGATTTGTAATCTCGGAGCCAAGGCCTCCTCGACAAAATCGACCGCTGCCGTGCCCAGCTTGGTGGAGTTATCGTTTACCCTAAAGACATATCGGAATCCTTGCTGGTTGAGCTTGTCCGAGGACGCAATTAATTCGTAATAAACAACTCCATTGCGCTCAGCCACCGGCGCCGCGGCCAGCGCCAGTCCGCTCGCGTACGTTCCGATGATCAACTTGACGCCTTCCTTAGAGATCAATCGATTGGCCTCATTGGCCGCCGCCGTTGCATCGGGGGCATCCGCTTTAATGAATTCCACCGGACGCCCGTTAACCCCACCTTGCTCATTGACGATTTTCCGAGCCAGGTCAGCGGCTTCAAACGATTCCGTCCCCAAAAGCGCCAGCGAACCGCTCAAGGGAAAAATAGCACCGATCTTAATGGGATCTTTCTTCTCCGGAGACGAAGACGGCCCCGTCGATTGATCGGCCGGCGCAGAGGGCGAGCCCGAACATCCGGCAGCGAAGACGATGGCCAGGAGTAGAATCGGCCAAAAAACCTTTCGTTTGCGTTGAAACATGTAGCCATCCCCCTTCGATGGATTCGTCTTCACTTCATATCCCTTAGCAAAAAGCATGCCAGCATCAACGGGGACTCAATTGCCGGAGAACGGCCCCATCACCGCCTTCCGCTCCATGCATTATGACATAATGAACATGCGCTAACGCATATTTAATTTTTGTATTTTCCTCGATAAAGTCGATTGATCGACTTTAAGTTCTTTAGCTGCATTGCTGATCGTCCCGTATTCTTTCAATGCCATCCGGATCAGTTTCATTTCAACCGTGCGCACCGCATCCCGAAGGGGGATGATCCGCTTAACGTCAACCCCATCTTTATCTTCCGCTGCCCCCTCACCCTCACGTTCTTGCTTTGATCGAGATGAAGTGCGTTGTTTTAGGCCAGCAGGCAATTGATCGACCGTTACAACTTCACTCTCGGCAGTCACCACTAATCGTTCAACAATATTTTGCAACTCACGTACGTTCCCCGGCCAGTCGTACGCCTCCAGCAACTCCAGCGTCTCTTTTGCAAGCGTGATGGAACGGCCAATTTTTGATTGATACAGGTTGAGAAAATGATGGATCAGCGGAATAATGTCCTCCCTCCGTTCTCTCAGAGGCGGAACGATGATTGGAATGACGTTTAACCGGTAATAGAGGTCTTGCCTAAATTTCCCTTTTTCCACCAGATACTGCAAATCTTGGTTCGTTGCCGCGATAATCCGCACGTCCACGCGGATCGGCTTATGCCCGCCGATTCGGACGACTTCCTTTTCCTGGAGAACCCGCAGAAGCTTTGCCTGAAGGCCGATGGGCATGTCTCCGATTTCATCCAAAAACAGCGTCCCTTCGTGGCTCAATTCAAATAACCCTGCTTTTCCATGCTTATCGGCCCCGGTAAACGCCCCCGGCTCGTACCCGAAGAGCTCGCTTTCCAGGAGGGAATCCGGTATCGCAGCACAATTGATCTTGATCAGCGGTTTATTGGCCCGGCTGCTGAGTCGATGAATGTAATTGACGATGATCTCCTTTCCGACGCCCGACTCTCCCAGAATGAGCACCGTAGAATCGGTCGCTGCGACTCGTTCAATGAGCGCAACCAGCTTTTCCATCGCTTTGCTTCGATAAACAAGTCGTTCTCCATGAGCCTCCCGTCGCTCTTGCAACTTGACAATTTGACGCCGATATCCCTCGACAATGCTTTTTAATTGATGGAGCTCCCTTTCTAATTCCTCGATTTCCGTCACGTCCCTGGAGGCGTTGACGACGCGAACGATGCGGCCGGATGCGTCTTTTATCGGTGTTCCCACCACCATCAATCGTCGCCCCGTCATCGTCTCTTGCAACACTTGGACCTTGCGTCCGGTTTCCAGCACCAAGCGCGTGACCGATGGGCGAAAAACACCTTCTGCTTCAAGCTCAAAGACGCTTCTGCCCACCAATTCTTCTTTTTTCATCCCCCATAGCCGTTCGCACGCGGAACTGACGCGCATGGTGATGCCACTTCCGTCCGACACATAAATCACGTCATATGAATTATCAAATATCGTTTGCAGATCTTGAAATGACGTTCGATATTCGTCGAGTTCCTTTTTGAGCTTCTGATATTCGGTAATCTCTTCGATGACCATCATTCCAAAGGCGTTTATCCCCTCTTGCGACCGCTCTTTTAGTCCGATGGACATTGCCTGATACGCATACCATCGTTCATTCACATGGACTTGCTCCCTTACGAGCATATCTTCCTGAATGATTTTCATCCAGTCCATCTGTCTGACAAGATGCTCGACCAGCATCCCCCAGGCGACGGCGGTTCGATTTTGAAATAAGATCTTCCCTTCGACATCGACGATTAAGATCCCGATGGGCAGGGCGTCGAGGATGACGGGCTCTTGCAAACTCAGGCCCCTTTCCATTAATTTCACCCCCTCAATCTGCAGCCAGCGTTAACCCCATTCTTTAACTTTAGCGTAGTATAATATTATACAAACGACCAAGCTGTTTAGAAAGAAGGGATTCTCATGATCCACCGGCCAGAAGTTGGGATTGAACAAAAGCTCAAAACAGAACTTTATATTACCCCCGATCTCCAACAATCACTGGATATCTTGACCTTAGGCGTGACGGATCTCGCTTCGTATGTAAACAACGTGGCCCTGGACAATCCGGCGATCCGCGTCGACCCACCAACATGGCAGATGTCGGCATCGTTTGCAAGGCGCCCTCATAAAAAAAACCGGCAGCCGCTGGACGAAAAGACTCCAGATCCGGTGATGGCACTTAAGGCACCGGAGCCAACGTTAGCCGATCGCTTAAAAGCGGCCCTCCCGACTTATCAGCTGGATACCGAACTTTTAAAAGGTACCCATCTCATTATTGACGCGCTTGACGAACGCGGCTACCTCGGGATGCCTCTCGAAGAAATCTCTCAGCGCTTTAACTACCCCATGGATCGATTAAAAAAAGCTTTAGAAGTCGTTCAATCGCTTGATCCACCGGGAATCGGCGCACGCGACTTGCGCGAATGCCTTCATCTTCAACACCGGCGACTGGGAGAACCATTACCGGTTTTAACCGCGATTATCGAGGAACATTTGCTTGATGTCGCAAAAGGTCAATTCAAGAAAATCGCCAGCCGCTTGCGCGTTTCTCTCGAAGCGGTTCTTGAAGCCGTGTCACTCCTAAAAACGTTTCATCCCAAACCAGGGAAGCTTTATTCTACCGATTCAGAGCCGACTGTCTACATTATTCCCGACGCGGCTGTGCAGAACAACACAGGCACGCTTGAGGTCAGGATATACGACGATGTTTTACCGCGCCTGACGCTGGAACCGGATATCTTACAGATGCTGCGCCATGAGAAACTGGACACGCAGACGAAAGCGTATCTTGCGCGCCAAGTCGCCAGAGCGAACAAGCTGATTGAACAGCTAAACGCTCGCAAGACAACCCTTGCACGGGTGTTACACGCGGTTGCGCATTATCAGAAGGATTTTTTCTTTTATGGATTCGATCACCTAAAACCGCTTACAATGCAGACCGTCGCCGAAACTGTCGGATTGAGCGTCTCAACGGTCTCTCGGGCCGTACGCGATAAATACATCCAAACACCCTGGGGTGTGATCGAGTTTAAACGCCTTTTTCCCTCAGCGATAAGCGGGACAGAAGCGCAAGGAGAAGCCACTTCGGAAACCGTCATCCGCAAAATCAAGGCGTACATCGAGGCCGAAGACAAAACCCAACCGCTATCTGACGAAGAGATCGCCGCCGCTTTAAATAGGGAGGGCATTTACATCTCTCGACGAACGGTGGCTAAGTACCGTTCCCTCTCGGGCATTCCTTCTTCGCAACAGCGGAAACACAATAAAAAGGCGCCGGAAAACCCTTTTCGGAAAGAAATCGAACCCGTTTATCGCCATTGATCCTTGTCTTCGGCAAAAAGGCGTTCCATGACGACGCGGCATTGACGGACAGTTTTTGCATGAACACCGCCTTGATCTTGCTCCATCTTTGGCGTGCGTTCTCCGGATCCCGAACAGCTCGGCGCCACCCGGGGAGCGCTTCTTTTGGAAGTCGGGCGATCCTAAAGCCGCGGCCCCCCGGTCTTCGGGTGAAGCCCGGACGCGAAATCGAACCCTCAGAACCCCACATCACCGGCGCGCATGGGAAGCGATTGAAAGCGTTCCCGTCCAGAGGGATGGAAGAGGGAAGACGGTCAGATGATCCGCATGACGAGTTCCGGATCGACGGCCGGACGTCCGGTGCGTTCCGAGTCAAGCGGGGCGACCCACTCACGGATCATCGCTATACTTTAATTGACAAAGCATCTATAAATTGTATAGAATACGGAGCGTACGAGCCGGTCAGGATATGGATGATGATCGGACCCAAACGGAAGGGGGCAGACCGATGATTGCGGTGACGGGGGCGACGGGAAAGCTCGGACGGCTGGTCATCGCGTCCCTTTTGCAGCGAATCCCGGCGAACGAGATTGTGGCGGCGGTGCGGAATCCGGGCAAGGCGGCGGAACTGGCCGCGCAGGGCGTCACCATCCGGGAAGCCGATTATACGCGACCGGCAACGCTGGAGGCGGCGTTTGCCGGCATCGACAAGCTGCTTCTCATCTCTTCCAGCGAGATCGGCCAGCGCGTCCAGCATCACCGGAACGTCATCGACGCGGCCCGGCGCGCCGGCGTAAAGCTCTTCGTCTACACCAGCCTGCTTCATGCCGATACGTCGCAGATCAATCTGGCCGAGGAGCATCGCCAGACCGAAGCGGCGATTCGCGCGTCCGGTCTGCCGTACGTGATCTTGCGGAACGGCTGGTACACGGAAAACTATGAAGACACAGTGCGCAGCGCCGTCCAAAACGGCGTGCTCGTCGGAAGCGCAGGAGACGGGCGGATCTCTTCAGCCAGCCGGGCCGATTATGCGGAGGCCGCCGCCGTCGTCCTCACGTCCGAAGGACATGAAGGGAAGGTCTACGAGCTGGCCGGAGATGAGGCCTGGACGATGGACGACCTCGCCCGGGAAATCTCCCGTCAGGTCGGTCGCGATATTCCCTATCGGAACGTGGACCCTGGGGAGTACGCGTCTTTGCTCACCCGTTCCGGCATTCCCGAGGCGTACGCCAGGATGATCGCCGACTGGGACGTGGCGATCGCCGCCGGCAGCCTCTTTGACGACGGCCGGCAGCTCAGCGCCCTGATCCAGCGGCCGACCACGCCGATGGCGCGCACGGTGGAAGCGTGGCTGAAGCAGAACCGCTGACCGATTGAATCGTTCCGCCCGGTCGAATCGTTCCGCCCGGGGTCATGCGGCACGGGCGCCGGATGACCTCAGGCGGATTATTTTTGTCTTCCTTGATCGACCAGCCAGTCGACAAAGCGGGCGACACCGGCGGAAAAGGGCATCCTCGGCGCATACCCCAAAAGCCGTTTCGCTTTTTTGATATCCGCCCACGTCCGAGGCACATCCCCGGGCTGAGCCGGTAAAAACTCCAGACGCGCCCGCACGCCGAGGGCTTCCTCCAGCGCCCGCACCATTTCCAGAAGCCCGACGGTCTTTTGATTGCCCAGATTGATGATCTCATAGGACGTGGCCGCATAGTCCATCGCCCGGCGCACGCCTTCGACGATATCGTCGATGTACGTGTAGTCTCGCCGGCTCGTTCCGTCGCCGTAGATCGGGATCGGCTCGCCGCGAAGCATCCGCCGCGCGAACTTATGAAGCGCAAGATCCGGCCGCTGCCGGGGACCGTACACGGTGAAAAAGCGGAGGGCGATGAAGCGGATCCCATACAGATGGCTGTAGACGTGGCCGAGGAGCTCGCCGCTCCCCTTCGTCGAGGCGTACGGACTGATCGGCCGAAGCACGCCGTCGTCTTCCCGCCACGGGACGTTCGGGTTCACGCCGTAGACGCTCGACGAGGAGGCGAAGACGAACTGCCGGATGCCCCGTTCGCGGGCGAGTTCGAGCAGGTGCTGCGTCCCGGTGACGTTGACCGCCTGGTAGCCGAGGGGGTCCCGGATCGACGGACGGACGCCGGCCCTGGCCGCCAGATGGACGATGACGTCATAATCATCGCGAAGCGACCGGAAGAGCCCTTCCCGGTCGCGGATGTCGGCTTCGACGAGGCGGTAACGCTCATAGTCAAGGTGGGCGGCGATGTTCTTTCGCTTGATCGCCGGGTCATAGAAGGGATCGAAGTTGTCGACGTTGGTCACCGCCCAGCCTTCGGCCAGGAGGCGGTCGATGAGGTGGCTCCCGATGAATCCCGCACCGCCGGTCACGAGGGCATGTTTCACGGTCTCGCCTCCGGGTTCGAACCGCTCGACGACGGTTGACTCCACGACGGTTGATGATCCAGAATCGAGCCGATCATCGCCCCACGCCGAGATACAAGAGCCCGGCCGCCCGGACCGCTTCCGGGGCGTAGACGTTCCGTCCGTCGAGGAAGACCGGCGTGCGCATGAGGCCCCTCAGGCGCGGGAGATCTAGGCGGCGGTATTCCGCCCACTCCGTCGCAAGAAGGAGCGCGTCGGCGCCGTCCGCGGCGGCGTACGGGTCGGAGACGAAGGTCACCTCCGCCCGCTCCGCCTCAGTGAGTGCCCGCTCGGCATGGGGGACCGCGATCGGGTCGTGGGCGCGGACGTGGGCGCCGAGGGCGACGAGGCGGCGAAGGACGGCGAGGGACGGCGATTCGCGGACGTCATCCGTGTTCGGCTTGAAGGCAAGCCCGAGGACGGCGACCGTCCGCCCGCGGACGCCTTTTAAGGCGGACTGCAGCTTCTCGACGACCCGCTCGCGCTGCAGCTCGTTCACCCGCCGCGCCGCTTCGACGATCGGCATCTCATACCGATGTTCCCGCCCGACGGCGAGGAGGGCGGCCGTGTCCTTCGGAAAGCAGCTCCCGCCCCAGCCGAGTCCCGCCGCCAGGTAGCGCGGGCCGATCCGGGAATCGAGCCCGATGCCGCGCGCCACCTCGATCACGTCCGCGCCGACCTTTTCCGCAAGCCCCGCGATTTCGTTGATGAAGCTGATCTTAAGCGCCAGAAAGGCGTTCGCGGCGTACTTGATGAGCTCGGCGCTCACCGGGTCCGTCGTGATGAACGGCGGAAGGCCGCCTTCTTCTCTTCGGGGAACGACGTCCGGCGGCTCAAACGTCCGCTCGAGAAGCGGCCGGTACATCCGGCGAAGGACCTCCGCCGCCTCCGGATCGTCGACGCCGACGATGATCCGGTCGGGGTAAAAGCTGTCGTAAAGGGCCATCCCCTCGCGAAGGAACTCCGGGTTCGAGGCGACCCACACGGTGGCCTCCGTCCCCCGCGCTTCCAGCGTCCGGCGGATGACGTGGGCGACGCGCCGGTTCGTCCCGATCGGCACCGTCGACTTCACGACGACGGTGTACGCGCGGCCGCTCACCATCCCTTCGGCGATCGTCCGGGCGGCCGCTTCGACGGACCGCGTGTCGGCCTCGCCGTCCGCCTTCTCCGGCGTGCCGACGGCGATCATGATGACGTCCGCCTCGCCGACGGAAGCCTTGAGGTCCTCGGTAAACGAAAGCCGGTCTCCGAGCCGGGCCAGCATCGCCTCGACGCCCGGCTCGTGGATCGGGCTTTTCCCCCGGCGAAGGAGCTCGAGCTTCCGTCGATCGATGTCCACGCCGGTGACGTGATGCCCGATGTGGGCCAGGAGCACCGCCGTCGTAAGGCCGACGTAGCCCGCGCCGACGATGACGATCTGCATTTTGGGGCACCCTTCCCTGAAGAGATCGAATGATCGGGGAACGGCTGACCGAGCGGATGACCAGATTCGAGACCGTAAAATTGCGAACCGTGACGATGATCGGGCGCGTCGTCTCGATTTGTCCGGACGGTTCCATTGTACTCCGTCGTACTCCGTGGAAAAACATAAGAATGCAGGGGAAAACGCAAAAATTCTAATACGATTCTCTTGACTTTCGGCCTTCGCCCGACTATGATGTATACAATCAAACGATGATTTCGATGTGCACGCCTGTTTTATGGCTTATTTATTGATGAAAAATACGCTTGTACTCTGTGATTGTATACAAATTAAAACCCGTGGCAAAGGAGCGGCGTCCATGGCGATTAAGATTCAAGAAGTGGGGCCCCGGGACGGCCTGCAAAACGAACGCACCCTGCTTTCAACCGAACAGAAGCTGGAACTCATCCATCGCCTTGTCGAGGCCGGCCTGCGGTTCATCGAAGCGGCGTCGTTCGTTCGCCCGGAAGCCGTGCCTCAGATGGCCGACGCCGATGCGGTCTTCCGGGGACTCCGCCGGCGGGACGGCATCGTCTACGCCGGATTGGCCCTCAATCGCCGGGGTGTGGAACGGGCCCTTCAGGCCGATGTCGACGAGATTCACCTGTCGCTGGGCGTGACGGAATCGTTCAACCGCACCAATCAGGGGACCTCCCCCGAAGACAATTTTCAGGCTTTCCTCGCCGCCCTCGCGGACGTCAGAGGGAGCGGAGATCGACGCCGCCCGGTGACGATCACCTTCTCCGTCGCCTTCGGCTGCCCGTTCGAAGGCGCCGTGGACGAAGGACGGGTCGTCGAATGGGTCCGGCGGGCGGCGGAAGCCGGGTTCGACGAAATCATCCTTGCAGATACGATCGGGGTCGCCGATCCCCGCCATGTGGGGCGCCTCGTGCGGCGGTCCCGCGAAGCGACGGAGGGGCGCGTGCCGATCGGCGTGCATCTGCATAACACCCGCAACACCGGCCTCGCCAACGCCTACGCCGCTTTGGAAAACGGGGCCACGACGTTCGACGCCTCGGTCGGCGGGCTCGGGGGCTGTCCGTTTGCGCCCAACGCCACGGGCAACATCGCCACGGAAGATCTGGTGTACATGTTCGAACGGATGGGCGTCGCCACCGGCGTCGACCTGGACGCTTTGATCGACGTGGCTCGCTGGGCGGAAAAGATCGTCGGACACCCCCTGGAGGGCATGGTAATGAAGGCCGGTCCCTTCCGGCCCCTGGGTGCTCGGCGGCCCTGAGCTTTCTTGAACGATGGAAAGGAGGATACATCGTGGAAGACCAAGCCGTAAGGCCGACCGCCCATCCCGAACGGATCGACAGGCCCGCCTCGGTCGGCCATCGGGATCAGGCGCCGGCATCCGGGTTGGCCCTCCGTCTGAATGGGGTCACCAAGCGCTTCCGGACGCCGAGCGGCGGCACCTACACGGCGGTGGAAGACATCGACCTGGACGTTGCCGCCGGGACGTTCGTCTCCATCGTCGGACCCAGCGGAAGCGGCAAGTCCACGATTTTGAACATGACCGCCGGGCTTACGGAGCCGTCGGCGGGGACCGTCGAAGTTTTCGGCGAGCCGCTCCGGGGGCTGAACCGACGGGCGACGTACATGTTTCAGCAGGACGCCCTTCTGCCATGGAAAACGGTGCTGGAAAACGCCATGCTCGGTCTGATCTTCCGCGGCGTCGACCGCCGGGAAGCCCGGGAACGGGCGCTTTACTGGCTGGAGAAGGTGGGGCTTAAGCCCTTTGCCGACCGGTATCCGTATCAGCTGTCTGGCGGCATGCGCAAGCGGGTGGCGGTGGCCCAGAGCTGGATCGTCGACCCGGACATCCTGCATATGGACGAACCGTTCAGCGCCCTGGACGTCCAGACGCGGCAGATGATGGAAAACGAGCTGCTGGAACTCTGGGCTTCATCTCGGAAGACGGTCCTGTTCGTCACGCACGACCTGGAAGAGGCGATCGCCCTCTCCGACGAGGTCGTCGTCCTTTCCGCCGGACCGGGAAGCCGCATCGTCGGCCGCTTCAAGGTGGACATCCCCCGGCCGCGGAATCTGATCGACATCCGCGCCGAACCGGCCTTCGGCGAGCTGTACCGATCGATCTGGGCCATCCTGCGGGAGGAGGTGCTGAAAAGTTATGAGCGCCACAAATCCCTGGCCCGAGCGTGAAGAGCGCCCCGTGTGGGCGGTCGGACGGCGGCGGTCTTGGGCCGCAAGCCTCCTCGGCTCCGTCCGCCTGTGGCAGGTCCTTCTCGGTCTGGCGATCCTCCTCGCGTGGGAGGCGGCGGTCGGCGCCGGCGCCGTGGATCCCTTTTTCTTCAGCCGGCCGTCGGCGATCCTCCTGCGCATCGCCCAATGGTTCGGGAGTGGGTTCATCTGGCCGCACCTGTGGATCACGCTGGAAGAGACGTTTCTCTCCTTCGCCATCGGCGCCCTGCTCGGCATCGTCTTCGGCTTCGCGCTGGCACGTCTCCCGTTCGTCTCCAAAGTCCTGGAACCGTACATCCACATGTTCAACTCCATGCCCCGGGTCGTTCTGGCGCCGATCTTTATGCTCTGGTTCGGCCTCGGCATCTGGTCCAAAGTGGCCCTCGGGGTGACGCTCGTCTTTTTCATCGTCTTTTTCAACGTCTATCAGGGTGTGCGGGAGGTCAGCCGGGTCGTCATCGACAACGCCCGCATGCTCGGCGCCACCGAGCGGCAGCTTCTGTGGCACGTCCTTGTGCCCTCGGCGCTGTCGTGGATTTTTTCCAGCCTGCACACCAGCATCGGCTTCGCCATCGTCGGCGCCGTCGTCGGCGAATATATGGGCGCTTCAAAGGGCGTGGGGTATCTCATCGCCCATGCCGAAGGGGTCTTCGACACGACCGGCGTGTTTGCCGGAATGGTCGTCCTGATGCTCATCGTGCTCGTTGTGGATCAGGCCGTGCATCACGTGGAGCGGTATCTTTTGCGCTGGAAGCCGGAAGAGAGCGCCGCCGAAAGCTGATCGCATCCATCGCCGCATCTTTTATAAATTCAAAAAGGGGGAAGTTGAGATGCGTTACCATCATGTTTCGCTTCACGGGCGGAAAAGCCGGATCTGGGTTCTGATTCTCGGCCTCGTCCTTCTTTCTGCCTGCGGTCGACCGGCTTCCGGGCCCCAAGGAGCGTCCGGAACGCCGTCCGCCGCCGATCGGGGAGAACAAAATCAAAGCGTAGCGGACGCCCGGCGCATCCCGGTGACGATCGGCGTCGGCGGACAGGCGACCCTCGTCTACCTGCCGACGACGCTGGCCGAACGGCTCGGTTACTACGCCGAAGAAGGGCTCGATGTGACCATTCAGGACTTTCAGGGCGGCTCCAAAGCGCTGGAGGCGCTCCTCGGCGGCAGCGTCGACGTCGTCTCCGGCTTCTACGACCACACGATCCAGCTGGCGGCTCAGGGACAGAAGTTAAAGGCCTTCGTTACCATGCTGCAGTATCCGGGGATGATCCTCGTCGTCTCCCCGAACACGAAAAAGGACATCAAGACCCTCGCCGATCTGAAAGGGGCCGTCGTCGGCGTCAGCGCCCCCGGATCGTCCACGCATCTGTTCATCAATTATCTTTTGAGCAAAGAAGGCATGAATCCGCAGACGGACATCAGCGTCACGGGGATCGGCCTCTCCGCTTCGGCGATCGCGGCGATGGAAAAAGGCCAGGTGGACGCCGCGGTGCTGCTCGATCCGGCGTACACGGTCCTCAAAAAGCGATACCCCGAGCTTACGATCCTGGCCGATACGAGCACCCCGGAAGGCGTGCAGAAGCTCTTCGGCACGGATTCCTATCCGGCGTCCGTCCTCTACAGCAAAGCGGAATGGATCGAGGCGAACCCCGAAGCGGCCAAACGCCTGGCCCGCGCCATCCAGAAGACGCTCAGGTGGATGCAGGAACACGACGCACAGGCGATTGCCGAGCGGATGCCGCCGGAGTTCTACGGCGACGACCGGGAGACGTATATCGAAGCGCTGTCGCATACGCGTCCGATGTTTTCGCCGGACGGCTTCATGCACCAAAGCGGCGCGGAGGCCGTGAAAAAAGTGCTTTCCGTGTCGATCGAAGACGTCCGGAAGGCCGACGTGGACGTCCAGCAGACGTACACCAATGAATTTCTTTCAAAATGAAGAGCGCGGTCGCGTGAACGACGCGACCGCGTGAGCGACGCGTCCACAAGGAAGGGAACCGCCCGAAAGGAGGGGCCGGCTTGACAGAACGTGTAATGAAGACCCATCCGCCTCTCGAAGGCGTGCGGGTGCTGGAGCTGGGGACGCTCATCGCCGGGCCGTTCGCCTCGCGCATCCTTGCCGAATTCGGCGCCGAAGTGATCAAAATCGAAGCGCCGTACGGCGGGGATCCTCTTCGCACCTGGCGGCTTCTCTACAACGGCACCTCCTTGTGGTGGTACGTTCAGGCGCGAAACAAAAAATCGGTGACGGTCGATCTGAAATCCGAAAAAGGCCAGGAGATCGTCCGCCGCCTGGTGAAGGAAACAGACATCGTCATCGAAAATTTCCGGCCCGGCACGCTGGAAAAGTGGAATCTCGGCTGGGAGACGCTTTCGGCGATCAACCCCAACCTGATCATGGTCCGCGTCTCCGGATACGGCCAGACCGGCCCGTACCGGAACCGTCCGGGGTTCGGCTCGATCGGGGAGGCGATGGGCGGGCTCCGGTACATCACCGGCTACCCCGACCGCCCGCCGGTTCGGGTCGGCATCAGCATCGGCGATTCCATCGCGGCCCTCTACGGCGTTATTGGCGCCCTGATGGCCCTTTATCATCTGCGCGTCAACAAAGGAAAAGGCCAGTACGTGGACGTCGCCCTGTATGAAGCGGTGTTCAGCCTGATGGAAAGCATGCTGCCGGAGTATTCCCTCTTCGGTCACGTGCGGGAGCGCACGGGCAGCGTTCTGCCCGGGATCACCCCCTCGAACACGTACCGGACCCGGGACGGGCAGTATGTCGTCATCGGCGGAAACGCCGACAGCATCTTCAAGCGCCTCATGCGCGCCATCGGCCGGGACGACCTGGCCGACGACCCGACGCTTTCGACCAACAGCGGCCGTGTGCCGAGGGCCGAAGAGATCGACGCGGCCATCGCCGCCTGGACGGAAGCGCGCGATCTGGACGAAGTGCTGGAAGTTCTGGAGGAGGCGGAAGTACCGGCGGGAAAAATCTACAGCATCGCCGACATCGCCCAGGATCCTCACTATCAGGCCCGCGGAATGCTGGAAGAAGCGACGCTGGACGACGGCCGGAAGCTGATGATCCCCGGCATCGTGCCCAAGCTCAGCCTGACCCCCGGAGAGACGAGGTGGCTCGGGCCGAAACTGGGCGCCCATACGGCGGAAGTGCTTACCCGCCTCGGGTATTCGCCGGAAGAGCAGCGAAGGTTAAAGGAAGAAGGCGTTATCTAGAAATATGGGGAACACGGCAGAGAAAGACGATCACCGATTGCCATGGCGCATGCTGGGATGGCTCTTTGTGACCCAGATTGCGGTCGCCTTTGTCGGCCGCAGCCTGGCTCCGCTCGGCCCGAGGATCGCCGAAGATCTGAACCTGACCAAGGCGCAGGTCGGCACGCTGACGGCGGCGGTTTTCCTGGGGCAGTCGCTGACCAGCCTTCCCAGCGGATACCTTGCCGATCGCCTCGGCTCCCGGCGGATGCTCGCCGCGCTCACGCTGCTTCTGGGATTGAGTTTTGCCCTCGCCTCCTTCACGAATCGCTATGCCTGGATCGTCGCCCTGGCGGCCATCGGCGGGCTGGGATACGGCGCCATGCACCCGACGTCCAACCGGGGCATTCTTTACTGGTTCCCCCTAGAGCGGCGGGGAACGGCCATGGGCCTGAAGCAGATGGGCGTCACGGCCGGATCGGCTCTGGCCGTCATCGTTTTGTTCCCACTGGCGCTTCATGCCGGCTGGCGGGCGGCGCTTCTGGTCGCGGCTTTAACGGTGCTGGCCACCGGTCTCATCGCCACCTGGCATTACCGAGATCCAGAGAAAGGTCAGCACGGTCTTCCTTTCGATCGCGCTTCTGACCCCTCCTTTTCCTGGTCGGCCACCCTCTCCCTTTTTCGCTCCCGTCCCCTTTGGGGCATCAGTTTGGCCGCCCTATTTTTAACCGGAGCGCAGATGAGCCTAACGGCCTATGTGGTCTTTTATGGCCAAGAGCACATGGGGTATCCGCCTTACGCCGCCGGCCTGCTGCTATTTCTCTCCGAAGTCGGCGGCTCGGTTGGAAGGGTCGCCTGGGGCTTCATCAGCGATCGAGCGTTTCGGGGCGATCGATGGCGAGGACTCATGATCATCGCCGTCTCAACGTTCGCGTTGAACGGGGCGCTGGCCCTGCTTCCCGCCAAAACGTCGTTTTACCTTACCGCGTTCATCGTCGGATGGCTCGGGCTCACCGTGGTCGGGTTTAACGGTTTGTGGATGGTACAAGCGGCGGAAAGCGCACCGAAATCGCTGGCCGGACTGGCCAGCGGCCTCAGCTTGAGCATCGGCTCACTCGGGGTCGTCCTGATTCCTCCGGTCTTCGGATGGATCCTCGACCGAACGGGTGGATACCGATGGGCGTGGGGATTTTTGGCCATGCTGGCGCTGATTGCGGGGGGCTGGCTCATATTCGCTAGAAAGTCTCAAAATACCGTATCACTTTAAAGTCTCGGGGGCGGTTCATGAAACGGGAACAAACGGTTCGCCTCAAATCTGGCGACAAGGCACAGTTTATCTATACGGAACTTCGGCAAGAAATCGTCGAAGGGCGCCTTCCTCCGGGAGCACGGCTGATCGAAGAAAAGCTTGCGGCCCGCTATGGCGTCAGCCGTACCCCGATCCGAGAAGCGCTGACGCTCCTGGAAGCAGACGGATTAATCATTTTGCAGCGAAACAGAGGCGGAGTGGTTAGGAAGTATGACAAAAAAGAGATATACGATATCTACGATCTTCGCTTGCTGATCGAAGGCTACGCCGCCCGACGGGCGGCTCAACGGATCACCGACGCCGATCTGATCGTACTGAAAGGCCTGCTCTCGGAAGCGGAGGAGGTTCTGGACCGGGCCGGTCGTGGATGGATGCCGTGGAACGACGGTCTTCGCCGCCTGGTCGAAAACAACGTGCAGTTTCATCGACTCATCGCCCGAGCCGGCGCCAATGCTTTTCTGGAAGGGCTGTGGGAACGGTATACGTTTTTACCTTTTGTATACCGCACGCTACAAGTCTATGGAGAGGAAGGACTGAAAACGTCTCTCCGGCAACATCGCATGCTGATCGAAGCGTTCGTAGCCCGCGATCCGGACATGGCGGAATCGATCATGCGAACCCACCTTTATACCGGCAGGCACGCGATTTTGAACGCGATGTCCGCCTCGCCCCTTTCCGAATCCCAACCGACGCAAGAGGCGGAGCATGATTCAACGCATTCGAAGTTATGACGTCGACCTCACGCGCCGGTTGAAGGCCTTTTGGAGATCGACGTCACCACCGCCGCCGCCAGAACGAGAAGGAGCGCAACATAAATCCCGCTCGCGGCAAAACCGTACGCTTTGACGAGCGACGTCGTGATCATCGGTGTCGTTCCCGTCACCAGCCCGTTCCCATTTGATAGGAGAAGCTGATGCCCGTCGTGCGCGCCAGGGTGGGGAAAAGGCCCGCCAGGTACGACGCCTGGGTGGTGTACACCAGCCCGTGCGAAAGGCCGCCCAAGGCCACCGCGAGCACCAGGAACCACGGTGAAGAAAGCGCAATGACCGCCGAGAGCCCGGTTAGTGTAAGCCCGAAAAGTCCCACATAGACAAAGGTGCGGTTGCTGAACGCTTCGCTCAAAAGCCCGCCCAAGATGACGCCGATGAGTTCGACCACGCCGTAGAGAAGCACGATCTTGATGTAGGCGTCGGTGGAGATGACGCCTTTGGCCATCGCCGTTGCGGGAAGCGTCGTCCAGCTGTAAATGAACCCTGCGCCGACCGCCCCCGTGAGCAAAATGCCCGCGAGCGTCTTAAGCGGGTGGCGGACGATCACCGTCTTCAGCGGATCGGGAAGTTCACCCGCTTCTTTTTTGGCCGCTTCTTTGGCCGCTTCGTATTCGAACGCCTCCGGGAATCGAATACGAAACATGAGGCCGATGCCGACGAGGACGATGCTGAGAAGAAAGGCGATCCGCCAACCCCACGCTTCCATGGGGCCTTTTCCGAGGAGGGATTCGATTCCCAAAAGCACGACCGCTGCCAAGATGATCCCGCCCGGCACCCCGCTTTGCACGACGATCTGGGCGACGACTTTCCGCTTCGTCGCATCGTAAATGTAGCTGGTCGCTGCTCCCCATTCTCCGCCGACCGCAAGGCCCATAAGAAGACGCAGGAAGACGACGGCGATCGGCGCCCACACACCCCACCGCGCATACGAAGGGATAAGACCGATCAAGGATGTCGAGATCCCGGCGAGGAAAAGCGTCCAGAACAGCGCTTCTCTTCGCCCGCGCCGATCCCCGATATAGCCGAACAAAATGGCCCCGATCGGCCGGATGGCAAAGGTGATGGCATACGTCACATAAACGGCCAGAAGCGCCGCCAGCGGGTCGTCGGAGGGGAAAAAAGCCTTTCCGACATAGGCGCCCCCGATGGCAAACAAAAAAAGGTCATACCATTCAAGAATCGTGCCGGTCATCACGCCCGTCGCAATGGCCGGCGAAAGCCGAGAGGGGGGCGAGGAGGCCTTGGCGCCGTTCATAACCATCCCTCCAAGTTGAACATTGGTTGATCTGATCATGCCCCACCATTACGGGAAAAATACACTTCCGGCCTTCGAAGGGTCAAAGTAGGAATAATCGTTCGGCTTTCCCGAACAACATTTAGGTCGAGGGTGATCTCTCCATACTTTTCACCCGCTCCCATATCCATCATGACCGTTCCATAAGGGTCAACGACCGCCGATCGCCCGGTAAAAACTTTGCTGAATTGGGAGGCCATGACCATGTACGAGGTATTTTCAATCGCTCTCGCCCTGGCCAGCGTTAGCAAAGTTTCTTCTTTCATCGGTCCGGAATACCACGCCGCGGGGGTGAGAAACAGTTCGGCCCCTTCTAGCGCCGCCGTTCGATACAGCTCGGGAAATCGAAGATCAAAGCAGATCGAAAGAACGACCTTCGTTTTGCCGATATCGATCACACGAGGCTTCTCATTTCCGGGCATCACATATTCGGACTCCTTGTAATGATAGGCATCATATAAATGAATTTTTCTATAGGTTGCCAAGAGATGACCGTCCGGCCGAATGAGGAATGCGGTGTTATACACTTTAGGCGGATACGGGCTTTTCGTGAGCAACGCCCCGACCAAGTAAACTTTATGGGTCTTGGCCATCTCTTGAAGCGACGTCATATATGCCCCGTCCAAAGAATCGGCCAGTTGAAACGCTTCTTCAGGAGACAGGTGTTCCAAGTTGAAATTGACATACTCCGGAAGCACGATAAGTTCCGCATCTCGTTTGCCCGACATTAGATTTCTTATTTTTTCCAAGTTCCGTTCCTTGGCCCGATCGACGCCAAACTGTACAAGCCCGACCGTGAAAGGGTTCATTTGCGTTCTTTCCTTTCTTCATTTGGCTTCCGGGAGCCCGGGGAGTTTTGCACAACGTACCGATGCGGTTTTGACCCGCGGCCGGGTGAGACGTCAGGAGCGCATCTTCCAGCGCCAGCGTCCACAGGCGGGCCTGAAGGCCGTAAGGACTTTTGAAGCCGGCCCGGACGAGCACGTCTCGAAGCGCCCGGCGGCCGCCCGGTCCCAGATAAGGGAGGAAGGCGAGATGCGCGTACCGGACGAAAAAGGCGTCCTTCTGCCGGGCATAGGCCTCAATCGTCCGCTTTAGGGTTTCCCGCTTTCTTCGGTTCAGCGGAAGACTCCTCCGCCGAACGGTTCGCTTCATCGCCCAGGGCCTCCCTGACCGTCCGCACGAGCTTTCGCGCCCGGTACGACCGGCTCCCGTACAGCCGGGCGGCGAAATGCCGGACGATGCGCACCAGATCTTCCGCCAGTTCCTGCGCCGGCGCCGCCTTTTCGTCCCGGTGGACGACGACGATCTCCGCCCCGTATTTGGCGAACAGGTCCTCGAAAAACTCGAAGCCGAACCGAACAAGTCGATCTTTGTCGGCAATGACGACCCGTTCCACCTCTCCCCGCAGCACCATGGAGACGAGGCGCATGAAGCCTTTCCGCCGGTCATTGAGCGCCGAGCCGATGTCCGCAATGACCTCATCGACGCCGTATCCGCGGGAGACGGCAAACTGCCGGAGGAATTCGGTCTGGGTTTCCAGATCGTTTTTCTGCCCGGCCGAGGAGACGCGGGCGTACAGGACCGTCTTCTTGGGCCGTTCCGCCCGTTTCATCCCCAGCGCCTGAAAGAGCATCTCTTCCGTGTACCGCCGTTTTCCGGTCGGCGTCCGGAGGGGTTTGAGCCTCCCCTCTTTGTCCCAGTTGCGGAGGGTCGAGACGCTGACGCCCAGAAGCCGGGCGAATTCGCCGATGGAGTAGAGTTTCATTGAGATACCACCCGGTACCAGCTTATACCAGGTGGCCTCAAATGTCAAGAACATTTGCGAATACCAGCGAAAGAAACGAACGCTGTTTCTTGCCTCATTCTAAACGGCCGGTGAAAAACCTCTTCGTTTTGAAGGAAAACCGGACCTATGGATCGAATTCATTCAATCAAAGCGAGCATCCCTTTCTCAAAAAGGAGATTCAAACCTGCCGCCTCAACGATTGACTTCCCGTCAATCCAAATGGGACTTCTCTGCGATCCATGAGTAGATCACCCCGCTTGATTCGGAACGCACCGGCCGTCCGGCCGTCGATCCGGAACTCGTCATGGAGAAAGCACGCCAAAAATGGAGTAAGATCATGGTCAACCGCATGACCGGGCCAAACGGACGCGACGCGTCGTCATGGAACGCCTTTTTGCCGAAGTTAAAGAGCTGCACGGCTTAATCCGTGCTCGAAGCCGTGGCTTGAAAGCGTTGCTGGGGAAGCCATTCTGACGGCTGTGGTGCAGAATCTCAAACGATGAAGCCGGTATGGGCGGAAGCGCCCACAGACCGGGAGTTCCGTATGCCTCAAACCGGCAGACGAAAGGATCACAAGGGGAGCAGCCGCATTTTTGACGGTTCTATTCGTTCTGACGTCACACTTCGTCAGGCGAAGAGGGTCGACCCAGCGGACTTAATTCACCAATAGACATTACGGCCCTGAATGTAAGACCTGCAAGGTGGTGAATTGGCGGCCATGTTATCTAATGTTCTCGTCGAGGTCGATCGGCTTAAGAGGGAGCTGGATCGAACAAGGCCGCTTACGCCCGCAGAAGCCCGGCGGCTTCGGGAGTACCTGCTGGTGGAGTGGACCCACCACTCAACGGCTCTGGAGGGAAACACCCTCGATCTTGGCGAGACGCGCCTTGTCCTGCTCGATGGGCTTACCATCGGCGGAAAAACGCTGCGGGAACATCTGGAGGTTGTGGATCATCGGGACGCCATCGAGTGGATGGAAAGCGTCGTTCGTGAGAAACAGCCCCTCTCTGAGGGACTGATCCGGGAACTTAACAGACTGGTCCTGAAATCCACCCTGCCCGAGGAAGCCGGGAGGTACCGCAGGGGAGGAAGGCGGATTGCCGGCAGCCGTCACGTGCCCCCGCCCGCGTGGGACGTCCCTGATCTCGTGCGGAGCATGATTGAACAGTACACCGCCCGCAAGGAGAAGGAGCACCCGGTCGTGCTGGCGGCGTGGCTTCACTGGCGATTCGTTTTCATCCATCCCTTCACGGACGGCAACGGGCGGACGGCACGGCTGCTCATGAATTTTTCCCTCTTGTCCGATGGCTATCCTCCGGCGGTGATTCGGAAAGAAGACCGGGAGAGGTACCTGGACACCCTTGAAGACGCTTCTGTAAGCGGAGACCTGGAGCCGTTCTCCCTGCTGGTGGCGGAGAGGGTAAAAGAGGAGCTCCGCTTGCGGCTTGAGATCGCCGGCAAAGTATCTCTGAAGGCGAAGAAGCCGAAAGGACCGTCTCTCTGATGGGACGTCCTCCCCGAATAAATTCGAGGGTTGCCAGCAGCTTAAAATACAATTGACCTTTATTCCTTTCTCAAGTAAATATACCCATGAAGCTGAGCGAATGGGCAAGAAAGCGCGGCATCACCTACAAGACAGCTTGGCGCTGGGTGCGGGAAGACACAATGCCCGTGCCGTTCGAAATCACCCCCTCGGGCACGATCCTCGTCCACGAACCCGAAGCACCCAGGGAAGGCCTCGTCGCCCTTTACACCCGGGTGTCATCTTCCGACCAGAAGGCAGATCTTAAGCGGCAGGTGGTGAGGCTTTGAGAGTTTGCCAATGCCAAGGGCCTTTCGGTCGGAAAGACGGTCAAGGAGATCGGGTCCGGTTTGAACGGCAAGCGGAGGGAACGCGTGAAGCTCCTTACTGACCCGAACGTCGCGACGATTGTCGTCGAACACCGGGATCGCCTGGCACGCTTTGGTTTCGAGTCCATCGAAGCGGCCCTTCGGGCACAGGGACGGCGCCTTCTGGTGGTCGAAGAAAGAGAGGAGGACGACCTAGTGCGCGATATGACCGAGGTCCTCACGTCTCCGGCCGCCCGTCTGTACGGCAGGCGTTCCGCGAAACGCCGGGCAAAAAAGGCGCCGGAGGTGCTTCGGCATGAAGATCCATAGAGCTTACCGGTACGAACTCGATCCCAACACGGAACAACGCATCCTTCTCGCCAAGCACGCCGGGGCCGCCCGCTTCGCCTACAACTGGGGCCTCGCGCGATGGATCGAGATCTACGAAAAAGAAGGCCGCACGACAAATGCGATCGAACTCCACCGGGAACTGAACCGCCTCAAGAAGACGGACTTCCCGTGGATGTATGAAGTGTCCAAATGGGCGCCGCAGGAAGCGCTTCGGGATCTGGAAAAGGCGTTCCAAAACTTCTTTCGCGGGCGGAAGACCGGCCGGAAGGTCGGCCATCCGAAGTTCCGGCGCAAGCACGACCGGCGGGACAGCTTCCGGCTGGATAACAGTTCCGGCACGATTCGCCTTCTTCTGGACGGACTAGACCCTCGCCATCCCGGAAAAGCGCGGCACATCGTGCTGCCCCGGATCGGTGCGGTACGCCTCAAGGAAAAACCGATCCGCCGGAAGAAGGGCGGTGTGGTGCGCGCGCATCTTCCCCAGGGTCGCATCCTCCACGCCACCGTAAGCCGGGAGGCCGATCGGTGGTTTGTGAGCCTCACGGTGGAAGAAGAGATTCCCGATCCCCCTCCGCCGAAGGGGCCGGCGGCGGGGATCGACGCCGGCCTGAAAAGCTTTACGACGCTGGCGGATGAAACGGGGGCGATCCGAAAGACCGATGCTCCGAGACCTCTGCGGCGCGCGCTCAAACGTCTGAGAAGACTTCAGCGAAAGCTTTCCCGCCGCGGTGTGAGGGACGAAGAAAAGGGAAGGCTCATCGAACGGACGAAGAACTACGAAAAGACGCGTCTCGAGATCGCCAGACTCCACCGCCGGATTCGAAACATCCGGCTGGACTTCCTCCACAAGCTCACGACCGAACTCGTCC
>NZ_JXBB01000011.1 GCF_001653195.1 Hydrogenibacillus schlegelii
CGATGGAATCCCTGAGCTTCAGTCAAGGGAGGCTGGACACGGAGAAGGCCTTCAACCGCATGGCTTCCCAGTTTCCCTATGCGGCGATCGGGATGGCGATCCTGCGGCGGGCGATCAAAGAGAACGTGGGGTACAAACCCGTCCCGCCCCAGCACACCTCCACCATCGGCCGGCTCAAGTACGAAAAGAAATACGGCGTTCCCGTTCACGGTGCCGCGGCCCTGGTCATCGGCAGGCGGGCCATGGGTTTTAGGGAGCGCATCACGCGCGAAGTTCGGGACTTCGTGCTTCGGGTGAAAGAACGGCTGAAACCGACGGGTGATCTCCGACCGAGGGAAGGAACCGGGATGACCCGGAAGGTCGAGGCCGCGCTTCAGGCGCTGGAGACGAAGCTTCTTCTGCACAACGGGCTTGCCCGCTGGCAACAAGAGAGTTTCTTCTCCTGCTGGCGCGAACTCAAAACGCTTGCTTTGGCCTTCCGGTAACCCCGTTTCGCCGGGAGTTCGGACAAACCCGGCAGGGCGAATCTGACAGATCGGTGCTTGCGGCGGCGGTTCTCGCCGCCTCTCCCCCGGCGCCCTCCGTTCTGCGGGTGCAACGCACTCCGTCCGGCCGTGCAGACGAGACCGGGAGACGGGGAAGGAAGACCTTCCCGTGAGCACACCGGGTGGGACGCCCGGGCCCAGACCCCGATTTCCGAAAGGAGGTGAACGCCTGGTTCGGCGGGGTCCCTGCCTGAATTCAATTCAGGTAGGTTTTCCGAACCAGGTGGAGTAAGGGATGCTGGAGCTCTACGGCACGAAGGGGTGTCCGTATACGCGGGAGCTCCGTGAATCGCTCGATCTGGACGGCGAAGCCTACGTGGAATACGACGTGGAGGACGATGAGGACGCGCTCCGCCGCATGATCGCCTTGACCGGAGGCCGAACCGTCCCGGTGCTCGTTTCGGACGGAAAGGTGTTGATGATCGGCGTTCAGGGACGCGGCTGCATCGTCGCCGCTCCGGAATCGGCAGGTGGGCCGGAGGCGTGACGGCGGTGGCGTCCCAAGTGTCGGCCGCCGTGCCTGACGCTCAGGGGCTATGAGATGAGGGACCATAAGATCGTGAAAGCACCTCCGCACTCCGCCGGAGGTGCTTTCTGTTTCTTCCGGGACCGAAACGGGACCGTTCGCTTCGCTCTTCGGGCCTTCTGCTTTGCTTCGGGGTTTTTTCGCGCCTTACGCTTCGCCTCGCGTCGCTCGGGATTTCGTTTCCGGCCCCAGGAGGAGGAGCGTGACGACGGCCAAAAGGAGCACCGTCACGAACAGCCAGAACACGCCGGCCTGGGTGAAACCACGGCCGAGAAGCCATCCGACCGCATACGGCGCGACGATCGCCCCGAGCCGCCCGATCGCCGCCGCCGTTCCGGCGCCGCGGGCGCGAAGGGCCGTCGGGTAGAGTTCCGGCGTATAGGCGTACAGCGCTCCCCAGGCGCCGAGGTTGAAGAAGTTGAGCGCCGCGCCGAAGCCGAGGAGCGCCGCGATCGAAGACGCCTGCCCGAAGCCGTAGGCGGCGACGGCCGTTCCAAGGAGGTAGAAGGCGAGCACCGGGCGGCGGCCGATGCGTTCGATGAGCCAGGCGGCCGAGAGATATCCGGGAAGCTGGGCGACGGTCATCCAGAGGACGTATTCGAAGCTCTGGACGACGTCAAAGCCGCGGGCCATCATCAGGCTCGGCAGCCAGAGGAACATCCCGTAGTAGGCAAAGTTGATCGCCCACCAGAGCGTCCAGAGGGTGACGGTTCCGCGGCGATGCTCCGGGTCGAACAGCTGCCCGGCCGACACCGCCCCGGCGTCCGCGGTCGGCCGTCCGTCGGCCGCCCGGTCCCACCCGCCGCCGTCGCGTCCTTTTCGGCGATCGGTTTTGAGGTGAAGGAACGCCTTCGACTCCGGCAGGTTCCGGCGGGCATAAAGGATGAGGAGCGCCGGGAGTCCGCCCAAAAGGAGGCCCGCCCGCCAGCCGTGCCCCGCCATGATGAAATGGGCGAGGAGCGCCGCGAGGAGCCAGCCGATCGCCCAAAAGCTTTCCGCCATCACCACCGCCCGCGCCCGCTCGCGCGGCGGCGCCGTCTCCGAGACGTACGTCGCGGCGATCGGAAGCTCTCCGCCGAGGCCGAGGCCGATGAAAAAGCGAAAGGCGAGCATCATGCCGAAGCCGAGGGCGAGGGCGCTCAGCATCGTGCCGAGGGAAAAGAGAAGGAGCGTCCCCATGAACACGAGGCGGCGGCCCCAGCGGTCGGCGATGTGGCCGGCCAGGAGGGCGCCGACGGCCATGCCGAGGGAGTTGGCGCTCCCGAGGAGCCCCCGCTCCGCCGGACCGAGGCCCCAGTCGGCGGCCAAAAGCGCCAGCACGAACGAAAACAGCGCGACGTCAAAGGCGTCCACCATGAAGCCAAGGGCGCCGAGGCGCCATTCGCGTCGGGCGTAAAACGGCGTTTCCTTTGGGGCGCCGAAGACGTCACCCGGCCCCGCGCCAATGCGGGCGCTCATGGCCGTCCCTCCTTTCCGGCGACCGACCGATCGCAGCCCGCCCGAAGCGCCGCGGAATGGGCCGGGCTTTTTCGCCGGAGCGGATCGTCCCGATCGCCCCGCCCGACGGTCGCCTGAAGGGAGGCCGAACCGGGCGGCCTTTCCGGCAAAGCGGCCGGCATGGAGGCGGGGATGCTTTCGGCTTCCGGGGCGGACGCCTTTTTTTCACGGGACGGCAGGGTCGGGCAGGTTCCGCCGAGGCAAGGCGCCCGGCGGACGAACAGGACGGCCAGCCCGGCGAGGCCGGCGACGAGGAAGACGAGGTAGGCAAGAAGTCCAAGCATCCCGACTGGCATCGAAGCCCCCCTTTTTTCGGATGCCCTCGCTTTGGTGGCCGCCGCTTTCTGAGGCCGCCGCGTCGATCGACCGGTCCCGTCCTTTCCGAGCGGCTCGGAAAAGCGACCGGAAGTACCGGCCTCCCGATCCTGGCGCAAAACGGCACCGGACTTTACACCTGTCGCGTCAGCTTCATTGTAGCGGATCGCCGGAACAAAGTAAACCGCGGCATTCCGTCAAGTGCGTGTCAACGTTCGGTAGGCAAAGACCTCTCCGGCTCCGGTTCTCTTCACCACCCCCTTTGCTTCGCTCGGGCCAAAAGGCCGGTAAAACCCCTTCACTTGAAGGAAAACCGGACCGATGGATCGAATTCATTCAATCAAAGCAAGCATCCCTTTCTCAAAAAGGAGATTCAAACATGCGGCCTCGACGATGGACTTCCCATCAACCCAAATGGTTTCATTCCGGATTGCACGACCGTGGTCAAAACACGGAAACGTTGGCGCAGGCACGGCATTTTTGAGAAAGCCATGCGCCATGGGATGGGTCCGTGCATCGCCGCAGGGCTCGTTCAGCGGACTTAATTCACCCGCCTTTTAAACAAACTCGAGGCGAAAGAAGGGCTTCTCCGTATGGCGAAGCGGTATGGGGGGAAAGAAAGGGTGGCGGTGACCCGGCGAAAGTTTATCTTAGCGATCGCTTTTTTTGTTCTTTTAATCCTTATTCTTCCCCTGTCTTTTATCTTAATATCGGCCCGGGCTTCGCAGCGGGTGACCGTAAAGCAGGTTGAAGTTACTCTTCCGAATATGCCGCCGGAGCTTGACGGTCTGACCATCGCTCACCTCAGCGATCTCCACTATGGTTTCGGGTTGTACACGAACATCCGGGCCGTAGAAGACGTAACGGCGCTTGTTCGCGCCCTTAATGCAGAATTGATCGTCTTTACCGGAGATCTGCTCGATCACACGGCCGATCCGCAGCTGAGCGAAACTTCCATTTTAAAGGGCCTTCACGCTCCTCTGGGGGTCTATGCCGTCCTGGGCAATCACGATCATGCCTTTGAGCGGTCAACGCTCCGGAATACGTTATCCGCCGACGGGATCAGACTGCTTGTCAATGAAAGCATTCGCTTGACGAGAAACGGGCGTAGCTTCTGGCTCGTCGGACTGGATGACCCGCTGGTCGGGGAACCGAAGCTGGCCGAAGCGATGTCGTCGATTCCGTCGGAGGACTTTGTACTGCTTCTCGTCCATACCCCGGATTTTGCGGATCGGTCGGCGGAACACAACCTTCCGCTTCAGCTTTCCGGGCACAGCCACTGCGGGCAAATCAGGCTTCCGGGAATCGGTCCGTTGTGGCTTCCGCCGCTCGGAAAAAAGTATCCGTCGGGGCTAAGGCCGGTATCAAGCGGCAAAACTTACGTCTACACGAACTGCGGCCTTGGAACGAGCGGAGTTCCGTTTCGCCTCTTTTGCCCACCGGAGATTGCGTTCATTACGCTTCGGGTCACGTCCCGTCAAGGGGCGTAAACGGGCTCCCCTTCGGGGGGATGATGTCAAAAGTCATGCCTCCTTCTCAGGGTGGCTGCCTCGGAAAACGAGCCTGGGGCCGGCGCAAGCCGGGTCATCGATTCGGGACGGAAATCCTTTCGAGACGCCATCCCCTCCTCTTGCTGCTCCTCGAGTACGGCCCCCAGGAGCCGCAAGGCAGCCGCTCCCCCATCCAGGCCCAATGCCCGGACCAGCTCGTCCCCCTTCCGGCCAAGTTCCTGAGCTCCTGAGCGAGCCGGCGAAGCGCTTCGCGCAGGGCCATCGGCTTCGCATGCGGCGGCATCGGCCCTTTTGCTGCCTTTTGCTGAAGAAGCGATCTGCCGGGACGAAGGCGTCGCCAAATGGGCTTGTCACGGCGAAGAAGACAATGTAGAATCAAAATTCCGGTGGGTGGCGCTTATGATCGGAGGAGATTTCGCTCCTCTCTCGGGGGAAACAGCAAAACGCGTCGCGCATACGTTTAAGGCGCTGGCCGATCCGACGCGCGTCCGCATCTTGCCTCTTTTGGCCCAGGAAGAACGTTCCGTCACGGAGCTCGCCGAAGCGCTGGAACTCTCCCGATCCGCCGTTTCTCACCGGCTCGCTTTTCTCCGCTCCTTGCGTCTGGTTCGATATCGCCGGCAGGGAAAGTCGCTTTTCTATTCGTGTGACGATGACCGTGTGCTGACGCTGCTCGTTCAAGGGCTCGCGCATTTGGCGCATGATTAAGGAGGAAGGTGGCATGCATTCCCATCCTCATGGACATTCCCACAGGGCGGAAACAGGACGGCCAAACAACCGGCGGGCCCTCGCCGCGGCTCTGGGGATCACCGTTTCGATCATGCTTTTGGAGTTCATCGGAGGTTGGTGGCTCCGTTCTTTGGCCCTCATCTCCGATGCCGGGCACATGCTGAGCGATGCCGGATCGCTCGCCCTAAGCTTGCTTGCCCTTCTCTTGGCCGCGCGACCGGTCTCCCCGGGCATGACCTACGGCTACTCCCGGGTCGAGGTGCTTGCCGCGCTTCTCAACGGCTTCACCCTGATGGGAGTTGCGGGCTGGGTCGTATGGGAAGCGGTCGAGCGCTTTCGCAACCCGCCTGAGGTGGCCGGCGGTCCGATGATGGCCATCGCGGCGATCGGACTTTTCGCCAATGCAACGAGTGCGTGGTGGCTGAAGCGCAAGGGGGATGTGCACGGCAACTTGAACGTGCGGAGCGCATATTTGCATGTGATCGGGGACTTGCTGGGTTCGGCGGGGGCGATCGTCGCGGGGTTCCTCATGTATGCATTTTCGTGGTACGAGGCCGACCCGCTTATCAGTGTGGTCACATCGGCCTTGATCGCAAGGAGCGCCTGGGGTGTCCTCGCCTCCGCCGTGCGCATCCTGATGGAAGGTGCCCCCCGGACCGTGTCAAAAAGACGGGTAGAAGAGGCGCTGCGGAGCCTTCCCAACGTGGTGGACGTCCATGACCTGCACATCTGGACGATCGCTCCCGATTTTGATGCTTTATCCTGCCACCTCATCGTCCACGAAGACGCGGATGCGCAAACCGTCTTGCGGGAAGCCGCGCGGCACGTTCGCGAGGCGTTTTGTATCGACCATGTCACTTTTCAAGTCGAAACGGCGCCTTGTCAGACGAGGGTGTGCCAAACGTAAACAAGCGGCTTTCAAACGCCGGACGGTCGCAAGCCATCGCATCGGTCCTGTTCGTTACGGGAACCATCCGGCAAAAGCCCCGGAATTCATTCCGGGGAAAAAAGTCAAAGCGCCACGGTTCGAGCGCCGTCCACCAGGAGCTGCTGCCCGCTCATGTACGTGTTTTTCGTCAACAAAAACACGATTACTTCCGCGATCTCTTCCGGCCGGCCGTAGCGCCGGAGGGGAATCCGCTCCACCGTGCGCCGTTCGATGTCTTCCGGCGTCATCCCCGCTTGACGGGCATAGCTTTCATTCCATTCCCGCACCCGGTCGGTAAGGATAAAACCCGGCGATACGATGTTAATGCGCACATTCTCCGGCCCGTGCTCCAGCGCCGCCGTCTTCAGCGCGTTTACCAGCGCCGCCCGGAGCGCGTTGGACAAAACGATGCCCGGCTGCGGCTCCTTGACCGTGTAGGAGCCGACGGCGACGACGTTTCCGCCGCCGGCCCGACGGATAAGCGGCAGCGCTCCCCGAAGCAGGCGCACCGGTCCCAGCACCATCAGCCGGAAGAAGCGCTCCCATTCTTCGTCCGTCACGTCGACCAGCGGTTTGATCGGCGGTCCGCCGTGGTTGATCAAAAGCGCGTCCAGCCGCCCGAACCTTTCGGCCGCCTCGATAAGCCGCGCCACCGTCTCCGGCGCTCCGAGATCGCCGGCCACCGGCACGATCTCCGCCCCCGCCGAGACGGAAGCCAGGGCCCGTTCCGGCTCACGGCTGTTGAGAATAAGCCGATACCCTTCCTCCGCCATTCGCCGGGCGACCGCGAGGCCGATGCCGCGGGACGCCCCGGTCAAAATCGCCACCTTCTTTTCGCCTTTCTTTTCTCCGCTTGCCATCGTTCCCCATCCTTTCTTGGCGAGAATTTCGGATCGCTTCGGATCTTTTTGACCAAAATTTCAAACCGTTTCGGGTCGTGCGCTCGACGTTTTTCGGACGGCTCGATGCCGCCCGGCCGGCAAGCGGCGGAGGCGCCGGCGCCTCTCGGCATCGCCGGCCAGATGGGTCCCCCAAAGCTTGACGCGTTCTTTTCCTTTCGGATATAACGGAGGTGAAACCATCAAAAAAGGGGGAGCAGGATGAGCAAGAAGGTGCTGATCCTCGCCGGTGATGCCGTCGAGGCACTGGAAGTCTACTATCCGTATTTCCGCCTGCTCGAAGCCGGCCATGAGGCCGTCATCGCCGCCCCGAGCAAAAAGGTGCTCCACACCGTCGTTCACGACTTCGAGGGATGGGACACCTACACCGAAAAAGTCGGCTATCGGCTGGAGGCGCACCTGCCGTTCTCTGAAGTCCGGCCGGAAGAATACGACGGGCTCATCATCCCCGGCGGCCGGGCGCCGGAGTATATCCGCCTCGACCCCCACGTGCCCGCCATCGTCCGGCACTTTTTCGAAGCGAACAAGCCCGTCGGCGCCATCTGTCACGCCGTTCTCGTTCTCGCCGCGGCCAAGCCGCCCCTTGAAGGGCGCCAGATGACCGCCTACACCGCCTGCCGTCCGGACGTCGAAAACCTCGGTGCCACCTACGTCGACGCCGGACTCCACGTCGACGGCAACCTCGTCTCCGGGCACGCCTGGCCGGATCTCCCCGGATTCATGCGAGAGTTTTTGAAGCTGCTCGGCTGATCGGCCGGGCGCTTTGTTCCCGGCGAAAGGTTAAACGACGAGTCGATGTGGACGCTCGGTCGGCTGTTTGCCGGTTCCCTCAGGCCGGTTGAGGGGGCCGTCCTCCGGGGCGGCCGTCCGATTTTGCCCGCGGGTTTCCGGCCGGTTCCGATGATCCATCAGCACCCGGGCGCGCCGTGAACCCGCGCTGGAAGCTCCGGCAGGTGCTGGAAGAGGCCGAGGAAATCGATCGGAATTTGCTGGAGCGCCTGATCGTTCACCCGTCCTGGTTGCGCCGATATCCCCACGCAGTCCCCGGAGGCGAACGGCAGCGGGTGTGCATCGCCCGCGCCTTGTCCGGTCCCGTGCGCCAACTCATCGCCGATGAGATCACCGGCATGCTGGTTTGGCGAAACTCATCGGCCGCACCGGCGGGATGAGCGAAAATACAATGGAAAGGGACAACGAAAATGCATGCTCCAGCACCGGACAACCTTTATCGCCATTTTATCGACCTGTGGGAAGATCCCGGGCCCCGATATGAAATCCAGCAGGCGTTCTGGAACCGGCGGGCCAAGGCGTTCAGCGAACAGCTGAACGACGACCGCCATCGCAGGCGTTTTGAACGTCTGTACGGCTGGCTCAAGGACCTCGGGGCGTTTGAAGGACAGGCGTCCATCCTCGACATCGGTTGCGGCCCTGGGACGTTCGCCGTCCCTTTTGCCGAAGCGGGCCATCGCGTCACCGGCATCGACATCGCAGCGGATATGATCGCCCATGCGAAGGCGAACGCCGTACGGTTCGGGGTGAGCGATCGGACCGCGTTTGAGGTCGCCGCATGGGAAGAGATCGACGTCCATTCCCGGGGGTGGGAACGGACGTTCGACCTGGTGTTTGCCTCGATGACGCCGGCGATCCGCAACGTGAATGCCTTTTACAAAATGATGCAGGTGTGTCGGAAGGCGTGCTTTTTAAGCGGTTTTGTTGCCCGGCGCGATCCGATCCTCCGGCGCCTCCGGCAAGCGCTCGGCCTGCCGTCGGAGGGGGCGCCGATGAACCGAATTTACGCGGCGTTCAACCTCCTCTGGCTTGATGGGTATTACCCCACCGTCCATTTCATCGACGATCGGTGGGAACAGCAGTTTTCGATCGAGGAGGCGAGCGAGCGATTTTCGCTGTTTCTGCGTTTTCAGTCGATGAATGAGACGGGGCTGGAGGAGAGGGTGGCGCGCGTTCTGCATGAAATCGCGGAGGAACAGGGAAGCTCCGTGCTGCGGCAGACGGTAGAGGTGAAAATCGCTTGGCTTTACTGGCGGGTTGACGACCGGTCGCGGGAACGATCGTGATGAGATACAAAAAAACGCCGGCAACCGGCGTCATTCCTGGCTTCTTTATGGAGCGGGTGAGGGGAATCGAACCCCCGCCGCCAGCTTGGGAAGCTGGAGTTCTACCATTGAACTACACCCGCATGGAACTCCACCCGCATGAGCACTTCACCTGCATGGATTGCTCTGCCGCCTTTGTTCGGCTACGCATCAGCAATTATATCCCGTCGGTGTGCCGGCGTCAACATGTAAAATATGCAAAACCGGCCCGGGAGGCCTCCTTCCGGGCCGGTGATTTTTCCGATCGTGAAGATTGGAGCAGAATCTGCCGGCACCGCGCCTTCTTCGGCCGTCGATGGGCGGGGGCGGGGTCGGCTGCGAACGGAAAAACGGGTCAGCGCCTAGAGGGGTGATCCGCGATAGGGGGTGGCGGTTTGCGCGAGGGGGCCTGCGAATAAAGCGGTGGCCGACCCGCCGGGTGAGGTCTACGGACGGTCCGGCGAATCTTTTTTCTTCTTCTTGTCCATCGGTGTCGAAAGGGGGACGCTTCCGACCGGGGAGGCGGTGACGCCCCCGTCCGGCGAGATGAGGCCGGTCGGCCCCTTGTCGTTCTTCGGCGGCGATTCGTTCGCCGGCGCGCCGGTGCCGTCGGTCCCGTTCCCGCCGCCTTCGCCGGCGCCGTTTTGGTCGCCGGGGAGGACGGGGGACGGCGGGGGCGCTTGGCCGTTTTTCGGCTTCGGCTGCACCGCGATAGAGCGGTCGGATTCTCCGAGGGCGTTTTCGGCGGAGACGGCGTAGTAGCCGTCGTCAGCAAAGGTCAGAACCTCGAAATACGGCGTGTCCGTCGTGCCGATGCGCTCAAACGGCCCTTCTTTGTCCGGCGCGTAGTAGATATGGTAGCGCTCGACCCGCTCCCGTTCGGGGTTCGGGTCCCAGGTGAGGACGACGCCGGTGTCGGTTCGGACGGCCTTTAAGCCTTTCGGCGGGCTCGGCGCCTTCCGGACGTCGGCCGGCGCGCCGAAGGGGCTTACGTCCTGGGCCGGCGGCGATTCGCGGCCGCCGATGTCGACGGCGGTGACGGTGTAGACGACGAACGGATCGCCGAGGGACTCGCTGAACGTCGTCGGCAGGTGGCTCATGACGCTTCCGACGTGTTCCATCCCGGTGAGCGTCCGGCGGTAGATGCGGTAGCCGGCGATATCGCCTTCCGGGTTGGGCTGCCAGCTTAAGGTGACGGTCCGCGTCGCGTCGTCGTACGACGCCGTAAGGCCTTTGGGCGCCGACGGCGGATCCGGGAGGAGTTTCCGGGGGTCGAGTTCCGTCGGCAGGGTGAGGTCGGCGTCGGGAACGGTGTAGCTCACCCCGGGCCGGGGGTTTTTCGGGATCCGGATCGGATCCCGCTTGATCAGCACTTTTTTCAGGACGAGGTCGTCCGGCGTCGAGTCCAGGGCGATGTAGTTTTTTCCGTTCACGACGACGATTCGGGCCTTCTGGACGCGGTCGTCCGGCACGGTCGGGAGGTATTTTTTGTTGAAGGCGATCGTCTTCACCCAGCCGCCTTCCCGGCAGGCGTCGGTCGGGAGCTTGCCGGAGACGACGCAGGCGCTCATCTGGACGATCTCCTTCGCCTTCGGGAAGGCGGCGTCTTTCGGCGAGAGCTCGGGCTTGAGCTCGAGCACTTTGTTCATGAGGATCGGCCAGAGGGTGCGGGCGTTTTTGGGCGGGTAGCCCCCGAGCTTCATCCCTTTGACTTCAAAGCCGGTCCAGACGCCGAGGGTAAGGGTCGGGGTGTAGCCGACGAACCAGATGTCTTCGTAGTTGTCCGAGGTGCCGGTTTTCCCGGCGAGGGCCCGGCGGCCGTGGGCCCGCTCCATCGCCTGCCGAATGCTCGCGCCGGTGCCGGAGGTCATGACGCTCGTCAGCATGTCGTTCATCAAATACGCGGTCTCTTCGCTTAAGACCGGGATTTCCCGCCGCTCGTGCTGGTAGATCGTCCGGCCCTGGCCGTCGGCGATCCGCTCGATCATGTAGCTCGGGATGAGTTTGCCGCCGTTCGGGAAGACGCTGTACGCCTGGGTGAGTTCGGCGACGCTCGTGCCGTGCGCAAGCCCGCCGATGGCGGCGGTCGCCGAGTGTTCATCGCCCGGGACGAGGTGCTGAAGCCCCATGCGCCGGCCGTAGTCGATGACCTTCGGCAGGCCGACGGCGAGGGAGAGCTTGATCGCGGGGATGTTGTACGATTGGGCGAGGGCCTGCCGCGCCGGCACGAGGCCGTGGAACCGGCGATCGTAGTTGGCCGGAGCAAACTCCTTTCCGCCGTCCGCGAGGACGATCGGCGCGTCGTCGACGAAGACGTCCGGGCTCAGGAGCACCCCCTCTTCGAGGGCCGGGGCGTAGGCGAGGACGGGCTTTGCCGCCGAGCCGGGGGAGCGGGGTTCGAAGGCGAAATTGATCTTGCTTTTTTTGAAATCGCGGCCGCCGATGAAGGCGAGGATGGCGCCGGTCCGGTTGTCGATGAGGACGGCGCCGACTTGCTGCACGGGATGGTCGACGCGCTTGCCGTTGGCGGCGGTGTAGGCGGGCGGATTCGTCCAGAAGTTGTTGTCGTCCCGGGCGATCGCCTCGAAGGCGTCGAAGAGGGTTTTGTCGATCGTCGTCGTGATGTGGTAGCCTTTGGTGAGGACGTCCCGCTCCCGCTTCTCGAGCAGTTCCTGCCAGAGGGGCCGGACGTCGGGGTCGTCCCGGCGATCGGGGTCGATCCCCTGCGCTCGGAGGTCGTCTTCGGCGAGGGCTTCGGCGGCGGCGTCGATGATGGCGTAGAGGAGGTACGGCGAACGGGCATAGGCGGTGTCCGATCGCTGGACGAGGTGGGCCCGGATGTCGAAGGCGAGGGCCGTCTCCCGCTCCGCCGGCGTAATTTTCCCGTCTTTTTCCATCTCCCCGAGGACGAGCTTCATCCGCTCCAGGCCGTCCCGGTAGGTCTCGTCGTTGTAGGGGAGGTATTTGGCCGGTCCCTGGAGCATGCCGACGAGGTAGGCGGCCTGGGCGAGGTTTAAGTCTTTGGCATCGATGCCGAAGTACCCTTTGGCGGCCGCCTGGATGCCGTAGAGATTCGTGCCGTCCTTGCTTTTACCGAAGTAGACCCGGTTCAGGTACGCTTCAAGGATCTGGTCTTTGGTGAGCACCCGCTCGACGCGGAGGGCGAGAAGGATTTCGTTCAGCTTACGGCGGTATTTGAGGCGCTTTAGGGCGTCGCCTTTGACTTTGCCGCTCAGCTCTTCCCGGTAGAGGTCTTCGAGGAGCGTCTGTTTGACGAGCTGCTGGGTCAGGGTCGAGCCGCCGGTCTGGACGTCGCTTCCGGTGATCTGCTGCAGGATCGCCCGCATCGTGCCGCGAAGGCTCACGCCGGGATGGCGATAAAAGCCCTTGTCCTCGGTGCTGATGAGGGCCTGGATGACGTACGGCGAGATCTGATCGAGGGTGACGTACTGGAGGTATTCGGCGCCGGGCAGGCGCCCGATGAGGGTGCCGTCCCGGTAGTAGGCGAAACTGGAGAAGGCTTCCGGGGCGATCGCCTGCTTGATGTCGTCGTAGCTTAAGACCCGCTGGTCCTTGAGCACGGAGGCGATAAAGCCGAGGACGGTGCCGGCGGCGAGGAAGGCGAGGCCGACGAAGGCGAGCAGGAGAAGGCGGAGCGCCGGCATGAGACTTCCGGCAGGTGTCTTTTTTTTCGAACGTTCGGCCGCCATGATCGACCCCCCTTGAATTCGGGCCTATTATAGCATAGCGCCCCTTGGATTGCAGGAAAGGCCGGCTCGGGCTATACTGAGAGGAGCGAAGGAGTGAAGGCGATGGATGCGGTCCAACCGGGCGAAGCAAAGCGGTCGGCGGCGGTGAACGCCCACCGGGACGATCCGGCGGTTCGGGCCGAGGTGGAGCGGCAGTTCCGTCTTCTTTCCCGGGGTGCGGTGGAGATCATCCCGGAAGACGGCCTTCGGGAGAAGATCCGGGAAAGCGTCGTAAGCGGCCGGCCGCTTCGGGTCAAGCTCGGCCTCGATCCGTCGGCGCCGGATGTGCATCTCGGCCACACGGTCGTGCTGCAGAAGCTCCGGCAGTTTCAGGAGCTCGGGCACGTGGTGCAGCTCGTGATCGGCGATTTTACCGGCCGGATCGGCGATCCGACCGGCAAGTCCGAAACCCGTCGACAGCTTTCGGAAGCGGAAGTCCGTGAGAACGCCGCGACGTACGTCAAGCAGTTCGGAAAAATTCTTGACATGTCGCGGGTGGAGCTCGTCTACAACAGCGCCTGGCTCGAGAAGCTCACCTTCGCCGAGGTGCTCCAGCTTGCGGCGAAGACGACGGTCGCCCGGATGCTCGAACGGGACGATTTCGAGAAACGGTATACCGCCGGCCAGCCGATCGGGCTGCACGAATTCTTTTACCCGCTGATGCAGGCGTATGACTCGGTCGTCCTCCGCTCCGACGTGGAACTCGGCGGGACGGATCAGAAGTTCAACCTGCTCATGGGCCGGGAGCTCATGCGGGACTACGGGCTGCCGGAGCAGGTCGTTCTGATGATGCCGCTTCTTGAGGGGACCGACGGCGTGCGGAAGATGTCGAAGTCGCTCGGGAACTATATCGGCATCGATGAGCCGCCGGAAGAAATGTACGGCAAGGTGATGTCGATCCCGGACGACCTGATGCTCCGCTACTACGCGCTGGTGACGGATCTGTCCGAAGCGGAGGTCGAAGCCGTCGCCGCCGGCCTCGCCGACGGGTCGCTCCATCCGCGGGATGCGAAGATGCGCCTCGCCCGGCGGATTGTCGCCATGTATCACGGGGAGCCGGCGGCGGAGGCGGCGGAGCGGCATTTTCGCACCGTATTTCAGGAGGGCGGCCTGCCGGAGGCAATCGAGGAGCGCCGGCTGCCTGCGGCGGCCGTCGAAGACGGGACCGTCGGCGTGCTGAAGCTTCTTCAGGCGCTGGGCCTCGTGGCGAGCCTGTCGGAAGCCCGGCGGATGGTCGAGCAGCGGGCGGTCCGGATCGACGGCGAGCGGATCGTGGACCCGAAGGCGCGCCTTCCGGTCCGGGAGGGGATGGTCGTCCAGGTCGGGAAACGGCTCATCGCCCGGGTGGCCCTCGAGCCGTCGGTGCAGGGAGACGTCCGGGAATCGGCCGCGGGCGACCGGCCATAGGTTCGGGACGACCGAGAATCGAGGTTCGGGACGGCCGGGATCGGTTCCGATGCGCCCGGAGATCGGTTCGGTCCGGAGCCGAAAGAAACGCCAAAAGCCCGCACCGACGTGCGGGCTTTTTGTCCGGACGATTGGCGTTGAACGGATCGGCGGCTTTGGCCGGGATCAGCGACTGTAGAACTCGACGACGAGGGTTTCCTGGATCTCCTGCGGCAGCTCGGAGCGCTCCGGCAGCCGGAGGAGGGTGCCTTCGAGCTTGTGCTCGTCGAAGGAGAGGTACTCCGGCAGATACGCCCGCTGGGCGAGGGCATCCCGGACGACGACCATCTGCCGGGCCTTTTCCGTCAGGCCGACGACGTCTCCCGGTCGGAGCTGGTAAGACGGGATGTCGACCCGGCGGCCGTTGACGGTCACGTGGCCGTGGTTGACGAGCTGCCGGGCGCCCCGGCGGGTGCGGGCAAAGCCGAGCCGGTAGACGATGTTGTCCAGGCGGAGCTCCAGCAGGCGGAGGAAGTTTTCGCCGGTATTCCCTTTCATGCGGGACGCCTTCCGGAACAGGTTGGCGAACTGTCGCTCCGTCAGGCCGTACATGAAGCGGAGCTTTTGCTTTTCCTGGAGCTGAAGGCCGTATTCGGTGAGTTTCCGCCGCTGCGAGGCCGGTCCGTGCTGGCCGGGCGGATAGGGCCGCTTCCGAAGCTCTTTGCCGGTGCCGGAGAGGGAGATGCCGAGGCGGCGGCTTACGCGCCACGTCGGACCGGTGTACCGCGCCATGTTGCCAAACGTCGCCTCCTGCGTTAGGATAAAATCGTCCGTGAATTCGGGCGCTCCGTTCCTGCGGGCGCCCTCTATGCCGAACCGGACGCCGTCCGGCGTCCGCGTGCCAGCAGCCGCGCGTGGCAATGCTTTTACCTTACCGAATCTGAAGCGAAAAGTCAAGGAGGGGCGGCCGTGCTCCGGGCGCTTATCTTCGACGTCGACGGGACGCTGGCGGAAACCGAGCGGGACGGCCACCGGACGGCTTTTAACCGGGCCTTTGCCGAGGCCGGTCTCCCCATCGTGTGGGACGAGGCGACGTACGGGGAACTCCTTCGGGTGACCGGCGGCAAAGAGCGGATCCGCCACTTCCTCGACCGGTGCCCCGACTGCCCGGCGCTCGACGAAGCGGCGATCGCGGCGCTTCACCGGAAAAAGACGGAGCACTACACCGCTTGGGTCCAAAGCGGGGCGATCGAGCTCCGGCCGGGCGTCGCCCGCCTCATTCGGGAGGCAGAGGCAGAGGGCCTTCGGCTGGCGGTGGCGACGACGACGACGCCGGACAACGTGGAGGCGCTGCTCGGGCGGGCGGGTTTGCGCGGGGCCTTTCATGTCATCGGGGCCGGCGACATCGTGCCGGCGAAAAAGCCGGCGCCGGACGTCTACCTCTGGGTGCTGGAGCGCCTCGATCTTGCCCCGGATGAGGCCATCGCCTTCGAAGATTCGGAAAACGGCCTTCGGGCGGCGCTGGCGGCCGGCCTTCGGACGGTGGTGACGCCGAGTTTTTACACCCGCAGCGAGGCGTTTGACGGCGCCTGGGCGCTCCTTTCGGAGCTCGGCGAACCGGAGCGGCCGGCGACGGATCTCCGGACCGGTCGGCCGGTGGTCGTCGATGTCAACTGGCTTCGGGCGCGGCTGGAAGGGGGGGTAATGCAAAATTAGTCGCTTCCTTGGGGTTGACCCCCCTGACCGGCGGTGTTACGATGGACTCGAACTTGAAAGCTCCATATCCGGGCCGAATCTCGCGGGCGGATAGCCGCGCCGCGGGAACGGGGGACCCACTCCTCGGGGGCTAATCTCGGACGATATCCGAGAGGGATGCACGCTTCTCTGCCATCCTGCCCGTCAGCTAACCCCGTAGGCTAACGCAGAGAAGGCCAAGCGGTGCTTGGTGAATGTTTTCTTTTTACCCAGGATAGTGCATTTAATACACATTCACCCTCCGCAAGAAAATGCCTTCGAAGTGAAGATTTTTTGTCTTCTTTGCGTGCCACGGGGGGCGCCGTAGGCGCACCGGTCCGGGGAAGGTCCTCGGGATCGGTGCGCCTTTTTTCATCCGATGGCCGGCGTTTCGGCGCCGGAGTGGCCTTCCGGCTCGGGTCTCCGGAAGGGGAGCGGATGCCGGATCGCCCGCGGCGGAAACGGGGTCGTTGCGGCGCTCTCCGCGACGGAAGCCGGGGCGTTGCGGCGGTCTTCGCGACGGTTCGGCCCGGGGAGGAGAGAAAGATGGAGACAGGGAGGGACGGCGGTGAAGCGAACGTTTTGGCGGGACGGAAGGCGTCTTGCGGTCGGGCTTTTGGGGCTGTTCATCGCGGTGGCGTTCGTCGTCGCCGGTTGCGGATCCTCCGGCGGACCGGGGGGCGGGACGGCCCCGGGCGGTCAGACGGGGACGGCGGAGGCGCCCTCGGGCGAAGGGGACGGATCCGGATCGGGCGGCGAGGGAGCCGGCGAGCCGGCGCTCCTCAAGCGCTTGAAGGAACAAGGTTACGTTACCGTCGGGCTGGCGAACGAAAAGCCGTACGCTTATCAGGAGGCCGACGGGACGCTGACCGGCGAGGCGATCGAAGTCGCCCGGGCGGTCTTTTCGGAGCTCGGGGTGCCGGAGATCCGCGGGCAGATCGTCGAGTTCTCGTCCCTCATCCCGGGGCTTAAGGCGAAGCGGTTTGACGTCGTGACGGCGGGGATGTTCATCACGCCGAAGCGGGCGGAAGAAGTCGTCTTCGCCGATCCGGAGTACCGCATCGGGGAAGCGCTGGCGGTGGCGAAGGGGAACCCGAAAAACCTCCGCAGTTACGAAGACATCGCCGCCGATCCGAGCCTCAAGGTGGCCGTCATGAGCGGCGCCGTCGAAATCGACTATCTGAAGGCGGCCGGCGTCCGGAAGGAGCAGATCGTGCAGGTTCAGGACCAGCCCCAGGCGGTGAAGGCGCTGGAGACGGGCCGGGTCGACGCGATCACGATGACCGGGCCGTCGCTTCAGGCGATGCTCGAGTCGGCGGGGAGCGACAAGATCGAACGGGTCGAAGACTTCAAGCAGCCGGTCGTCGACGGGAAGGAAGTGTACGGCTACGGCGCCGCGGCCTTCCGAAAAGAGGACGCCGACCTGGCGAAGCGCTACAGCGAAAAGCTGCATGAGCTGGAGCAGTCCGGAAAGCTCCTGGAACTCCTCCGGCCCTTCGGCTTTACGGAGGCGGAGCTTCCGAACGGGATGACGGCCGATGCGGTGCTGAAGGAGGCCGCGAAGTAAGGCGGATGGAAGCCGGGATCCTGCTCCTTCCGGGGCTTTTGCGCGGCCTTCGGGTGACGCTCGAGGTGTTCGTCCTCGGAGCGATGCTCGCTTTGGGGCTGTCGTTTGCCGTCGGGCTCCTTCGCCTCTCCCGCTTCCCGATCGTCCGAACGCTGGCGGCGGCTTACGTGGAGTTTTTTCGGGGCACGTCGCTTCTCATTCAGCTGTTCTGGCTTTACTATGCGCTTCCGTTTTTCGGCGTGGAGCTTTCGGCCCTGGCCGCGGGCGTCCTCGGCCTCGGCCTGAACTACGGGGCGTACGGGTCGGAGGTCGTCCGCAGCGCGATCCGCTCGGTGCCGAAAGGGCAGTGGGAGGCGGCGATCGCCCTCAACCTGTCGCCGCTCGTTCGTTTTCGCCGGGTGATCCTGCCGCAGGCCTGGCCGCTCATGCTGCCGCCTTTCGGCAACCTGCTCATCGAGCTGTTGAAGGGGACGTCCCTCGTTTCGATGATCACGCTGGGGGATATGACGTTTCAGGCGATGTCCCTCCGGACGACGTACGCCCGGTATGAGGTGCCCCTCTTTCTTTTGCTCCTCGTCCTATACTTCCTCATCGCGACCGCGACGAGCGCGATCGTCCGGCGGCTCGAGCGGCGGGCGCGGGTCGGGAGGTCGGCGTGATGGGGGATGAATGGCGCTGGGACGTCGCATGGGCGGCGGCCCGAAAGATCGCCGCCGTCGTCCCGGTGACGATCGCGGCGACCGTCCTCGGCTTCGTCGTCGCCGCCGCCGCCGGGCTGGCCTGGACGATCGCCCGCCGGAGCCGATCGGCCCTCGTCCGCGGGGCGGTCGAGGCGGCGATGGAATTCGTCCGCCGCACGCCGCTTTTGGTGCAGCTTCTCTTTCTGTACGTGGCGTTTCCTCGCCTGTCGGTGTTCGCCATCGGCGTCATCGGTCTGGGGCTTCACTACGGCGCGTATCTGTCGGAAGTCTACCGGGCGGGGATCGAGGCGGTCGACCGCGGACAGTGGGAGGCCGCCCGGGCCCTCAACTTTTCCCGCCAGAAGACGTGGACGCGCATCATCCTGCCCCAGGCGATTCCCCCGATCGTGCCGATGATGGGCAATTACCTGATCGTGCTCTTTAAGGAGACGCCGCTTCTGTTTGCGATCAACGTGACGGAGATGATGGCCGTCGCGAAGCAGTTCGGCTCGGAGACGTTCCGCTATCTCGAGGCGTTTACCGTCGTCGGCGTCTTTTTCTTCCTGATGAGTTACCCGGCTTCGCTCGTCGTCCGGTGGCTGGAGGCGCGTTTCGGGCGGGCCGGCTGAGGCGCCTGGCGGATCCGGCGCGGATGGCCCCCGAAGTGGGCGCGGAGCTGACATGGCGCTCAGGCCTGGCCCCGGGGGTAAGGGGCGGAACGCGCCTGGTGCGGGCGTGAAGCTTTGGCAGCGGGCAGGACAGCGCAGGAGTTCGCTTCGAAGGTTTGCCTCCCGTCGGTTTCCTTCCGCACAGTAAAGTTTCTTGGCAAAGGGGGAGATTCGGATGGCCGGTGCGCCGGCGATCGTCGATGCGAATCGCGCCCTTCAGGATCGGGCTCGCGCCCGGGAAGACGCCGCCGTCAGGCGGCCGATCGTCCGCTTCCGCGGCGTCAAAAAGGCGTTCGGCGCGATGACGGTGCTGGAGGGGATCGATCTTGACCTGTATCCCGGCGAAAAGGTCGTCGTCATCGGGCCGTCGGGGTCCGGCAAGACGACCCTCGCCCGGATGCTCATGACGCTGGAGACGCCGTCCGGCGGGGAAATTGAGGTAGACGGAGAGCCGCTCTTTACGATGGTGCGGCGGGGGCGGCGCGTTCCCGCCGACGAACGCCATCTGGCCCGCGTCCGGGGAAAGATCGGCATGGTCTTCCAGCACTTCAACCTCTTTCCCCACATGACGGTCCTCCGGAACGTGACGGAAGCTCTGATCCACGTCCGGCGGATACCGCCGGAGGAAGCCCGCCGGCGGACAATGGCGATGCTCGAGCGGGTCGGCATGGCGGAGCACGCCGACAAATATCCGGCGCAGCTGTCCGGCGGGCAGAAGCAGCGGGTCGCCATCGCCCGGGCCCTCGTGATGGAGCCGAAGGTGATGCTCTTCGACGAGCCGACGAGCGCCCTCGACCCGGAGCTCGTCGGAGAAGTGCTGGCGGTCATCAAGGAAATCGCCGCCAAAGGGGACATGGCGATGCTTCTCATCACCCACGAGATGCAGTTCGCCCGGGAGATCGCCGACCGGATCGTCTTCATCGACGGCGGCAAGATCGTGGAACAGGGGCCGCCCGAAGAGGTGCTCCTGCGGCCGAAAAGCGAGCGCCTGAAGGCGTTTTTGGCCCGGTTCCGAAACGGGATGGGGCTTCGATGACGACCGAGGCGAACCGTGGGAAGGCCTTCCGCTTCGGATCTCCTTCCACGGCAGGGGCGGCGGAGGCGCCGCGCGGCGTTTGGACGGAGGAAGGGGGAGAAGGGGGCGCTTCCGCGCCGAATGGGGCAAGGCAGCGGGCCGCGGCCGGCGGGAAGGAAGCGGGCGATGGAAGGCCCGTCTATCGCATCCGTCCTCCGGCGCCGGACGAAGGGGCCCTCATGTGGCGCATCGCCCGGGAGACGGGGGTGCTGGAGGCGAACTCGCCGTACGCCTACGTGATGGTGGCGCGCCTGTTCGCCGCCGCTTCCCGGATCGCCGAGGCGGACGGCCGCCCGGTCGGATTCATCGCCGGCCTTGCGCTCCCGGAGCGCGACGGTCTTTTCGTCTGGCAGATCGGCGTCCGTCCGGCGCACCAGGGAAACGGCCTCGGCGGGCGGATGCTCGAGGCGCTCGTCTTTGGCCGCGCTCGCCCGCCGGTGCGAAGGCTTTGGGCGACGGTGGCGGAGGGCAACCGGGCCTCGTGGCGCCTCTTCCAGGGGGTGGCGGAGCGAAGCGGCGGTCGGTTCCGGGCGCTCGACGTCTGGCCGCCGTTCCTGTTTGCCGTGGGCGACGGGGCGCCGCCGCATCCGCCGGAAATCCTCATCGAGATCGCCTGGCCGGCCGAGGCTTTGGCGCTTTGAGCTGCTTCGGCGCACGAAGGCGTCGAGCGGGCGCGACCGGCATCGACGTCCGGAGGGCGGGAGGGCGCCGTGGCAGCTTCCGGGGGATGAGGCGGGGTCTGGGAGGGGCGGGTTCGGCGCCGACGGCGCCGAAGCAAAAGCAGGGCCGAAGGAGGCGTTTTCGGATGAGCGGGCTGGATCTGTTCGAACGGCTCGAGTCGAACGTCCGAAGTTACGGACGGATGTTCCCCACCGTGTTCGTCCGGGCGGAAGGATACCGGCTGATCGACCGGCACGGCCGGATCTACCTCGACTTTTTCGCCGGGGCCGGAGCCCTCAACTACGGCCACAACGATCCGGCGATGAAGGCGGCGATCATCCGCTATCTCGAGGCCGACGGCATCGTGCACAGTCTCGACATGGCGACGGAAGCCAAAGGAAGGTTTTTGCATCATTTTGAAAACATCATTTTAAAACCCAGAGGTTTAAATTATAAAGTTTTGTTCCCGGGGCCGACGGGGACGAACGCCGTCGAGGCGGCGATGAAGCTCGCCCGGAAGGCGACGGGGCGGACGGCCGTCTACGGTTTTACGCGGGGATTTCATGGCATGACCCTGGGGTCGCTTGCCGTCACGGGGAATCGCGCCAAGCGGGCGGGAGCCGGGGTGCCGCTTCCCTACGGGATGGCCCTGCCGTACGACGGCTATTTCGGCCCCGACGTCGATACGATCGACTGGATCGAGCGGCTTCTTACCGATCCGGGAAGCGGCGTCGATCTTCCGGCGGCGATCATCGTCGAGACGGTGCAAGGGGAAGGGGGGCTCCAGGCGGCGTCGTGGCCGTGGCTCCGGCGGCTTCGGGCCCTCACGGAGCGCCTCGGCATCGTCCTCATCGTCGACGACATCCAGACGGGGAGCGGCCGGACGGGGCCGTTTTTCAGCTTCGAGCGGGCGGGCATCGTGCCCGACATCGTGACGCTGTCGAAATCGATCGGCGGGTTCGGCCTGCCGTTTTCCCTCGTGCTCGTCCGGCCCGATCTCGACGTCCTCGGGCCCGGCGTGCACAACGGGACGTTTCGCGGCAACAATCTCGCGATGGTGGCGGCGACGGAGGCGCTCCGGCGGTGGGAGACGCCGGCGTTCGAGGCGGCGATCGACGAGAAGGCTGCCTTGCTCCGGCGCCGCCTCGAAGGGCTCCGGGACGCCGTCCGGGAACGAGGAATCGCGGCCGAGGTGCGGGGACGGGGACTCATGCAGGGCCTTTGGCTCGAGCCGCCGGGGCTTGCGTCGGCGGTGAGCCGAGAGGCGTTTCGGCGCGGGTTGATCGTCGAGACGTCGGGCCCCGAGGACGAGGTGGTGAAGCTGCTTCCGCCGCTCATCATCGACGAGGCGGGCCTTGAGGACGGGCTTATGCGGCTTGAAGCGGCCATCCTGGCGGCGATCGAAACGATCCGGTCGGAGGTGGCCCCTTCGGCGGTCGCCGGCCGGTGAGGGCGACGGCGAGGGGCGGACGCAGGGCAAAAGGAGCAGGAGCGGAAATCCACGATGCGGAAAGGAGAGCTGGGATGATCGTCCGAAGGCTGGAGGAGATCATCGGGACGGAGCGGGACGTTCAGGCGAAGACGTGGAACAGCCGGCGGCTCCTGTTGAAACGCGACGGCTTCGGCTATTCGCTTCACGACACCCGCATCTTTGCCGGGACGGAAACGACGATGTGGTACAAACACCACATTGAAGCGGTTTACTGCGTCGCCGGGGAAGGAGAGCTCGTCGATCACGAAACGGGGGCGGTGCACGCGATTCGGCCGGGGACGCTCTACGTCCTCGACCGCCATGACCGGCACACGCTCCGGGCGAAGACGGAGCTTCGCCTCTTCTGCGTCTTTACGCCGGCCCTGACGGGCCAGGAGGTGCACGACGCTTCCGGGGCGTATCCGCCGCCGGAAGAAGCCGAGGCGAAAGCCCGCTAAAGGGAACGCCAGCTTCCGTTTGCGCCGCTTCGGGCGCCGGAAAGCCGCCTGGCCGCCGAATTCGGGCCATCCGACGTCGGGAACGAGCTTAGGGCCAATCGACGTCAGAGGCGACGTTCAAACCGCGCCGTTTTTGTCCGCCGTTTTGATAAGTAAAATTTTTGGTTGCAGGAGGGGAAACGGAATGGGGGCACCGTCGCTGATGGAAGATCGGTATCCGTCCCGGACGGGCGAGGGGACCCGGTGGATCGAGCGGAAGGACCCGGTCGTCTACGGCCGGCCGGAGGACGGCCCCCTTTCGGCCGAAGAGCTCCGCGAATATGAAGCGAAAGGGTTTCTTCTCTTGCGGGACGTCTTTTCCCCGGAAGAGGTGAGGGCGTTTCGAGAGGAACTCCGGAGATTGTTTGAGGAACGGGCGCACGATCCGTCGCCGGAAGTCGTCCGGGAGCCGGAGAGCGACGTCGTCCGCTCGATCTTTCGCGTCCACCGGACGAGCGAGGTTTTCCGGCGCCTGGCGGACGATCCGCGCCTTCGGGATGTCGCCCGACAAATTCTCGGAAGCGACGTCTACATCCACCAGTCCCGCATCAATTACAAAAAGGGATTCCACGGCCAGGAGTTTTTCTGGCATTCCGATTTTGAGACGTGGCACGTGGAAGACGGCATGCCCCGCATGCGGGCCTTGAGCGTCTCCGTCGCTCTCGAGGACAACTTTCCCTTCAACGGCCCGCTCCTTCTCATGCCGGGGTCCCATCGGGTATTCGTCGCCTGTCCCGGCCGGACGCCCGAGCGCCACTACGAACGCTCATTACGCCGGCAGGAGTATGGCGTGCCGGATGAAGAAAGCCTCGCCCGTCTGGCCGAACGCTACGGCATCGAAGCGGCGGTCGGGCCGGCAGGGTCGGTCCTCTTTTTCGACAGCAACGTCATGCACGGCTCGAACGGCAACATCACGCCGTATCCGAGGAGCAATGTCTTTTTCGTCTACAACAGCGTGGAAAACCGCCTGGTGGCGCCGTTTTCCGGCCAGGAACCGCGTCCGGCGTATCTTGCGGAGCGTTGACCGCTGCCATATTCGAAGTTGACCGTTGCTTTACTGAAGTGGATCGTGGGCTTTCGCCAAAATGAACCCTTGTCGGCGATCGAGCCAAGCGCCCGTCCTCGATGTCGGTGGCGCTCCGACGGCGCTCTGCCGGCCTTTCGCGGCCGTTCGGCCCGAAGGGCCGGCTTTTTTGGCCGGTCTCTTTTTAACTGTGCTATAATGGAAGCGATCTGTTGAGGGGGGACGGCGATGGACCGAAACGATGGCGCGCCGGGGCGCCGACCGCTTCCGGAGGAGGCCGGGCCGGCGACGACGGCGGAGAGGGCCGGTGACGAGGAGACGGCGGCCGGTCCCGGGCCGGTGGCGCCGGCCGTCTCCGGCGGGGCCGCTCCCCGGCCGGAAAGGTTCGGCGATCCGGAGGTGGAAGCCGCGCCGGCGGGGCCGGACTGGGTGGCCCGGGCGCGGGAGCTCGCCCGGGCCTTTGCCGAGACGGCGGGCCGCTACGATCGGGAGGGCGCCTTTCCCCACGAGCATTTTGAACGGCTGAAGGCGGCGGGGTTTTTCCGCCTCACGGTGCCCCGCGACTTCGGCGGCGAGGAGGCGTCGCTGACGCTTCTTCTCCAGGTGCTGGAGGCGCTCGCCTGGGGCGACGGCTCGACGGCGCTCGCCCTCGGCTGGCATCTCGGCCTCATCCTCCATTACCGGGCGTCGCGACGCTGGCCGGAGGAGCGGTTTCGGGAGCTCTGCCGGGCGGTCGTCGAAGAGGCGGCGCTCATCAACCACTTTTCGACCGAGCCGGCGACGGGGAGCCCGAGCCGCGGCGGGCTTCCGGAGACGAAGGCGGTGCCGGTGCCCGGAGGCTTTCGTCTCTATGGCCGAAAGACGTTCGGAACGCTGTCGGCGGTGGCCCGCTTTTTCGTCGTGACGGCGACGGTGGCGGACGGCGGCGCCACCGCTTCGGGCGGTGAGCGGGAAGAAGGCGGGGCGGCGAGGGTCGGGGAGTTTCTCGTCGAGCGGGGCGAGGGGCTCCGGATCGAAAAGACGTGGGATACGCTCGGCATGCGGGCGACGGCGAGCGACGACGTCGTCCTGGAGGGGGCGTTCGTTCCGGCGGAGCGGCTTCTCGGTTTTCGCGGCGAGCGGCGCCCGGGGCGGATCGACGACGGCGACGGGTGGTATTTGTTCATCCCGGCGGTCTACCTCGGCATCGCCCGGGCGGCGCGAGATGCCGCCGTTCACTTCGCCAAGACGTACCGACCGAACAGCCTGGGGGGTCGGCCGATCGCCGACGTGCCGCACGTGCGGCAGAAGATCGGTGAGATGGAGCGGCTCCTCTGGACGGCCCGGACGGTCGTCTACGCCGTCGCCGAGCGGTGGGACCGGGATGCGGCCGGTCGGGCGGCGCTCAGGCCGGAGGTGGGCGCCGCGAAGTCGGTGGCGACCAACGCGGCGATCGACGTGGTCGACCGGGCGATGCGCATCGTCGGCGGACAAAGCCTTTCCCGGGCGCTTCCGCTTGAACGGCTGTACCGGGACGTCCGGGCGGGCCTCCACAATCCGCCGATGGATGATGCGGTGCTGGAGATGCTGGCGGCCCAGGCGCTGGAGGAGCCGCCGAAGGAGCCGAGGGGCTTCGGCGTGTAGGGAGGCCCCTTCGGCCGGGGTCGCGTCGTCGGCCGTGTTTTTGCGTCGACGCCATCGTACCGGCGTCGGCGGCATCTTGCCGGGGTCGACGGCATCTCCGACAGGGGGGAACGGCCGACGGGAGCGGCCGGTTCGCCCTTGCGCCATCGGGGCGAATTGGCTACGATCGTTTCAGAAAAACAGGCAAAAAAGGACGGCGGAGATCGGTCGTGACGCCCACCAAAGAAGCCGGCCCGGTGCGCCCGCCCAGAAGCCGCTTCGAGCGGTGGCGGCGGGCGCTTCGCTTTTACCTTCTCCGGCTGATCCGGATCAACGATAACCGGGCGAGCGTCGTTCGGGGGATCGGCATCGGCATCGCGGTGCACAGCATCCCGCTGTTCGGCTTTTCGCTCCTCGCCGGGCTGGCGCTCGCGTTTCCGTTTCGGGCGAACAAGGCGGCGGTGACGCTGGCCAACCTGATGAGCGCGCCGGTGACGCTGCCGATTTATTCGCTGAACCTCATCGTGATCAAGCTGACGGTCGACCGGCTGAAGCCCGCGGCGGAGGCGCTCGGGCTTCTGCCGCGGTACGCCTACTTCAGCGGAACGATCTTCGGCATCGCGAGCGTCTTTTTCCTCCTCTACCTCGCCTCGACGCTCGGGGCGGCGCTGGCGCTTAGAGGGCTCGATCGACATCTCGCCGAACGCCGCCGGCGGCGTCGGGCAGAACGGACGTCCCGCTCGGATCGGGCGGCCGTGCCGGCGGTAAAGTCGCCGCTTTCGTCGGAAGAAATCCCGGATTAAAAGCGTCGGGGGCGTTCCGAAGCCGGCCCCGGGCGGTTCTGGCGCCGGCCGCTGTGTTATGATGGAAAAAAAGCGGAGAGGGGTGCGCCGTGATGCATGACGGGGAACGGCCGTGGTTGACCGAGCTTCGGGCGCTGTTTCCGAACGATCGGGTGTCGACGAATCCGACGGTTCTGGAGCAGCACAGCCACGACGAATCGTACCATCCGCCGCACTTTCCGGACGCCGTCGTTTTTCCGGAGTCGACGGAGGAGGTGGCGCGGCTCCTCCGGTTTGCGAACGCGCGGCGGATTCCGGTGATCCCGTTCGGCGTCGGCTCCAGCCTGGAAGGGCACGTCGTCCCGGTCCGGGGCGGCATCAGCCTCGATCTCACGCGGATGAACCGGATTTTGGACGTCCGGCCGGCGGATTTTCTCGTTCACGTCGAGGCGGGGATGACCCGGACGGCGCTCAACCGGGCCCTCGCCCGGCACGGCCTCTTTTTTTCCGTCGATCCCGGGGCCGATGCGACGCTCGGCGGCATGGCGGCGACGAACGCCAGCGGTACGACCGCCGTCCGCTACGGCGTCATGCGGGACCAGGTGCGGGGGATGACGGTCGTCCTTGCCGACGGGCGGGTGATCCGCCTCGGGGGCCCGTACGTGAAGTCGTCGTCGGGATATGACTTGAAGCAGCTTTTCCTCGGCTCCGAAGGCACCCTCGGCGTCATCACGAGCCTCTGGCTGCGGGTGTTCGGATTGCCGGAGGCGGCGTACGCCGCCCGGGCGACGTTTCCGTCGGTCCGGCAGGCGGTGGAGGCGGCCCACGCGATGCTCCGCTACGGTCTCGCCCTCGCCCGGGTGGAGCTGGTCGACCGGACGTCGATCCGGCAGATGAACGCGATGAAGGGGACGACGTATCCGGAGGCGGATACGCTCTTTTTGGAGTTTCATGGCAGCCCGGCGGCGCTCGAGGCCGACCTTCCGGCGGCGGAGGCGATCGCCCGGGATGGCGGGGGGACGGCGTTTGAGATCGAGCGGGAAAAAGAAGCCCGGGACCGGCTGTGGGAGGCCCGGCATCACCTCGCCTACGCTTATCTCCACGCCCATCCGGGGAAAAAACAGCTCGTGACGGACGTCTGCGTGCCGCTTTCGGTCCTCGCCGACGGGATCGAGCTCGCCCGGCGGGAGCTCGAAGCCCGTGGGCTTGAAGGCGGGGTCCTCGGGCACATCGGGGACGGGAACTTCCATACGATCGTCATGATCGACGCCGACGACCCGGCGGACGTCGCCCGGGCGGAAGGGCTGCACGAGGCGCTCGTCCGGTACGCCCTCTCCGTCGGCGGGACGGCCACCGGCGAGCACGGCGTCGGCCTCGGGAAGCTCAAGTATCAGGCGGAGGAGCACGGGGAGGCGCTTTCGCTCATGCAGGCGATCAAGCGGCTGCTCGATCCGGCCGGCATCCTGAACCCCGGGAAGAAAATTCCCCTTCCGCCGGATGAAAGCACCGGCTGAAGGGGCCCGACGCGCGGAAACAGAGGCATTAGGCGCGAAAGCGGATCGCTTTCGGCAGGACGTCGACGGCGACGCTCAGGCCTTCTTCCCGCTCGCCGTCCCGCTGCAGCCCGACGGGGCGGCGGGCGGCTCCGGTGCCCCGGGGACGCTCTCCGAAGGTGAGGACGGCCTTTTGCACCCGCCGAACGGTCACCGACGGGTGGCGGATGTGCCGCCCCCGGAAGACGAGCGGAAAGGCCCGGAGAAAGCCGAGGCGGCCGATGCCGGAGACGACGACGAGGTCGAAAGCGCCGTCGGCGACTTCCGCGCCGGGGGCGATGTGCATCCCGCCGCCCAGGAAGGGGATGTTGGCGAGGACGATCAGCCAGGCGTCGTCGAAACGGAGTCGCCCGTCTTCCAGCTCGATCGTCACCGGAAACGGCCGGAACGTCGACCACGCCTTGACGACGCCGAGGGCATAGGCGATCCGCTGGAAGCGCTTTTTGAAGGCAAGCGCCTCGACGGCGTCGATGACGGCGGCGTCGATCCCGGCGCCGGTAAAACCGAAGAAGTAGACCGGCGCCTCCGGCCCGCTTCCCGGAGTCATGATCCGGAGGCGGCCGACGTCGATCGCCCGCTCCGGCGCGGCGAGGAGCCGCTCGAGGGCCCGTTCCGGATGCCGCGGGATGCCGAACGTCCGGGCGACGTCGTTGCCGGAACCGGCCGGAATGAGGGCGAGGGCGGGGGCGGGTCCGTTGCGGTCGGCGCCGGGAAGCGGTGTGCCGGCTTGAGCGGCGGCCCGGTTCGCGGCGCCTTCGGTCCGGGCGTCCATCACGGCGTTTAACACGAGCGAGAGCGTCCCGTCGCCGCCGACGGCGACGAGCGCCTCGACGCGGCGGTCGCCGGCGGCTTCCCGGGCGAGGTCGAAGGCGCCCCGGGCGTCCCGGCCGACGAGGAGCTCGTAAGGGATGCCGCGGCGCTTTAAGGCCGTTTCCAGCCGGCGCCAGATGCGGACGCTCCGGCCCGCGCCGGCGGTCGGATTGAGGAGAAAAGCAAACACGGGCGTCTCCTTTCTTTCGGGAGGGATGAGATGTCGGTCGAAATCTGGGTCTATCGCCTCTACGATGTGGCCCAGGAAATCGATCTGGACGCGATCGAAGCGCGCCTCAGGGGCGAACGGACGGCGTCGCGTCTGACCCTGCGGTTGGGGCATCCGAAGGGGCTGGAGATCAAAAACCCGCCCCTTTCGTTCGTCCTCGACCCGGAGGCCCGCATTGCCCTGGCCGGCGAAGAGACGCCGGCGGAAGTGAGCGCCCGCTTTTACGACTTCGGCGTCTTAAGCCTCGTCATTCGCCTCCGCCTGTCGACGCCCCTGGACTGGGGGCGGCTCATGCGCTACGCCGAGGCGCTCCAGGCGGAGGAGACGCCGGAGCTGGATCGGCGGTTCGAGGCGTATCGCGACGACGTCTTCCGGCGCTTCGGCACGTATTTTTACGGCGGAGGATATGCGGATTATGTGGAGGATTTTGTCCTGTTTGCCGTCCGGGCGTGGCCGGACGACGAGGAATGGTCGCCGCTTCCGATCCTTCTCGGCGAAAAGGGGCCTCTGAGCGAGGCGCTCGTCGAGGATGCGCTCCGGTATCGCTTTTCATACGACGAAGACGACATCATCATTGCCTGGGACAGCGCCTGGGTCGAGGATGCCGACGGCCCCGGGGCGGTGGCGGATCTTCTCGAGTTTGCCAAGGCGCAGCTCCTTGAACTCCGCTACTACGACGACCTGCTCGAGCGGGAGCTCGCTGCCCTCTACGATATGCTCGCCGCCGCCCACGGGCACCGGGGGCGTTTTCGCTTCGGCCGGCTCCGGGAGTCGCGGAAGCTCATGCGGAAGATCATGGAGCTGATTCTCGAGATCACCGAGTTCACCGGTCGGATCGAAAACGCCCTCAAGGTGACGCATGATTTTTATTACGCCCGGATTTACACGGCGGCGGTCGAGCGCTTCCGCATGCGGGAGTGGTCGGAGAGCATCCGGGAGAAGATGAGCGTCCTCGAGCGGCACTACCAGCTCCTCGCCGACGAGTCTCTGTCGACGCGCTTCATCTGGATCGACACGCTCATCCTGCTCCTGATTCTCATCGAGATCCTCCTCGGCCTGCTCCGGCTGACCGGCTGAGGGGCGTGATGGGCCGCTTGACGGATGGGAGAGAGCGTCCGGAGGGCCGCAAGCGCCTTTGGCCGGGCTTGATGCGCCGTTTCGCCGATCCGGTCAGTGTTCGATTCGGAGGCGCCGCTCGAGGGTGAGGGCGAGCTGGGAGAGGCTGAAGTTGGTGATGAAGTAAAGGAAACCGGCGAAAAGGAGGACCGGCACGACGTATCGGCTCGGGTTGGCGTTGTAGATGATCTTGCTGTTGTGAAGCAGTTCCGGAAGGGCGATGGCGACCGCGAGCGACGTGTCTTTGAGGAGGGAGATGAACTGGCTGACCGTCGGGGGGATCATCCGGACGAGGGCCTGCGGGAGGACGATGTAGCGGAGCGTCTGGAACGCGGTCAGCCCCGTCGACCGGGCGGCTTCGATCTGGCCTTTGTCGACGGAGAGGAGCCCGCCGCGGATGATCTCCGAGATCATCGCCATCTCGAAGACGGTGAGCGCGACGATGGCGCTCGCGATGACGTCGAGGCGGATGCCGATGTCCGGCAGGGCGAAGCGGGTAAAGATGATGATCAGAAGGAGCGGGAGGTTCCTCAGGGCCTCGACGACGGCGCCGAGCACCGGCGCCAGGATCGGAACCCGGGCGTAGCGGAGGACGGCGATGACGGTGCCGAAAAGAAACGAAAGGACGATGGCGCTCGCGGCGACGAGGAGCGTCACCCGAAAGCCGTCGAGCATGAAGAGAATGTGTTCCGGCGTAAGCGCCGCCCGAAAGTCCACGGCTTATCCCTCCCCGTAGGCCGCCTGAGCCGCCCGGGAACGGTCCGGCAACCGGTGCAGGCGGCCCTCCAGCGTGCGGACGGCGATGCTCAGCGGGATCGTCATCAGGAGGTAAAAAGCGGCGGCAAGAATATAGGCGCCGAACGTCTTGAACGAGTCGCTCGCCGCATAGTCGCTCCAGTACATGAGATCGAAACCGGCGAAAAGGCTCAGGATGGAAGAGTTTTTGACGAGGTTCAAGAACTGGTTGCCGATCGGCGGAATGACGATCTTGATCGCCTGCGGCAGGATGATGTAGCGCATCGTCTGGACGTAGCTGAGGCCGCTCGCCAGGCCGGCCTCCATCTGCCCCCGGGGGATGGCCTGGATGCCGGCCCGGACGGCTTCGGCGATGAAGGCGGCGGTGTAGACCGTAAGACCCAGGGTGCCGGCGGTAAAGCCGTCGAGGTTGAGGCCGAAGGCGGTGAGTCCGTGATAGAAAAAGAAGGCGACGAGGAGGAGCGGGATGTTCCGCAAAATTTCAACATAGGCGCGGCCGACAGCGTTCAACGCCTTCAACGGCGCGATGCGGAGGACGGCGACGACGATGCCGATGATGAGGCTTCCGGCGAGGGCGATGAGGCTCACCAGCAAGGTGGTGAAAAAGCCGCGAATCAAATACGGGTAATAGTGTTCCAGGACGTACAGGACGTCCCCCACGCGCTTCCCTCCTTTCCCGGGCCGCCGAGCCGTGCGTTTCGTTCTGAACAAGGCCGCTCCCCTCGGCGACGCGTGCCCTTTTCGCCGGCGGAAGCCCGCCCGGCAAACGGAAAGCGTGGATGAGGCCATCCACGCTTTCCGTCGCTTGCCGGCGCTTGTCGCTTGGCGACCGGCGGACGCCGGTCGGATCGGCTTTGGGCGCCCGCCGGAGCGTCGGCCGTCGTCCGGGCGCCCGGCGGGCGACGCTCCTCGGTTCGGACGACGGTCGATCGGCGGGGCCCATCCGGCGATCGCGCTCCAGAGCGACCGATCGCCTCCGGCCCCCGTCGGGGCGCGTCACTCCGCCGGCGGCTCTTCCTTAAACCACTTGCGGTACAGCTCGGCGTACTGGCCGCTTTCCCTGAGCTCCTTCAGGAAGTCGTTGACGTACTGGGTGAACTTCTCGTCGCCCTTCCGGATGCCGATGCCGTACGGCTCCTTCGTGAACAGCCCGCCGACGAGCTCGAAATTCGGATCCTGCTGGGCGTAGCCCATGAGGATGATGTTGTCCGTCGTCATGGCGTCCACCTTGCCGCTCTTTAAGGCCGCAAACGCCTCGGCGTAGTTGTCGTATTCGAGCACCTGTGCCTTCGGCGCTTTCTCGCGGATGTTTTTCACCGAGGTGGACCCTTTGACGCCGGCGACCTTCGTGTTTTCGTTCAGGTCTTCGATGCCCCGGATCGGGGACCCCTTCGGGACGAGCAGCGACTGGCCGGCGGTGTAGTAGACGTCGGAGAAGTTGATCTCCTTTTTGCGCTCGTCGGTGATCGTCATCGTGGCGACGATGATGTCGATGTCGCCGTTTTTGAGCATCGGAATGCGGGTCGAGGAGGTGACTTCTTTCAGTTCGATCTTGTTCTCGTCGCCGAGGATCTTCTTTGCCAGCGCCTTGGCGATGTCGACGTCGAAGCCTTCCACTTCGCCGGTCTTCGGATTTTTGTAGCCCATGAGCGGCGTGTCGTACTTGACGCCGGCGATGAGCTTGCCCCGCTCCTGGATGAGGTCCAGGGTGCTCTTTCCTTCCTGGGCGCCTTCTTTGCTCCCGGAACTGCAGGCGGCCAGGGTGAAGGCGAGCGCGAAAGCCGCGGCGAGGGCAGCCCAGCGGTACGGACGGTGACGGCGCGTCATCGAACCCCTCCTTTTATTTTTTCATCCGTGGCTCAGAATCCGTTTTAAAAAGGCCCGCGCCCGCTCTTCCTTCGGGCGGGTGAAAAATTCCTCCGGCGGCGCGTCTTCGAGAATCTCCCCCTGGTCCATAAAGACGATCCGGTCGGCCACCTCCCGGGCAAACCCCATCTCGTGCGTGACGATGACCATCGTCATGCCTTCTTCGGCGAGCATTTTCATCACGGCGAGCACCTCGCCGATCATCTCCGGGTCGAGGGCGCTCGTCGGCTCATCGAAGAGCATGATCTTCGGCCTCATGGCCAGCCCCCGGGCGATGGCGACCCGCTGCTGCTGGCCGCCGGAAAGCTGCGCCGGATAGGCGTGGATTTTGTCGAGGAGGCCCACCTTTTCCAGATAAAAGCGGGCGATCTTTTCCGCTTCGGCCCGGGGCATCTTGAGCACCTTCGTCGGGGCGAGGATGATGTTCTCCAGCACCGTCATGTGGGGGTAGAGGTTGAAGTGCTGGAAGACCATGCCGATGTTTCGCCGGAGCTTGTTGAGGTCGGTCCCCTTTTGGTGCACCGGGATGCCGTCGACGATAAGTTCGCCGCTCGTGATCGGCTCCAGGCCGTTGATCGTCCGAAGAAGCGTCGATTTTCCGGAACCGGACGGGCCGATGATGACGACGACTTCGCCGGCGCGGATCGTCAGGGTGATGTTTTTGAGCACGTGGAAGGCTCCGTAGTGCTTGTTCACGTTTTTAAATTCGATCATCGCACCCCTCGCCTGCCCGTCGCCCCCGACCGGCCCCTCACCCCCGGCCGGCGGCGCCGTATGGCATGTAGTCTAGTGGATCCGGTCGGCAAAATCAACCGGACGGGCCTTCGGGGCGGATGCGCTCCACGACATACGGCGGGAGGGCAAACGCCGCCCGCATGACGTCGGTCGTGGCGTAGCGGGTCCGGATGCCGGGGTCGAGGGGACGCACGGCCTCGTATCGCCGGCTGGCCAGGGTAAAGAGCCAGAGGCCGCTCGGATAGCTCGGGACGACGGCGAGGTACGGCCGGACGATCGGGAACAGGGCCTCGAGGGCACGGAGGGTTCGGCGGGCCGTCTCGGGATGGTGGAACGGGGAGTCGGTCTGGGCGACGAGGAGGCCGTCTTCGGCGAGGAGGCGGGCCAGCGCTTCGTAAAACGGCGACTCGAAAAGCACCGTCGCCGGTCCGATCGGGTCGGCGGCGTCGACGATGATGACGTCATAGGGGCCGTCGGCCCGGGCGGCGAAACGGGCGCCGTCTTCGAAATGGAGCCGAAGGCGGGGGTCGAGGGCCTCGCCGGCGATCTCCGGCAGATACCGGCGGCTCGCCTCGACGACGGTTTGGTCGATTTCGACGAGGTCGACCGAGCGGACGAAGGGGTATTTGAGCACTTCGCGGGCCGCGCCGAGGTCGCCGCCGCCGATGATGAGCACCCGCTCGGCCCGGGGATGGACCGACAGCGGCACGTGGGCGATCATCTCGTTGTAGATAAACCCTTCGGCGACCGTCGTCTGGATGATGCCGTCGAGGATGAGGGCGCGGCCGAACGGCACGGTGTCGGCGATCATGACGTGCTGAAAGGGCGACTGGGCTTCGAACAGGACGTCGGTGATGCGGACGCTCGTCAACAGGCCCGGCTCGTCGTCGGTAAGCCACAGCTCTCCGCCCAGGCGGGTGAGGTGCTTCGGCAGTCGGTTCATCTCGTCTCCCTTCTTTCGGCGCATCGGCAAACGGACGGCCGTTCGGCCGCCGTTCGGTCAAAAGCCCGTGCCACATTATAACATATCCTTTCGGGCGGGACGATGGCCCGCCCGGACGAGGCGCGGGACCGCGACGCGGCGGCCGCCCGCTCGGGATTCAGAATAGGCGCTCGGCCGCGCCGTCGAGCGCCGGCCCGCGTTCACCGCCCGGCTTCGGCCCATGGCCGCGCTCCGTCTGACCCTGAACGGAAGGGGGCGGCCGGGGCCGCCGGGGCAGCACAAAAACCCCCTCTTGTCGGAAAGGTTGGAATGGCGGTATCATATGAAGGATCGGACGTCTGATGAGTGCCGTGCCGGCGATCGGTTTCGGACGAAGAACGATGCGGATCGCGGTATGGCGGGAAAAGCCGGAAAGGGGCGGGGGAATGGGATCGGGTGGGAGCCGAACCCGCGCAAGGGGACGATCGCCCGGCGCCGGCCGACCGCCGCCCTTTTGCCGCCGGTTTCGCCGGAGGAGCGGGCCAAGCTGCGCCGAACGCTCGTCGCGCGGCGGAAGCGCCGGAAGACGCCCTCGTCCAGGTGCACCGCCGTCTTCTTCGCCGGCCGGGGCGCTTCGAGGCGGTGATCGGCGATCACCGGGCGATCGCCGCCGTTGGTCGGGTCGATCCGGCGGCTGCCCGCCGGGCGATGGCGCGGCATCTCGGCCGGGTCGAGCGGTGGATCGGCTGCCGCGGCGCGGTTCCCCGGCGCGGCCCGAAAACCGAGGGGAGGGCGGGGCGATGACGGACCGAGAAAGGCGGCTCGATTCGGTTCTTCCCGGCCGCTTTCGGAAGGTGGCGGACGACCGCTACGGCGGGCTTCCGCCGACGATGGTCGTGCCGCGAACGGTCGAAGAGGCGCAGGCGATCGTCCGGGAGGCGCGGGCTTCCGGGGAGACGGTGGCCTGGTTCGGCACCGGAAGCCGCCGCGGTCTGGGCCGGCCGGCAACGGCGGCGATCGGCCTTTCGCTCATGGCGCTCAAAGGCGTCGTCGACTATCGGCCCCACGATCTCGTCGTTACCGTGCGGGCGGGGACGACGGTGGCGGAGCTTGCCGCCGTCCTCGCTCCGGAAGGGCAGCGGCTGGCCGTCGACGTGCCGAACCCGGAGCGGACGACGATCGGCGGCGCGGTGGCGGCCGACGCGTTCGGCTGGAGGCGCCATCGCCACGGGGGGTTTCGCGATCATCTGCTCGGCCTGCGGATGATCTCCGCCTCCGGCGATCTTCTCCGGTTTGGCGGCACGGTGATGAAAAACGTCGCCGGCTACGACATGCCCAAGCTCGCCGTCGGCGCCCTCGGGACGATCGGCGGCGCGGTGGAGTTTTCCTTTCGCCTGCGGCCGCTTCCGCGGGCGCGGGCAAGCGTGGTCGCTTTTTTTCCGCCGGCGCGCTGGCCGGAGATCGAAGCGGCCCTTGCGGCGGCGCTTCGGGCGCCGATCGAACCGGAGGCGCTCTGGCTGCTTTCGCCGGCGGCGGCGGGCGATGCGGCGGGGCGGTGGGGGCTGGTGGTCCCCTTCGCCGGAGAGCCGGCGGCGATCGCGGCGGAAGAGGAGCGGCTGCGCCGGCTTCTTCCGCGGGGGGCGGGCGTCGAGGTGTCGACCGTCGGAGAAGCGGAGGAGCGGGCGCTGTTCGATCGCCTGTCGGCCGCCCTGGCCGGAAGCCCGCCCTGGCCGGCCTTTTATCGACCGATGGAAGGGTCCGAGGCGGTGGCCCGCGCCGAAGGGGAACCGGGGGCTCAAGCCGGGGACGCGGAGGCGCAAGCGCCGGATTCGGCGCCCGATCGCGCTCCGATCGTCCTCCGATTCGGGCTTCGCTCAACGGACGTGCCGGAAGCGCTCCGGCAGGCGGAGGCGCTCGGGCGGGCGGAAGGGTTTTCGCCGCAGGTGTTCGGCTGTTTCGGAAGCGGCGTGGCCTGGGCGGTGCTGGGCGGCGCATCGGCCGACGCCGCGCCGTCGGAGATCGAGGCGGCCCGGCGGGTGATCGCGGCGCTTCGGGAGGCCTTTCCGTATCCCCGCGGCATCGTCCGCATCGAGCATGGGCCGGCGACCCTGCGGCAGGCGGTCGACCCGTGGGGGATCGACGAGCGGACGGCGTCCCTCTTTCGTCGTCTGCACCGGGCGCTCGATCCGGAGGGGCGTTTTTTGGCGGCCCGGCTGGCGTAGCGGCCGATGCCGGTACGGACCGCCCCGGGCCCGTTCGGCGGATCTTGGTTTCCGCGCATCGGAGGGCTTTGCCCGCCGGCCCCTTCGGGCGGCAAGGGATGGGGCGGTTTTGGACGGCCGGGGCGGCGGTGAAGCGGATCGGGGGGCCGTTCGGAAGCGTTCGGCGTCCCGCCGGCGCCCGGGGCGGTTGAGAAATAGGACCGGAAGGAGGGGCGGCAGGATGGCGCGAGAAATCGAAGCAGCCGAGGCGGAGGCGGGGGGACGGCCGGGAACGGACCGTGCCGGCCGGCGCTCTCCGGGGTTTCCGTATCCGGATCCGCCGCAGGCGCCGGATTATGAACTTTGCGTCCACTGCGGCCTGTGTCTCGACGTGTGCCCGACGTATCTCGAGCGCGGCGAGGAGCTCCATTCGCCGCGGGGGCGGGTGTTTCTCATCCGCCAGGCGGCGGAAGGACGCCTTCCCCTCGACGCGGGCCTTTACGAGGCCGTCTTTCAGTGCCTCGACTGCCGGGCCTGCGAGACGGCTTGTCCGTCCGGCGTGCCGGTCGGCCGGCTGATCGAAGCGGCCCGCGGGCAGGTCGTCCGGGCGATGCCGTCGCGGGGGTTCCGGCGCTTCGTCGAGGCGACGCTCCTTCGCGGCCTCATTCCCCATCCGAGGCGCCTCGACCGGGCGGCGGCGCTCCTTCGCCTGTACCAGCGAAGCGGTCTGGCCCGAGCGGCCCGGGCCCTTCGCCTGACGAAGCTTTTGCCGCCCCCGCTCCGAAAGCTGGAGCGGGCGCTTCCGGCCGTCCGCCGCTCCGTCCGCCGGCGGTATCCGGAAGCGCTGCCGGCGCTTCGACCGTCTGCGGCGGCGCGGGCCGAAGCGGCGGTCGCGGCCGCCCCCCGATCGGGATCCGAGGCGCGCCCGCCGGTCTCCCTCGCCGCGGCCGCTTCCGCGCCCGCCGCGCCTCCGGCGTTCAGGCCGGAATTCAAGCGGCCGAAGCGGGTCGGGGTGTTCACCGGCTGCGTCATGGACGTCTGGTATGCGGACGTCAACGAAGCGACGGTGCGGGTCCTCCGGGAAAACGGCTACGACGTCGTCATCCCGAAGGACCAGCGGTGCTGCGGCGCGCTTCACGTCCACGCCGGCGATCGGGAGACGGGAAAGGCGCTCGCCCGGGCCAACCTCGAGGCCTTTCTCTCCCGGGACGTCGACGCGATCGTCGTCAACGCCGCCGGCTGCGGGGCGGCGCTGAAAGAATACGGCCATCTGCTGGCCGAGGATCCGGAGCGGGAGCGGGCGGAAGCGTTTGCCGAAAAAGTTTACGACGTCAGCGAATTCCTCGTCCGTTTCGGTTTTCGGCCGCCGACGGGGCGCGTCGAGGCGACGGTGACCTATCACGAGGCCTGCCATCTCGCCCACGCTCAGGGGATTCGCGAGGCGCCCCGGGCGCTCCTTCGGAGCATCCCCGGCCTTCGCCTCGTCGAGATGCCGGAGGCGGACCACTGCTGTGGAAGCGCCGGCATCTACAACCTCACCCACCCGGAGATGGCGGAGGCGCTTCTCCGCCGCAAGGTGGCCAACGTGCCGGCCGAAGCGGAGGCGGTGGCGATGGGCAATCCCGGCTGCATGCTGCAGATCGCGTCCGGCCTGCTGGAGGCCGGGCGACGGACGGAAGTGGTGCATACCGTCGCGCTGCTCGATCGGGCTTACCGCGCCGAAACCCACGGAAAGGAGGAGGCGCCATGATCGAATCCCGGGTCGCGGCGGATGCCTGGCGCCGCGAAGGCGCCGCTCTTCCCGGGCCAGAGGAGGACTTTCCGCCGCCCCTTCCCCGGGCGGTGGCGGCGGCGATCCGGTCGATCGTCGGGGAGCGGTTCTTCCTGGAAGATCCGGCGTCGCTTCTCGCCTACGCCTGCGACGGTCAGACGCTCATCTGCCGTCCTCCCCGGGCGGTCGTGCTTCCGGCGACGACGGAAGAGGTGGCGGCGGTCGTCCGCCTCCTCTACGACGCCGGGATCCCGTATCTTCCGCGGGGCGCCGGAACGGGCTTAAGCGGGGGTGCCGTCCCGCTGAACGGAGAGGTCGTCTTAAGCCTCGCCCGGATGAAGCGGATCCTTCACGTCGATCCGGTCAACCGGCTGGCGGTCGTTCAGCCGGGGGTCGTCAACCTCCGCCTCTCTCAGGCGGTGGCATCGGAGGGGCTCTACTTCGCGCCGGATCCCTCCAGCCAGTACGCGTGCACGGTCGGCGGCAACGTCGGGGAAAACGCCGGCGGCGCCCACTGCCTCAAGTACGGCGTGACGACGAACCACGTCCTCGCCCTCCGGGTCGTCCTTCCGGACGGGGAGGTCGTCGACCTCGGCGGTCCGCCCGGAACCCCGGGGCCGGACCTCGTCGGCCTCTGGACGGGTTCCGAGGGGACCCTCGGCATCGTCACCGAACTCACCGTCCGGCTTTTGCCGCTTCCGGAAGGCCGGCGGACGGCCCTCGCCTATTTCGATACGGTCGACGCCGCCAGCCGGACGGTGGCGGACATCATGGCCGCCGGGATCGTTCCCGCCGCCCTCGAGATGATGGACGCCGTCGCCATCGAAGGGGTGGAGCGGGGGAAAAAGCCGGCGGGGCATCCGCCGGATGTCGAGGCGCTCCTCCTCATCGAGGTGGACGGCGTCGAGGCGGGCCTCGACGCCGAGATGGAACGGATTGTCGCCGTCTGCCGGAAAAACGGCGTGCGGTCGGTCAAGGTCGCCGAAAGCGAGGCGGAGCGGCGGCTCTGGTGGGACAACCGGAAGACGGCCTTCGCCGCCATGGGGGCGATCTCGCCCAACTATCTCGTGCAGGACGGGGTGATCCCCCTCAGCACGCTGCCGGACGTGCTGCGGCGGATCCGGGCCATCGGCGAAAAATACGGCCTTCGCATCGCCAACGTCTTTCACGCCGGGGACGGCAACCTCCATCCGCTCATCCTGTACGACGGGCGGGTGCCGGGAGAAGCGGAGCGGGCGGAAGCGGCGGGCCTGGAGGCGCTCCGGGTCTGCGTCGAGGTCGGCGGATCGATCACCGGCGAACACGGCGTCGGCATCGAGAAACGGGAGGCGATGTGCTTCATGTTCGACCCGCCGGAACTCGAGGCGATGCGGGCCGTCCGGGCGGCCTTCGATCCGAAGGGGCTTCTCAACGCCGCCAAGCTCATTCCGACGCCGGGACGCTGCGGCGAGGTGAAGGCGGCCGCATGGGAAGGGTGAGGGCGCGGTTCCCTGGAGGCGCTTCAGCGTGAAGATCCATAGAGCCTACCGGTATGAACTCGATCCCAACACGGAACAACGCCTCCTTCTCGCCAAACACGCCGGGGCCGCCCGCTTCGCCTACAACTGGGGCCTCGCGCGATGGATCGAGATCTACGAAAAAGAGGGCCGCACGACAAACGCGATCGAACTCCACCGCGAACTGAACCGCCTCAAGAAGACGGACTTCCCGTGGATGTATGAAGTGTCCAAGTGGGCGCCGCAGGAGGCGCTTCGGGATCTGGAAAAGGCGTTCCAAAACTTCTTTCGCGGGCGGAAGACCGGCCGGAAGGTCGGCCATCCGAAGTTCCGCCGCAAACACGACCGGCGGGACAGCTTCAGGCTGGATAACAGTTCCGGCACGATTCGCCTTCTTCTGGACGGACTAGACCCTCGCCATCCCGGAAAAGCGCGGCACATCGTGCTGCCCCGGATCGGTGCGGTACGCCTCAAGGAAAAACCGATCCG
>NZ_JXBB01000012.1 GCF_001653195.1 Hydrogenibacillus schlegelii
AAGATGAGATTTCCCACCGGCTTGACCGGGTAAGACCCCTCGTAGACGACGAGGTCGATCGGTCCGAGGTGGAAGCGCGGTAACGCGTGAAGCTGACGGATCCGAATCGGTCGAGGCTTTGCCCCCCACGATCCGGTTTTGAGGGAGTAGGGGTTGAATTCTGCGTCGATGCGCTGTATAATGCTCTTTGCCCCTACGAAATCCCTGCTCCTGTAGCTCAGTCGGTAGAGCGCATCCTTGGTAAGGATGAGGTCGCAGGTTCGATTCCTGTCGGGAGCACCACGTCCGTGGCCCGTTGGTGAAGTGGACAAACACACCGCCCTTTCAAGGCGGCATTCAGGGGTTCGAATCCCCTACGGGTCACCAGCTTGAAGGTGGACGATTAGCTCAGTGGGAGAGCGCTTGCTTCACACGCAAGAGGTCGGCGGTTCGAAACCGTCATCGTCCACCATTCTTCTCCCATCGCGGGGTGGAGCAGTTCGGTAGCTCGTCGGGCTCATAACCCGAAGGTCGCAGGTTCAAATCCTGCCCCCGCAACCAAGCGGTGCTGTGGTGTAGGGGTTAACACACCGGTCTGTCACACCGGAGATCGCGGGTTCAAGTCCCGTCAGCACCGCCATTCATGCTTTAACTGCCAAATGGTGTAAGTAGAGAGAGAAAAGGCGTGACGGATGCCCGAGCGCGCCTAAGACGCCCTCCCGAGATGCGGGTGTGGCGGAACCGGCAGACGCACTAGACTTAGGATCTAGGGCCTCGTGCGTGGGGGTTCGAGTCCCTCCACCCGCACCACCCTTTCCCCGGCTTCCGGTGTGCGGGCGTAGTTCAGTGGTAGAACTCCAGCCTTCCAAGCTGGATGCGTGGGTTCGATTCCCATCGCCCGCTCCAGTTCATGCCGGCCGGATTTTGCCGGACGGGTTCAGTCGGGATTTAGCTCAGCTTGGTAGAGCGCTTGGTTCGGGACCAAGAGGTCACAGGTTCGAATCCTGTAATCCCGACCATTCTTTTCTTTTTATGGCTCGGTAGCTCAGTTGGCAGAGCAGAGGACTGAAAATCCTCGTGTCGGCGGTTCGATTCCGTCCCGAGCCACCACCGCGACTGACGCGATCGGCCGCATTCTCTCGAAGGAGATATTCTTATCTTATCTAAGAAAAGAAGAAAGGAAACCAAGGGAAAAAGGAACGGCGGTCGCGTCGGGAAAGACCGCGCGTCGGTTCGGTTGCGACCGAAGGCGTGCGGGTAGCGAACGTCATGTGGAGGGGTAGCGAAGCGGCCAAACGCGGCAGACTGTAAATCTGCTCCCTCATGGGTTCGGCGGTTCGAATCCGTCCCCCTCCACCAGGTGGCGGTCGTGGCGAAGCGGTGAACGCACCGGATTGTGGCTCCGGCATTCGAGGGTTCGAATCCCTTCGACCGCCCCATTTTTAACATCGTCGATGGAACGCGGGACGGCGCTTTACGCCGATCCCGCGTTTTGGCTTTTTTGCGCCGTGAATTCGGTGCGTCTACTGCCCCTTCGTCCGTCGCGCCGGATATGTCTTTTCGCCGGATTAAAATGTATTTTCGATTGACGAAGATCGGTGGTTTTGGTATCTTTTAATCAAATCACACATTGCATGGAGCGGCACTTGTGCGTTTCGCTATCCCAGTGATACTGAGTATATAACCCAGTGATCGTAAAACCATCCACGAGTGGACCGTTGGCGTCTGTCCCGCTCATGAGGAAATCTTCCTCGCTTCGCTTGTGGCAACAGAATCTGGCAAAATATGGAGGGAAACGATGAAAGTGGAGAAGCCTTGGGTAGAATATCGACTGATGACGCAGATTCGAGCGTTGTCTCAACTGCCGCCTAACGCCGAACTTCCTCGACTTCCCGAAGAAGAAGAGGCATTGCTGCATAATTTATCACGGGCAGAAGATCCTGTAAAATGGCTTGAACAGACATCCGGTGATACGGTTGTGCGTATGGTTCTATGGAGAGCACTCACAAGTTTACGGACTAATTTACACGCATCTTACCGCGCCTCACGAGCGGAGCAACATAATATACATCTGCAGCAGCTTGGTATACATCTGCAGCAGCTTGGAAAGCCTCCCCGTTTAACAGAAACGATTCTGGAATTGCTGCGTGACATTGAGACGGCGAACCCGACCACAATATCGCTTGAGACATTGAAAAATGTATTAAATAAGCTGCGTTACTACAGTCAGGATGAAGAGTTTCGGATGTTTATTGCTTTTGTTGCTGATAATAGAGATGATAATTCTATACTATCTATACTAACTCAAATTCTAGATCTGCCAAGTCACGCGGATGTCATTGCATACACCGAAGAAAAGTATGCTCGTATTGGGGCAATCGAGACGATTCGCCATCTGTTATCGCGCGTCATTCCTTCGCCTCGTTCTCTGCTCGAATCATCCATGAAAGTGTTTCACCCGAACATCTCCACCTCCGCAAACGGATATCCAGTCACCCTCAGTGAAGTGGCGATCGGTCGTCACGGGTTCGCTCTTACGTTGCAAACAAAAATATCCTATAAAAAGCTCTTCAATTTGCCAGAAGGGACGACCCTCCTGTTGGCCGGGTGGGGTGGGGCGGAGCAGGTCCTCGATGATCAGGGCTATCAATACCTCCTGTGTTTCCCTCTGGAATATCAGGAGGGGAACGGACGAACGCTCAATATGAGGCTCCAGCTTTTGTTTTATCCCGCGATTTATGAGAGAGCGAAGCAAATCACATTGGCGGTGGACCGCATGTCGATGTCCGGCGTCGGTTTTCAGCCAGGCCAAGAGGTCCGGCGGCACCACCCGCATTATGTTCTTGAGTCCCGTGATCGGCTTACCTGGGTTGTTGACGTCAGTCAAAGGGATGCTTGGCGGCCACGCCCGTGGAAAGCTCTTATTGGGTAGGAAACCGTTCTTACGGCGGATTTGTTTTGCCGTTGCGTGATACGCGGGGAAACCTCCTTAAATATCCATGCGCCGTGAATTCAGCCCGCCTATAGAACGAACATTCGATTGACCAAGGCCGAGGGCCGTGGTACATTACCGGTAGTCGACAAAAAGGAAGATTTTTGGGCTAAAAAAACAGAAAAATGTTGATAAATGAATTGAATGTCGAATAATGTCGAACCGGGGCGGCTGCAGCCCGTCCGAAAGGGACGAGCCCTAAAACCGTTCGTGAGGAGGATCGTGCAGTTACAAATAACCACCCTGTTCTTGACTGAAATTTACTGTTCTGATACTTTAAAGACATGGAACTTCTATCCATCCGCGAAGCGGCGAAAAAGCTCGGCGTGCACCCCAACCGCCTCCGGGAGTGGGAGAAAAAAGGGCTCATCCGACCGATTCGGCTTCCGAGCGGCCACAGGAGATACCCGGTAGAAGAAATCGACCGCATCCTGAAGGCAGGAGGGATGAACGAAACAGAAGCCGATGCGGTCGCTCTCTACGCCCGGATCTCAACGAAAAAAGAGGCCGAAGCGGGAAACCTCTCTCCCGACCGCCTGGCGCGGTTTGGTTTCGACGTTCTCGAACGGCATCTGAAGTCCTGCGGCGTAGAAATCGAAGTGATCTCGCCGAAAGAACCGGAAGAGGCGCACGCGGAGCTCGTTCAGGATCTTCTGGCCATCATCACGTCTTTTTCCGCTCGGATCGACGGCGCCCGAGGGGGCAGGAAAATCCGCCGGGGCTTTCAGGAGCTGATGCGGCGTGTCGGGAAAGAATAGCTTCACGATCGTCGGGGAATTCTTCCCCGAAGTTTACCCGGCCTTTCGGTCCGGGAAGTGGGCCCGGGGCGAAGAAGATCCCCTGACCACCGAGATGCGGCTTTTCTCCGCCTGCCTGCGATGGTCTTACAAGCGGATTTTGAAGGGGTTTTCCCGCACGGAAATCAAAAAGCAAGGGCAGGATCTTTTTGGCCTCAACTCCCGCTATGTCGACGATGCCCGCCTGAAGGCGCAAGGCATGATCGATGCGCAGAAAGAACTTCTGGAGCTTGAGATCGACACGACCGAAGCGAAGCTTCGGCGGGCGAGAAAGAAACTCGGCTGGGCCATGGAGAAACGGAGCCGGGCCGAAAAGAACGGCCTTCCGAAAGACGAACTCCGGACGCTCGATCGGACCGTCCGGGCAAGACAGGCGCGCGTTTCCGCGCTGGAAAAGAAACTGAAGGAGTTAAGAGAACACAAAGAAAACGGAACCGTCCCGCCCGCGATCTTTGGAGGAAGAAAGCTCTGGCGGAACGTCTGCAAGGGAAAGGCCACCCGGGACGAATGGCGGGCGGCCCGCAAGAACCGGCTTTACGCCCGCGGGGACCGCACCAAAGGCGGCAACCCCAACCTGAAGATCACCTTCGACGGGCATGCATTCCGCATGGCCGTCACGATTTCTCATCTGTCGGAGCCGACCGGCGTGGACGCCCTGGGGCGACCGATCATGCGCCGGGCGCCCCGCGTCCTTGGGCGACTCTGGATTCCCCCAAAGCACCGGGCGCGCCTTCTCGGGTGGCTCGCCGAAAAGCGGCCGTACACCGTGGAACTGATCCGGGGCCTGGACGGACGCTTTCGCGTTCACATCGCGCTGGAACTGGACGATCAACCGGCGCCGGATTTTTCGCGCGGCGCCCTCGCCGTCGATATCAACCCCGACGGCGTGGGGCTCGCCAACGTCTCTTCCCGCGGCCTTCCCGAACCGTGGCCGAAGGGATTCCGGATTCCCCATCCGAAGAACCTGGGCAAATACGACGGGGAGTTTCAAGTCATCCTGTATCCATCGGGATTTTTATATCTCCGGGTCCCCGAACTCGCGTACGCTTCCGGGTTCCGGCGCCGGTATCTCATCGGCGTCCTGGCCAAGGTGGTCGTGGACATCGCCAAAGCTCTCGGAAAACCCGTAGCGATGGAATCCCTGAGCTTCAGTCAAGGGAGGCTGGACACGGAGAAGGCCTTCAACCGCATGGCTTCCCAGTTTCCCTATGCGGCGATCGGGATGGCGATCCTGCGGCGGGCGATCAAAGAGAACGTTGGGTACAAACAAGTCCCGCCCCAGCACACCTCCACCATCGGCCGGCTCAAGTACGAAAAGAAATACGGCGTTCCCGTTCACGGTGCGGCGGCCCTGGTCATCGGCAGGCGGGCTATGGGTTTTAGGGAGCGCATCACGCGCGAGGTTCGGGACTTCGTGCTTCGGGTGAAAGAACGGCGGAAACCGACGGGTGATCTCCGACCGAGGGAAGGAATCGGGATGACCCGGAAGGTCGAGGCCGCGCTTCATCCGTTGGAGACGAAGCTTCTTCTGCACAACGGGCTTGCCCGCTGGCAGCAGGAAAGTTTCTTCTCCTGTTGGCGCGAACTCAAAACGCTTGCTTTGGCCTTCCGGTGACTCCGTTTGGCCGGGTGTTCGGACAAACCCGGTAGGGCGACTCTCACAGAGCGGTGCTCGCGGCGGCGGTTCTCGCCGCCTCTACCCCGGCGCACTCCGTTCTGCGGGTGAAGCGCGCACCCCGTGAGTCCGTGCAGGCGAGTCCGGGATACAGGGAAGGAAGACCTTCCCGTGAGCACACCGGGTGGGACTCCCGGGCCCAGACCCCGATTTTCGAAAGGAGGTGACTGCCTGGTTCGGCGGGGTCCCTGCCTGAAGTGAAAGTCAGGTAGGTTTTCCGAACCAGGTGCGAACCGCATTGTCGTCATTGTCGTCGGCGCCGACGAAACCGCGGCGGAACGGTGGCCCGCTGGGGCCGGCGGTGGGGAGGCGTCCGAGCGCAAGCGTATCGTCGGCTGCCGCGGGGTTTACGCTGACGGAGCTTCTTGTCGTTCTGGCCCTCATCGTCGTGCTTCTCGCGCTGGTCACGCCCCGCCTTCTTTCGGCCAAAGCGCGGGCGGACGAAAAGCTCTGTCATGCCCAGGCGGCGCTCATCACGCAGGCGATCGTCGAATACCGGCTCGACCACGGCGAAGATCCCGGACAAACGATCGACGAGGTGCTCAGCAAGCTTAAGGATAAAGAGAATGGTCGGGCGGCGTATCTGGATGATACGGTGGAAGCGACATGCGACGGCGGGGGGTTCACCCTGACGTCCGAAGGCGGGGCGTCGAAGGTGATTTGGCAAAAAAACGGTGAGAAGCAACAATAAAAATCGAGAAGATAAGGAAAAAAAGACAAAAGAAAGCGGGTAAAATCTTGAATTCCAAACCGATCGGTCGGTTTGGACGGTCACCGGTCGTCTGAACGGCCATGAGGGAGGGGAGGTTGGACGGATGGTGCAGGCGGAGGGGATGCCGGAGGCGCCGTGGTTCGCCCGCGCCGTCGCCGCGCGGGCGAGCGACTTGCACCTGGAACCGACGGCCGACGGTTTTCGCCTGCGGATGCGCGTTCTGGGCCGGCTGGTTTCGTTAGCAGACTTTGGGCGCCGGGAGGGGGAAACCCTCCTGCAGCGCTTGAAGCTGCTCGCGCGTCTCAACATCGCCGAGCGGCGGCTCCCGCAGGACGGGGCGTTCGACTACGTCGGCGAAGGCGGCCGGCGGTACGAGGTGCGGGTGGCGACGTTGCCGACGGTCGCCGGCGAGAAGCTGACGGCGCGGTTTCTCTACCCGGAGGCCCGCTATCGCGATCCGACGGACCTCGGCATGCCGCCGGAGCAGGCGGAGGTCGTCCGGGCGTGGCTCCGGTCGTCCGCGGGGCTCATTCTCGTCGCCGGCCCGACGGGAAGCGGCAAGACGACGACGCTCTATGCCCTCGTCGGCGCGCTCGATCCTGCCCGATCGGTCATCTACACCGTCGAAGATCCGGTCGAGGCCCGCCTCCCCGGCGTGCATCAGATCGCGGTGGCCGACGAGATCGGGCTCACGTTCGCCGCCGGGCTGCGGGCCATTCTTCGGCACGATCCGGACGCCCTCGTCATCGGGGAAATTCGCGACCGGGAGACGGCGGAGATCGCCGTCCGGGCGGCCCTCAGCGGGACGCTCGTCCTGGCGACGATCCACGCCGACGATGCCGGCTCGGCCGTCTTCCGTCTGCTGGAACTGGGCGCCGAACCGGCCTGGGTGTCTCGGACGCTTCTCGGCGTCATCGGCCAGCGAATGCATTTCCGGATGTGCATTCACTGCGGTGGTACGGGGAACGCATCGGGGGCAGCGCGATCAGACACGGTCGTTGCTGACGGCAGAACGACCGGACCCGGAGACGGGCGCCGAAGGCGCGTTGGATTGGAGAACGAAAGCCGAGGAAATGCCGGCATGGGGAACGAGGGGCGAAGAAGTGCCGGCGTCGAGAACGGGAGTCGGGGTAGGGCCGGCGTGGGGGGTAAGGATTCGGAAAAGGCGGGCGATGGACGGGTCGGCGGCGCCGGGGACGGCGCGGTCGATCGTTCAGGTGCGGCGCCGTCGGACGACGGGTCGGCCCGGTTCGGCCCGTCTCACCCCGGCGAAGGGTGCGACACCTGCGGTGGACTCGGTGTGGTGCCGTCTCCGGCGTTTGAACTGGTCGTTCCGTCCGTCGGAGAAAGCATCGGGCCGCCGTTCAAAGGACCGTGCGAACCGAGGCGAGGATCGACCGGATCGACGGGCGCACCGGTGCCCGCAGGGTCGGCCGCCGGCGACGCTCCGTCGGCGGGAGGGGTGGGCGGCGTTTCCCGGCCGGTCATCGCTTTGACCGCGGTGTGGACCGGCGATCCCGGGGGGATCGGACGGTGACCGGAATCCGCCAGAGGTTTTTTCAAAGAAAGGGACGGCCGACCCGCCGGCCGCGGTGGACGGAACCCGTTCTCGAGCGGGTGCTAATCCCTCTTTCGGAGCTTGCCGCCGGGGGACTTCCGCTTTTCGAGGTGCTTGAGGCGACCGAGCGGCATTTGCCGCCGTCCTTTCGCCCGACGTTCCGAGACGCCCGGGCTGCGGTGGAACGAGGGGCGCGGCTTTCCGATGCATTTCGGACGATCGGCTGGCCGCCCTATGCCCTGGCCGCGCTGGCCCTGGCCGAGATGACGGGAGATGTCGCCGCCCAGCTGGCTCATCTTCGCGACCATTACGCCAGACGGGTTCGATTTCGGCGCACGATCCGCGCCCGTCTCGCCTACCCGGCTTTTCTTTTGGCGCTTGCGCTTCTTTTGTTCGGGTATCTGCTCGCCGGCCTCGGGCCGAGGCTTCAGGCGCTGGAGACGGCCCTTGCGGGAAGCGCCGCCGCTCAGACGGTGGACGGGCCGCTCGGGTCTGACGCCCCTTGGACCGCCGGCCTGATCGGCGGACTGGCGGTCGCCGGGCTGATCGGCGGGGGAGCGGCCGGCGTCGGGTTGGCGGTCCGCCGGGGCTCGGAGGCGGCCGTCGGCCGCCTCGTCCGCCTCGGGCCGCTCGGGCGCCTCGTCCGCCTCGTTTTGACGCGGGAGGCGATCGAGCCGCTCGGGCTGTTGCTTCAGGCGGGCCACGATGTGTTGGCCGCCGTCCGGCTGCTTCAGGCGGAAACGCCCTGGCGGGTGCTTCGAGCCTGGTATGGCCGGTTGGAGGCCCGGCTCCTCGCCGGCGCGACGCTGACCGGGGCGTTTGAAGAGACGCCGTGGTTGGAGGACGACTGGCGGCTTTACGTGGAAAGCGGCGAGCGGTCGGGGCGGCTGGTGGAGCTTTTGAACGCCTACGCCGCCCGCCTGGAGGCGGAACTCGAGCGGCGGACGGAGGCGGCGGTCCGCTGGATCGAACCGGCGGCGGTGCTCGTCGTCGGCGGCGCGGTGCTTCTCGTCGCCGGGACGCTTTTCGGCATGGTGTTCGATCTCATGGCCCGGTTGTAGCGGTCGCTGGTTTTGCTGCCGGTTCGGAGGGGGCGATGCCGGTTGACGTCGCGGGACGCTTCGAAGCCGATCGTTGCAGGGCGGGCCCCTGCTTCGCTTGCCGTCCGACCCGAGGTGCCCTGCCTCGCCCGGGATGCGGGGGCGACGCTCGCCGAAATCCTCGTCGGCCTCTCCCTCGTGGTCGCGATCGCCGCCGTCTTCCTTCCGTTCGGCGAACAATTTCTCCGGCGGGCGGAGGGGATCCGCCTCGGAGGCGCTGCCGCCCGCGTCGAAATCGACGTCGTCCGGGCGGCCGTCGTCGCCCGGCTGATGACGGAAACGGCGAAGGTGGATTTTTCCGACGACGGATCGTCTCAGGGGTCGATCGGACGCGCCGTCTGGTGGGTTCGAACGGGGGGCGGCGTCAAGGTCGCCAGAGTCTCGGAACGTTCCCCGAACACGGGGCCGATCTCGTACGGATTTGGACAAAACGGCCGCGTCGTGCCCGGGACGCCGAACGTCCGGCTGACCTTCGGATCGGTCGGGGGGCGCTGCTTTGGCCTGGCGACTCCGACGGGGGTCTGGTATGAGAAGCGCTGCGAGGGGCGCTAAGAAGCGGGCAGACGATCGGCTCATCCGCCGGCGGTCGACCGGCGGCTGGATGCTCGTCGAGGTCCTCATCGCGCTCTGGGTGATCGCGGTGCTCCTCGCGGCGATCGTTCACCTCCTGGCCGGCGTCCGGGAAAAGGTCGGAGCGGAGGCGGCCGAGGCCACGCTGCTTGAGGCCGCTCGATACGTCCTCGCCCGCTGGCCGCCGGTCGTCGATGGGGCGGAGGCGCTCGGGGAGGCGACGGATGCGGTGCCGGGTGGGCCGGCGGCGGGGGCGAGAGAGGCACCGGCGGATGGGCCATCGGAGTCGGAGGTGGCGGCCTGGGCCGCTCGGGCTCAAGCCGCCGTCAGGCAGGGGGTGCTTGAGCCGCTTCAGGCGGCCGTCGAGCGGGAAGGGTTTGCCTTAAGCGGGCCGGGGCATGGACGAACCGCGCCTGTGCCGACGGTCGCTTTCACCTACGCCATCGGATCGCCGGCCGTCTGGTCGGACGCTCACGCCGTTCGGGCGGCGGTGCCGGTCGACGTCACGCTCCGGCTCCCCGTTTCGGCCGATCGCCCGCCTCTGGAACGCCGGATGCGTCTCTGGACGGCGGTCGTGTTTCGGGCCTGGCCGCCATAACAAAAGGGGCCATCGTGATGCGGGCGCCGACGGAAAATCCCGGCTTGAAGCGCGCCGGCGTTGAACGATGCCCCCCTGGATCGACCGCTTCGGGACGACCGTTTCTGCACGGCGACACCGGTGCGATGGAAAAGCATCGGGAGGACGGCGGTCGCAAGAAAGGGCGATACCGTGGGAAAGAGAGGAAGATCGGTGCCTCGGGAAAACAAAGAGAGCTCGGGGCCTCGGGAACGCAGAGCGGGATCGGGGGCCGCGGGTAAGGCGGGGACGGTCAAGGCGGGGACGCCGTCTCGCCGCGACGGGGGGTTTACGTTGCCGGAGGCGCTCGTGGCGCTGGCGGTGGCGGCGCTTCTTCTCCCGCTTCTCGTCCGGAGCATCGGCGGTGCCCACATCCGGCTGGAAGCGTTCGATGCGGCCGGTGTGCGCCGGCTGGAAGCCCTGTATGCCGGCGCGTATCTGCGCGGCGAGTGGGTGACGTATGCCGACGGCTGGACGGGGGAAAAAGGCGCCGGGGCGGTCGACCCGAATCAGGTGCGGAAGCAGCCCTTTCACCCGTGCTTCGAGGAGGGCCCGATGGGGCCGGTGCTCGCCGCCGACTTCGGCGGGTCGGAAGCGGGCCGACGGCGATTCGAGCTTCGCCTGGATCGGGCGGCGGACCGATCGGCGACGGGATCGTACCGGCTGCGCTGGGGAAAAACGGGGGAAGAAGGAACGCTGCTCGAGTTTTCCCGCCAGGGCCCGATTCGGACGGATGGGAAGAAGCCGGATTCGGACCGGCCCCGATTGGAACTGGCCCGGTTCGCGACGGACGAGCCGCCGTCGGCGCTCGCCGATGGGGTGCGGGTGCGCTGGCGCCGGACGACGTCGGCGGACGGGCCGGAGGAAGCCGGCCGGCTCGATGTTTACCTCGCCTGGCCGGTCGACGAGCGGTGGACGGTTCCGGAAAACCCACCGGGGTGCCCCGGCGGATCGCTGTAAACGACGCGAATCATGAAGGGGGCGGGGTGGAACGATCCGGAGCAAAAAGAGCGGCGAGACCGGCTTGCGGATCCGTCGGAAGGGCGGCCCCGGGCTCGGCGACGGTCAGGCCGGCTTCGGGCGAGGGTGGGGCCGCGGGAAGACCGGGAAGGGCGAATTTCCCGCCGTCGCTTCCGTCGCTTCGGCCGAGGCGGCGGCCGCCGGATCTCGGGCCGGACGGCGCACCGACGCCCGCCGCCGGGAGGGCGGGTGGATGCTTCCGATCGCGCTTCTTTCGCTCGCCGTCGTTTCGCTTCTTGCCGTCTCGGTCCTCGAGCGGATCGTCGAGCGCCGAGAGGCGATGGGGCTTTTTTGGGCCGAAGCGGATCTGGAGGCGCTGGTGAAAAGCGGCGCGGCGTTCGTCTTTGCCCTCCCGTACTGCCTGCCGGCCGAGCTTCCGCACTCGGAGCCGATCGTTTTCGCCTCGGCTTATCCTTTCGGCGGTTCGGCGGCCGGCGGCGGCATCGGAGCGCTTGCGGCGTCGGTCGATTTTTCCCGGGAGGGGAGCTTCGAGGCGATGTTTGCTCCCGGGGAGGGGTGGGCGGTCTCGTTTCCCGCGACCGGCCTCGCCGGGGAAACGGTGTGCGTGTCATGGCGCCTGGAGCCATCGGACGGAGAAGCGGTCGCGATGCGTCTTTTGGCGGCGGTTGCGCCGGAGGCGGTGCCGCCTCCGGAAGACGGCGCGGCGTGGCGGGTGCTTTGGGAAGGGGCGACGGCCGGAGCGGATGCCGGCGTGGATGAAGGATGTTCTGCGGAGGGCGCCCACTCGGCGCTCTGGACGATCGAGGAGGGGGACGGCGTTGTTCGGCGCCGGGGATGGCTCCGCTGGGAGATGGTTTCGTTTTCCGGGGCGGGGATGGAGGAGGGGCGGCCGTTATCCGGCGGGGCCGGGGGGAAAGGGTCGACTCTTTCCGGCGAGACAAACGAGGAAGGGTCGTTTATTTCCGGCGGGTCGGAGAAGGAAAGGCGGCAGGTTCGGTTTTCCGAGCTCAAGCTCCGCCCTCTCGATCCGTGCCGCCGGCAGCGGGAGGCGCTCAAAGCGCTCGAGGAAATCGCGCCCCGTGCCGGCCGCTGGGTCGACCGGGCCGGTCGGCCGGCGGACGGACCGGTCGGAACGATCCGCGTCGCGGCGTTTGCCGGGCCGGATCCGGCGGCGGACGCGCCGGCGGAGGCGAGCGCCGTTTCGGCAGCGGACGTTCGATTCGAAGCGGCATCGGGGGCTCGGGAGACGCCGCGCCTTCCGGCATGGGCCGCCGGGACGCTGGAGGTGGCGATGCCGGCGCCGGATCTTCTCACCGCGCCGCTTCCGGCGGAATACGATCGGATCGAGCGGAGATACACGTTTTTGCGGTCGTTTTCCGACGGGCCGGGCGGCCTCCGGGATCGGCTCGCCTGCTGGGCGCGGACGAACTGGTCCGGCTACGATCCGAAGCGGCACGCCTGCCGGGGCCCGGAATAAAGGCAAATCGAAAGAAGAGGCCGGGATGGCGATGAAAACCAGGCGATGGGCGATCGCCGGCGGGACGGCCGTCGCTTTTTTCGGCTATGCCGTGGGGAGCGCCGATGGGCCGCCGGCGCTCGAGGCGTGGCCGGCGGTTGAGGCGGTGTATGCGCCTCGCCAGGGGAGTCCGCCGGATCGGGCGATCGTCGAGCTCATCGACGGCGCCGGGGAGCGGGTCGATGTGGCGGCGTTTGCCCTGACGCACGGGGAGATCGTCGATGCGCTCGTCCGCGCGGCCCGCCGGGGCGTCCGGGTGCGGGTGTTGACCGACGAGCGGCAGGCGCGGCAGGGGGCGCAAAAAGGGGCGCTCATGCGCCTCGCCGCGGCGGGCATCCCGATTCGGACGAACGTCCACCCGGGGGCGATGCATCTGAAGCTTCTCGCCGTCGATCGGGCGGAGGCCGGCTTCGGGTCGTACAACCTGACGGTTGCGGCGACGGAGCGGAACGAGGAACTCTGGATCACCGTCCGGGGGCCGGCGGCGGCGCGGCTTGCGGACGTGTTTGAGACGATCTGGTCGGACGGACGGCGCTACCGGCCGTGGGAAGGGCGATGAGCAGGCACGGCTTTGGCCGGAACGTGGAGGAATCGACGCAGGGCTCCGGCCGCCGGCGGTTTCGAGGGAGATCGGGCGGTCGGAGATGAGGCGCCGGGACGGGCGGCGGCTCCGGCGGCTTAGGAGCATCGGAAGGAAAAACGCCGGGCGGCGGAGGGGACGCGGGCGTGCAGGTCGACGGGCGACTTCGGTCGGAGCCGGTCGGGAGCGCGGGCGGGATGAGGATGCCGCAAGGGCGGAAAACGGGCGCGTGGGCGGTCCGGGTGGCGCTTTTGTTTTGCTTCGGTTACGCCCTCGGGCGGATCGTCTCGTTCGGGCCGCTTATGCCGAAGGAAGCGGTTTATCTCACGTTGCACGGCGAAGACCCCCGCCGTTCGCTTCTCCAGGCGCTGGCCTCCGCCCGGCAGGCGATCGACGTCGCCGTCTATGCCCTCGACGATGCGGCGCTCGTCCAGGCGCTCGAACGGGCGAAGCAGAGGGGCGTCCGGGTACGCCTCATCACCGATCGGCGGGAGGTCGAACGGCCGGAGGCGGCCTCCGGCCTTGCCCGCCTGCGCGCGGCCGGGGTGCCGGTCAAGGTGAACGACGGGGCGGGGCTGATGCATTTGAAGCTCGTCCTCATCGACGGGCGCCTCGCCGCCGCAGGGTCGTACAACTGGACGGCGGCCGCCGCCGCGTTGAACGAAGAGCTTCTCGTCTGGATCGGCGATCCCGATGCCGTGCAGGCGTTGACGGCGCTCTTTGATCGCCTCTGGGCGGACGAGGTCTACTACCGGCGGGTGGGATCCGGTTCGTGACCTGCGGCGCCCAAACGGCGGCGGAAGGCCGGGATCGGAGAAATCGAGAAAAACAGGCAGACGGTCGGGAAAAGGGAGGATGGAAGGATGCGGTGGCCGATCGGGGGGGCGCTTCCGGTTCGGGCGGCGCGGGCGGCTTGGACGGCGCTCGACCGTTGGCGGAGGGACGGTCGCCTGAGCGAGCTTTGGCCGTACGGGCTGCTCATCCTTTTCGTCGGCGGCTATGCGCTCACGGCGTGGGTTTGGCCGACGCTCAAGCCGGCGGACGGCCCGGGCGACTGGGTGGCGGTACCGGCCGGGTTTGCCGAATCGCCGAGCGAAGGAAAGGCGGCGCCGAGCGGCGCGGCGGACGAAGCGCAGGGCGCTGCGGCGGTGGAAGCGGCGGTCGGGGAAGCCGAAGCGGCGTTCGGACGGGCGGAAGCGGCGGCGGGACGGCCCGATGCGGCGGCCGGGCGGGCCGAAGCGGGGTCGGAGATCCTCGTCGACGTCAAGGGGGCCGTCGCCCGGCCCGGCGTCTACCGGCTCCCGGCCGGCGCGCGGGTGTTTGAGGCGCTTGAGGCGGCCGGCGGCCTTCTTCCCGAGGCGGACGTCGACCGGGTCAACCGGGCGGCCGTCCTTGCCGACGCGGCGGTCGTCAACGTGCCGAAAAAAGGCGAGGCGGCCGAAGCCGGCGGATCTTCGCCGGCGGGGGCGGACGCCGGGTCGGGCGCGGCCGGCCGGACGGCGAAAGTGAACCTCAATACGGCCGATGCCGCGCTCCTTCAGACGCTGCCCGGGATCGGACCGACCCGGGCGCAGGCGATCATCGCGTACCGGGAGGAGCACGGGCCGTTTCGCGACGTGACGGAGCTGAAAAACGTAAGCGGCATCGGGCCGAAGACGCTCGAGCGGCTTCTGCCGTACGTCACCGTCGGGCCGTAGCGCCGGCCTTCGATCGCCGGCGGCCGGAGCGCTCGAGGACCGGTGCGTCGGGAAGCCCCCGTCGAGGGGGCGTTACGAGGAGCGATCGAAGGGCGCCGGCCATGCCTCCAAGAACGGGAAGCGACCGGAGGCTCAAGCACGGCCGGGGGAGGGAACGCCGGCGATGGGGCGATTTCGGCTCAATGGGACGGCGTCGGTCCTGGCCTTCATCGGGGGGACGTCGACGTATTATGCGCCGGATCGCCTGACGGCGGCGGCGGTCGTTTTGTTTTTTGTCGCCGTGGGGTGGGCGGCCGGCCGGTCAAACGTGCCGTCGTGGCCGGCGGCGATCCGGAGGGAGGCCCGATCGGCGGGGGGCGGGGCGGCGGTTTTGGCCGGATTGGTCGCGGCGGCGTTTTTCGGCCTCGGCCTGGCCGTGGCGGCCCTCGAGGAAGAAAAGGCGGCGGGGTCCGTCCGTTTGCCGGAGGACGGCCGTTCGTTTTCGGGCGTCGGCACGCTGGCCTCGCCGGCGATCGTCGACGGCGACCGGGTGATCGTCCGGCTGAAACTCCGGGCGATCCGGTGGGACGGGGCCGACTCTGAGGGCGGGACGGGGCTTCAGCATGAGGCGCCGGGTGCGCCCGCGGCCTTTCGTCCGGCGCTCGCGTGGGCGAGTCTTCGGCTGGAGCGGCCGGAGGAGCGCCTTGGGGCCGGCCGCTGGGCGGAAGGGGCCACGGTCTACGTCACCGGCGTCCTTCGGCCGCTTCCGGCGCCGAAAAACCCCGGCGCGTTTGATTTCGGACGCTTCCTCTGGCAAGAGGGAATCGCCTACACGGTCACCGGCGCTTTTCGAGAGACCCGCGTCTTGGCCGATGCGCCGCCGCCGGCGCGATTTCGGCAGTCGGCGCTTCGTGCAGCCCGGGAGGCGTTCCGGACGGCGCCGCCGGAGGCGGAAGCGCTCGCGCTGGCGGTCGTCTTCGGCGACAAAAGCGGGCTTGGGGCGGAGACGCTCTCGGCGTTTCAGGCCGCCGGCGTCTACCACCTGCTCGTCGTCTCCGGGGTGCACGTCGGCATTTTGGCCGGGACCGTCGCCGCCGCGCTCCGCGCCGCCGGCATCGGCCGTCGGACGCGGGAGACGGCCGTGCTGGCCTTCGTCTGGCTGTACGCATATCTCGCCGGCGGGGGGATCCCCGTCCTGCGAGGAGCGGCGATGGTGACGGCGTACGGCCTCGCCCGGCGGGTCGGCCGAGTCGCCGACAAAGAGGCGGTGCTCGCCTGGACGGCGGTTTTGTTTTTGCTCGTCGCGCCACGGCAGGTGACGGCCCTCGGCTTTCAGCTGTCGTTTGCCTTGACGGCGGCGCTCGTCCGCTATGCGCCGCCGCTCGGCAAAGGGGCCGCCGCTTGGCTGAGGCGGCGGGGGGTTCCGGAGAGTCACGCCCATCGGATCGGCCGGGGGCTTGCCGCGCTTGGCCTGACGGAGGGGCTGAGCGCCCTTTTTCTTCTCGGCCACCTCGGCGCGTGGCCGGCGATCTCGCCCTTTGCGAATGCGGCGCTGCTTCCGCTTTATGCCCTCGGCCTTCCGGCGGCGGCGGCGTCGACCGTTTTGGCGGCGATCCTGCAGGCGGTCGATTCGCGGGCGGCGCCGCTTTTGGCCTGGCCGGCGGCCGCGTTTTTTTCCGCCCTGCACCGGGGGGTCGAGGGGCTGGCGACCGTCACCGGGACGGCCCGCTCTTTCGGCGGCGCGTTACAGACGGTGGGCCTTTTCGTCTCGGCCCTGGGGATCCTCGGCGTGCTGGAGGGCGTCCGGCGGCGACTGGCCTGGGCGGACCTCCGGCCGCTTTACCCGCCGGTGTTCCGCCGGCGGCCGAATCGGGACGTTCGGCGTGGGCATCGGGAGGCGGTCGAGGGCGTTCGCCCGGAGTCCGCCGCCCGCCGCCGGCGGCGGGCGGCGGCCGCCCTCCTCATCGCCGGCGGCGTCGGGACGGCGTTCGGCCTTTTCGGCGCGTCGTTCGGCGGCCCCCGCTTTCCCGAGGAAGAAGTCCGGCTCACGTTTTTTGCTCTCAGGGACGCCCGCGTTTTCCTTGTCGATTTTCCCGGGAAATATTCTGTTCTTGTCGCCGAGGCGGCGCTCGAACCGCCGGACGTCCTGTCGTGGCGGCGCCGCCGAAGGCCGGTCGACGACTGGCGGGACGGCGTCGTCCCGGCGCTCCGGGCCGGTGCCGTCCGCCGTCTGGAGGGGATCGTCGTCGGGCCGGCGGCGGTCGGTGCCGGGGGGCTGGCGGAGGTGTGTCGGGCCGTTCAAGTGCGGCGGATCTGGATCGTCGCCTCCGAGGATGGGGTCGCGGGGGAAAGGCGGATCCCGTCGGCCGGGCCGGCTTCACGAGATCCGGGGATGCCGAAAGGAGAAGGGGCGGCGGGTGAGGAAGGCGGTGGGCGCGGGTTTCCGGCCGGCGCGTCGCCGGCGATGCTTCCGACGTTACGGGCCCGCTGCCCCGGCGCCGCCGCGTCGATCGGACCGGGGTGGACGCTCGGCGCCGGCGAGGCTTGGCTGGACGCCGCCGCCTTCGCGGGCGCCGGTCGCGGCGGTCCGGCTTTCGAGCTCGGGTACCGGCTTCGGCTCGGGGATCGCCTCGTCGCCTTCGGCGGCGGGCGCATGGACGTTCCCGAGCTCGGGATCCGGATCGATTACCGGGCGGCGCGGGAGGTGGAGCCGCCGGGAGGGGACGCGGTGGAGGAGGACCGGTGTGCGGTCGGGGGGTCGACGGGCGAGGGGGCGGCGACGGAAACGCAAGCGGCGGGGCCGGTGGCGCTGACGCAAGCGCGAGCGGCGGAGCGGGCGCCGGCAACGCACGGACGGAAAGCGGCGTCCTTGACTGACGCGCGGACGCCGGCGGCGGGGTCCGAAAGCGCCGCGGCCGGGGCGAGGGTGCCGGCGGCGAGCGGCTTCGGGAACGCCGCGAGCAGGGCGAAGGAACCGGCGGCGAAAGCGCCGGCGGAAAGGCCGGGCGAGGGTTCCTGCGTTTACCGGGTCGGTCGGGAGGGGGCCGTCCGCGTCGTCGTGGGCCGGGACGGACCGCCGACGATCCGGCCGGCGGTCGGGTCGGAGCGATGAGGGCGCCGAATTTCATGTTATAATGCCGGGAGAGCGGCGAGGGCCGCTCGGGCAGCCAAGGTCGCCGGAAGAACTTTGAGCGGTCATCGATCGCAAAAGGAGGCACCGCCGATGAAGATGGCGCTTGCCGTGTTGCCGAACGGTCGCATCAATCCGCATTTTGGGCGGGCAAAGCGGCTGGCGATTGCGACGGTCGAAGGGCTCGAGATCGTCGGCTGGGAAGAAGTCGAAAGCCCCTTCCACCACCTTCATCCCGGCCATCCCCCCGGGCCGCACGGCGGCGGTCACGGGCATGATCATGATCGCGACCACCCTCATGATCATGAGCCGGAGCCCAACCACGAACCCGGGCATGCCGGCGCCCATGATCATCATCACGACCACGATCATGGCCGCGGCCATGATCACGGCGCCGGTCACGATTGGGACGCCGAGCCCGATCATGATCCCCGGCATCATGCCCGCGGTCACGGCCACGGGGGCGGACGGGGCGGCCCGGAGTGGGCGGCGTTTCAGGCGGCGATCAAGGATTTTCTCGTGCAAAACGGGATTGACGTCCTCATCCTCGACCACGCCGGGCCGGGGCTCGTCCGGGTGCTCGAAGAGACGGACATCCGTATCGTGACCGGTGCCCGCGGATCGGCGCGGGAGGCGGTGCTGCACGTGGCGCGGTTTCTCAAAGAACGGGGGGCATAAGGGGTGCGCCGCGGTCCGCTGATCACCTTCGTGGCAATCATCGTTGTCCTCGCGCTGGGCCTCGCCGGCGTGCGCCTGCTCGGCCCGTTCTTTGCCGGCGGGGGGACGGCCGATCGGGGGCTTGAGGAACGGAGGCTGGAAGGCGCCGGTCCGGAGAAGGTGGCCGTCATCCGCCTCGAGGGGGTGATCCAGCTGGAAGAAGGCGGCGGGCTGTTCGGGTCGGACGGCTTTTCGTTTGCCCGGCTGATGGAGGAGCTCAAGCAGGCGGAAGAAGACGACGCCGTCCGGGCGGTCGTGCTCTACGTGAACAGCCCCGGCGGGAGCGTCGTCGCGTCCGATGAGATCTACCGGAAGCTTAAAAAAATCCGGCAGGCCGGGAAGCCCGTCGTCGCCAGCATGGGGGAAGTGGCCGCTTCCGGCGGTTACTACGTGACCCTGGCCGCCGACCGGATCCTGGCCAACCCGAGCACGCTCACCGGAAGCATCGGCGTCATCTTTGCGCTGCCGAATGTTCACAAGCTGGCCGAGACGATCGGCTATTCGGAAGAGATCGTCGCCAGCGGGCCGCTCAAGGACATGGGCAATCCGTACAAACCGATGTCGGACGACGCCCGGGCGGCGTTCCGGTCGATCGTCGACGATACGTTCAACCGGTTCGTCGACCTCGTCGCCGAGGCGCGCAAGCTTTCCCGGGATCGGGTGCTTAAACTCGCGACGGGGCAGGTCTACACCGGCGCGCAGGCGAGGGCGGCCGGCCTGATCGACGATTTCGGCGGCCTGGACGAGGCGATCGAGGCGGCGAAGGCGCTGGCGGGCCTCAAAGAGGCGACGGTGATCGAATACGCGGAAAAGAAGCGGGGAAACGTCCTCCTCGATTTGCTGCTCAACGAAAAAACCGGCGACGGTCGCCTGGAGACGCTCCTTCGGGCCGTCGCCGGTCGATTGGATTTTTCGCCGACGCCGAAGCTTCTTTACCAGTGGCGTTGAAGTTTGGGACGGCGCCTGCGGCGCTGAAGCGCGGGGCGGCGCCGGGCGTCGCCGGACGGACCAAAGTCGCCGGGCGTCAGAACCAGCGGTCGGCCCAGTGCTGGATCGCCTGAATGATCGGTTCGGCGTCCCGGCCTTTTTCCGTCAGCGCGTATTCGATTCGCACCGGCGTCTCGGGAAAGACCCGCCGTTCGACGATGCCGAGGGCTTCCAGTTCTTTCATCCGATCGGAGAGCATTTTATCGCTCATCTGGGGGATCTGTTCGCGGATTTCTTTGAAGCGCTTGGGACCGCCGAGCAGCACCCGGATGATGAGGCCGGTCCATTTTTTGCCGAGCACCTCGGCCGCCGCTTCGTATTTCGGACACATGTGCGAGTAGTCCATGGCGATCCGCTCCTTTACCCCCATCATTGTAGCACACGCCGAAGGGCGGCCCCAAACGGCGGGCCGTGGAGGGAACATCCGAATGGCAAATCCGGGAAAACTCGTCCAGCCAAAGGGGGAAAGCCCGGTCGCGGTGTTCAAAATCCGCGACTCAAACGAAGCAGGAGAGATCGACATGGCGCTTTCGCTCGGGGAGCAGCTTACCCAGCGGGCGCTGACGGGCCGGGCCATCGCCGAGGCGCTCGCCCGCGGGTTCGGCAGCGGCGGCACGCTCGGCATCGTGTCGAGCAAGACGTAAGACGACCCTCTGCAGCGGGCTGGCGTCGGCCCACGGCGCGGCGTACGGCGGCGGTCGCCGGGTCGAGAGCGCGGTGATGGCGACGCCGGACGAGGCGGAGGCGGCCGTCCAGGCGCTGCGGGAGGCCGACGTCCTCTTCCTCGAAATTCTTCCTCAGAAACGAGACGCGGCAGACGATGATGATCCCGATCCGGAAGCCGAAGAACGGACCGGCAGCCGGTTCACGGTTCCGGCAGCCGGTTCAGGGATCCGGCGGCCGGTCGACCGACGGTTCCGATCCAAAAGGAGAGGGGGCGCCATGTTCGACGCGCACCTGCACTTTGAGGCGATCGTCGCCCGGGAGGACGGAACGATCGACTGGGATCGGGCGGAGCGGCTCGTCGAGCGGTGGCGGGCGGGCGGCGTGCGGGGGGTGCTGGCGGTGTCGGTCGACCGGCCGTCGGCGGAGCGGACGCTGGAGCTGAAGCGGCGGTTTCCCGATTTCGTCTTCGCCGCCCTCGGGGAGCATCCGGAGCGGCCCCTTTCCTCGGAGCGGGAACTTTGGGCGCTGGAGGCGCTCATCCGGGCGGAGCGGGGGCGGATTGCGGCGATCGGGGAGGTCGGGCTTCCGCACTATGCCCGGGTCGATCAGAAGTCGGCGGTCCGGGAGCGCCTTCGTTTTTTTGCCGGCCTGGGGCGAAAGCTCGGGCTTCCGCTCGCGCTGCATGCCGTCTACGACGGGGCGGCGGAGGCGCTTTCCGTCCTTCGGGAGGAAGGCGTCCGAAAGGCGCACTTTCACTGGCTCAAGGCGCCGGCCGCCGTCGTCGAACGGATCCTGGCCGCCGGATACCGGGTGTCGGTCACGCCGGAAGTCTGTTATCGAAAGCGGGCCCGGGCGCTTGCCCGGGCGGTCCGGCGGCGGGGGGCGCCGCTTCTTTTCGAGACGGACGGGCCGTGGCCGTACGAAGGGCCGTTCGGCGGCCGGCCGGCGGAGCCGCTTTGGCTCGGACGGGTGCTTCAGTGTGCCGCGGAGGCGGTCGGAGAGGCGCCGGAAGGGCTTTCGGAGGCGGCGGAGGCCGCTTTTCTTTCGCTCTTCGGCAGCTCGGAGGCCGCCGGCGGGTCGGGGCCGCCGGCGGATCAGGGGAGCTGACGGCCGCCGGACCGATTGCCCGGGCGACCGGTGGGGCGGAAACGCTTTTTATCGGCTTCGTCGCTCCGGCCGCTCGTAGGGCCGCTCGTACGGGAACGGGATGTACTGGACCGACGGCCGGCGGCCGGCGGGCTGCGGGTAAAGCTCCATCAGGCGGTAGATCTCTTCCGGCATGTCGGTGCGAAAGCGGATGCCGAAGCGGGCGAGCTCGTCGGTGCCGATCGGGTAGTCGTGGGTCCAGCGGCCTTCGCTGAACAGGCGGGCGAGGTCGGCGGCGATTTGTTCGTCCATCTTCCGCCGGAGGAGGTCCTCCAGACTCGTGCGAACCTGCCGCATGGCCTTCTGGGCGACGTCGGCGAGGATGAGCGTCCGGTCGTCGATCGCTTCGATCGGCTTGGCTTTGAGGACGCTCAAGATGCTGGCCGCCGGGTATTCGCCGAGCTGGGGGTCGACGGGGCCGAGGACGGCGTTTTCGTCCAGGACGATCTCGTCGGCGGCGAGGGCGATGAGGGTGCCGCCGGACATGGCGTAGTGGGGAACGAAGACGGTCACCTTCGCCGGGTGCCGGGCGAGGGCGAAGGCGATCTGCTCGGCGGCCAGCACCAGGCCGCCGGGGGTGTGAAGGATGAGGTCGATCGGCATCTCCGGCGGGGTGAGGCGGATCGCCCGGAGCACCTGCTCGGAGTCCTCGATGTCGATGTAGCGGGAAACGGGGATGCCGAGGAAGCTCAGGGCTTCCTGGCGGTGGATGAGGGTGATGACGCGGGAGCGGCGCTTTTTTTCCAGCCGGCGGATGAGTTCGGTTCGGAGGGTGTTCGTCCGCTTTTGCTGAAGCATCGGAAGAAGCGCGGTGAAGAAGAAAAACAGCCAGAAAAGGAGCAGAAAAAAGTCCATCGAAAACCTCCTTACAAAGACGCCCGCCGGATGAGGGCCGGGAGCGGATCGTCGGGCGGCGGTTCGGATCTTCGGATCTGCGGTCGGGCCGCCGTTTACCCTCAGCATAACCGAGGGCCGCCGCGGACAAAAGTGTGGCCTTTTGCGGGCGATGCGGTATAATCTTTTTGTGGGATCATCGGACTGGGACAACCGGAGAACCGGGCGAGGGTCGCCCGGGCCGCGCGGGAGCCGGGGCAGCCGGCTGAGAGTGCAGCCAGAGGCGCTGCAGACCGCCTGAACCTGATCCGGTTCGGACCGGCGGAGGGAGCGGCGTTCGGGAATCCGGATGCGGCGATCGAGGGGCGAACGACGGGTCGATCGGACGCGTTCGGAACCGAAATTCGGATTCGCGAAAACGCCAACCGAAGATGCCGTCCCCCGCCGGAGAAGGTGGGGGTTTTTTGATGCGGGATTTTCGGATGGACGATCGGGACCCATCCGCCGGCGAGCGGGCGGAGAACGGACAACCGGGCGGACGGACGGCGGCGATCCTCTCCGCCATCGCGGCGGAAAAGGAAGCGCTCGTCCGGCGGGGGCCGGAGCTGGAGCGGACGGGGCTTTTGCCGGACGAACTTGTCGTGTGGATGCGGTCGCTTCGGCTTTTTAAGCTGTTCGTGCCGGAGGCGTTCGGCGGTGCCGGGCTCACCCTCGGGGAGGCGGTCCGGATCTACGAGGCGCTGTCGGCCGTCGACGGGAGCCTCGGGTGGCTCGCCCAGATCGGTTCGGGCGGCGGGTATTTTGTGCCGTCGTTTCGGCCGGAGATCGCCCGGGCTTTTTTCTCGCCGCCGGAGGCGGTGATCGCCGGGACGGGGCATCCGGCCGGGCGGGCCCGCCGGGTGCCGGGAGGCTACGTCGTCAGCGGCCGCTGGCGGTACGCGAGCGGGGCGCAGTATGCGACGCTGTTTACCGCCAACGCGGTCGTGGAAGGAAGCGCGCCGTCCGAGGAGGGCGGCGGTCCGGCTTCCGGCGGGGCGGCCGCCGGGGCGAAGGTTTCCGGGAAGGTCGTCCGGGCGTTCGCTTTTTTCCCGGAGGAGGTCGAGCTTGAGCGGGACTGGTCGGCGTTGGGCATGGTGGCGACTTCCGGGTGGACGTTTTCCGTCCGGGAGCGGTTCGTGCCGGAAGAGCGGTCGTTCGTCGTCGGGGAGGCGCTTTGGGATCCGGGACTTTTGGTCTATCGGCTGCCGTTTTTGTTGTTTGCCGAGGCGTCGATCGGCGCCGTCTGCATCGGGCTCGGCCGGGGGTTTTTCGAGGCGGCGCTCGGGGAAGACGCGCCGACGGAGGCGGAGGTTCGGGAGGTCGTCGAGCGGCTCCGGGCGGAAGCGGACGACGGGCGGCTCCTCTTTTTCGCCGCGGTGGCGGAGGCGGAGCGAAGGCTTTCGGCGGGGACGCTCGACGAGGCGGCGGCGAGGCGGCTCGGCGGGGCGATGCGGCGGGCGGCGCACGCCCAGCGGTCGGCGGTCGTGCGGGCGCTCCCCTTTCTCGGCATGCGGGCGATCCGGCCGGAGGGGCAGCTGAACCGCCGGTTTCGCGATCTAGTGACGGCCTGCCAGCACGTCGTGCTCCGGCCGGCGCCGCCGGCGGGATGACGCGGCCTGATCTCCGACGATGGTTTCGGTACCGGACAACGCCGAGACGGTTCACCGATGTTCGGCCGCCCGGGCGGGCCGGGCGACGGGAAGGGGGGCGAAGATGCCGGGAGATGAAGCCGGGGGCGGGGGCGGCCGCCGGCCTTTTGTTCGCGCCGCGGCGCGCCTTCGCCCGACCCGACGGGCGACGGCGCGCCTTCGGCCGGAGGGGCGCGCCGGGGGAGCGAGCGGCCGGTTCCGGTGGGAAGCGGCGGCTTCGCTCGGCGCTTTGATGCTCGGGTGGGAAGGGGCCGTCCGGGCGTTTCACGTGCCGGCGTGGCTTCTCCCGGCGCCTTCGGCGGTGGTGCGGGCGTTCTGGGCGGAGCGGACGGTGCTCCTGGATCACGCCGCGGCGACGGTGACGGAAGCGGCGGCAGGACTTGGGCTTGCCGCCCTTCTGGCCGTCGCGGTGGCGACGGCGATGGCCTTTTTTGCCGCCGTCCGGGCCGCCCTCTATCCGCTCCTCGTCGTGTCGCAGACGGTGCCGATCATCGCCCTGGCGCCGCTCGTCATCGTCTGGTTCGGCTACGGCATGTTGCCGAAAGTGCTCGTCGTGGCGCTGGTGACGTTTTTTCCGCTGGCGGTGAGTCTGGCCGAAGGGTACCGGACGGCGGATCCCCGCCGGCTCGCGCTCCTTCGGACGATGGGCGGCGGCCGGTGGGCGGCGTTCCGCTACGTCCTCTGGCCGTCGGCGCTCCCGTCGTTTTTTGCCGGGCTCAGGATCGCCGCGACGTACAGCGTCACCGGCGCGGTGATCGGCGAGTGGCTCGGGGCGACGAAGGGGCTCGGCGTTTATCTCATCCGGGCGTCGAAGTCGTTTGCGATCGAGCGGCTGTTTGCGGCGATCGCGGTCATCGTCGGGGTGAGCCTTCTCTTTTTCGCGGCGGCAGAGTTTATGGCCCGCCTGAGCCTGCGGGGAGGCCCGACCATGGACGCGGCGGAACGGTAAACCGGAAGGACGCGCGGGGAGACGGGGCGGGAGGGTGGATTTCGGCGCGCCGGTTCAAGGAGAAGGCGGGTCAACGCGAAAAGAGCGGGTCCATGCGGAATGAGCGGGATCATGCGGAAAGGGCGCGTCAATCCGGTGAAAAATTGCGCGTCTGCGCGGCGAGATCTTTTTCATCAAGGAGGCGACGGCGGTGCGTGGGATGATGAAGGGGTGGGCGTTCGCCCTGGCGGTCTTCGGAGCCCTGGCCCTGACCGCGTGCGGAGCGGGAACGGAACAAGGGGCGCCTTCGGAGGGGGCGGCGCGGGAGGCGGTGACGGTGATGCTCGACTGGTATCCGAACACGAACCACCTCGGCCTGTACTGGGCCCGGGAGAAAGGGCTGTTCGCGGCGGAAGGGCTGGACGTGTCGATCGTCCAACCGGGGGAAAGCGGGGTGGCGCAGGCGGTGGCGGCCGGTCGGGCGGATTTCGGTTACAGCTATCAGGAAGAGGTGACGTATGCCCGGGCGAGCGGCGTGCCGGTCGTGTCGCTGGGGACGCTGTATCAGCACAACACGTCGGCGTTTGCCTCGTTGAAAGAGGCGGGCATCCGCTCGGTCCGGGACTTCGAGGGGAAGCGCTACGGGGGCTGGGGATCGCCGACGGAGGAGGCGGTGCTTCGGGCGCTCATGACCAAATACGGCGCCGATTTTTCCAAGGTGAAGATGATCGTCCTCGGGCAGGCGGATTTTTTTGCCACGATCGGCAAGGAAGCGGATTTTGAGTGGATCTACTACGGCTGGGACGGCATCGAGGCGGAGCGGCGGGGGATGGCGCTCGATCTTCTGTTCCTCAAGGACCTCGATCCGGTGTTCGATTATTACACGCCGGTGATCATCGCCGGGGAAGCGATGCTCGAGAAGCGTCCGGAGACGGCGCGAAGGTTCATGCGGGCGCTCGCGAAAGGCTATCAGGCGGCGTACGCGGATCCGGAGGCGGCGGCCGAGGTGCTCCTCAAGGCGGCGCCGGAGTTAAACGGGGAGCTCGTCCGGCGGTCCGCGGCGTACCTCGCCGGCGTCGATGCCAGCGACCGGGCCGAGGGCCGGCCGTCCTGGGGCCATCAGAAGCGGGAGGTCTGGGCGCGGTTTGCCGACTGGATGCATGCATCCGGGTTGATCGAGCAGCCGATCGACGTGGATCGGGCGTTTACGAACGATTTTCTTCCCTCGGACGTCAAGTGAGGACGTCGAAGGGGGCGCCGGCCGCCCGCCCGTCCGCGGCCCTGGGACGCTCCGGCGGACCGCTCGGGCGGGGGCCGGGGAACGGAGGTGAGGCGCATGGCCGGCGGCGGGGAGGGGAGCTCGGCCGGTCTGGAGATCTGCGGGGTGCGGAAGGCCTTTCCGGATCCGAAGCGGCCGGACGGAAGGCTGAACGTCCTGGACGGGATCGATCTCGCGGTGCCGGCCGGCCGTTTTTTCGCCCTCGTCGGGCCGAGCGGGTCGGGAAAAAGCACGCTGCTCGATATCGTCGCCGGGCTCGTTCGGCCGGACGCGGGAACGGTGCATTTTTCCGGCGCGCCGATCGACGGCCGGCCGGGGACGGCGGCTTACATGATGCAGGACGACCTTCTTTTTCCGTGGCAGACGATCCGGGAACACGTGGCCCTGCCGCTTCTCGTGCGGGGGGTTCGCCGGCGGGAGGCGCTCCGGCAGGCGGAGGCCATCCTTCGCGACTTCGGCCTCGGAGCGTTCGTCGACCGGTATCCGTCGGCGCTTTCGGGGGGGATGCGGCAGCGGGCGGCCCTCGCTCGGGCACTGGTGCAGGGGACCGCGCTCGTGCTTCTGGACGAGCCGTTCGGCCGGCTGGACGCCCTGACCCGGGCGTCGCTCCAGGAGTGGCTGGAAGGGGTGTATCGCCGGGAGCGGCGGACGATCCTCATGGTCACCCACGACGTGGAAGAGGCGCTGTATCTCGCCGATCGGATCGTCGTCTTTTCGCCCCGGCCGGCCCGGGTCGTCGACGTCGTCGAGGTGCCGTTCGATCGCCCGCGGACGCGGTCGCTTCGGGCCGATGGGGCGTTTGTGCGCCTGAAGGCGGCGCTTCTCGAACGTCTGCTGGCGTTGCTGCCGGAACCCGGCGATCGACCGGCCTCGGCCCCGTTCCGGTAGTCCCGTGCCGGGGGCACCGCTCCGGGCCGGATCGCGGGCGACAATGCGACCGGCGCGCCGCGGCACGGTCGTTCGGTTTCGGACCGGCGGGGTTTCCGTTTGCGGGCCGGCCCGGCTCCCGGATCGCGGGCGGCGCGGCTTCCGGCTCGCCGTTCGGCGCGACTTCCGGTTTTAGGCCGAAGCGGCTTCGGTTTTCCCCGGGGAAGGCTTACGGGGCTCCGTCCGGCGGGTGCTCTCTTTCCGCGAAAAAGGGACGTCGTCGCTTGGATGTGCTATCATGGAGCCGAAAGGAGTGAAGGAAGCGGCCCATGCGGACGGCCATCGGAGCGGCGGCGCTTCTTTTGGCCCTGTACGCCGCCTATGTCGGCCTATCGTGGACGGTCTTTCGGATCTTCGGCTGGAAGGTGCTGAAGCGCCGGAGGGGGGAAGCCGGGTTTCCGGTCTATCTGACGTTTGACGACGGGCCGCATCCGGTGTATACCCCGCGGCTTTTGGATCTTTTGAAGCGGTACGACGCCCGGGCGACGTTTTTCGTCGTCGGCGAGGCGGCCCGGCGGCACCCGGAGCTCCTTCGGCGGATGATCGCCGAGGGGCATGCGATCGGCCTGCACAACGAGCGGCACGTGCCGAACTGGCTCGTGCCGCCGTGGCGAACGGCGCGGTCGCTTGGACGCCTGCAGGCGGAGATCGAGGCGATCACCGGCCGCCGGCCGGTCCTCTACCGGCCGCCGTGGGGGCTCATCGGCCTCGCCGACGGGGCGGTGTTCCGAACGTTTCGCGTCGTCCTCTGGTCGGTGATGCCCCGGGACTGGGAGCGGCGGAGCGATCCGACGGCGATGAAGTGGCGGATCTTTCGGCGCCTGACGCCGGGGGCGATCGTCCTCCTCCACGACTCCGGCGAAACGTTCGGCGCCGATCCGACGGCGCCGGAGCGGATGCTCGCGATGCTGGAGGACTTTTTTGAAACCGTTCGCTCGGTCGGGCTTAAGATTCGGTTTTTGCCCCTCCCGGAAGAGGGGCCGCCGGTGCGGCCGGCCGGGGAGGCCGGGACGGAGAAGGTCGGGACGACGCTGCCGTGGCGGGTGCGGCTTTATTTCGCCTTTGAGGCGCTTCACCACCGCCTCTTTCGTTACCGGCCGCTTCTCGGGCCGGACGGGTTTTTGTACGTGGAAGATCGGCGGTATGCAGGGCCCCCGGTGACGCTGGAGGGGGAAAGCCTCCGGCCCGGGGAGCGGGGGCTCAACCTCCACTTCAACAACCGGCTGCTCGTGGAGGCGCTCTTCGCCGGCGGAAGCGAGTTCCGGCGGATGGTTCGTCTCAAGCGGGAGGCGGAAGCGGCGCTTCGGCTCCTGGCCCGCTACGCGATGGAAATGCGGCCGGAAGCGCGGGGCGTTTTCGGTTACTCGGCGCTTCACCGGGGGATCCGTCCCTTCGGATTTGCGGTCGTGCCGATGCGGCCGACGCCGCATCTCGCGCTCGCCGGCGCTTACATGCGGTGGCTTCTTCGGTTTTTGCATCCGGAGGGGGACAAGCGGCTCGAGGCCGGCGACGGGTTCGTCCCGCACTGGGTCGTCATGCCTCGGGCGGTGCTGCTTCGGCGCTACGGGCCGGCGGGGTCGTCCGGTGCGCCCCGCCGGAATGAATCGATCCGCCGGACACCGTCGGCCGCGCCGAACGAAACGTTCAACCGGGAAGGGGCCAGAGCGCCGAATGCGGATCGATGAGAGCGAACACGGAATCGGATGCCTTCGGTTACGGTAACGTTCGTCCGGCTGCCGGCGGACGGAAGCGTCGCATCCCGGCGGGGTGAAGCGCCCCTTCGACCGGCCATCGGCAGGCTGGGGGGATCATCGCTCGGAAAGGCGGTTTCGGGGCTTCGGTCGGCGGAAAAGGTTCGGCCGGCCCACCCGAACGCGGGGCGGATCGGTCGAACGCCCTTCTCCCGGTTCCTGTAAAGAAACCGGGATTTTTTTGAAGTCGGGGCGCTCGGGATCGGGGGCCAGGTCTTCGATACCCGTCCCGGCTTCCGTGAAGAAAAAAAGATCCGGTACCGTTCCGGGGATCGTAGTTCGGCATCGAGGCGGGACGCGGCTTTTTAGGCGCGAAACGAGGCTTGACAGATCATGATTTTCAAATGATGATCATTCTACGGCGCGGCATCGGTGTTGGGCGTGGAACCGGCCCTGGGCGAGAGAGCGCCTTCGCCGAAAGCGGCTTCTCCGCCAAAGACGCTTGAGCTTCTTCCCGGAATCCATTCCGGGGATTCCCAAAAGGGCGGTTGGCGCTTGTTCGGCCGCCTGCCCTTTAGCTTCGGCACCGGATTCCGCTCCGGTTCTCCGAAGCCGAGGACCCGCGCCGCGGGCAAGTTCGGCCGGGATCTTTCGGGTTGACCCATTCCACAGGACAAAGGGGCGAGCGGCATGAACGGGTTGGATCAAATCGACGGATCGATCGAAGCGGCGGTCGACGTCTGGGTCGATCCGCGGCCGGCGGCGGAGGCGGCGGGGGGCGCCGCGGTCCGCTGGGACGGGACGCGGCCGATGCCCGTGCTTCGGGACGAGGGAGAGGCGTGCGAATTTATTCGGGGCATCCGGCGGGAGCTCGTCGCCCTCGGGCTGGGGAGCGCGCGGCGGGTCGGCGTTCTCGACGACGGGCTGACGCCCCGGCTCGCTCGGACGGCCTATCTGATCGGCCTGGCCGGCTGGGACGTCGTCCTCTGGCCGGGAGGAGGGCGGGCGATCGGGGGAATGGCGACGCGCGACCAGGCCGTGAGGCGTCCCCAGGGTGCGGGGCCCGGGCCGGTCGCGGCCGACGGCCAAGCCGCGGCGCGCTCTCCGATCGCGGCGGGCGGTGCGGTGCTGTCGGAACGCGATGCCGGTCCGCCGACGGCGGCCGGAGCGCGCCAGGCCGAAGCCGGCGCCGATCCGGCGGAGCTTCGGCCGTGGCGGCGGGAGTGGCTGCTCCTTCAAGCGGAGGCGGAAGCGCTCGCCCGGGCGGGGCGGCTTTTTGACGTCCGGAGCGCCGAGGAGTTTGACGGGACGGCCCATGCGCCGTGTTGCTCCGGCGGCGGCCGCATCCCGGGGGCGCGTCACGCCCCGCTCGAGTGGTTTTTGGATCCGGCGGTCTTCCGGACGCCCGAGCGCCTGCTTTCCCGCCTCGGTCTTACCGCTTCGGAAGGAGCCCCCGTCGGCGTCTACTGCCACAGCGGCGCCCGGAGCGCCGTCGCCTTCTTTGTGCTGCGAGCGCTCGGGGTGCCGGCGCGCAATTATCTCGGCAGCATGCACGAGTGGCTGCAATTGAACGAAGCGGCCGTCTTTGTCGTCTGAGCCGCCCCGGCCGTCCAGGCCGCCCCGCCAGCGCTCCGCTCCCGGGGCCGCCTTCGCCGGCGCCGGGCCGCAAGGCAGCTTTTGCCTTCGGGCCGCTCGGCGGCCGTCGGGTGGGAACGCCGCGCCTTTTGCGCCGTGCTTATCTTTTGAGAGGTCGCTTTCGTGGTGAGAGGTCGCTTTCGTGGTTGGTCTCTTTCGCGTTCCGGCCGGTCGCGTTCGCTTTGAGTCGGTCGCCCTCGTTTCCGATCAGTTGCGTCGCGGCGCTTTTCAAGCGGGGGCGGAATCGGGCACGACCGGGCGGAAAAACGGCTGCCGTCATGGGATGGCAGCCGTTTCATGTTTCGGCGGCGGGGCAAGCGCGGCCCCGGTTTTGTCGCATGACATTTTGGCGTTTCCGACAGTCGGAGCAGGGGGACCGCCGGCCGTTTTTCATCGCGTCGACGACCCGCACCTTTCACCGCGTCGACGACCCGCACCCGAAGTTCGGCGTTCGGGTCGCGCTGAAGCCGGGCGAGCGCCTCGTCCGGAACGGCAAAGCGGTAGCGGCCGCCGGTGGACGGCCCCCGAGCGTGAGGGGCGTTTCGCCGAGAACGATCGGTGCGCCGGTGTTCCCTTGGGTCAAAGCCTTCGTCCTTCGAGGGCATCGAATCCTGCGAAGCGGATTTCGTTCCGTCGGCTGCGTCCACCTCGGCGGTCCCGGTGAGGTCGACGGCGGTGAGGGGGAAAGGGGCCGGCGCGGCTCCGGCTTTCCGAAGGCCTCCCCGTGGCGCCGGGCGTCAGCGGCCGCGGATGTCCTGCCGCATGAAGAGGACGAACGACAGCCCGAAGAGGACGACGCTCATGGCGACGAGGCCGGCGATCTGCGGCCAGATGAGCAGAAGGCTCTGATCGAAGGGAAGGGGCGTCGGGATGGCGCCGATCGCCTGCTCGAGGGTGAAGGGGCCGAGGGCCCGAACGTCCGGCGAAAGGAGGATCGTCGTCGCCTCTTCGTAAAGCGTCACCGGCGAAAGGCGACTTAAGAACTGGTGCCGGCCGATCTCCCGAAGGACGTCGTCGACCGTGCCGCGGCCGGTGATCGGCGCGATGAGGTTGACGATCATCGGATAAAAGAGGCTGAAAAAGAGCCAGACCGAAAGCCCCGCCAGCACGCTCGTCGCCGCCTGCCGGAAGCGGATGGAAAAGAGGATGGCGAGGCTCTGCCAGACGGCGACGTAGACGGCGGTGACGAGAAGGAAAAAGACGATCCGGAGCACCTCCTCCGCCGTCGGCGGAATGCCGAAGACGAAAAGCCCGAGCCCCATGACGATGAAGCCCAGGGCGAGGAAAAAGACGCCGACGACGGCCAGGGCGGCGAACCACTTGGCGAGGATGACGTCGTCCCGGTAGATCGGCTGGGACAAAAGCCGGACGAGGGTGCCTTTGTTCCGTTCGCTGGAGATGGCGTCGAACGCCATGCCGAGGCCGAGAAGCGGCGCGAGGAAGCCGACGAAGGCGACGAACGACGGGAGCTTGCCGTCGGTCGTCGTAAAGAGCTTCAAAAAGAGCCCGATGTCGCCGAGGGGCTGATCGGCCTGCGGCACGACGGAACGGATCGTCTGGGCGGCGGTGTAGAGGGAGGCGAGGGTGGTGAGGGCAATGAGGGCGATCAGGATGTTGAAGCGCCACGAATGGAGGTGGTCGGCGACTTCCTTCCGGAAGAGGACGGAAAGGGACCGGCGCATCTTACGCCCTCCCCTCGAAGTAGCGGTGGTAGATGTCGTCGAGGCCGTACGCCCGGCGGGTGAGCTTCCTAAGCTCGGCGCCGGCGGCGACGACCGCCCGGGCGGCGTCGGCCGCCACGTCCCGGGTCGCCCGGACGACGGCTTCGCCGCCGCCGTCCGTCTCCCGCCGGACGTCGACGCGGGTCACGCCGGGAAGGCGTTGCAGCGCCTCCACGAGGCGGTCGTCGAGGGGCCGGGCGGCGACTTCGACGCTGAAGCGGTCGTCGGCGAAAATCTGCGCCGACAGCTCTTCCACCGTGCCGACGGCGATCAGCCGGCCGTCGACGAAGATGCCGACCCGGTCGCAGATCGCCTGCACCTGATGCAGGTGGTGCGACGAGAGGAGGACGGTGAGGCCTTCTTCTTTGCTGAGCGTCCGGATGAGCTGGAGAAACTCCCGTACGCCTTCCGGGTCGATGCCGAGGGTCGGTTCGTCGAGGATGATGACCTTCGGTTTTTTGATGAGGGTGTCGGCAAGCCCGAGCCGCTGCCGCATGCCCCGGGAGTAGGCGCCGACCTTTTTGTCCGCCGCCGCCTCAAGGCCGACCCGCCGGAGGAGCGCCCGGGCCGCCGCCTCGGCGTCCCGGTCGTTCTGGCCGTTTAAGCGGGCGGTGAGGACGAGGTTTTCGAGGCCGGTCAGGTCGTCGTAAAAGCCGACGTCGTCCGGGAGGTAGCCGACGACCTGCTTCACTTTGAGCGGCTCCCGGGTGGCGTCGATGCCGAGGATGCGGGCCGTGCCGTCGGTCGGCTCGACGAGGCCGAGCATCATGAGGATCGTCGTCGTCTTGCCGGCGCCGTTCGGTCCGAGGAGGCCGAAGACTTCCCCTTCGTAGACGGTCAGGGTGAGGTTGTCGACCGCCCGGACGGTGTCGTACTGCTTCGTGAGCCCCCGAAGCTCGATGATCGCCGACACCGTCACCGCCTCCCGTAGCGCTGAATGAGGGCGTAGAGGCCGGCGAGCACCCCGCCGATGATGAGGACCGCCACGACGCCCCAGAGGAGGCTCGTCTTCACCGTCACGCGGAAGGCGGCGCTGTCTTCGGCTTCCGGCGTCCGGGCGTTCATCGTGACGACGTAGTCGCCGGCGATCGCCTTTTTGTCGGCACGGATCGTCGCCGTGACGTCTTTCGTCTCGTTCGGCGCGAGCGTGTCGATGGTCTCGGGGTCAAACTTGACGTCCCAGCCGACCGGGGTGTCGGCGCTGAGCTGGATCTTGGCGAGGGGCGCCGAGCCGGTGTTTTCCACCCGGAGCTTCACCCGCCGTTCGCCGCCGGCGGTGATGGACGTCGAGAGGACCTCGTCCGGCGTCGTGAGCTTGAGCCCGTACGTCCCTCGGATGACGACTTCGAGGGTCGTCTCGGCGCTCAAGTTTTTCGTCTCGGCCCGGACGGGGATTTTGTACGTGCCGGCCTCGATGCGGCTCGGCGGGTTGATCGAGACGCGGATCGTCTTCTGGCCGCCGGGGTCGACGCTGACGGAGGTGACGTCGTTTCCTTCGACGGTGAACTGGACGTTCCACCCGGCTTCGGCGTCGGCCCGAAGGGCAAACGTCTGGGCGTCGGGAGTGCGGTTTTTGAGCTTGAGCTCGTAGTTGAAGGTCGACTTGTTCGTCCCTTCCATGTTCGGCTGGTCGGTCGAAAGTTCCGCCTGGTACGTTCCCTGTTCGGTGACGTTCACAAAAAGCGGCAACACCGGCGCGCCGTCGGCGAGGAGGGCGACGCGGTACGTCCCCTTGTCGATCTTGAGCGGGACGTCGACGGTGAAGGTGACCGTCTCGCTGTCGTTCGGCCGGACGGCGATCTCCTGGATCTTGTAGCCGCCGGCGGTGAGGTTCGTCTCCCAGCCGGACGGAGCCTGGGCGGCGAGCTTCATCCGCCGGATCTCGCCGGTCGCGTTTTTGATCTCGATGCTGTAGGTGATCGTCTCGCCGGGGGTAACGGCGACGTCGGTGTACGGCGTGAAAAAGGTGACGCCGGCCGGCGCCGCAAAGGCGGGGCCGGAGAAGACCTCAAAAAGCGTCCAGAGAAGCGCCGTCAGGGCGGCCGTCATCGCCGGGCCGGCCTGAACGGCCTTCACCGGGCGAAATCGAGGCATGGGCATCTCTCCCTCCTGTTTGCCTGCGCCTTTGGGGGGATGGGGTTCGGGTGGCGTTCCACCCTGAATACGACCGCCGGCGACCGACGGATGATGCAAATGTTGCCCTGACGGGCCCTTGAGCCGGGAAAGGCGGTGCGGTACGGTAAAGGACAGGAATGGCGATCGGCGAACGGTGGACCGTTCGGGGAGGCGGCGTCGGACGGGGGTGTTTTTCGAGGAAACGGCTTTTTCCGAAGCCAACCGCCTTTTCCGAGCAAGCGGCGAGGGGAACGCGATCGGTGCCGGCCCGGAAAGGAGGAGGACGATGGAGGCTGGCCGCGGCGGCGGGAAGGGGCGGATCGATCCGGCGACGTTTGAGGCCGTCTACCGGCGATATGCGCCGGCGGTCTATCACGTGGCGCTGGCCATGCTCGGCGATCCGGCGCTGGCGGAAGACGTGACCCACGACGTCTTTCTGACGTGGTTGAAGGCGCCGGAGCGGTACGACGCCGGCCGGGGCTCCCTCGGGGCGTATCTGCTCGTCATGGCCCGCTCCCGGTCCCTCGATCTCCTCCGGCGGTCCCGGCGGGAGCGGGCGGCGGCCCAACCGGCGGCGGAGCGGGCGGTCGATCCGTGGGAGGCGATCGAGCGGCGGCTCTGGGCGGAGGGGCTCAGGCCGGCGCTCATCGCCGGGCTTTTCGAACTCAGCGAGGGGGAGCGGGCGGCCGTGATCGGCCATTACGGCCTCGGCCTGTCCCACCGGGCGTTGGCGACGGCCCTCGGCCGGCCTCTGGGGACGGTGAAGTCGCAGCTCCGAAGCGGGCTGACCCGTCTGCGCCGGTCGCTCGGCCGGCCGGGGCCTTCGGGTCCCCCGGGGCCCTCCGCACCGGCGCGTGGGGGACGATCGCCCCTGCCGGGGGAGCGCGGGGGGCTCGGGGCGGCGGGGCCGGGGGCGGGAGACGGGCGATGAAGGACCGCGGCGTTTTTTTCGTTTTTCCGGCGCCGGGGGCGTGTCCGCCGGAGGAGCGCTGGGTCGACTGGGCCCTCGGGCGCCTCGGGCCGGAAGAAGCGGCGGCGCTCGAACGGCACGCCGCCGGATGCCCGGTGTGCGCGGAAAGGCGCTCGGCGTGGGCGGCTCTGGCGGCGGCGCTTCCGGAGGCGGCGAGGGCCGCCTACGCCGGAATCGACCCCGGGGTCGGGCAGGTTGAACCGGGGGCCGCGCCGGAGGACCGGGCCGGGGCGGCAGACGGGTCGCCCGGCGCCGGCGGTCTCCTTTCCCCGACCGGACCGCCGGGATCGACCGGGCCGGGCGGGTCGGTCCGCCCGGTCGGAACGGACGGGACGGTCGGATCGGCCGATCCGGCGGTCGCCCGCCGGCTCCGGCGCCTGTCTCGAAGGCTCCGGCGGGAACTCCTCCGCCTTCGGCTGGGCGTGGCGGTCCGACGGGCGGTCGTCTGGCTCGGCGGGGCGGCGCTCGTCGCCGCCGGCGCCTGGCACCAGATCGGTCCAAGCTTAGCGGTACAGACGGCGCCCCCCGCCACCGCGTGGCCTCCGGTCGTCGCCGACGCGGGCCGGAGACACGCCGATCGGGAGATCGCCGCCAGCCCGCCGGCGATCGGAGCGGCGGCAGGCTTTTCGGAGGCTTACGCGCCCCGTGAGGGGGCGGAGGCCGGGCGGCCGCCATCCGGAGGGACCTCGGCCCGTTCGGCGGCCTTCGTCGCCTTCGGCACCGGCTTCGAGGCCGGGACGCCGTCCGGCGCGAAAGCGGCCGAGGCGATGGCCCGACGGGCCGGAGGGCTCGGCCGGCCGGCGGCCCATCCGGCCGCTTCGGGATGTGCGGGCCCGGCGGCCGTCGTCTTCGTCTCCGATCCCGGCCGGCACTTTCATCCGGCTGAGGACGGCGGGGGGCCGGTGGCGGTGGTCGTCTTTTGCTTGGAGGAGGACGGGGACGATATGGGCGAACTTCCTGGTCCGGGCCGCCCCGACCGACCGTTCGGGGGCGGGCGATGAGGCGCGCGGAGGCATGGGGCCGGCGGGGGCTTTTGGCTCTGCAGTGGTTCTGGATGATGCTCGCGAACGCCCTCGTCGTGCCGCTCGTCGTCGGCCATGCCTTCGGCCTGTCGCCGGCGGAGACGGCCCGGTTTCTTTCGGCGACGTTCGTCGCCTCCGGGCTCGGGGCGCTGGTGCAGGGGCTTTTCGGTCACCGGCTGCCGATCATCGAGGGGCCGGCGGGGCTCTGGTGGAACGTGTTTTTGCTGGCGCTCGAGACGAACGCGGCCTTCGGCGTTCCGCCGGAGGCGGTCGGCCGGAAGCTCACCGCGGCGATGCTGGCCGGCGGGGTGGCCCTCTTCGTCCTCGGGCGGCGGGGGCGCCTCGCCCTTTCCCGGCTTTTTACGCCGTTCGTGCGGGGCGTGTTTATGCTCGTGCTGCCCCTTTCGATGAGCGGGACGTTCGTCCGGGGGCTTTTTTGGGACGTCGGGTCTCCCCTCGGGGGGGCGGCGGCCCTTTCGGTCGCGGTCGTCGCCCTCGGCTTCGCCCTGTCCCGCCGTCCCGTCCTCAGGGCGTATTACGCCCTCTGGAGCGTCGTCTACGGTTGGGCGCTTTTTGCCGCCCTGGAGGCGGCGGGGCTCCTTCGGCCGGGGGGCGCCGGCGGGAGCGGGGGGACGGGGACCGGCGGGTTTTCGGAAAGGGGGTTTTCCTTTCCGGGCCTTTTTTTCTTCGGCCCGCCGGAGGCCGATCCGGCGGCGATCGTCCTCGGCGTCGTGACGGCGATCGTCCTGCTTTCCAACGTCTACGCCAGCGTGTTCGTGACGGCGGAGGCGGCGGGAGTGCCGGCCGAAGAGCGGCCGGCGCGGGCCGCCCGGGGGGCGTGGGCGAGCGGGGTGAGTCACGTCCTTTCGGGGGCGTTCGGCGTCGTCGGGACGGTGCCCCTTTCGATCTCCGCCGGCGTCATCCGGCTGAGCGGGTCGGCGGATCGGGGGGCGTTTTTGGCCGCGGCGGCCGGCATGGGGCTCGTCGGCGGGTTTCCGCCGGTCGTCGGGTGGCTGGCGGGCATGCCGCCGGCGGTCGGCTACGCGGTGCTCTGGGTGACGTTTACCCAGCTCGTCGGCTTCGGGCTGGAGGAACTGAAAGGGCTTCCGGCGACGCCGGCGTGGACGGCGGCGGTGGGGCTTTCGGTGATGCTCGGCGTCGGCCTCCTCTTCCTGCCGCCGGATGCCCTCGGGGCGCTTCCGCCGGCGATCCGGGGAATCGCCGGCAACGGGCTCATCGTTGCGGTGCTGGCAGCGATCGGGCTCGAACGGCTCATGGCGCCGATCCTTCGGCGGGAGGGGTAGTCGCCTTCGGCCCGGACGAGGTCCCGGACTCCGGCGTTTTCGCCGGCCCGAAGGGATCCCCGGGCTCCGGCGCTTCCGCCGGTCCGGACTTCGTCGGCCCGGAGGACCGCCCGGTTTTGGGCAGCACCGAAACGAACGGATGGCCGTCGATCCAGAAGCGCCACGGGTAGTGACGGGCTTCTTCGGCGTAGTCGATGCCGATGCGGGGGCCTCGGGCGATGCGCTCCGGGGGGACCGGCTCGCCGGCGGCGATATAAAGCGGCGGGGCGAACAGGGGCAGGCCGTAGTGGGCGGTCGTGATGCCGAGGGCCTGCGTCAGGCGGCCCGGGCCGGCGGTGAGGCGGGTCCGTTCGGGGGGATCGTTTCGCCGCCGGCGCATCAGGGCTTCGCCGAAGATCGGCTCCACCGCCCGGATGAGCACCGCCTGGGGCTCTCCTTCGGCGCCGGCGGTGACGTTCAGGCAGTCGTAGAGGCCGTAGATCTTGTACACGTAGCTGAAGCCCGGCGGCCCGAACATGATCCGCGTCCGGTGCGTCAGGCGGCCGCCGTAGGAGTGGGCCGCCTTGTCGTGGGGGCCGAGGTAGGCTTCCGTTTCGACGATGCGGCCGGCGGCGACGCCGTCGGGCGCGATGTGAACGAGAATCTGGCCGAGGAGCGCCCGGGCCAGCTCGAGGGTCGGTCGCGTGAAGAAATCCGGGGATACGGGCGGGTGGGCGTCCAGCCAGGCCCGCTCGGCGTCGGTCAGCGGTCGGGAATCGTTCATGGTCTCCCTCCTCGCCTGCCCAGTATAGCCGACCGGAGGCGCCGGTCAAGGCGGGCCCGCCGGAAGCGCCGGGGGACGACGGTTGGCCCATGAATGAATCTTCATTCATCATTTAATGTGAAAGAAGGGACGCCGATGAACGCTGGGGGAGAACGGATCCGGCGAATCGCGCTTCCGACGCCCTTTCGCGTCGGCGACGTCAACGTCTATCTCATCGAGGGCGAGGGGCGCGTCCTCGTCGACACGGGCCCGGAGACGGACGAGGCGTGGGCGGCGCTTCAGGCGAGGCTTCGGGAGGTCGGCCTGAAGGTTCGGGACCTGGATGCGATCGTCCTCACCCACCACCACATCGATCATGTCGGGCTGGCGGCCCGCATCCTGGACGAAAAACCGCTCCCCGTGTACGCCCACCCGCAGGCGGCGCCCTACGTCGGGAAGGCGGAAGCGTTTTTGGCGGAACGGGCGGCGTTCCTGCGGACGCTGTATCAAAAATCCGGCGTCCCGGAGCCGCTCATCGCGGAGGCGGAGGAGGTCTACCGGGCGTATTTGCGCTTTTTCCGGCCGGTGCCGGCGATCCGGCCGGTGCGGGAAGGGGCGACGCTCCCGGAGCTTCCCGGGTGGACGGTGCTCGAGACGCCGGGCCACGCGCCCGATCACGTGGCGCTGTTTTGCCCGGACGAGGGGCTGCTCATCGGCGGCGATCACCTTCTTCTGCACATCTCCTCGAACGCCTTTGTCGAACCGGCGTACGGGACGCCGCTTCGTCCCCGGTCCCTCGTCGTCTACCGGGAGGCGCTGGAGCGGCTGCTGGATCTCCCCATCGGGCGGGTTTTGCCGGGGCACGGCGAGGCGGTTGCGGAGCCGGCGGCGCTCATCCGGGAGCGGCTTCGGCAGCAGCTCGAGCGGGCGGAACTGCTGCGGGGGCTTCTTGCGGAGGAAGCGACGGCCTTCGGGCTTTCGCAGCGGTTGTTTCCCAAATTGTTCCGGACGGAGCTTCCCCTCGTCCTTTCGGAGGTTGTCGGCCATCTCGATCTCCTCGTGGAGCTCGGCCGGGCGACCGTCGAAGACGGGCCGATCATCCGGTACCGGCCGGCCGACTAAAACGGCATAATTCCCCTCCGACCGGTTAGGTTAAGCGTGAAACACGCCGTCGATCGGAGGGATCGGGATGATCGGAAAACGGAAGATCTGGGCCGCCGGGCTGTCGGCGCTCGTCGCCCTGGCCGCCTGCTCGGCACCGGGCGGCCAGGAGCGGGCGGCGGCGCCGGACCGAGGACCGGCGGAGGCCCGCGTCGCGCTTGAGACGGTGGCGGCGAAACTGGCGGAGACGGCGTTTCAGTTCGACGGGGAGGTGCACTGGCAGTCGAACGGCGGCGGAAGTCAGCCGGCCGCCCTCTTCCGCGGGAGCGCCTCGTCGGAAGCGTTTTACGTGCGGCTTTCGGTCACGCCGGAAGACGGCGGCTTTGCCGACGACATGGAGTTTTTCGCGCGGCGGGATCAGGTGTTTCTCCGGTTTGCCGACGAGGTCGACTGGCATCCGGCCGAAGCGGATCGGGCGGCCACCCTTCAGGAGCTGGCCCACTGGGACCCCCGGGCGCATTTCCGCCGCATGGCGCATCTTGCCGGGAAGATCGAGTGGGGCTCTCCGGAACGCTTCACGGCGCCGGTGGAAGGGGAGACGGCCTTCCTTCAGGTCGTCCTCGATCCGACGGCGATGCGGGCGGAGCTCGCCGAGAAGGCAAGCCGCCGGGCGCCGGAGACGCCGGACGGCGACGCGGCGGTGGAGCGGCTTTCGGCCGGTTCCCGGGTGGACGATCGCTCGGTGGACGGCGATGAGGCGCTGTCGGGGACGTACCTCATCGCCTACGACCGGGCCACGGGGCTTCCGAAACGGGTGGAATACGTCGAGCGGGCGGTGTATACGGAAGACGGTCAGCGGAACGACGATACGACGCGGGTGGTGTTTACGTTCCGTCGCTTCGGCACGTTTACGCCGCCGGACTTGACCGGTATTCCGGGCGCGCCGGCCGGCCGGTGATCGCCGCCGGGGCGGTCCCGGAGCGGGACGCCGGCGGGAAGGCGTCGGCCGGGCAACCGGCGCATCGGCCCTCGTCGGTCCCTTCGGCCGCGGTCGACGCTTCGGCCCGAGACGGGCCCCTCGGACGGATCCGGCGTACCGGAGCGGGCCGCCGGTTTCAAGGCGCCGTCTCCGGCGAGCCGACCGCGGATCTTACGCCGGCAGAGCGGCAGGATTTTGGCCGGCGGTGTCGAATCTCTTGATCGAATCGGCCCGGAATGTCGACTTCGGTCGACGTCCCGGGCAGAGGTTCGGCCGAAAGGAGCCGCGAGCGGGATGAGACGGTTGCGGGCGGTCGCGCTGGGGGCGGCGGTGGCGCTGAGCCTCGGGTTCGGCCTGCCGGGGCTGACTTTGAAAATGCCGGCGGCATCGGCCGCCGGCGTACAGGCCGGATCCGGCGGCGCGTCCGGGACGACCGAAGGCGTCGTCGAAGAGGAGGCTTCGGTCGTCGATCGGGAGGCCGTGCTTTCCGCCGAAGACCGGGAAGACGTCGAACGGGCGGTCCGGGAGATGCCGTATCCGGTCGTGCTGGAGCTTTGGGCGAGGGCGCCGGCGGTGCCCGACCGAGAGACGCTTGAACCGCCGCCGGACGGGCTCGCCCTGCGCTATATCGCCGCCGACCGCCGGCTAGAGGTTCGGATCGGCGCCTCGCTTCGGGCGCGGGGGATGTCGGAGGCGACGGCCGACCGGGTGATCGACCGGTATTTTGCCCCCACGCTGGCGAGCGACGGACCGGCGCCGGCCCTCATCACCGTCCTTCGGGCGCTTGCCGATGCCGTTTCGGAGGCGGCGTCCGCTGAAGCGCCGCCCGCGGCAGGAGAGGCGTTCGACCGCGCGTCGGCCGGGCCGCCGGCTCCCGGAACGCCGGCGGCCCCGGCGGAAGGCGGTCAGGGCGCCGGGGGGCGGGCGATCCGGTGGTCCGAAGCGGTGCCGGTCCTCCTCCTCGGCCTCCTTCTGGCTTCGGCCGGATACGGCGCCTTTCAGTACCGCCGCCTGCGGCGCCGCGAGCAGGATCTGCGCCAGGCGCTCGCGGCGGCCCGGCGGTCCCTCGAAGGGGCGGTTTCGGCGCTTTTGCCGGCGTCGGACGGCGATCGGGCGGCGGAGCATGGGCGGCGGACCCTTGAGCGCCTCCTGCGGGCGGCGATTCCGGAAGCGGAAGCGGCGCTTCAGGAAGGCGGACGGGCGCTCGGGACGTTTCGCCTTCTCCGGGCGGAAGAAGAGTTCGCCTTCGTGGAAGCGGTGCTCAAAGAGCTGGCGTCGCTTTTGGACCGAACGCCTCCGGCGGCCGGTCCGGCGAACGGGACGGCGGAGGCCGAACCGGACGGGGGACCGGAAGCGTACGCTCCGATCCGGAAAGCGGAGGCGCCGGAGGCCGGCGAGGCGGACGGGACCGCCGATCTGCCGGAGGGAGCCGGTCCCTCGGGGAGCGGTCCGACGCCGGGGCCGGAGCGGCCGCCGGCGCTTGGCGGGGACCGGCCGGGCCCGGCGACGGAAACCGCCGCGGCGGATGTTCCTTCCGTCGCGAAAGACGCGGAGGCGGCGGTTTTGGCCCTCGAGGCGGCGTGGCAGGCGTATCGGAAGCGAAGCGGCGTGGAGATGCCGCAGATGGAAAAGCGGCTGAAAGGGCTTCTGGCCGCTGCCCGGAGCGGTCCGCTCGCTCCGGAGGCGGAGGCGGAGCTTCGGGCCCTCCGGGCAGATCTCGAGGCCGCGGAAGGGCTCATGGCCGAAATCGAAACGCGCCTTCCGGAGGCCATCCGCCAGCGGGAGGCGCGGCTTCGGGCGCTTCAGGACACGGGCAAGGTGGCCGCCCAGGCGGAGCTCGAGCGGGCGCTGAAGGGGCTCAAGGCCCGGTGGAATCGCCTCTGGCCGCTCTGGGCGGACGGCGATTTTGCGGCGGTTCGGGCGACGATCGCCGAGATCGAGGCGGAGCTTCAGGACGTCGACCGGCGGCTTCAGGCCGAAGGGGAAGCCCGCCGGGGCATGGACGCCCGGTACGCCGAGGAACGGGCGGCGGAGGCGGCTTATCGGGCGGCGGTGGAGGCGCTCACGCACCGGCTGGCCGCCCTCGCCCGGAAGTTCGTCCTGGACGATGCGGCGCTGACGGAGGCGCTCGCGCGGTTCGAGGATGCCCGGAACGCCTATGCGGCGGCGTTTGCCGAGCTGGAACGGCTCGTTCGGGACGGGCATTTTGCGCTGGCGGAGGGGCAGGCGGACGCCCTCATCGCCCGGCGGAAGACGGCGGAACGGACCCTGGCCGAGGCGATGGAAATCGTGCAAACGCTGGAGAACCTCGAGGCGGCGGCGCGGGATCAGGTGCAGGACGACCGGGCGCGGCTCGTCTACGCCCGGCAGGAGGCGGAGCGGGCGATGTTGCCGGAGCTCGCCGCGGCCTTCCGGAGCGACTTCGAGCGGGCGGAAGCCCTCCTTCAGGCGGTGCTCCTCCGGCTCGAACACCGGCCCCTTTCGGTGACCAAACTCCGCGAGGCGCTGGCCCGGGCCCATGCCGAGGCGACGGCGGCGGCGGATGCGCTTCTCGGCCGGCTGGAGGATGCCCGGCGGGCGGAGGCGATCATTGCCCGGCTGAACCGCTTTCGCCTGCACGATCCGGACATCGGCCGCTATCTCATGCAGGCGGAAAACTGCTTCCGGGATCGGGCGTTTGACAAGGCCCGGGCGTATGCCGAGGCAGCCTGGGCGATCGCCGAAAAAAAGCAGGCGGCGCTCCGGTGAGGAGGCCGCCTGAAGCGGGCGGGGTTCCGCCCGCCGGCGTCGGTGGGCGGGGGAGGGTTCGCCATACGATATGCCGCCGCCCGCCCGGCGGTCACCGCATCGGCAGAGATTGGGGGGGAACGAATTCCGCCTCGGGGGTCAGGCTAAGGAAGGGGTGATGGCCGTGCCGTGGCGCATCATCCTTCTCGGAACCGCCATGGCCGAGTTGGCCGCTTTGGTCCTGTCCCGGCGGCTCCCCTGGTGGGTGAAGGCCGTGAAGGCCGTGGCCCTCACCCGCCCGAGCGTCCGGCGGCTCGTGTTTCACGTCCGCCTGGACTGAGGCCGCCGGCAGGCCGCCGGCCGCGTCCATCCTTGCCATGCCCCCGGAGGTGACGGCATGGAGGAGCGGAAACCGGACGAAGCCGGTCGCCCGGCGGAAGAAACCGGCCGGGCCGGCGTCGACGGGCAGAGCCCGGCGGATTCGGCGACGGTCGCCGTCGACGAGGTCGGCCGCCCGCCGGAGGGGGCGGAAGCGGCCGGACCGGTCGATGACCGGTGGGCGGCCGGCGCGGCGGACGCCTGGCCGCCGGCCGAAAACGCCTACGGCATCGACTGGTACGGGATGGCCGGCGTCGACGGCGTGCGGCGCCTCGGCAACCCGGACGGGGAGGCCGAGACGTCGTATGAGCTCGCGCCGAACGTCCCGGAGGCGGACGACGCCGGCGGAACGCGGGCTGAGGATAACCGGCCGGAGGATCGAGACGCCGAGCCCGCGGAAGGGGGTCGGGGGATCGGCATCGCCGCCCTCGTCGTGGCGATCCTCTCCCTCCTTTTTGCCCCGTTTCTCATGGGGCTCGTGGCGATCGGCCTCGGGTACTGGGCGTATGCCCAGGGGAGCCGCGCCCTCGGTCTCTGGTCGATGGGCATCGGCGCGCTGGCGGTGGTCATCGCGCTGTTTGCCCGGTTTGTCTTCCCGCCGGTCGTCTGACGCCGCCCGACCGCCCTGGATCCTTCCGCCCCCGGCGCATTCGGGGGCGGAAGGTTTTTTTCGTTCCGAGTTCCCCTCCGGGGCCGCCCGCCTGCCCGACGGCGAACCGAGGACGGATCTCGACGGCGGACCGAAGGAGAGGATCGATCGGGGGCAGGACCCCGGTTCGAGCGAAAGGCTCGGGATGTGTTAAGATGGGAGGGTGAAGGCAGGGGATGGCCGTGATCTACCTCGACAATGCCGCAACGACCCGGCCCGATCCGGCGGTCCTCGAGGCGTACGCCCGGGCGGCCGCCGATGTGTTTGCCAATCCGGCGTCGCTGCACGGGCTCGGGGCCCGGGCCGAGGCGCTCGTCGAGGAGGCCCGGGCGCAGGCGGCCCGTTTTCTCGGCGTCCGGCCGGAAGAGATCGTCTTTACCTCCGGCGGCACGGAAGCGAACAACCTGGCGCTTTTCGGCGCGGCGCGGGCGTCCGCCGGCCGGGGGCGGCATATTCTCGTCTCGCCGATCGAACATCCGTCGGTCCGGGAGGCGGCGGAGGCCCTCGGGCGAGAGGGATTTTCGGTCGAGCGGCTTCCGGTCGACCGGTACGGGCGCGTCGATCCGGACGCCGTCGCCCGGGCCCTCCGGCCGGAGACGATCCTCGTCAGCGTCATGGCGGTCAACAACGAGCTCGGCACCGTCCAGGATCTCGCCGCGATCGGCGAGCGGGTGAAAAAAAGCCGGGCGCTCTTTCACGTCGATGCGGTGCAGGCCTACGCGGTGATGCCGGTTCGGCCGGCGGCGTGGCAGGCGGACCTGGTGACGCTGTCGGCGCACAAGTGGCACGGGTTAAAGGGGATCGGCCTTTTGTTCGTCCGAAAAGGGGTGCGCCTCGTGCCCCTTCTTTTCGGCGGCGGGCAGGAACGGGGACTTCGGCCGGGGACGACCAACGCTCCGCTCATCGCCGCGACGGCTCGGGCGATGCGCCTCGCGGAAGCCGCCCGGGAGGCGGCGGTCGAGCGGTTCCGCCGGCAGCGGACCCGGCTCATCGAAGCGGTGGAGGCCGCCGAAGGAGAGGTGCTGTCGCCGCCGGACGGAGCGCCTCACCTGCTCGCGGCGGCCTTTCCGCCCGTGCGGGCGGAGACGCTCGTCCATGCGCTGGCCGACGCGGGAGTCTTCGTCTCGACCCGCGCCGCCTGCTCGAGCCGGAGCCGGGAGCCGTCGGCGGTCCTCAAGGCGGTCGGGCTCCCGGAGGCGGTCCGGCGGTCGGCGATCCGGCTGAGCCTCGCCCGGGACGTCTCCGACGAAGACGTGGAGCGGGCGGCGGAGACGCTCGTCCGGACCGTCCGGCGGCTGAGATCGGTGCACGATGGGATGAGGTGATCGACGTGTATACGACGGTGCTCATTCGCTTTGGGGAGCTGGCCTTAAAAGGAAAAAACCGCGCCGATTTTGAGGCGCGGCTCATCCAGGACATCAAGCGGCGGCTCAAGGCGTTTCCGGAGCTCGCCTTCTGGCGGACCCACGGCCGTCTGTACATCGAGCTGGGGGGGACGCCGTACGAGGCGGTGGCGGAGCCGCTTCAGCGCATCTTCGGCCTGATTTCATTTTCGCCGGCGATCCGGGTGCCGCTCGAGCTGGAGGCGATCCAGGCGGCGGCCCTCCGGCTGGTGGAGGCGGCCCAGCCGAAGACGTTCAAGGTGAGCGCCCGACGGACGGCCCGAGCGTTTCCGGTTCCGACGCCGGAGCTCATGAAGCGGGTCGGCGCGTACGTGCTCAAGCGGGTGCCGGGCCTGAAGGTGGACGTGCATGCGCCGGAGCAGGAGGTCATGGTCGAAGTCCGGCAGGAGGGGGCGTTTGTCTACGACCGGGTCGTCCCCGGCGCCGGCGGGTTTCCGGTCGGGACGTCCGGCAAGGTCGTCCTCCTTCTTTCCGGCGGCATCGACAGCCCGGTCGCCGGCTGGTACATCATGCGGAAGGGCGTCGAGGTCGAGGCGGTTTACTACCACAGCCCGCCGTATACGAGCGAGCGGGCGAAGCTTAAAGTGGCGGAACTTGCCCGCCTCTTAAGCCTCTGGAGCGGCCGGGTGCGGCTTCGGGTCGTGCCGTTTACCGAAATTCAGGAAGCGCTCAAGGCGTCGGTGCCGGAGCCGCTTCTGACGACGTTCATGCGCCGGTACATGATGCGGATCGCCGAGCGGATCGCCGACGAGGTCGGGGCGCTTGCCCTCGCCACCGGGGAAAGCCTCGGGCAGGTGGCGAGCCAGACGCTGGAAAACCTCCACGTCATCGCGGCGGCGACGCGCCTGCCGGTGCTCCGGCCGCTCATCGGCCTGGACAAGACGGAGATCATCGCCCTGGCGCGCAAGATCGGAACGTACGAGACGTCGATCCTGCCGTATGAAGACTGCTGCACCGTCTTTACGCCGGCGCATCCGCAGACGAAGCCGAAGCTCGCGAAGGTCGAGGCGATCGAAGCCCGGGCGGGGCTCGACCGGGAAGGCATGATCGGACGGGCGCTTCAGGGGACGGAGGTGCTGGAGCTTTCGCCGGAGACGCCGCCGGCGCGGTTTGAGGCGGAGCTGGAGCTTTATCTGTAGGAATCCCCTGCCTTCTTAAAAGGGACGGTTGGTTTTGAAGGGGAGCGGTCCGTTTCGGAAAGCGGCGGTCGGCCGGCGCCGGCGGCCCGGTAGAGGCGCCCCTTTTCGACGTATTCGCGCACGATGCGGGCGTGTTCCGCCCGGTCGGCGTCGGTCGTCTCCCGAAGGGGGCGGGCCGGCCGTCCGATGACGACGGTGTGGGCCGGAACGCGGCCGCCGGGCGGGACGAGGGCGCCGGCGCCGACGATCGCGCCTTCTTCGACGACGGCGCCGTCGAGGACGACGGCGCCCATGCCGATGAGGGCGCCGCGGCGGACGACGGCGCTGTGGACGATCGCCCCGTGGCCGATGACGACGTCATCTTCGACGATGAGGGGCCGGTTCGGGCTCTGGTGGAGGACGGCGTTGTCCTGAATGCTTACCCGGGCGCCGATCCGGGTCGGGGCGACGTCGCCCCGGATGATGGCGCCGAACCAGACGTTCGTCTCCGGGCCGATCTCGACGTCGCCGCTTACGACGGCGCTGAAGGCGAGGAAGGCTTCTTCGGCGATTCGTGGCCACCGGTCGCGGAACGGATAGACGGGCATGGCGGGCCTCCTTTCGCTGGGCACGGGTCGTCGGAAAGCGCGGGTTGCGTCGGGACGCAAGGATTTCGCCGGGAAGCGCGGTCGACGGAGTGAGGCGCCCCGTCGCGCGCCGGCGGCCGGAGATCCGGCGAGTCCACCGGGCGCCAAGACCCGGTGGCCCGTGCAAACGGGGCCGGCGGCCCGTTGAGGGGGTCGGCGGGGGATTCTGACGGGGTCGGAAGGAGGAAAAACGGTGGATTATGGGGCTCGACGGGCGGCCCTGGCCGAAGCCTTTTCGGTCCAGGGGGCGCCGGCGCTTCTTACGGATCCGGTGTCGCTCCGCTATTTGACCGGTGTTCGCCTCGAGCCGCACGAGCGGTTTGTCGGCCTCGTGCTTCGGCCGAACCGGGAGGCGGTCTGGGTCGTGCCGGCGCTCGAGGCCGAGGCGGTCCGGGAAAGCGGCCTCGCGGCGATCGTTTACCGGGACGGCGAGGATCCGGTTCAGGCGCTGGCGCAAGCGTTTTTCGGGCCGCCGGCGGCTCTCTTTGTGGAAAAAAGCGCCCTTTCGCTCGCCCGGGCCGAAGCGCTTCAGGGGCGGTTTCCCGGCCTCCGTTTCCTCGATGCGACGCCGGCGGTCGTCCGCCTCCGGCGGAAGAAGGACGCGGCGGAACGCGAGCGGCTCCGGGCGGCGGCGGCGCTCGCGGACGCGGTCCTGGCGGAGGTGCTTCCGGCGATCCGCCCCGGGATGACCGAGCGGGCGGCGGCGGCGCTCCTCGAAGCGCGGGCGCGGGAGCGGGGCGCCGAAGGGCTCGGGTTTCCGCCGATCGTCCTCACGGGGCGGCGGACAGCGCTCCCCCACGGCGTGCCGGGAGAGGTGCCGATCGGCCCGGGGCTTCTTCTCATCGACTTCGGCGTCGTCGTGGACGGCTACCATGCCGACATCACCCGAACGTACTGGCTCGGGGCGCCGGACGGGGGGTTTTTCGACCGCTATCGGGCGGTGCTCTCGGCGCAGGCGGCGGCCCTCCGGGCGATTCGGCCGGGGGCGCCGGTCGCCGAAGCGGACCGGGCGGCCCGGGCGGCGCTTCGGGCGCACGGGCTCGACGGCTTTTTTATTCACCGGCTCGGCCACGGGCTCGGCCTCGCGGTGCACGAGGCGCCGTCGGTCGACGGCGGGAACTCCGACCGGTTTGAGGTCGGGGATGCGGTGACGGTCGAGCCCGGGATCTATCACCCGGAGTGGGGCGGCATCCGAATCGAAGACGACGTCGTCGTCACGCCGGAAGGCCCGGAGATCCTGACCCGTTCGCCCAAGGCGGTGGAGGCGGTCGTCCTGCCGTAGGGCGGCGATTCGCCGTGCGGCCGGATCGTTCGGGTGGCGGCGGTCGCATCGAATGCCAGACGATCCGAAAACGAACTCAAGATGTGGCAGCGGCTTCGGTGAATGAGGCATCTCTTCTCCGCGGATTCTATGGATACACCGCGAGAGGAGGTGAGTGCAGGTGGCCCAGAACTCGCAGCCCCGCAACACGAACCAGCTGGTCGTCCCGGGCGCGGCGGCGGCGATCGATCAGATGAAGTACGAGATCGCCTCCGAGTTCGGGGTGCAGCTCGGCCCGGACACGACCTCCCGGGCGAACGGGTCCGTCGGCGGTGAGATCACGAAGCGCCTGGTGATGTTTGCCCAGCAGCACCTTGCCGGCCAGCAGCCGCAGGGGTTTTAAGCGCATACGCTCGATGAAGCAGGCGGCGGACGGCGTTCGTCGCCTGCTTTTTATCCGGCGGCGCGGCGTCGGCGCGTAAGGGCCGCGCGGGCGGCGGAGGGCGGCCGCCGCCGGCCGAAGGATGGACGCGGGAAAGGGGCGGCCGCGATTTGGCAGGCGGAATCGGGGGGCTCGGCGTCGGTCTGTTCCTCCTTTTTCTCATCGGCATCGGGCTCTGGCGGATGACGATCGAGATCCGGCTTCAGGCGGTATGGCCGACCGGCGGCGCTTTTCGCGGCGCGGCGGAAATCCGTCTGTTCGGCGGTCGCCTCACGTGGCGGCGGGCCGGGGCGCCGGTCGGCGGGCGGGGAGGCGATCCGGCCGATCGCCGGTCGCTCGGGGAACGGCTGAAGGCGTACCGGGGGCTTGGGTGCCGGCTTCGCCCGGCGCTTCGGGCCGTCCGGGTGACGGCGTTCCGCTGGTCGACGGTCGTCGGCACCGGCGATGCCGCCGAGACGGCCCTCGCCGCCGCCGCCCTGTATCAGCTGAAAGCCGCCGCGTGGGTCGGGCTGCACCGCCTGGTCCGGCTCGAGGCGGCGCCGCGCCTCCGCGTCCGGCCGGCGTTTCAGGCGCCGATCTTTACCACGGAGGTCGAGTGCATAGCCCGGGTTCGCCTCGGCGAAGCTATGCTCGCGGCCCTGAAGATCGCGTTCGACGGACGAGGAAGGCGGGACATGCATGGACAGCGCGCATCCCCTTGAAGGCCTGATGGCGAAGGCGCTGGAAAACTTAAAGGGCATGGTCGACGTCTCGACGATCATCGGCGAGCCGGTCGTCACGCCGGACGGGAGCACGGTGCTTCCGATCAGCAAGGTCGGGTTCGGTTTTGTCGCCGGCGGCACCGAATACGACCCGGGCACCGGCGGCCAGGATGCGGCCTTTCCGTTCGGCGGCGGCTCCGGCGGCGGGGTGAGCATCCAGCCGGTCGGGTTTCTCGTCGTCGGTCGATCCGACGTCCGCTTTATCCCCCTCGACCCGCAGGTCCACCTCTACGACCGGCTGATCGACTTTGCCCCGAAAGCCCTCGAACGGCTGCAGACGATGCTCAAAGGCGGGCGAAACGAAACCGGCGCAAGCGGCGGCGGGCTGGACGGCGGCCGGCGGGGCCGGTCGATCCCGGTGGAAGAGGACGAAGCTTGAGGCGGGCGTGGCCGAACGCCGGCCTCGATCGGGGTTCAACCCGGATCCACCCGATGCGAAGCGGGAAGCGGCCTCAAAACGGGCCTTCGCCATCGGTCGACCGTCCAGGCGGAGGGGATGCCCCCGGCGTAGGGGTAAAAAGAGCGCGGCCGGTCGCGCGGTGGGGTGGAGGGATGGATGTGTGGCATGAGTACTCGACCGTCAAGCTCCTCCAGTACCTCATCCCGGCATCGAATTTTTTGTTCGTCGACCGGCTGGGGGAAGACGAGGCGATCTTCCACTATCGCCGGGGGATCTACTTCGTTTACGACGACGGCGCCATCGTCGGCATGCCGAAGCCGAAGCGCTGGGAGACGCTGTCTCTGGCCGACCTGTGGGGGCTTCTTTACCGCTCGCCGTTCGTGAAGGACTACGATGAAGCGGGCATTTTTGACCTGGGGGAATTTTTGAAGGACATCGGCTACGTCGTCGCGACCCGCCGCACGCCCCTCGCGCATCTCTTTACGATCGCGCCGCGGTATGCGCCGGAGGACATCGTGGAAGAGGTTCGGATGGAAGGGGTATCGTTCCCTTTCGCCCTCTACCACGCGATCATGGCCTGCACGCGCCACTACCACCGGAGCAACCGGGAGGTCGAGTACGTCATCACCGGCATCGACTCCTACTCGCTCCCGAAGGAGCGCCGCCTCGGACACACGAAGGGATGACGACTGCGCCGTCGTCGGCGGAAGCCCCTGCCTTGCCGCCGTTCGGCGGCTTTTGTTATACTCGGCCAAGGATCGAAAACGGCCCGGCAAAGCCGCGGCCAGGCGGGGGGAGAGGCGTGGGGCTTTTACAAGACCGTACATACGTCGTCATGGGCGTCGCCAACGAGCGGTCGATCGCCTGGGGCATCGCCCGGGCCCTCGATCGGGAGGGAGCGCGTCTCGTCTTTACGATCCGGAGCCCGCGGCGGCGGAAAAACATCGAGGCGCTCCTTACGGGACTCACGCGCCAGGACGCCCTCGTCATCGAGCTCGACGTCGAGCGGGACGAGGCGATCGACGGCCTCGCCGCGTTTTTGCAAAAAGAAGGCGTCACCGTCCACGGCCTCGTCCATTCGGTGGCGCTCGCCCGGCCGGAGGAGCTGGCCGGCGAGTTCATCGCCACGGGACGGGAAGGGTTTCGCCTGGCCCACGAGGTGAGCGTTTATTCCCTCGTCGCGGTCAGCCGGGCGCTCCGGCCGCTCATGCCGGACGGCGGGAGCATCGTGACGCTCACGTACCTCGGGAGCGAGCGGGTCGTGCCGAACTACAACGTCATGGGCGTGGCGAAGGCGGCCCTCGAGGCGAGCGTCCGTTATCTCGCCTATGACCTCGGCAAAGACGGCATCCGGGTCAACGCCATCTCCGCCGGCCCGATCCGGACCGTCTCCGCCCGGGGAGTGAGCGGCTTCAGCGCCATCCTCAAGGTGATCGAGGAACGGGCGCCGCTTCGCCGGAACATCACGCTTGAGGACGTGGCCGGCGTCGCCGTGTTTCTTCTGAGCGACCTCTCCCGGGCGGTCACCGGCGAGGTGATTCACGTCGACGCCGGGTATCACGTCATGGGGCTTTAGGACCCCGCGGGGGATCGGGGAGGTCGAGTCGGCGATCCCGGACGGCCTCGACGAGGGCCTTTTCCATCGCCTGGTGGGGGATGCCGGCTTCGACGAACGGCGCGCCGACCGGCCGGTAGCCGAGCGTTTCGTAAAAGCCGACGACGGGTCCTTGGGCGTGCAGGTACGCCCGGACGTGCCCGTTTTCTCTGGCCCACGCTTCGGCGGCGTTCATGAGGGCCCGGCCGGCGCCGTTTTGTCGCGCCTCCTTGAGGACGGCGACCCGCTCGACCTTCACCGTCCGGTCGCCGTACGGCCGAAGGCGGAGGCAGCCGAGGGGCCGGCCGGTGGCGGCCTCGGTGAGGAGCGCATAGACGGTCGACGGCTCGTCGTCGTGGACGTCGATCTCGAGGGCTTCCGGCACGCCCTGTTCTTCGATGAAGACGCGCCGGCGGATGAATAGGACCGCCGCCCGCTCGGCGGAATGGCGATCGTCCGGTGCCGAAAACAGTCGCACGCGAAATTTCATCCGTCCGCCTCCCTGGCAAGCACAACTTTTTTCGGAGAAAGAGCGTACAACGGACAGACGGAACACGGTGGAGGCGGATGAAGTGAACCCGAGGCAAACACGGTTTGAAGCGGGCGCGCCGGAACGCTCGCGGTCGTCCTGGTCCCGGGGCTTTCGCCGGGGGATCGTCGCCCTCGGCATCGTCGTTTTGGCGGCGTCTTTCCGGCCGGGCCCGGCGTCGGCCGCCGGCGAGATCGACGTCTCGCGCATCCGGGTCAATGACGAGACGGTCTACGACGCCAAATCCGGTTCGAGCGCCTTTATCGCCAGTTTCGGCGGCCAGGCCCGGTACGCGCTGCAGCAGCTCGCCGCCTTCCTCGGCGTCATTTTTGACTGGGATCCGGCGACGAAAGAGGCCCGTTTCATCAAGCCGGAAGTCTCGCTCCTGGCGCTCAGCTACGCCGGCAAAAACGATCAGGGAGCGCTCAGCCTCTACGGCCCCTTTTCCCTCGTCAAGGCCGGCGAGCGGCTGGAGCGGTTTTTCGTCTACGCCGAGGTGAACAACTTGCCGGAGGCGAACATGGACTTCCGCCTCGTCGCGAGCGCGCCGGGGCGGACGGCGGCCGGCGAGTTCGCCGTCGTGCCGGGAACGGTGCGCCTGCCGGAGCGGGGAGGCTGGATCGTCTTCGAGGTGAAAAACGCGCGTTTCGGCGATCCCGGAAGCTACCGGCTGCAGCTTCAGGTCAAAGGGAAAGCGACCGGCGACCGCTACGTGACGGTCGGCGAAAAGACGATCGTGGCCACGCGTTAGGTCGAGGGGTCGGTCCGGAAACAAAATCCGCCGGCTCCGGGCGGGTGAGCCGCCCCGCGGAAGAACCGTTCCGCAGAAGAAGAAGAACCGTTCCGCGGAAGAAAAAGAAGAGAAAAACGCCGCCGAGGCGGCGTTTTTTACTTTTTCCCGACCGTGAAGTACTGGACGCGACCGTTGAAGAGGAGGAGTTCGGCCTGGTAATGTCTGGCCAGGTAGCGGGCGAGCTCGTTGGCCTTGTTGCTATCGCCCTGGGTGGCGTCGTCGGGCAGGGTGATCTGGACGACGCCGATCCCGTCGACCGTTTGGGCCGTCATGAGGAGGCGCCGGTACATCACCGGATCGTGGCCGACGAGTTCGAGGTACGGGAGGCCGTCTTTTTCTTTTTCTTCGATCCGGTACGGGAAGGCGTAATGGGCGTAGTCCCATCCGAGCTGTTCGCCGGTTTTGGCGAGCTTTTCCCGGTAGGCTTCGAGGGCCGCCTTCAGGGTGGCGAGGTCGACCGTCTCGTCGCCCTTCGGGGTCCAGCGGACGAATGCGCTTTTCGGCATCGGGCCACTCCTTTCTTCCGGGTCGCGGCGGATGGCCGCGGGAAGGCGCCGGTTCGGCGCCGGCGGTCGGATCGCCGGGCGGGGGGACGGACGGCGGCCGTCAGCGGGCGGACGCCTCGGGGCAGGCGGCGCACCGCTCGGCGAGCGCCGCTTCCAGCTCGGCCAGGAATTCGTCGACGTCGTCGCCGAAGATGACTTCCCGGCCGAGGAGGGCGTACGGCGTCACATCGCAAAAGGCGCAGCGATTCTGGCAGTTGGCGACGACGACCGTGAGCCCGGCCGCTTCGGCCAGCGCCCGAACGTCGTCGAGCGCCCGGTAGGCGGCATTGTTTCGGCAGAGGCCAAGAAACTTCGCCATCGCCCTCGGCCTTCCTTCGCGGAGATCATTCCCCATTGTATCATAAGGTCGTCGGGAGAGCCAAAGACGATCGGAAGGAGGACGGCGATGGCGCCGCTTGCGGGGGCCGGGGTGGCTCGGGGACGATCCATTTTTTGCCGTTGACCGCTTGAGGCGGCTCAAGATACAATCAGGATAACCGATAAAGCGCATTCAGCCCGATGAGGATAACACATTGGGGGTGGGGGAACACCGTGGGGCAGTACGTCTGCCGGTCATGCGGCCGGGTCGTCGGTCATTTTGCGTCGCATAAAGTCATCGTCCGCTACGTGCGGCCGGACGGCTTTTGCTCCGTCTGCGGCGTCGAGAAGGCCGCCGGGCGTCCGGCGGCCGTTCGGCTTGTGGAGCGCTGACGCCGGGCCGCCCGGCTTCGGCGGAAGCCCATATGGGGTTGAAAGGGCGCCCTCAGGGGCCGATCCGCAAAACGCCGCCCGAAAGGGCGGCGTTTTCTGTCGCCGTTGGCCTGCCCGATGCGGGGCCTGGCGGAGCGCCGCGCCGGATGCCGGCCCGACGGCGGGCGGCGCCGGACAGGCGGGCCTCATGGCGACGGCGCCGCCAAAGCGGCGCCTTCAGCGAAGCGGCGTCCGCTCCTTGATCACCCGAACGGTGCGGAGCGTCGCGTCCTCCGGGCCGAGGACCGGCAGGCCTTCGGCGAGGTTGGCCCGGATGTAGTCGATGTTGTCTTGCGTGAGGATTTCCCCCGGCATGACGACCGGGATCCCCGGCGGATAGACGAGGATGAACTCGGCCATGATCCGGTCGGCCGCCTCCTCCAGGGGCACCCGCTCCGTCTCGGCGTAGAAGGCGTCCCGAGGCGAAAGGGCGAGGGCCGGCATCTCGGGAAGGAGGATCGGTTTCGGCTTCCGGGCGCCGTTTTGCCGGTGGGCTTCCGAAAGCCGCCGAAGGGCGTCCTTCAGCCGGCGGACGGCGTCGTCGCCGTCGGCGAGGGAGAATAAAAAGAGCACGTTGTACAGGTCCGAAAGTTCCACTTCGATGCCGCCTTCCGCCCGCATCCATTCCTCGACATCGGCGCCGGAGAGGCCGAGGCCGGCGACGTGGACGGTGAGCTTCAGCGGATCGAGGCCGAGGGTCCCCGGCGGGAGATCGTCCGCCTCCAGCGTCCGAAGGCCGGGGATGGTCCGGACGGCCCGCCGGACGGTCTCCGCCCGCTCGATCGCCGCCTGAAGGCGCGCCTCGCCGGCGACGGCGAGTTGCCGCCGGGCGGTGTCCAGGGAGGCGAGGAGGAGGTACGACGTCGACGTCGTCATCAGGAGCGACAGCGTCACCCGGAGCCGCTCCGGCGCAATCCGACGCCCCTGGTGAAGGAGCAGCGAGCTTTGCGTGAGCGACCCGCCGAGCTTGTGCACGCTCGTCGCTGCGGCGTCGGCGCCGCTTTCCATCGCCGACGGCGGAAGCTTCGGGTGGAAGGAAAAGTGCGCCCCGTGGGCTTCGTCGACGAGGACCGGCACGCCGCGGCGGTGGCAGGTGGCGACGATCGCCGGGAGATCGAGGGCGACGCCGTAGTACGTCGGGTGGACGACGAACACCGCCCGGGCGTCCGGGTGCGCCTCGAGGGCCCGTTCGACGGCGTCGGGGCTGATGCCGTGGGCGATGCCGAACGCCTGATCCATCTCCGGGTAGATGAAGATCGGCACGGCGCCGGCGAGGATGATCGCCGAGAGGACCGACTTGTGGACGTTGCGGGGGACGATGATTTTCTCCCCGGGGCCGACGGCGGCAAGCACCATGGCCATGATCGCCGTCGACGTCCCCTGAACGGAGAAAAAGGCGTGTTCCGCCCCAAACGCCTCCGCCGCGAGGCGCTCGGCGTCCCGGATGATCCCCCGCGGCGCGTGCAGGTCGTCGAGGGGGGCGATGTTGATGAGGTCGAGCCAAAACGCCCGCTCGCCGATCCACGCCCGAAACGCCGGATCGGCGCCCCGGCCGCCTTTGTGTCCCGGAATGTGAAACGGATAGCGGCCCCGTTCGACGTGGGCGACGAGGCCGTCGAAAAGCGGCGCGAGCCGCTGCCGATCCTCTGTGCCCATGGGCACCCCCTCTTCCTCTGCGGCATCAAACGACCCTCAGTATAGCAAAGCTTGACCCGCCGAAAAAGGTGATATAATGGAATCGGCTCGCCGCTTGCCGCACGGTGGACGGGGAACGCTCCGAGAAAGGATGGCGATCGATGAACATCGCGTTCTTCCTTTTGCCGAAGGAAGAAGTCGTGTACGTCACCCCCCGGACGACGATGCGACAAGCTCTGGAGCGGATGGAGCACCACCGGTACAACGCGCTCCCGATCGTCGACGCCGACGGCCGCTACGTCGGGACGATCACCGAGGGCGACCTCCTCTTCATGCTGAAGCGGACGCCGGGGCTTTCGTTTGACAACGCCCACACGGTTCGCATCGAGGACATCCCGCAGGTGAAGCGGCACCAGCCGGTCCGGATCGACGCGACGATGGACGACCTCATCAGCCTGGCGATCGAACAAAACTTCGTCCCCGTCGTCGACGAACGGGGCGTCTTCATCGGGATCGTCCGCCGGAAAGAGATCCTCGAATATTGCGCCCAAACGACGAAAGCGCTCTCAAAAGGCGCCGGCGGCGCCGACGTCCGGCGGCCGAAGCCGTAGCGGAGCCGTGCGCCCGGCGGCCGAAGCGGTCCGCCGGGGCGCGTCGCGGCCGGGACGCCGTCCGCCGTATCGGGCCGCCGGAACGCCCTCCGGCCGGGCCGCCGTCCGCCGTATCGGGCCGCCGGAACGCCCTCCGGCCGGGCCGCCGTCCGCCGTATCGGGCCGCCGGAACGCCCTCCGGCCGGGCCGCCGTCCATCCGGGCGCCGTGCCGCGAGGGCGCTCCCCCGCCGCGATGCCTCCTCCGTCCGCCGGAACGGGGGCTTACCCGGAGCGGGGGGCGTCGATGCTCAGGGCGATCCGGTAGAGGCGAAAAAGCGGTCTGGCCGTCGCCTCCGCAAAGGCGACGAGGTCCGCCCCCTCCGCCTTTTCCCGGGGAAGGATGCGGCCGACGAGGAGCTCGGCTTTTTTCACCGTCATGGCCCGCCGGAAGGCCTGTTCGAGCTCTTCCGCTCCGAGGGCGTCGTGGCGGACGACGTCCGGCGCCGTGTGGTCGAAAGACCAGACGAAATCCCCCGGCACGAGGCGGACGACATCGTCCAGCGCCTCCAGCCAGCGCCTGGCCCATGCCGGTTTGAAAGGGCTTTCATAGATGGCGGCGAGCCAGAAAAACGCGTGGGTCGGCCAGAGGCCGAACTGAAAGTGAAGAAGCTTTTTGTACCCCCGGGGGTCGGAAGAGAAGGCGACCCACGTGTCGTTCGGCGGGTTGACCGTCCGGCGGGCGTGCTTGGCGATGTGGACGTGCATCGGCTCGCCGGCGCCGGCGGCGAGCATCGGCGCCACCGCTTCCGCGAAGGCGCGAAAGATCGGCCGGATGTCCCGTTCGATGGCCGCCATGCGGGCTTCAAGGCCCGGAACCAGGAGGGCATCGAAGGCCTTGGCGTCGAGGGCGGGGCGGACGCCCGCGGGGTGCTCCGACATGTTGGTCCTCCTTTCGCAGAAACATTCGCCTGCGACCGCCCCCTCTGCCGGTCCGGGCGCCGTTCGGCGCGGGGCGCCCGGTGCCTTCGAACGATCGAGCAGGGCGGGTCCTTTCTGTTTCCTTCGACCGACCGGCCGGCGGATCGCCAGGTGCCTTCCTGCCGGCCGGCGGGTCGGCCGGCGCCGTCCGGCGGGCGAACGGTTCGCCGTATCGACACCGTATCACAACGGCCGGGCTGCCGCAAATTCCCCTTGCAATCCCGCGCCGAGCATAGTAAGATAGATGTACTCCAATCGTAAGAATTCCCTGAACGGATTTCCAGAAATTGGGAATCCTTCCGCTCCGCCGCTGGAAGCGGTGATTCGGCGGGCCCGCCGGTCCGGTCCGGCCGGCGGTTGCCGGCATCCAAGACGGGAGAAGGGGGGCGAACGGGGTGCTGGCGTACATGCTCGAAGTCTCCGACGTGGACCTTTTTTGCACGGAGGAGCAGATGGAGGAACTCCTCCGGGATCTGAGCGCGCGCGGCGTCGCCTATACCGCGGAACGGAGCGAGACGTCGCAGATCATCCGCCTGGGCGGAGCGGAAAACATCACCCTCGAATTCCGCCTCCGGGAAGACGGGTACAAGCTCCTCAATCGGCGGTTGACGTTTCATGACCCTGTGATTGCCGAAATCTTTCGTGACTTTGTCGTTCGATATAAAGGCCACGCGACGATCAAGCTGTATCGGTCCGACACCCTCTACATCCATCACGTCCAGTACGGCGAGGTCGTCCGCATCACCGAAGTGTCCGGCAATCAGCGGAAGGTGCTTCTGGACAAGAAAGAGACGGTCACGATGGAAAAGGTCATGCAGATGTTCCTGCTGAGCGAGATCGAAAACCGGATCCCGAAGCTCCGGGAAGCGATCGACGCCGAGCTCGACCGCCTACGGGAAGCCCTTGCCGCCGGCGATGCGGCGGGCATCCGGGCGAGCAAGGAACGGCTCAAGAAGCTCCGGCGGGAGATGCTCCTCTACGAGGTCTGACCGCGCGCCGAACGGAGAGCCGCCGCGTACAAAAAGAGGGCGGCGGAAGCGGGCGCGCGTTTTTTGTCCCGTTCGGGTCTCTTTGGGTTCGTTTGTTGTGTTCGCAAAAAAGTTCCGTGTCCGCGAAAAAAGGCGCCGAGGTGGGAGCATGCGGATCGGGTTCATCGGGCTCGGCACGATGGGCCGGCCGATCGTCGCCCGCCTGCTCAGGGCGGGGTACGCTGTCGTCGTTCACAACCGGTCCCGGGGAGCCGTCGAATGGGCCGTCTCTCAGGGGGCGGTGGCGGCGGACTCCCCGGCGGCGGTCGGCGGGGCCGCCGATGTCGTCATGACGTCGCTTCCGTACCCGGAGACGGTCGAGACGGTCTACTTTGGGCCGGGCGGCGTCCGCGAAGGGGCCCGGCCGGGGCAGATCTGGGTCGACCTCAGCACGATCGCGCCGGCCCACGCCGAAGCGTTTTACGGGCGGGCGAAGGAGCTCGGCGTCTTTTTTCTCGATGCGCCGGTCTCCGGCGGGCCGATGGGCGCCGAGGCGGGGACGCTTACGATCATGGTCGGCGGCGACGCCGAAGCCTTCGAGCGGGTTCGGCCGGTCCTCGCGGCGTTCGGCCGGATGATCGTCCATCTCGGCGGCCCCGGCAAGGGTAGCGCCGTCAAGCTCATCAACAACCTCCTCGTCGCCGTGCACACCGTCGCCCTGTCGGAGGCGTTCGTCCTCGGCGCAAAGGCAGGCGTGGATCCGGCGGTCCTTCACGCCGTCCTCAAGGCGAGCACCGGCCACAGCTTCATGATCGACCGGACGATCGATCTCATCCAGGATCGGGATTTTGCCCCTCGGTTCAGCATCGCGCTCCTGCACAAGGACGTCCGTCTGGCGCTCCAGTTTGCCGAGGCGATGGACGTGCCCCTCGCCCTCGGCGCCCAGGCGCAGGCGCACCTCGTTCGGGCGATGGCGGAAGGACACGGCGGCGAGGACGTCGCCGCCCTCATCCGTCCCCTCGAGCGGACGGCCGGCGTTTCCGTGGTGCGGGGGGAGCGGGCCGGCGACCGGACGAAAGCCGACGGGGCGGGCGCCGACGGGGCGGAGGCTCTTTGCGCCGGCCGTGAAAGCGGCGAATCCGAAGCCGACGGTCGAAGCGCGTGAGCGGCCGGCGCCGGGGCCGCCGGGACCCCCGAGCGGTGCCGTCGAACGGGGGAAAACCCCTGCCGGTACCGCTTGACAGCGGCACCCGGAAGCCGTACAATAGGCGCAAGATTCGCGGAGCCAGAAGCTCTGGGCACAACCGAATCGATGCGCCGCCCGTTTGTTCGGCGGCACCTTCTTATCGAGAGCGGCGGAGGGACTGGCCCGATGAAGCCCGGCAACCTTCCCGGCGCGGGGAGCCGAGAGGCCTCCTCGCCTGCGGGCGCACGGTGTGCCCCGGGAAAGGTGCCAACTCCTGCGGCCGCACCGGCGGCCGAAAGATAAGAAGGGGGTGCGTTCTTTTTGCCCTCTTCTTATCGAAGAGGGGTTTTTTTATGGCTTTGCTCGGGAAAGGAGGTGGACCGACGATCCGGCCGCCGGTTTCAGGGTCGGCCGGACCGGTGTGCGATGTCCGACCGCAATCCTTCCTGCGCCATGCCGGAGGTGGTCGTGGAGCTCGACCCGCCCCGGGCGCCGGCGTTCGATCGCTACTTGCAGGCGGCCCGGCGGCTTCAGGCGGCCGGGGTGACCCACATCACGATCGCCGACAACTCCCTCGCCCACGCCCGGCTGTCCAACGTCGTCGCCGCGGTGCTCCTCCGGCAGGCGTTCGGTCTTTCACCGATCGTCCATCTGAACAGCCGGGACCGGAACCTCCTCGCCCAGCAGTCGACCGTCCTCGGCCTGTTCGCCGCCGGGGTGCGGCATTTTCTCCTCATCAGCGGCGATGCGCTGGCGCTGGGCGATCATCCGGACGGGAAGGCCGTCTACGAGACGGACAGTCTCGGGCTCATGGAGCGGTTCCGCGGGCTTCAGGCCGGCGTCGACTTTTTCGGCCGGCCGCTGGAGGGCCCGCTGGACGTTTGCTACGGCGGGGCGCTCAACCTCGGCCGCACCCTCGGCCCGCACCTCCGGCGGCTCGCCGCCAAGGCGGACCGCGGTGCCCGGTTTTTCTTCACACAGCCGATCTTCGATCCGGCCGACCTCGAGCGGCTCCTCGAGGCGCGGGCGCTCCTCGGCGGGCGCGGGACGCTCTACATCGGCATCATGCCGCTCATCTCCGCCGCCAGCGCCCGCTTCCTCGCCGGGGTGCCGGGGATGAACGTCCCGTCGGACGTCGTCCGGGCCCTCGAGCCGTATACCGGCGAGGCGGCCATCGAAGCCGGCCTCGCGCAGGCCGAGGCGCTCATCGAGCGGGCGTTCGAGCTCGGGTGGACGCGGTTTTACCTGATCACCCCGTACCTCCGGGCGTCGACGACCGCCCGCCTCGCCCGGTTCGTCTTGGCGCGGCGGCCGGCCACCGGCGCCTCGCCGGCGGACGACGTTTCGACGGGGGGCGGGACGTCGACGCGGCCCGGCGCTTCGGTGGGCGTCGAGGCTGCCCCGGAGCTCGGGCCGTAGCCAAACGCCGACGTTCCCGCGCTTCACCGCGCCCGACCGGTCTCCGGCGCCTCGCCGGCGGCCGCCCCGTTTCCGGCGGCCGGAGCATGGCCGCCCGGCGCCCTTCCCCAAGCGTTTGACCTCGATCGGGCGTGCCGAAGGCGTCGGCGCGCCGCCAGCAAAGGAGTGACCTTCCGTCCATGATCCAGACCGCGAACCTCGGCTACCCCCGCCTCGGCCCGCGCCGGGAGTGGAAGCGGGCCCTCGAGCGCTACTGGCAGGGGAAGTTGACCGAAACGGAGCTTCACGACGCCATCCGGACGGTGTACCGCGACGCCCTCCGGCGGCAGGCGGCCTTCGACCTCACGTGGGTGCCGGCGGGCGACCTGACCTACTACGACCCGATGCTCGATCTCGCCGTCACCTTCGGCCTCGTGCCGGCCCGCTTCCGGGAAGCGTACGGCTACGCCGGCGGGCCGGTCTCCCTGGAGCTTTATTTTGCCATCGCCCGGGGGAGCGACCGGGTGCCGGCGGCGGAGATGACGAAGTGGTTCAACACGAACTACCACTACATCGTCCCGGAGCTCGACGCCGTCGCCGCCGGCCGGGCGCCGGAGATCGCCGACAACCGGCCGCTTCAGGCGTACCGGGAGGCGCGGGAAGTCGTCGGGGAGCGGGCGCGGCCGGTCGTCGTCGGGCCGTACACGTTCGTCCGGCTGAGCAAAGGATATCCGGAAGCGGCGTTCGCCGAGGTCGTCCGGGCGTTCGTCCCGGCGTACCGGGCGCTCCTCCGGTCGCTGGCGGAGGCCGGGGCGGCGTGGATCCAGATCGACGAACCGGCGCTCGTCCTTGACGTGCCGGCCGGCGACATCGCCCTCCTCCATGAGGTCTACGGGGCGCTCGTCGAGGCGGCGGCACCGGCGAAGCTCATGCTCCAGACGTATTTTGAGGCCGTCGAGCATTATTCCGATGTCGTCCGGCTGCCGGTGGCGGGGATCGGCCTCGACTTCGTCGACGGCCTCGCGGACAACCGCGCAAGCGTCCTCCGGCACGGCTTTCCGGAGGACAAGGTCCTCGGCGTCGGCCTGATCCCGGGGCGAAACGTCTGGCGGGCGGACCTCGAAGCACAGGCGGCCTTTCTCCGGGAACTCGCCGCCGTCGTGCCGTTCGAGCGGATGATCCTCTCGCCGTCGACGAGCCTCCTCTTCGTCCCGATCAGCCTCGAGCGGGAGACGAAGCTCGACCCGGCGCTTCGGGACGTCCTCGCCTTTGCCGACGAAAAGCTCGCGGAACTCCGGCTCCTCGCCCGGGCCGATGCGCCGGACGCCGAGGCGGAGGCGGCGTACCGGGCGTCGGCGGAAGCCCGGCGGCGGTTTTTTGCCGCCCATCCGTTTCCGGCGCCGGAGGCGGTCACCGCGGAGGAGACGACGCGGGCGATTCCTTTTGAAGCTCGAAAAAAGATCCACGCCGAGCGGTTTTCCCTGCCGCTTTTTCCGACGACGACGATCGGGAGCTTTCCGCAGACGAAAGACGTCCGGGAGGCCCGGGCCCGCTTCCGGAAGGGCGAACTCGACGCCGAGGGCTACAAAGCGTTCATCCGGGCGAAGATCGCCGAGTGGATCCGCATCCAGGAGGAGCTCGGCCTCGACGTCCTCGTCCACGGCGAATTCGAGCGGACGGACATGGTCGAGTATTTCGCGGAAAAGCTCGGCGGCTTCGCCTTCACCGAGCACGGCTGGGTCCAGTCGTACGGGTCCCGGGCGGTCCGGCCGCCGATCATCTACGGCGAGATCGTCTACCGGGAGCCGCTCACCGTCGAGGAGACGGCGTACGCCCAGTCGCTCACCGAAAAGCCGGTCAAGGGCATGCTCACCGGCCCGGTGACGATCCTCAAGTGGTCGTATCCGCGGGAGGATGTGCCGCCGGAGGCGATCGCCTATTCCATCGCCCGGGCGCTCCGGAAAGAAGTCGAGGCGCTCGAGGCGGCGGGCATCCGCATGGTACAGGTCGACGAACCGGCGTTTCGGGAGGGGCTGCCGCTTAAGCGGCGGCACCGGGACCGGTATCTCGACTGGGCGGTGCGGGCGTTTCGCCTGGCGACGGCCGGCGCCCGACCGGAGACGCAGGTGCACACCCACATGTGCTACAGCGAGTTCGGCGACATCATCGACGCGATCAAGGCGCTCGACGCCGACGTCATCTCGATCGAGACGTCCCGGAGCCACGGCGAGCTCATCCAGGCGTTCGAGGAAAACACGTACGACAAAGAGATCGGCCTCGGCGTCTACGACATCCACTCGCCGCGGGTGCCGGACGTCGAGGAAATGAAAGCCCTCGCCCGGCGGGCGCTCCGGGTGCTTCCGAAGGAAAACTTCTGGATCAACCCCGACTGCGGGCTCAAAACGCGGGACGTTCCGGAGACGATCGCCTCGCTCAAAAACATGGTGGCGGCGGCCCGGGGGCTTCGGGCGGAGCTCGGCGAGCGGTGAGGTTCCGTAGGCTCCGACCGGCGGCCGCCGGGCCGGCGGCGCGCCCGCTCGGGTCGGAAAAGGGTTTCGTTCGTCCGAGCGGGATGCGGTTCGGTCGGCGCCGCGATCGAAAGATGTCGGGCTCGGCGGATGACGGGATCGCCGGGCGCCGGGCACGGCGGTTTTGAACGGGCGCGGCGCTCCGGGCGCAGGACGGGGCAAGCGGGGAGGGAGAGCCCCATGGAAAACAGGCACTACGCCACGCTGGCGGTGCACGCCGGCCTTCCGGACGACCCCCACGGCGCCATCGGCGTGCCGATCTATGCGACGGCCGCCTTCGGCTTTGCCTCCCTCGACGAAGGGGCGGAGCGGTTTCGAACGGGCCAGGGGTATACGTACAGCCGGATCCACAACCCGACCGTCGCCGCCCTTGAGGAACGCCTTCGGGCGCTGGAGGGGGCCGACCGGGCGATCGCCTTCGCCTCGGGCCAGGCGGCGACGGCGGCGGCGCTTTTGGCCCTCCTCCGGGCCGGCGACGAGCTCGTCGCCGGGCGCGGCCTGTTCGGCCAGACGCTCGGCCTTTTCCATCAGGTGTTCGCGCCCCTCGGCATCCGGGTGCATCTCGTTCCGCCGGAGCGGGAGGCGGTCGCGGCGGCGCTCAGCGCGCGGACGCGGGCGATTTTCGTCGAGACGCTCGCCAACCCGGCCCTCGAGCTCCCGGACTTTGAGGGGCTCGCGGAGGTCGCGGAAGCGCATCGCGTGCCCCTCGTCGTCGACAACACGTTCGGGGCGGTCGGCGCCGTCGTCCGGCCGCTCGAGCTCGGGGCCCACGTCGTCGTCGAAAGCCTCACCAAATGGGCCTCCGGTCACGGGACGGTCCTCGGCGGCGCCGTTCTCGTCCGGCGCGCCGACCTCTGGCGGGACGTGCCGGCGCTCCGGGAGGCCGGAGCGGGCGGCCGCGCATCGGGGGACGTCTCCGGCGAGGAGGCGTATGCGGCCCGGGTCCGGCAGCTCGGGCTTTCGCTTCTCGGGATGACGCTTTCGCCGTATCACGCCCATACGCTCTTCTACGGTCTCGAGACGCTCTGGCTCCGGATCGAGCGGGCGAGCCGGACCGCGGCCGAGCTTGCGGTTTACCTCCGGACGCTTCCGGGCGTCCGGGCCGTCCGCTACCCGGGGCTTCCGGACGACCCGGCCCACGGGCGGGCGCGGCGGTACATGCGGACGTTTGGGACGATGCTTACGGTGGACGTCGAGGGCGGGCTCGAAGGCGCCCGGGCGGTGCTTCGGCGCTGCCCGCTCAAGATGGCCGCCAATCTGGGGGACGCCCGGACGATCGTCGTCCACCCGTGGACGACGACCCACAGCCGCCTGCCGGAAGAGGAGCGGCTCCGGGCCGGCGTGACGCCGGGGCTTTTGCGCTTCTCGGTCGGGCTTGAAGATCCGGACGACCTCAAAGCGGCGCTTTACGGGTGTTTCACCGCCGCCGGGGGGCGATGAAAGAGGCGGCAGCGGCTTCTCGGCGCCCCGGCTTCTCGGCGCCCGACCCAATGGCCCGGCGTTTGGCCCGCCCTCCCCCCCCCCCTTGACCCTGGACCTAGGTCCAGGGTTTATGCTTTGGACGGACCGAGTGCCGAAAGGCTGCCGGAAGCCGGATGAAAGAAGGGATCGATCATGGAGCGGGATGCGGTGTTTCGCCTCGCGGTTCGGGGGATGTCGCGCAAAGGGGGCGAAAGGGCCGTCGCTCGGACGCTTGAAGCGGCGGAGGCCCGGGAGCTCGCCGTCGACGTTCGCCACGGCGAGGTGCGGTTTGCGCTCCCGGACGGCGGGTCGCTGGCGGGGGTTCGTTCGGCCGTCCGGGCGGCCGGATATACGCCGGGGGAGGCGGCCCGCCGGACGGCGGATGCCGGCGAACGACCGGCGTCGCCGGAGGTCGACGGCGGGGTTCGGCCGGCGAACGAAGGCGACGGTTCGGTTCCGGCAAACGTGGACGGCCCTCCGGCCCTCCGGCCTGAGTCCCGGCGGGTCCGCCCGCCGAAACGCGATCCGGACGCCTTCGACCTCGTCCTCGTCGGCTCCGGGGCCGCGGCGTTTGCCGCCGGCATCGAGGCCGTCCGCCGCGGAGCGCGGGTGGCGATGGTCGAGCGGGGCGTCGTCGGCGGGACGTGCGTGAACGTCGGCTGCATCCCGTCGAAGCTGCTCCTTCGGGCGGGGACGGTGCGGGACCGGGCCCAGCACCCGCCTTATGACGGCCTGGGGACGTCTGCCGGGGCCGTCGACCTGCCGCGGCTCATCGCGGCGAAGGACGCCCTCGTCGCCGAACTCCGCCGGGACAAATACGAGCGGCTCATTGACCTCTACGGTTTTACCCTCCTGCGGGGCGAAGGGCGGTTTCGGGACGCGGCGACGCTCGAAGTCGACGGGCGGCCGGTCCGGGGCCGGGCCTATGTCGTCGCCACCGGCCGCCGTCCGGCGGTGCCGGAGATCCCGGGGCTTGCGGCCGTCGACTTTTTGACCGGCGAGACGCTCCTTTCGCTCCGGCACCCGCCGGAGCACCTCATCGTCATCGGCAGCGGGATGATCGCCCTCGAGCTCGGTCTCACCGTCCGTCTGCTCGGGTCCCGCGTGACGGTCCTCGGCCGGGGGACGCGGCTCCTTCCGACCGAGGAGCCGGAGGCGTCGGCGGCGCTCCTTCGCGCCCTTGAGCAAAAAGGCATCGCCTTTTTGCTCGGCGCCCGGATCGGGCGGGTGGAGGAGGCCGCCGGCCGGACGCGGGTGCTCGGGGAAAAAGACGGAAAGCCCTTCGCCGTCGAGGGGGACGCCCTCCTCGTCGCCACCGGCCGCCGGCCGAACACCGAGGCGCTTTCGCTCGAGCGGGCCGGCGTCGCCGTCGGATCCCGGGGGGAGATCGTCGTCGATGCCCGCCTCCGGACGAGCGCGCCGCACATTTATGCGGCCGGCGACGTGACGGGACTGCCGCCGTTCGTCTACGTCGCCGCCCACGCCGGGGCGGTGGCGGCGGAAAACGCCCTCGGCGGCGAGCGAACGGCGGCGCTCGAGGCGGTGCCGCGGGTGCTCTTTACGTCGCCGGCGCTGGCCCGGGTGGGGCTCACGGAGGCGGAGGCCCGCCGGATGGGGCGGGCCGTGCGGACGGCGACGCTCGACCTCGGGCAGGTGCCGCGGGCGATCGTCGGCCGCGAGACGGACGGCGTCTTCAAACTCGTCGTCGACGCGCCGACGGGCCGTCTTCTCGGCGCCTCCGTCGTCGCCGAGGACGCCGGAGAGGTGATCGCCGCCGCGACGCTGGCCGTTCGGGCCGGGCTTACGGTCCGGGACCTTCGCGAGACGCTTTTTCCGTATCTCACGATGGCCGAAGGGCTCAAGCTCGCCGCCCTCGCCTTCGACGTCGACGTGCGCCGGCTTTCGTGCTGCGCCGGTTGAAGCCCGACGGCGGGCCCGCTCCCGGCTTTTTCCGAAACGAACGTTTGACAGGCCTCTTCGAAATCGATACAATCAAAACCCGGCGGCCGGACGGGCGCCCAGCATCGTACGGAAAGGAGCGGTGCCGGTGCAGCGTTCCGAAGCACGGCTTGCCGCCCGCCGGATCGAGGAACGCCTGCTTTGGGCGCTCCAGCACGGGGAGCGCTCGTACTGGGGCGTCCTCCGGGACGGCGAGGCGCAGGCGGATGCCGTCGTAGGAGCGCTTCGCGCGCTCCTGGACGCCGGGGAAGTGGCGACGAAGGAGGACCGGTTCGTGCTTACCGAGGCCGGTCGGGCGCGGCTTTCAGCCCTCGCCCTCGATCGGCTGGTCGATCCCGGGTGCGAGGCGTGCGGCGGACGGGGGATACGCCTGAAGCCGCCGTTTGACGGGGTGCTTCAGGCGTTTCGCGAACGGCTCAAGCGGCGGCCAAAAGCGGCGCCGGAGTTCGATCAGGGCGTCGTCACGCCGGAGACGGCCGTCCTCAGGCTTTCGCTCCTCGCCCGGCGGGGGGATCTGGCGGGGCGGGATCTTCTCCTCCTCGGCGACGATGACCTGATGAGCCTCGCCGCCGCCCTTTCGGGCTTTCCGCGGCGGGTTCACGTCCTGGACGTCGATGCGCGGGTCGTCGCGTTCATCCGGGAGGTCGCCCGGGAGGAAGGCTGGGATCACGTCTCGGCCGAGGTGTACGACGTTCGAGAGCCGCTGCCGGCGGCGCTTCGGGGGGCGTTTGACGTCTTTTTCACCGATCCGGTGGAGACGCTCCCGGGGATTCTCCTCTTTTTGAGCCGGGCGACGGAAGCGCTTCGAGAAGGCGGCGCCGGCTATTTCGGACTTTCCTACCTCGAGGCGTCGTGGTCGAAGTGGCGGGACATCCAGCGGGGCATCCTCGAGATGGGGTATGCCATCACCGACGCGCTGCCGGCGTATCAGGATTACGAGCTCGAGGACATCGTCGCCCTCGGCTATCCGGTCGCGCAGGCAGCGCCGGTCGCCGTTCGGGAGCCGGATGTTCCGTTTTACCGGAGCACCGTCTTCCGCCTGGTGCTTGTCGCCCCGCCGGCGCCGCGGTACACCGGACGGGTCGAGCTGGACCGCGACCTCTACTACGACGACGAGGCGAGCGTGACGCTGCCGCGGTAGGCGCTTCGGGACCGGGCGGCGTAAAAGCGCGTCGCCGGAAGGCGCGCCGATCCTTGCCGACCGTGCCGATCCTTCCGGGCCGATCGCCCGGAGCGCGGACCCCGGAGGTCGGCCGGGCCGGCGCCGGCGACCGGGGCCGGTTGGGGCGGCGGGGGCGGTGAAAAAGCGGCGGGGCTCGAAGGGGGATCCTTCGAGCCCCGCTTTGCGTTTCGGCTTCGGCCCGGCGTTTCGGATCGGGGCCGAGGGCTCGGCGCATTCCCGGGTCGCCCCGGCGTTTGGAGCCGACGGCGCCCCGGTTCCGATGCGGCGTCGGCTTTCGAGCGTCTCAAAAGACGTTTCGCCGGCGAGGACGCGATCGCCGTTCGCGCGAAGGAACGTCCGGCGCGGCGTTCGTGTTGGACGACGGCATGGCCGGGTCGGCCGGGTGACGGTCGAACGGGGCCTTTTCGGGGCGGCCTACGGCCGGAGGGTCTCGATCAGGCGGCCGACGCCTTCTTCCAGCACCGGCCGAGCGGTGGCGAAGTTGAGGCGGATGTGGCCGGCACCGCCGGGACCGAATTCGCCGCCGAAGTTCACCCCGACCCGGGCCCGGTCGACGATGCGCCGCCGGAGCTCTTTTTCGTCGTACGGGAGGGCGGAGAGGTCCATCCAGACCAGGGTCGTCCCTTCCGGCGGCATGACGCGGACTTCCGGGAGCGCCCGGGCGAAGGCATCCCGGACGAAGGCGATGTTTTCCCGGATGACGGCGAGGACCGCTTCCAGCCACCCCTCGCCGTGGCGGTAGGCCGCTTCCAGGGCGGTGATGCCGAGGGCGTTCGGCAGGTGCAGGTGAAGCCGTTCGAGGGCCGTTCGCAGGGCCGTGCGAAGTTCCGGATTCAAAACGACGGCGTAGGCGATGCGGAGCCCGGGGAGGTTGAACGTTTTCCCCGGCGACCAGAAGGCGACGGTCCGCCCGGCGGCTTCCGGCAGGGCGGCGAGCGAGGTGAAGGTCGCCGGCGGATGGGTGAGATCGGCGTGAATTTCGTCGCTCAGAAGGACGGCGCCGGCGCGTTCGGCGAGGCCGGCGACGACGGCGAGCTCGTCCCGGGTGAAGACCCGGCCGCCGGGGTTGTGGGGGTGGCAGAGGAGGATCGCCCGGGCGCCGGTCTCATCGAGGGCCGACCGGAGGGCGTCGACGTCGATCCGGTAGCGGGGGGCCTCCGCCGGCCCTTCTTTGAGGAGGGGCACGTCGACCGCTTTCCGTCGGGCGGCTTCGATCGCCCGGTAAAAGGGGCCGTAGACCGGCGGGAAGACGACGACCGGCGTGCCGGGGGGCGTGAGCGCTTCGATGGCGAGGGCGATCGCCGGGATGACGCCGGGGGCAAAAAGGAGCGCCTGCTCGTCGACCGCCCAGCCGTGCCGGCGAAGGAGCCAGTCGACGACCGCTCGGGTGGCGCCGTCGCCGACGTACGTATAGCCGAACAGGCCTTCCTCGACCCGCCGGCGGAGCGCTTCGACGACGGCCGCCGGCGCCGGAAAGTCCATGTCGGCGACCGAGAGGGCGATCCAGCCTTCCGGCGGCGGGGTCCCCGGCGGGAGAAGGTGCCGCTCCCACTTGATCGAGGCGGTGTGTCGCCGGTCGACGGGGCGGTTGCGGAGGGCGCGATAGAGGGCAAGATCGACGTGCGGCGGATGAACGCTTTCGGAGAAGCGGGGGTCGCTCGGAGGCAACGGCGTCGCTCCTTTCTCCGTTTCCGTTTCTTTGCTTCGTTCGCGTTTCGGGATATGATGATAAGGAAACAAACCTGCGCCAGCGCGGGAGGTCGAAGCGGTGCACATCGAAGCGTTGGACGGCCGGCTCCTCGAGACGCCGGCAGACGGCCTCGTCGTCGCCGTCTCGGAAGCCGGGGTGGACGAAGCGGGGCTTTTGCCGCGGCTCAACGATGTTCTCGGCGGGGCGCTCGCCGAAGAGTGGGCCGCCGGGCGCCTCGGCGGCAAGCGGAATCGGACGCTGGTGCTTCACACCCTCGGGCGGCTTCCGGTCCGGTACGTCGTGTTCGTCGGCGTCGGTCGCCGGGACGCCCTTCAGGCGAACGGCATCCGGGAGGCGGTCGCCGAGGCGATGCAGGCGGCCCGGCGCCACCGGCTTTCCGATCTTCTCCTCTGCTACGGGTCGTTTGCCGCGCCGGGGGTGACCCCGGAACGGGCGGGACAGATGATCGCCGAAGGGGCGCTGCTTTCGACGTACCGCTTTCCCGGGTACCGTTCGGCGGAGGAGGAACCGGACGTCCGCATCGAGCGGCTCCGGGTGGCGATGCCGCCGGAAGTCCGAGGCGCGGTCGAAGCGGGCTGGGCCGTCGGCCGGGCGACGGCCGAAGGGACGAACCTCGCCCGGACGCTCACGAACACGCCGGCCAATAAGCTCACGCCGGAGGTGCTGGCGAAGGAAGCTCTGGCCGTCGCCACCCGCTACGGGATGGAGGCGTGGGCCCTCGACCGGGCGGACATGGAGCGGCTCGGCATGGGGGCGCTTCTCGCCGTCGCTCAGGGGAGCGCGAACCCGCCCCGCCTCGTGGTGATGAAATACCAGGGGCTTCCGACGTGGGAGGCGCCCCTTGCCCTCGTCGGCAAGGGGATCACGTTTGACACCGGCGGCATTTCCTTGAAACCGGCGCAAAACATGGAATCGATGATCATGGACATGGGCGGGGCGGCGGCGGTCATCGGCGCGATGGAGGCGATCGGCCGGCTCCGGCCGAAGCTGAACGTCCTCGCCGTGACGCCGCTCGTGGAAAACATGCCCGACGGCCGCGCCTACCGGCCGGGGGACGTTCTCACGTCGATGAGCGGGAAGACGATCGAGGTGATCTCGACCGATGCCGAGGGGCGCCTCATCCTCGCCGACGCCCTCACCTACGCCCGAAAGCTCGGCGCGGCGAAGATCGTCGACCTCGCGACGCTCACCGGGGCGGTCCTCATCGCCCTCGGCACCCAGACGACCGGCGCGATGACGAACGACGCGGCGTTCTGGCGGGAGGTGGAGGCCGCCGCCGAGGCCGCCGGCGAGCGGGTGTGGTTGCTTCCCTCCTTTGACGTCTACCTGGAGCAGATCAAAAGCCCGATCGCCGATTTGAAAAACTCCGGCGGCCGGAACGCCGGCACGATCACCGCCGGGATGTTCCTCAAAGCGTTCGTCGACGACGTGCCGTGGGTCCACCTCGACATCGCCGGGACGGCGTGGGAGGAGAAAGGGACGGCGCTCGTCCCGAAAGGGGCGAGCGGCGTCATGGTCCGGACCCTCGTCGAGCTCGTCCGCCGGCTGGCGGGAGAGGACGAAAAGGCCGATGCCGGGCGGTAAGCTCTGGCCCGGCGTCCTTAAGGCCGGCTTCCTGGCGGGCGACGTCCTCGCCTTGTCGGGCGGCGCCGCTCTCCCGGCGTTCGCCCTCTGGGACCGGTTCGGGGTGAAATATGCCGTCGTGACGCTGCTTCTTGCCCTCGTGTTTCGCCTCGGCTTTGAGCGCCCGCTTCCGCCCGGGAAGCGGGTGCTCGTCTACGGGCTCCTCGTCGCCCTTGCCTTTCCGCTCGTCGTGCTGGCGTACGTTTTGCCGATCGCCGAGGCGCTCGGCGCAAGCCTCATCGTCCTCATCGTCTATCGTTGGCGGCGCCGGCGGGAGCGGGCCGACGCGGCGAAAGGAGGTTCGTAGCAGTTACAAATAACCAACCTGTTATCGACTGAAACTTCCTGTTTTGATACTACAGAGACATGGAACTTCTATCCATCCGCGAAGCGGCGAAAAAGCTCGGCGTGCACCCCAACCGTCTCCGGGAGTGGGAGAAAAAAGGGCTCATCCGCCCGATTCGGCTTCCGAGCGGCCACCGAAGATACCCGACAGAAGAAATCGACCGCATCCTGAAGGCAGGAGGGATGAACGAAACAGAAGCCGATGCGGTCGCTCTCTACGCCCGGATCTCGACGAAAAAAGAGGCCGAAGCGGGAAACCTCTCTCCCGACCGCCTGGCGCGGTTTGGTTTCGACGTTCTCGAACGGCATCTGAAGTCCTGCGGCGTAGAAATCGAAGTGATCTCGCCGAAAGAACCGGAAGAGGCGCACGCGGAGCTGGTTCAGGATCTTCTGGCCATCGTCACGTCTTTTTCCGCCCGGATCGACGGCGCCCGAGGGGGCAGGAAAATCCGCCGGGGCTTTCAGGAGCTGATGCGGCGTGTCCGTGAAGAATAGCTTCACGATCATCGGGGAATTCTTCCCCGAAGTTTACCCGGCCTTTCGGTCCGGGAAGTGGGCCCGGGGCGAAGAAGATCCCTTGACCACCGAGATGCGGCTTTTCTCCGCCTGCCTGCGGTGGTCTTACAGGCGGATTTTGAAGGGAGTTTCCCGCACGGAAATCAAAAAGCAAGGGCAGGATCTTTTCGGCCTCAACTCCCGCTACGTCGACGATGCCCGCCTGAAGGCGCAGGGCATGATCGATGCGCAGAAAGAACTTCTGGAGCTTGAGATCGAAACGACCGAAGCGAAGCTTCGGCGGGCGCGAAAGAAACTCGGCTGGGCCATGGAGAAACGGAGCCGGGCCGAGAAGAACGGCCTCTCGAAAGACGAACTCCGGACGCTCGATCGGACCGTCCCGGGAAGGCAGGCGCGCGTCTCGGCACTGGAAAAGCGGCTGAAGGAGTTGAGAGAACACAAAGAAAACGGAACCGTCCCCACGGCGATCTTTGGAGGAAGAAAGCTCTGGCGGAACGTCTGCAAGGGAAAGGCCACCCGGGACGAATGGCGGGCGGCCCGAAAAAATCGGCTTTACGCCCGCGGAGACCGCACCAAAGGCGGCAACCCCAACCTGAAGATCACCTTCGACGGGCATGCATTCCGCATGGCCGTCACGATTTCTCATCTGTCGGAGCCGACCGGTGTGGACGCTCTGGGGCGACCGATCATGCGCCGGGCGCCTCGCGTCCTTGGGCGACTCTGGATTCCCCCAAAGCACCGGGCGCGCCTTCTCGGGTGGCTTGCCGAAAAGCGGCCGTACACCGCGGAACTGATCCGGGGCCCGGACGGACGCTTTCGCGTTCACATCGCGCTGGAACTGGACGATCAACCGGCGCCGGATTTTTCGCGCGGCGCCCTCGCCGTCGATATCAACCCCGACGGCGTGGGGCTCGCCAACGTCTCTTCCTGCGGTCTTCCCGAACCGTGGCCGAAAGGATTCCGGATTCCCCATCCGAAGAACCTGGGCAAATACGACGGGGAGTTTCAAGTCATCCCGTATCCATCGGGTTTTCTGACCATCCGGGTCCCCGAACTCGCCTACGCTTCGGGATTTCGGCGCCGGTATCTCATCGGCGTCCTGGCCAAGGTGGTCGTGGACGTCGCCAAAGCGTTGGGGAAGCCTCTGGCGATGGAAACGCTGAGTTTCGATCAGGGGAGGCTGGACCGGGGAAAAACGTTCAACCGGATGGCCGCCCAGTTTCCCTATGCGATGGTCCTTCAGGCGTTGATGCGGCGGGCGGTCAAAGAGAACGTGGGGTACAAACAAGTCCCGCCCCAGCACACCTCCACCATCGGCCGGCTCAAGTACGAAAAGAAATACGGCGTTCCCGTTCACGGTGCGGCGGCCCTGGTCATCGGCAGGCGGGCCATGGGTTTTAGGGAGCGCATCACGCGCGAGGTTCGGGACTTCGTGCTTCGGGTGAAAGAACGGCGGAAACCGACGGGTGATCTCCGACCGAGGGAAGGAACCGGGATGACCCGGAAGGTCGAAGCCGCGCTTCAGGCGCTGGAGACGAAGCTTCTTCTGCACAACGGGCTTGCCCGCCGGCAGCAGGAAAGTTTCTTCTCCTGCTGGCGCGAACTCAAAACGCTTGCTTTGGCCTTCCGGTAACCCCGTTTCGCCGGGGGTTCGGACAAACCCGGCAGGGCGAATCTGACAGATCGGTGCTTGCGGCGGCGGGTTTCGCCGCCTCTCCCCCGGCCCACTCCGTTCTGCGGGTGCAGCGCACTCCGTCCGGCCGTGCAGACGAGACCGGGGGACGGGGAAGGAAGACCTTCCCGTGAGCACTCCGGGTGGGACGCCCGGGCCCAGACCCCGATTTCCGAAAGGAGGTGAACGCCTGGTTCGGAGGGGTCCCTGCCTGAAATGAAGTTCAGGTAGGTTTTACGAACCAGGCAGTCCCCGTGCGGGCGGAAAAGGCGCTTGAGCACTGGCTGGAGGCGGAGATCCTCGCCCGCGGCCGGCCCCACGATCCGGCGGCCCGGAAGACGGCGGATCTCTTTTATCGCATTTTGCTGGAAGACCATCGCATCGAGGTCGATGCGATCGAAGAGGCGATCGAGGACGCGGCGTACGTCGTCGTCTACCGGCAGGCCGGGGAGCCGAAGCGGGCCGCCTTCGACCGCTACCGCGTCGAAGCGCTCCTTCGGGCCGTCGAGGGCGATCCGAAGTACGGCATCGTCTATCCGGAACCGGAGGAGGCGGAGGCGATCGGACCGAAGGCCGGTTCACCGGAGGAGGGAGGCGGCCCGGAAGCGGACGAACGAGGTGCGGCCGATCCGCCGGGCGGCCTTTCGGCCGCGTCCGGCCCGCCGGCTCCGTCAGCGGACGAGCCCCCGGTGCTGGTCGATGAGATCGAGCAGGTTGGCGATGTAGGCGCCGATGAGCGGGAGCGAGACGAAGTGCCGGAGCACGAGGAGGAGGAGGGCGAAGACGAGCGTCGCCCCGAGGGTGATGCCGAGCCCCCGGGTGATGCCGGCGAGGAGGTTCAGCGCGATCACCCGTCGGGGCGAGGTGTAGTGGGTCAGGAGGTCGTAAAATTCCCCCCGGGCGAGCGCCCGGGCGAGGCGGTCGATCGGCCGGAGGGACGTCTCGAGGGTTTCCAACCGCTCGAGGAGGGCCGTGAGCGCTTCGGACGATAAGGCCGGCTCGAAGTCGGCCGGGGATCGCCGTCCGAGGCCGTTTCGGGCGGAGCGGTCGGTTCGGGAAGGGCCGTCCGGGCGGGGGCCGCCCGGGGATCGGTCGTCGGGGCGGCGATCGGACGGCGGCCGGGTCGGTCGGTCCGTGGCGCATCCCTCCCTGGGTTCGATCGGGACTTTTTGCTTCGGAAACATCATACCGCCGCCGGCGAAAAAACAAAACCGGCGCCGGCCGACGCTCCGGTCCGGTGCAAAAGAAATCGCCGGCCGACCGAAGCCGGGCGCCGGCGAACGAAAAGGATTACGGTGCGGAGGCGGGAGGCGGTGCGGCGGGCGATGGCGCGGGCGAATCCGGGGACGTCGGCAAAGCGGGCCTCCCCGGGGCGACCGGCGCCTGGGGAGACGGCGCCGGCGTCGCCGGTGCGGTCGGGGCTTTCGGGCCGGCCGGCTTCTCGCCCGGGACGGGTCGGCTCGGGACCGTCCCGTCCGGCGGCGTTCGGACCGGCGCGATCGGCGCCGCGCCGTCTGCCGGTTCGCGGATTTTCGGCCCGCGGGGAAGCTCCGGGGCCAGGCGACCGACGATGTCGGCGAGCTCGTCGAAGACGGCGACGAGGGGTTCGCCCCGGGCGATTTTGTCCCGCATCGCCTGCAGGCGGGCAAAAAGGTCCGGATCGGCGGTCACGATCGCCCGGGCGCCGTACGGGTCGTGTTTCAGGGCTTCGGCGACGGCGTATTTGGTCGTCGTCACCTGGGCGTGGGAAAGATGTTCGTCGACGCCGATGGCGACGACGGCGTACGGGCCGAGGACGACGGCGGTGGCGCGTCGGACGTACGGGTCGGCGAGAGCGAGCTCGACCAGCCGGTCGGCGATTTTCTCGGCTTCGGCCCGGTTTTTCGGGGCTTCGGGCGGCGGTTCATAGCGGATCGTGTTGGGCACCTTTTCGTGGGGCGGGCGACCGGTCGTTGACGGGGGGGCCGGCGCCTCGCCGGCCGCCCCTCCGGAGGCGGTCCACGGCAGGGCGCAGCCGCCGAGGCCGAGCGCCAGGGCGATGCCGACGATCAGACGGGCGGTGGCGCGACCCATGACGTCTCCCCTTTCGCCTGGCCGGAAGGCCCGGGCCCGCGGCGCGGGACTTCCGACCGAAAATATCCGGTCCGTGCGGTTAGTCTGTCCGGCGCCGGCGGCCCCTATGCCGGCCCGTGGCGCCGGGCGGAAAGGGGAGGAGCGGGTCGGCCTCGGGCGGGGCGGCGACCCCGATCGGTATGAAGATCAAAAAGGAGGGAACGGGACGATGACCGGTCGGGCGGCGCCGGCGGATCGGGCGGCGTGTGCGGAACGCCTCCTCCGGCACCTTCGGAACGAAGGCGGGCGAATCGGCTTCGGAGCGTGGATGGCCTTTGCCCTCTACGACCCGGTCTGCGGTTACTACTTTCGGCCCGGGGTGAAGATCGGACGGGCGGGGGATTTTTATACGGCGAGCGCCGTCGGCGACGCCTACGGCGCATTCTGGGCCCGGGATTTTGCCCGCCGGTTTGAAGCCTGGCGCGAGGCCGGGGCGGGCGGTGAAGGGTTTTTGGCGATCGTCGAGCTCGGCGCCGGCGACGGCCGGTTTGCCGCTCAGGTCCTGGACCGGCTGGCCGCCGAGCGGCCGGAGGTGTACGGCCGGCTCCGCTACGTCGCGGTCGAAGCGTCTCCGTGGCACCGGGAGGGCCTTTTTTTGCGGACGAAACCCCACCGGCCGCTTCTTCAGCTCGTCCCGACGCCGGAGGCGCTTCTTTCGGGCGATGTCCTCGCCGGCGCCGGGCCGGTGATCGTCTTCGCCAATGAATTTTACGACGCCTTTCCCGTCGAGCGGCTGAAGAAGGCGCCGGACGGCCGGCTCTTCTGGCAGGTCGTGCGGGAGGAAGCCGGCCGGCCGGTCCTCGCCTGGGCGGACGACGTGCCGGCGGAGGCCCGGGCGTACGCCGAGCGGTTTGGCGGCGCGTTTTCGCCGGAGCACGTGTTTGAAGCGCCCCTTGAGGGCCTGCGGCTGTACCGGCGGCTTGCGGAGGCCTTTCCCGGGGCGACGTTCATCACCGTCGATTACGGCCTTCCGTTTGCCGAGCTGGCGGCGCCGCACCGGCGGGAAGGGACGGTGGTGGGCTTTTGGCGGCACAGGCTCCGGGACGACTGGTTTGAGCGGCCCGGTGAGATGGACCTCACGGCGCAGGTGCCGGTCGAGGCGTATCGGAGCGAGGGGGAGGCGGGCGGCCTGGCGACGGAAGCCCTCCTCCCGCAGGGGGAGTACCTCGTCGCCCGGGGGATTCTCGACTTTTTGCAGCCTGCGGTGGGGACGCCGGCGGAGCGGGATCCGTTTCACCCGATCGCCCGCCGAAACCGGGCCGTCCGGGCGCTCATCCTTCCCGACGGCTTCGGCCAGGCGTTTTTCGTCCTCGTGCAGCGGCGGCCCTGACGGCGACGCTTTTTTCCGCCCTGGATCCGGCGCTTTGTTCGCGGTTTTGCATCTTCCGCGACGCATAGCGACCGGCGCCTCGGCGCACGCTAAGACGGCCACCCCGATTTTTGGCAAAGGGGGAGACGCATGCGGCGATCGTGGCGCCGGCTTCTCGCTTCGGCTCTGGCGGCGCTCTTTTCGGTGACGTTCGGCCTCGGGGTCGTCCTGACCGCCCTTCCGGCCGGCGGCGCCCGGGCGGCGCCGACGCCGGAGCTCGACGTAAACAGCGAGGTGCGGCACGGCAAGGTGTACCTCGAATTTCGCTGCCGACATTTCCGCCTCGCCGCTCCGGACCCGACGGCGCCGAAGCGCTACGGCGAAGGCCATATCGTTCTCACCGTCGACGGGCGGGAGGTGGCCCGGCTCGACCGGCGGGTGTTCGTCGTCGAGGGGCTCAAACCGGGAGCGCACGCGTTCCGGGCGGAACTCGTGCACCGAGACGGGTCGCCGTACGGTGTCGTCCGGGAGTGGACGGTCGCGGTGCCGTAAGGGACCGCGGCCGGGCGGGGCGATCGGCCGGCCGGGCCTGCCCTCCTGGTGGAGGGGGAAGCCGCGGCCGCAAAGAAACGGCGCTTCACCACGTGCGAAGCGGTGGAGCGCCGTTTTTCGTCTGCGTCAGGAGTTCGATGAACGGTCCGGTGTAGGCGATCAGGATGAGGGCGACGGCGAGGGCCACCCAGAGGCCCCACCGCTCGAGGATCGGCGGCGGTGGGGGCGCCCTTTTTCGGACGTCTCCGATCGGAAAGTCGACGATCGCTTCGGCGCGGGGGGCGAAGAGGAAGAGGTAGGCGACGGCCGCCAGGTAGACGAGGGCGCCGAGGAAGAGGAGGACGGCGCCGCCGGCGAGGAGCGCCCGCCAGGGGGCCCACCGCTCGACGATGGCGGCTCCGGCGTATGTGGCAAAGGCCGTCCGCCGCGGCTCGCCGAGGACGCCGAGGACGTGCATCGCCGTCGACATGAGGAGCATGCCCGTGCTCCAGAGGAGGACGGCGGCGATGCCGGCCCGGTTGGCCCCGGAGGTGTACGCCCGACCCGTGAGGGCGGGGACGGCCCAGAAGGTGATGGCAAAATACGTCAGGACGACCGTCGTGGCGAGGGTCAGGTGAAAGTGGCCGGGGAGCCAGAGGGTGTTGTGGACGACCGTGTTCAGCTGGTAACTGGCGTTGATGATGCCGCCGGCGCCGCCGGGGATAAAGAACAGCATGCCGGCGACCGGCGCGAGGAAGCGGGCGTCCTGCCAGGGAAGCTTTCGGATCCAGGCGAACGGCCGCGTCGCGCCCAGGCCGCGGCCCGCCGCCTCAAACGTCGCCAGAACGGTAAAGACGGTGAGAAGCGTCGGAATGACGACGAAGAAGGTCAGGGTCGTCTGGACAAATTTCCAGATCGGCGCGATGCCGGGGTCGCCGAACTGGTGGTGCAGCCCGACGGGGATCGAGTAGAGGAGGAAGAGGAGGAACGTCAGCCGCGGGAGGAGATGGCTGAAAATCTCCCCGCCGATCATGCGGGGAAGGTTGACGTACCAGTAGATGTACGCCGGAAGGAGCCAGAAATAGACGACCGGGTGTCCGAAAAACCAGAAAAACGTTCGGGCGGCGCCGACGTGGATCCTGGGGACCCAGCCGAGCGACCACGGGATGAGCTGGACCACGAGCTCGACGAGGACGCCGAGGGTGGCGATGAGCCACATGATGTACGTCGCCACGGCCATGTAGGCGAAAAGCGGCGAAGGCTCACCCGGATGGGCGTTTTTCCAGCGCCGGTACGCGGAAAAGAGGCTCACCCCGGGCAGCCAGCTGCCGAAGAGGACGAACAGGATGCCGAAGTAAAACGTCGGGTGCGCGTGCATCGGCGGGTAAAACGTGTAAAGCACCGTCGCCCGGTTGGACAGGATGGCGAAGACGCCGAGGACCGTTCCGGCGAGCATGAGGACGAAACCGGCCCAGGCGAAGCGGCGTTCCGGCGGGGTGAAGGAGCCGCCGGTCGTTTTCGCCGTGCCGAGCAGGAGAAAACCGGCGATGGTGAAGGTCGTAAAGACGTAGGCGAGGGCGACGCCGTGTAAGGTGAGGAGCTGGTAGTAGCCGATCGTCGACGGAAGAACGAGAAAGCCCGTCCGGGAAAGCCCCTGCAGAAGCCCGGCGATGATGCCGAGGAAAAAGGCGAGGTGGGCGACGATGAAGTGGGCGAGGAAAAGCCGCCGCTCTTCGGCGGGAAAGACGTGGCCGGCGGTTCGGATCACTGACCCGCCGGGGCCGTGCTCGACGCGGACCATGCCGATTCGCCTCCTTCGGCCACGACGGTCCATCGACCCATCATCAGGTGATGACCGATGCCGCAATATTCGTTACAAAGAAGGAGATACTCACCGGGCCGCTTAAAGGTGGTGGTATACGTGGTCACCTGGCCCGGGATGAGCATGAGGTTGACGTTGGTTCCGGGGATGGAAACCCCGTGGATGACGTCGGCGCTCGTCATGACGAACTCGATCCGCGCCCCTGCCGGGAGGACGAGGTGATCGGGGTTGAACGTAAAGACCCGGGCCACGACGACCGCCCGGTAGGCGTCGGGCCCGATCCGATAGAGCCCCGGTCGATCGAACGGCGGCGTCTCGTCGACCCGCGTCGGGTCGATCGTCTGCCGGCCGTCGGCCGTGTGCACGTCCATGCCGAACGCCATGACGCCGATGGTGACGAGAAACGTCGCCATCGTGCCGAGGCTCACCTTCATCCAGAGCGCTTCGAGCTTGGGCCAGTCCAGGCGAAACACCGGGGCCTTCCCCCTCCGGACGAAATGCGCTAAAGTAAAAGCGGAAAAAGACCGATCGACGCCGGGGCGGGTGGCGTTTAGAGCCGGAGGAGAAAAACGATGAAGATCGTCATCCACATCGCGAGGATCAGCCCGCCGAAGAACAGGGAGAGACGAAACGTGTCCCGGAAGTCCGGCTCTCTTTCTTGCGCCTCTTTTTGGGCGGGCCGATCCGGCGCGGCGTCCGACCGGTTCGTCCCCGCCGCGGGAGGATCTGAAACGGTCGGATCCGAGACGGGATTCGCCCTCGCCCCGGCGGCCTGAAGCGGCGCATCCGAGCGCGGTGCGGAGGCTCCGACCGCCGAGGGCGGGGCGGAGCGGGGGTCCTGGGCCATCCGCTCCATCGCAGGCCTCCTTTCTGCGGCGATCGTCGGGGTCCCCGCCGGCCAGCCCTCGGCCCTCGCCGGGGACCTTCCGGGCCCGCTCCGACGATCCTCCGGGTTTTGGCACCCTCTGGAACAGGCGATCGACCTTTAGCTTGGCCGAAGCGGCGGGCGTTTATACCTTAATCATCATGCGCCAATGTTCACACGCCGGACGGTGCCCGTCAAACGGCGCCGATCCTTCGGAGGGTCCGAGGGTGACCCTTCGACGGCAGAGGTCGACCTTCCGACGGAGGATGTTTCACCGGATCGACATGACCGTCTGGCGGCGACGGGCCGCCGGGCGATGCCGTTTTTCGGGAGGGATGAGCGGGTGGATCGCCGATTTCGTCGTCACCCCGTGCCGGGCGCCCGGGCGCCCGTTCGTCGGATGGCGGCTTTGCTCCTCTTCTTCTTTGTCTTCGTCTTCGTCTGGGGATGGGCCCTTGGGCCGGGGGCTTTGGACTTCGGTGCCGGATCCGCCCGGGCCGAGGAGGGCCGTCCGTCGGACGGAGGCCGGGAGCGGCCGGTCGTCGTCCTCGGGGCGGATCTTGCGCCGGCGGATCGGCAGGCGGTGCTCGAGCGCCTGGGCGCCGGGCCGGACGATCGAAGGCTCACCGTGACGAATGCGGAGGAGCGGGCGCTTCTTGCCGGGCGCTTTCCGCCGTCCGTCATCGGCACCCGGGCCATCTCGTCCGTCCGGGTGGTTCCGCGGGAAGCGGGGGCGGGGCTTTCCCTCGAGCTCATCAACATCACCGGCGTGGCACCGGAGATCTACCGGCAGGCGCTTCTTACGGCCGGCGTCCGGGACGCTTCCGTCCGCATCGTCGCCCCGTACCCCGTCTCCGGCACGGCGGCCCTCGTCGGGCTGTTCAAGGCGTACGAAGCGGCCGAAGGCGCCGGGCTCTCGCCGGAGCGGAAGGCGGCCGCCCTGGACGAATTTGCCGTCGCGGAGCGCCTCGGAGAACATCACGATCCCAAGCAGGTGGCGGCGCTCCTCGGCGCCCTGAAGGAAGCGCTTGCCGTCGGGGGGCTCCGCACGCCGGCGGAGATCGAGGCGGCGGTGAAGCAGGAGGCGGCCCGGCTCGGCCTGGAGCTCACGGAGTCCGATCTGGCCGCCGTGCGGGATCTCGTCGAGCGCCTCCGGGCGGTGAACATCGACTGGGAGCGGCTGAAGGCCGAACTTCGGGCGGTCACCGAGGCGACCCGCGCCTGGCTCGACGAGCCGGCGACCCAGTCGCTCCTCGCGAAGGTCGGCAGTTTCTTAAAAAGCCTCTGGCAGGCGCTCGTCGGCCTTTGGGACCGTTGGCTGAACGCGCCGCCGGCTTCTTGAGGGGGGAACCAGCGGAACCAGCCCAGGACCGGGGGGAACCGTCTCGGGAGGAGGTAAAACCGTGTTCGCTTCTCTTGCCAGTGCTTGTAAATGTTCGGCTCTCAGCTAAAAAGCGGGGTTGTCTAAGCCGGAAACAGGCGGTCAGAGCGCGCATGGGATCGTCCCTACACCCCATCCCAGGAAGGCTCCGACCGCCTATGAAACCGTCTATGGACACACTTTCGGTCTTCAAGGCCGGATCATCGATCGCCTGGAGCAAAATGAGAGAGCGTCGATGGGGTTGCCGGGCGGCCGAAAAAGGAAGCGCGCCGTCCCCATTGGCCGGGCCATCCGCCGCTTACGTTCACCGAAGAGGCCAGCAAAGCCCCGGAACGATTCGACGCCTTTTGCTTTGGGGTGTTCGTTTCCGCAAACGATCCGGGCGTGACGATCGACCTCAGGGAAAGCGGGAAAATTCGGATTCAGCGGGTCCTTCCGGACGCGCGGGGTGGCCGATTTGTTTCACGGGCTTCAGGAGGTGGGCCGCCGGGTGGATGAGGCCCGGCGGGTGGAAAGACGCATCGGCCATCGTCTTCCCGCCGGCCGCTTCGCAAAAACGAAGCAGACCTCACCGAGCGTCGGGCAAAAGCGCCGTTTACGATCCGCCGAGCTCCGGAACGCGGCGCGGTTTCACGGGGTCAACCCGTTGGACCGCATCCAACCGCCGCTCCTGTTGCGGCATCCCAAGGGCTTTCGAGTCATGAAACGCGGGGCGCTCCGGGTTTTCCGGGGCGGGAAGGCCCCTCAGCCGGGAAACTGCTGGCAAAGCGCGGCTTTCTTGAGCGGGCGCGGGTTTTGCCGAATCCGGTTCCGGATTTCCTCGGTCGGATCTCCGCCTGCCGAATCTTGACCCGTTCAGCGCCTTGCCGGTCGCTTGACGGCGAAGCGGTTTTTAGATATTGTGATTATGTAGTTATACACACATGATGGCTTCCTTTGTGAAAGAATTGATCGTAAGCGGCGCGCTTTCGACGGAGACGGTTCTTTGGTCGATCCGCCCGCCGTCCGAGTCGCTCCGGGTGAGCGCGATCGCCACGCGGCGGGTTTATCGGGGTTTGGAGCCCGAGGGAAGGATCCGCTCGGAGCAAGGCCGCGGAACGTTTGTTGCCGCGCATGATGAGAAAGATGGCCGGTCGACCGCTCGGCGTTTGCCCGGGAAGCGTGCGGCGAAACGATCAGCGAAGCCGGCGGCTTGGCCTTGCGGGTCGGCAGAGGTCGGAACGTTTACCGAGGGTTTGAGGCGCGCGGAGGTGAGCGAGGTGAGGCGGGGGCCGGAACCGGTCCTGGTGTTGGAAAACGTCTGCAAACGCTATCCGCATTTTTCGCTGGGCCCCCTGGATGCGGCGCTGGAACTGGCGCCGGGGACGGTCACGACGCTCGTCGGAAGAAATGGAAGCGGGAAGTCGCTCCTCTTGAACATGCTCGTGAATTGGATCAAACCGACAGAAGGAAAAATCCGGCTCTTCGGTTGGACGTATCCGGAGGGGGAGGTGGCGATCAAAAGTCGCCTGGCGTACATGCCCGATCTGCCGGAGCTGTTCTACGGGGCGACCGGCAGTGCGCTCGTCCGGCAGGCAAAGATGCTTGCGCCGGACTGGGACGACGGTCGTTTTCGAGAGTTGGCCAAGCGATTCGAGCTGCCGAATCTGGATTTGCCGTTTGAGACGCTTTCGAAGGGACAGCGGGAACGGCTTCTTCTTGCGCTGGTGCTGTCGCGCACCGTGCCGCTTTACGTGCTCGATGAGCCGACGAGCGGCCTGGATCCGTACGTCCGAGCGTTGCTGTACGACGCCTGGCGGGAACGGCTTGAGGCCGGAGCGGCGCTCTTTCTCTCCTCGCACGATATGGCGGCGGTCGAGCGCTTTGCCGACGTCATCGTCGTGATGCACGCCGGCCGTCTTCTGGGGCCGTACGTCAAAGACGAGCTCCTCGACCGATGGGCGTTGATCGCGCCGGAGGTCGGTGAAGGGGCGTTGACCGGGAGGACGCCTGCGGGGGCGCCGATCGAGGGGACGCCCGCCGGGGCGCCGATCGCGGAGGAAACGCTGCGCCGGCTTCCCGGCGTCGTCGCCGTGACGTCGTCCCCGGCCCGTTCGATCATCAGCCGCGACCGGGAAACGACGGAGGCGGCGCTTCGGGCGCTCGGCCACGGCGCGCGTTCCGCACGCCTTCCGCTTACGGATATCGTCCGATATCTCATGGAATCGGAAGGCGCCGCTTTCGAGGCGGCTTCTTCGATCTCGACGAACGGGAGGGATCTAGGGTGAGCGAGGTCAACGCCGGTGTGACGGTTCCTGAGCGTTCGGACGCTCGCCGAGGAAGGCCGGAGCGCGTCCGCTGGGCGGTCGTCCGGGCATTGGCCAAAGCGTGGACGATCGCCTACTGGACCGGTCGGTTGGGCCTGCGGACGGAGCACCGGCCGTCAAGGCCGCTGAAGGCGTGGCAGGCCCGGCTTCGTTCGATCGGGCTTGGCAGCATCACGGCGCTGGGGTTGGTCGTCACCCCCTTGCTGTTCGGTTGGATGATGCTCGGTTATTCCTACGCGCTGGTGTCCGCGGAAGCCGCTTATCAGGGAGATTCGCTGGCGGAGGCGCTCCGAACAGGGGGGATGATCATCATTTCGCTTGTTCTCATGATCACGTGGTTCATCTGGAATTATGCGCTTCTTTTCATCGCCAACCCCTCGCGGCTGATGCAATACGGGCTGTATCCGGTGACGGCGCGGGAGATGAGCCTGGCCCGCCTGATGTTCGCCTTCACCTGGTGGGGGTGGCTTTCGGCCGCCTATTTCGCCGGGCCGCTTGCTTCGGTGTTTTTTCTCGGAGCGCGGTGGTCTCCGCTTCCGTATTTGCCGTTTGTGATCGCCTGGGTCGGGCTGTCGCTTCTGACCGGGAGTTACACGATGTACTATGATCTCACGGCAATGAAAAAGAATTATAATCGTCATCTCTTTCTAACTATTTTTTTGTTCTTGATCGTCTTCGTCCTCCTCGATAAGGCGGTGGAGTCCCTTTTCTTCACCGGGAGGCCGGTCGGGGACTTCGGTGCTCTGGCTACGCTCATCAAAGCAGTCGTCTACGGGTCGGGACATCCGTGGTTGTCAGCGCTGACGTTTTTGTTCCTCGGCGTTGGGGCGCAATCGTTGGCGGCCCTGCGCGCAGGGCGAACGCTTTCGCGGATCGATTTCCTTTGATCCCCCGTCCTTCGGAAAGTGGTGTCCGATATCATGGGTAAAAAGAGTTTCTGCCCGTCGATGCCCTGGTCTTCGAAGAAGGCGCAGCAGGCCTCGAGAGAATCCGCTCAGGCTTGTGCCAAAGCGGCCTAAGTGCTCACCGCTCCATTCGCCGAAAAGGGCAATTTTACACACGATTTCGGACTTGACCCTTTTACAAAGGGAGGATCCATGATGGAGGTACTGGAAGGAAGAGGTTTGGTGAAGCGGTACCCGAACACGGTAGCCGTCGACGGGGTTCACTTCCGGCTGCGAAAGGGGGAGATCCTGGGTCTTCTCGGCCCGAACGGTGCCGGGAAGTCCACCTTGATCGGCATGCTGTCCACCCTAATTCCCCCCAGCGAAGGAGAGATCCTGCTGGACGGGATAGATGTACTGAAGAATCCTAATATTATAAGGAATAGATTAGGGGTGGTCCCCCAGGAGATCGCCCTTTACCCCGACCTTACCGGAGAAGAGAACCTGCTCTTCTTTGGCCGGGTGTACGGGTTAAAGGGAAAGGCATTACGCCGGAGGGTGGAGGAAGTTCTGGAGATCATCAACCTTACGGACAGGGCGAGGGAGAGGGTCGGCCGCTATTCGGGGGGGATGAAGCGGCGGATCAACATCGGCGCCGCCCTCCTCCACCGGCCGGAAATCCTCTTCATGGATGAACCGACGGTGGGGATTGATCCCCAGTCCCGCCGCTTAATTCTGGATACCATTAAAGACTTAAACCGGGAAGGGCTTACCATCCTCTACACCAGTCACTACATGGAGGAGGTCGATTTCCTGTGCGACCGCATCTACATCATGGATCACGGGAAGATCATCGCCGACGGGACGAAAGAGGAATTGATCGCGAGAATCTCGAACGAAGAGACGATCGAACTTGACTTTGAACGGAATGGAAAGGAGTTCCTCCCTGCCCTCGAAGGACTTCCGGGCGTTCACGCGGTTCACCAGCGAGGAGCGAAAATTGAGATCGTCGTGGAGAAAGGGATGGTATCACTGGGAAAGATCGTTCACCTTGCCGAAAACTCCAAAACCTCCCTCCTCTCCGTCGAAGTGAAAAAACCGACCTTGGAAGATCTCTTCCTCCATCTCACCGGACGCGGGCTGAGGGAGTAAGGGGGGGAAACATGATTTGGCAGATGACGATAAAAGATGTAAAACGGATGATCCGGGACAAAAAGGCGCTCCTCATCACCCTCCTCATGCCGATCGTGCTCATCGCCATCCTCGGCTTTTCCGTCGGTTCTTTCATGCAAGGGGAGATCACGTTAAGCCCGGCACACGTGGCGGTGGTCCATGAAGATGACCTCAACCGGGATCTGGAAAAGTTGAAGCGCGTTCTCACCGCCACTCCCTTCGCCCGGGGGATCGGTGAAAGGGAGATGGGAGAGATTCTCGGGAGACTGGGTTCCTTTCATCCGGCCGAGGTGCTGACGGAGAGAATCTTAAAAGACGAAAAAATCTCATCCTTGATAACGGTTGAAACGATGGGAAAAGCGGAGGCGTTTCGCCGGTTGAAAGAAGGAAAGATAACGGCGGTGATCCTGATCCCGGAAGGTTTTGCTTACCGTTATTGGCTGAGTTCCCTGCTCCCTGGGATAAGTCCCTCCACCGTCGAAGTGTGGCAGGATCCCGATCAGGAGATCCGGGCCGAAATCGTTGAAGGCATCGTGAGAGCCTACACGGACACCCTCTCGGCAGGGATTCTGGCGAAAAACGTATTTCAGGAAGTGGCTGTGGAGATGAACCGGGGGGATCAGGCCCATTCCCAGATAGAAACCTTGCTCACCTCCGTGGGAAAAGGGGAGGAAAAAGGGCTTGAAGTTCATTTTCGCTCCATCGCCGTGGAAGGGAAGAAGAGCATCTCGGGATTTCAGTATTATGCCGCCGCCATGAGCGCCATGTTTATCCTTTTTACCGCAGCCTTTGGCGCCGAATATTTCATCCAGGAAAGCCGGCTTCATACCTATGAGCGGATCCTCTTATCCGGCAGGGGGAGGGGAGTTCTCTTCGCAGGCCGATTTCTCTCCACCTCCCTTTTTTCTCTATTGCAGATGATTCTTCTTCTCCTCTTCTCCCGTTTTCTCTTCGGGGTAAACTGGGGAGATCCCCTTTCCCTCCTTCCCCTCCTGCTCCTCGTCTCCCTGGGCGTCGGCGGATTAAGCCTTCTTTTATCCGCCATCAATCATGTGGCGGGAAATGAGAAAGGCTCGGAGATCTTCAGCGGTTTTATCACCCAGATCATGGCCCTGGCGGGGGGGAGCTTCATTCCAGCCGCTTACTTACCGGATGAGGTGCGCCTTTTGGGGGATTACACCATCAACGGTGCCTCCCTGCAAGGATTTGTAAAGGTGATGCAGGGATATTCCCTTCGGGAGATCACGCCTGTTTTCCTCTCTCTCTCGATCATGACGCTTCTGTTTATGGCCGCGGCGCTCGCCATCAGCCGCCTAAAGGAGGTGTAAGGATGGGAATCATACTTTGGCAGCGGGGAGTTGGTCTTCTCCGCAACAGCAGGATGTTTCTCCTCATGCTTCTTCTCCCCCTTCTTTTTACCTTTGCCTTCAGCAACATGGGGACGGCAAGCAAAATCTCCATCCCCCTCCATGATGAAGAGGGTAGCCCGCTGTCGCAAAAGGCGGTTTCTTATCTCAACCGTTCTTCCTCTTATCAATTCGTGCCCGTTTCCCTCGAGAAGTTAAAGGTGGAGGTGGCCGAGGGGAGAGCGGAAGCGGGTATCATCATTCCAAAGGGCTTTTCGGAGGGAATGGCATCGGGCAAGGTGGAGATCCAAATGGTGAAGAGCAAGGATTCCACCATTATTCCCTCCCTGCAAGGGATGATCCAATTAAGCCTCATTAAGATGCATACCGAACAGACCGGGGTAAAGGCGATCCTTCATTCCCTGACTCAGCTTGGGCTCGATGTGAATCGGCCCCAGGTGACCCCCCGGGTGGAAGAACTTCTGGCCGAACGCTGGAAGGAGACTTTACCCGTTGCCACCGCAGGAAAGACGGCAGAAGGGAGCAAAGCCTTCCGCTATGATCCGAAGCTTCAATCCTCGTTGGGCTTTATGCTCTTCTTCGTCATCTACTCCATCATCTTTTCCCTTTCGGAGATGCTGAATGACCGGCGGCAGGGGATCTGGGATCGCCTCCTCATCTCACCCCTTCGAAAAGGAGAGATCTACCTGGGCAATTTCCTCTACAGTTTTATGGTGGGGTATGGGCAGCTTCTCATCCTCCTGGGCGCGAGTCGGCTTCTCTTCGGAGTCGACTGGGGCGAGGGATGGGGGCCGATTCTCTTTCTCCTCGCCATCTATACCGTAACCATCGCAGCCTTTGGGATGCTCCTTTCCGGTTTCGTGAAGAACACGCAGCAGCTTAATGCCGTCGTCCCCATCTTTGCCGTCAGTTTTGCCATGTTGGGAGGCGCCTTTTGGCCGCTGGAGGTGGTTACCTCCCCGTGGCTCATCACCGTCGCGAAAGGCATTCCCCTTTACTACCCCATGAGCGCCATCAAGGAGATCCTTCTCCATCAGCAGGGATGGAATGTGGTCTGGCTGCCGACCGTCGTCCTCCTCCTCATGGCCGCTCTCTTTATGGGAATTGGGGTCCGCCTCTTCGAAAGGAAGGGGGGAGAGTATAGATGAATCGTGTGAGGTTTGGGCTATCTCCTAGGGCCGCGCCCCTTGATTTAGACATTTTGTTCGGTCTTCCTATGGGATGCAGACCTCGCTTGTGCTCAGGGCTTCTTTGAGCGTTTCTTGGGGCGTTTTGGACCGCAGGCTTGAATGCAGCCGATGCTCATTGTAGGTCCGGATCCGTTCGGCCAAAAGCGCGTCGAGGGCTTCGACGCGCTTTGCTTCAAGAGAAGCTCTTGATGCCCTCTTTGAAACGCGAGAAGAAGGATTCGACGATGGGATTTACCTTCGGTCTCCGAAGGCGGTACGACCGTCGCTGCCCTTCTTCGAGCAGGAGATGACCGACCCACGCGTGACTCAAGAAGGCGCGGCCCGGATCGGGATGGAGGGTGGCTTTCGGGCGCTCATACTTGGTGGTGAGACCCTCAAAGGCGGCCGGTGCCCGTTCGGACTTCCTTCGTTTCTTCTCGGCTTCCCGGCGCTTTTTCCGGTCATTCCCCGTCGCTCGGGGAATGCGAAGCGTCTTGAGGAGAACCGGCCGGGGAGCCGGCCGCTTGGCCAGCGCCTCTTGCGCCAGACGGATGCGCTCCTGAAGCGGAAGTTGATCTCGCTCCCCTGCCCGAGGAAGTTTGTGAGGCGCGCGATTTCGACCTCCTTTTTGCCGAGGCGCTCAACCCAATCACCGATGCGCTTCTGGGATCCTCTTTTTGTTCGGGGGAGGGAGCGCTCGGCGCCTTTTTCGAGGAGGGGAAGCTTTCCCTTCAAGAGGGGACACGGATGAACGCCGGATTCACGGGAGCGCTCGACGAGCGTTTTTTCGCCTTTGATCCGTTCCGAAGCCGCTTTGAATTTGAGGAAGCCAGATTTTGTTCGTTTCACAAGCCTTTCTCCTTTGACAGAAGGATACAACATAGTCTCGGCGTTTGTCCATCATGAGGGGCGCATGACTCGCGGATCCACTCCTTGGCGTATGATTTTACTCAATGGTGCCGCGCCTGCGACAACGTTTCCCGTTTTGACCCCGGTCATGCGGTCCGGAACGGAAGCCGCTCTTTCCTGGTCTTCGGGTGAAATGCGGCCGCATGGGACCCAGATTGAAACGATAAAGCCATTGCCCGAACCGGTTTTTACTGGGTCTTGACCGATCGAGCCTTCCGAAGGGCTTTGCCTGTCGGACTTTGGTACGGCTCGTTTCTTGATCCCGCCGCCCAAGGCGGCGTATAATCAAAAGAAAATGCAAAGGAGGGCGGTCCATGGACTACGGCGCGCTGACCGGCCTCCTGGACGACCTCCTGAAGGCGCTGGAAGAAAGCGTCCTCGCTGAAGAATACCGTCGGGCCAAGGCGCTGCTCAGGGCGGACGCCGAGGCGCGGCGGTTGATCGAGGATTTTGTCGCGGCAAAAGAACAATACGAAACGGCGGCCCGTTACGGACGCTATCATCCCGATTACGGCCGTCTCCGGCGGGACGTCTATGCCAAAAAGGTTCGCATGGAGCTTCATCCGACGGTCGCCCGTTTTCGCGCCGCCGAGGAGGCGCTGGACGATCTCTTGCACGAAATCGCCCGGCTGATCGCCGAAAGCGTCTCGCCGGCGGTCAAAGCGCCCGGCCGGGAGCGGTTTTTCTTCACCGCCGGCGAGGCCCTCGCCGGAGCGGGCGGCGGCTGCGGCGGGGGAGGCGCCTGCTCGTGCCGCTAGCGTCCTCGCGTCGCCGGCGGCGGGTTCGGTCCGTCGGGCGCGTTCGTTCCGCGGGGCGGCCTGAAGCCGAGAGGGGATGGAAAGGACGATCGCGATGGAGGAGCAGGTGGCCCTGGCCGTCTGGCTGGATCACCCCCGTTCGGCCCGCCACCTTCGCCGCTACGGCCTCGTTCATTATGTCTCGGAACGGTTCCGGTACGCCGTCCTCTACGTCGAGCGCCGTCGGGCGCCGGCGGTGATCCGGGCCCTTCGGGCGAGCCGGTTCGTCGTCCGGGTGGAGCCGTCGCCGTACCGGGAGGCGGTGGAGGCGATCGTCAACCTGAACGGGGAGGCCAGAGATCCCGCAGCCGATGAGGCGTGACGCCGCCGGCCGCCCCGATCGGGCTTTCGGGGCGGCCGGTCCGTTGCGCGTGAGCGCGCCGCCGACCGGACGATCTGAAACGGGCGTCCATCCCTTGAAAAATTTCGCGAAGCGAAATATAATGCTTCCAGAAAGGGATGAACGCCGATGGACGTCTGGAAGCGGAATCTCGCGGTGCTCTGGCTGGCCCAGTTTCTCGTCTTGGCGGCCATGAACCAGATCATGCCCTTTTTGCCGTTTCTTCTCACCCGAGAGCTCGGTCTGAGCGATGCGCGGGACGTGCACGTTTGGACCGGCCTTATTTTTGGCGTCAACTTCCTGCCGGCGCTTCTCGTGGCGCCGCTTTGGGGAAACCTCGCCGACCGCTACGGGCGGAAACTCATGATCCTTCGCTCCGGGTTCGGCATGGCGATCGCCAACGGCCTCATGGGGTTTGTCCAGACGCCGGAGCAGCTCCTTTTGCTCCGGTTTTTGAACGGCATGATCTCCGGCTTTATCCCGGCGTCGATCGCCCTCGTTTCGACGAACACCCCCCGGGAGCGGGTCGGCACCGCCCTCGGCGTGCTCCAGTCCGGCGGCGTCGCCGGCACGATTCTCGGGCCGGCCCTGGGCGGGCTTTTGGCGGACCGGATCGGCTTTCGGGCGCTCTTTTGGGTGACGGGCGGGGCGCTATTGTTCGCGACGCTGATCGTCCTCTTTTTTGTCCGGGAGACGAACCGCCCGTCGCCGGCGGCCAGGCCGGCGGGGGGCGGATTTCGCCGGGACGCCGCCCGCATCCTCGCGACCCGGCCGCTTCCGGCGCTCTTTGCTTCAAGCCTCTTCGTCCAGTTCGCCCTCGTCGCCCTGATGCCGGTCCTCGCGCTGTATACGGAAACCCTCCTCGGGAAAGAGGAGGGGGCGGCGTTCTGGGCCGGCGTCGTCATGGGCATGACCGGCGTGGCGAACATGCTCGCCTCGCCCGTGCTCGGACGCTTTTCGGACCGGTTCGGCGGCGAGCGGGTGCTCGTCGGCAGCCTCGTCGCCGGGAGCGCTTTTATGTTTTTGCACGCCCTGGTGGAAAGCGTCGGCGGCCTCATGGTCGCCCGCTTCCTTTTCGGCCTGGCCGCCGGCGGCCTCATGCCGTCGATCAACGCCCTCATCCGGGAAAAGGCGCCGGCGGGGATGGAGAGCCGGACGTACGGGCTGGCGAACAGCGCGACGTTTTTCGGCAACATGGTCGGCCCGATCGTCGGCGGCGCCGTCTCGGGCCTTTTCGGCATGCGGGCGGTGTTCGTCTTTTCCGGGGCGGTGCTTTTGGCCGACGCGGCGCTGGCCTGGCGGGAGATCGTGCCGGCCTACCGCCGGAAGGCGGCGCCCCCGCCGGCCGACCGCGGCGAGGCGCCGGCGGCCGTCAAGCCTCCGGCCGGCTTCGGCGCCACCGCCCCGCGGCGGCCGTCAGGGCGGTGACGGCGAGGACGAGGCCGCTCGCGAGGATGAGGAGCGCCCCGGCGACGGCGAGGCGTTCTCCGGCGGCAAGGGCGACCGCCGGGGGCGGCAGGGGCGGCGCCACGGCAAAAACGGCCGGCGCAGGCGCGGCGAGTTCCGGGTTCAGGTGGGCCCAGAAGCGCCAGACGAGGCGGAAGACGGCGGCCGCCAGCACGGCGTGCAGGATCCGGGCGAAGAAAAAGGGCCGGAAGCGGAGGTCCGAGCGGGCGATGAGGGCGCCGACCTGCGCCTGCACCGATCCTCCCGCCCAGGCGAGGATCGCCGAAACCGCCTGAAGGCTTACCTCCGGCGGAACCGGGGCCGCCGCCGCGGCTTCGGCGCCGAGGGTGACCTCAAAAAGCCCTCGAACGAGGGCCGGGGCGACGGCTTCCGGCAGGCCGAGAAGGCTTCCGGCGAAGGCGGCGACGCCGACGAGGGCGGCCATCCCCCCGGCCGCTTCCAGAAGCGCCATCAAAACGGAAAAAAAGATGAGGAGCCCGCCGATGAGGAACGTCGTCGCCAGCGCCCCTTCGACGCCGTCGGAAAGGAGCCGGCCGAAGGGACGGCCGTCGGCCCGGCGGGCGGCGTCCATCGCCTGAAAGGCCCGGGCGAGGAGCTCGCCCGGCGTTCGCGGCGCAGCCGACGGGACGCGCTCGTCCCCCCAATCGCCGTAGAAGCGAAACAAAATCCCGAGGGCGATCGCCGTCCCGTAGTGGACCGAGGCGAGGACGGCGGCGTAGGCCGGGGCGTGGAAAAAGCCGACGGCGACGGCGGCGGTGAGGAAGACCGGGTCGGCGGTCGTGGCAAAGGCGACGAGCCGCTCTCCCTCGGTTCGGGTGAGCGCGCCGGACTCCCGCATGCGGACGGCGAGGCGGGCCGTCATCGGATAGCCGGAGGCGAGGCCGACGGTGAGGGCAAAGCTTGCCGATCCCGGCAGGCGGAAGAGGGGGCGCATGATCGGCTGCAGCATCACGCCGAAAAAGTGGGGAATCCCGAGGCCGAGGCTGAGCTCGGCGAGGATCAAAAACGGCAGCGTCGCCGGGAAGACGACCGTGCCCCAGATTTCCGCTCCGCGGCGGGCGGCGTGAAAGACGACGCCGGGGTGTGCCAGGAAGGCGGCGATGGCGCCGGCGACGGCGGCGACGACGGCGGCGTTTCGGATCGAACGTGCGCGCATCCCCTGGCCTCCGTTTCACCCCCATGTATACCGCCCGTCCGCTCGGGTTAGACCGGGATGGAGGCGGCGGTTGTGCTACAATGAGGCAAGAAAGGCAAAAGGGCGGAAAAAGCGACTTTCGGAGGAGGCGGGCGATGGCGCCCAAAGTCGGTCTCGCCCTCGGGAGCGGCGGGGTGCGCGGGTTTGCCCATCTCGGCGTCCTCAAGGTTCTGGAAGAGTACGGCATTCCGATCGATTTTCTCGCCGGTTCGAGCATGGGGAGCGTCGTCGCGGTGACGTACGCCTCCGGCATCGAGCTTCGTTACCTGATCAAGCTCGCCGAACACCTGCGCCGGAGCCTTCTCGTCGACTACACGGTGCCGAGGCTGGGCCTCCTGAAAGGGGAGCGGGTTCGGGAGCTCGTGGCGCTTCTGACCAAAAACCGGCGGCTCGAGGAACTTCCGATCCCGACCGCCGTCGTCGCCACCGACCTTTTGACCGGCGAGGCGGTCGTCCTTCGGGAGGGGCCGATCGCCGACGCGGTTCGCGCGAGCGTGGCCATTCCGGGGATTTTCGAGCCGGTCGAGTGGCAGGGACGGCTCCTCGTCGACGGCGGCGTCGTCGACCGGGTGCCGATGGCCGCCCTCCGGGCGATGGGCGCCGACGTCGTCATCGGCGTCGACGTCTCCCGCAAACCGGCGCCGCCGGAGCGCATCCGGTCGATCTACGAGGTCATCCTCCAGACGATCGACATCATGGAAAGCCAGATCTTCCAGGGTCGGATTCACCCGGATGACATCCTCATCACGCCGGCCGTCGGGCAGCACAGCCCCTTGAGCTTCCAAAACGTTTCGGCGATCATCGCCGAAGGCGAGCGGGCGGCCCGGGCGGCGATCGGGACCATCCTCGAGCGCCTCGGGAGGGTCGGATGATGCTCTCCCTCGGGCGGGCGCGCCGGCCGGACGTGCGGCCGGTCCTCAGGCTGATCTTGGCGCTCGCCGTCGGCGGGGCGGCGGCCCTCTGGCCGCTCCCGTACTTCATCCTGCTCCCCGGTTCGGCGATCCCCCTCGACGAGGCGGTGCACGTCGAGGACGCTTACCACGATGAGGTCGGGACGTTTTATCTCACGACCGTCCGGGCCGACCGGGCGACGCTGATCCGGCTGGCCGCGGCCGCGTTCCGCCCGGCGCGGGAGATCGTCCGGATGGACGATCTCCTCTTTCCGCACGAAGATGTGGACCATTATTTCAGCCGCCAGCAGGCGGTCATGGAAGCGGCGGAAAAAGAGGCGCTCATCGTCGCCTTTCGCAAGGCCGGCGTGCCGATCGCCGTCGAGAACCGGGGTGCCCTCGTCACCGGCGTCGTGCCGGGCTCGCCGGCCGACGGCGTTCTGAACGCGGGGGACGTCATCACCGCCGTGGACGGGGTGCCGACGCCGACGGCCGAGGATCTGCTCGGGCGGCTGGCCTCCCGCGACGCCGGGACGCCCGTCCGCCTGCGGATTTTGCGGGAGGGCCGGCCCTTGGAGCGAACGGTTCGTCTCGCGCCGTTTCCCGGGAGCCGCGGCCGTCCGGGCCTCGGCCTCATCCAACCCCTTACCGCCCGGGAGGTTCGGCCGTCTCTCGCGGTGACGATCGACCTCGAGCCGATCGGCGGGCCGTCGGCGGGGCTGATGCTCACCCTCGCCCTGATCAACCGCCTCGTCCCGGGAGATCTCACCCACGGCCACCGGATCGCCGGCACCGGGACGATCGACCTGGACGGCCGGGTCGGCCGGGTCGGAGGCGTTTCGCTCAAGGTTCTCGCCGCCGCGGCGGCCGGGGCCGACGTCTTTTTCGTCCCGGACGATCCGCCGGAGGCGGGACGGACTTCCAACGTTGAGGAGGCCCGGCGGACGAACGAACGCTTTCGCCTGGGGCTGACGATCGTGCCGGTGCGGACGGTCGACGACGCGCTCCAGTACCTCCGGACGGCGTTCGCCCCCGCTCAGGCCGGCCCGGCCCGATGACGGCGACCGCCCGGCGCCCTTTCGCGGTCGCCCGGGGCCGAGGCCGCCGGCCGGGCCGTCGCTTCGGCGCTCCGACGGATCTCGCCGCGCTCTCCCGGGAACGAGGCCGTCGGCGTGGCCGTCGCTTCGACGCGCCGGGTGGGTCGGAGGCCGGCGACCGGCCTTGCCGCCGGGGCCGGCGCCGCCCTGGACCGCGGGATCGGCCCGTTTGACACCCGGGGCGGGGGGCGCTATAATAAGCGCGTATTGTCGGGGTGAGGCGCATGCGGCTTTCTTTTTCCGAGGCGCGGCAGGCGGCCGGCCGCCCCGTCCGCCTCGCCGGGACGGTCCCGGCGCCGCGGCCGGTGGCGATCCGGGAAGTCTTGGAGCTTTCGCCGCTTCACTTCGACGGCGAGGCCCGCTGGGCGGACGGGGAGGTCCGCCTCACCGGCGCGCTCTCGTATCGGGCGCGTCTCACCTGCGTCCGCTGTTTGAACCCCTTTACGGCGGAGTTCCACGTCGACGTCGAGGAGCGCTTTCGACCGGCGGAGGCGGCCCTCGCCTACGACCCGCCGACGATCGGGCGACGGCGGGGCAGCTCCCGGAAGGAGCAGCGGTCCAGGGCCGGCGGCGAGGCCGAAGCGACGCAGGCGGTGGACGCCGATCCCGGGGTGGAGGTCGTCGCGAAAGCGGAGATCGACGTCGAGCGGGTGCTTCGGGACCTCGCGATTGTCCACCTGCCGTGGGCGCCGATCTGCCGGCCCGACTGCGCCGGCCTCTGCCCGACGTGCGGCAAAGATTTGAACGAGGGTCCGTGCGGCTGCGAGCCGGAGGCGATCGACCCCCGCTGGCTGGCGCTTCGGACCCTCTGGGACGGGCGGAAGTAGCCCGGGCGGGGCGAACAGAAAGGAGGCGGCACCGGTGGCGGTTCCGTTCAGGCGGACGTCGAAGCGGAGGAAGCGTCTGCGCCGGACGCACTACAAACTCGAACTTCCGAACATGGTCCGCTGCGAGCAGTGCGGCGAATGGAAGCTTTCCCACCGCGTCTGCCCGCACTGCGGGTACTACAAGGGGCGCCAGGTCCTCGACAAGTAAGCCCGCCGGCCTCGTCCGCCTTTCGGGCGGGCCGAACGGGCCGAAGGCGCGGCGGCGCCTTTTTTCAGCGGCGAATTTAGCACCAGGTCATAAGCGGCGCCGCCGGCTCCGGGCCGGCGGCCGCGGAAAGGGGGCCCCATGCGCCTGTCGAAAGAGGCCCGACGGGCGGCCCTTCAGGCCTACCTCCGGGAAAACCCGTTTGTCACCGACGAAGCGCTGGCGGAGCATTTCGGCGTGAGCGTCCAGACGATCCGCCTCGACCGGGCGGCCCTCGGCATCCCGGAGATGCGGGATCGGGTGCGGGCGGTGGCGGAGCGGCTGTTTCAAAACGTCACGTCGCTGGCCGAGGAGGAATTCATCGGCACCCTCGTCGCCCTCGAGCTCGACCGGCGGGCGGCGTCGACGCTCACCATCACGCCGGTGCACACGTTTCGCCGCTCTCGCATCGCCCGGGGCCACGTCCTTTTCGCTCAGGCGAACGCCCTGGCGATCGCCGTCGCCCCGGCGCCGGCGGCGCTGACCCGCCGGGCGGAGATCGACTACCTCGCGCCGGTCACCCTCGGCGACACGGTCGAAGCGGTCGCCACCGTCGTCGAGCGGCCGAAGCCGAACCGTCGCGTCGTCCGGGTGGAAGGGGCGGTGGGCGGAAAACCCGTCTTTACCGGCGTCTTTCGGGTGGCGCTCCTCCGGGCGGAGGAGTTCACCGGAGAAGCGGAGGGGATGGGTCGTGCGCATCGCCGTTGACGCCCTCGGCGGTGACCGGGCGCCGGGGGCGGTCGTCGCCGGAGCGCTTCGGGCGCTTGCAGAGGACGAAGCCCTTTCGGTCGTCCTCGTCGGACCGCCGGCGGCGATCCGGCCGCACCTCGGGGAAAGCGCCCCGGCCCTGGAGGCGGCCGGCCGGCTCGTCCTACACCCGGCCCGGGAGCGGATCGATCCGGAGGAGGAGCCGGTCAAGGCGGTCCGGGCGAAGCCGGAGAGCACCCTGGTTCAGGCGGTCCGCCTCGTCCGGGACGGCGCCGCCGATGCCGCCGTCTCCGCCGGGAGCACGGGGGCGCTCCTCGCGGCCGGCCTGTTTGCCCTCGGTCGCCTTCCGGGAGTGCTTCGGCCGGCCCTCGCCCCGGTGCTTCCGACCGCGGGCGGACGGGGGGTGATGGTCGTCGACGTCGGCGCCTCCGCCGATGCCCGGCCGGAACACCTCAGGCAGCACGCCCTGTTGGCCGTCCGGTACGCCGAGGCGGTGCTCGGTTGGGAGCGTCCGTCGGTCGGGCTTTTGAACGTCGGGGCGGAAAAGACGAAGGGAAACGCTCTCGCCAAGGCGGCCTACGCGCTCCTCGAGGCGGCGCCGATCCGCTTCGTCGGCAACGTCGAGGCGCGGGACGTCCTGTTCGGGGCGGCGGACATCGTCGTCACCGACGGCTTTACGGGGAACGTCTTCCTCAAGGCGACGGAAGGCGCCGCGGCGTTCGTCCTGGCGCTTTTGAAAGACGCCTTTCGCTCCGGTCTTCGGGCGAAGCTCGGGGCGATGTTTCTCCTCCCGGAGCTTCGGGCCTTAAAGGACCGGCTCGATTACGCCGCCTACGGCGGGACGCCGCTTCTCGGCCTCCGACGGCCCCTCATCAAGGCCCACGGCGCGAGCGGCCCCGAGGCGATCGCCCAGGCGATCGCCGTCGCCAAAAGCGCCGCCGGCATCGCCTTCGCGGCGGCCCTCGGGCGGGAAGAGGACGGGGCGGACGCCGGAGAAGGTCGGGCGGCGGAGGAAGAAACGGGGGCGGGCGACGCCGAAGGGGAGCCCGGGGACGGGAGTGGACCTTAGGAGGGAAGTGGGGTCCGGCCGGGGGCGCCCCTACGGGCAGGGCGCCGGATGGGGACGAAGGGAGCGATGACGATGCCGAAAGCCGGCATCCTCGGCACCGGCAGCTACGTGCCGGAAAAGGTGCTGACGAATTTGGATCTGGAAAAAATGGTCGACACGAGCGACGAGTGGATCCGCGTCCGGACCGGCATCCGGGAGCGGCGGATCGCCGCGCCGGAACAGGCGACGTCGGATCTTGCCTATCCGGCCGCCCTTCGGGCGCTGGAGGCGGCCGGCGTGGCGCCGGAGGAGCTGGACCTCATCATCGTCGCGACGATCACGCCCGATACCGCGTTTCCCTCGACGGCCAACCTCCTGCAGGATCGCCTGGGCGCCCGGCGGGCGGCGGCCTTCGACCTCGCGGCGGCGTGCTCCGGCTTCATCTATGCCGTGGCGACGGCGGCCCAGTTCATCGAAAGCGGCGCCTACCGGTTCGTCCTCGTCGTCGGCGCCGAGACGCTGTCCCGCATCGTCGACTGGGAGGACCGCTCGACGGCCGTCCTCTTTGGCGACGGCGCCGGCGCCGTCGTCATGGGCCCGGTGGTCTCCGGCGGCCTTCAGGCCTTCACCCTCGGCTCCGACGGGAGCGGCGGCTGCCTCCTCGAGCTTCCGGCCGGCGGCTCCCGGCGGCCGGCGAGCCACGAGACGGTCGACCAGAGGCTCCACTTTCTCAAGATGAACGGCCGGGAAGTGTTCAAGTTTGCCGTCCGGATCATGGACGAAGCGTCGGAGGCGGTTCTCGTCAAGGCGGGGCTCCGGAAGGAGGCGCTCGACTTTCTCGTTCCCCACCAGGCGAACCTCCGCATCATCGAATCGGCTCGGGAGCGGCTCGGGCTTCCCCCGGAGAAGGTGATCGTCAACCTCGACCGGTACGGCAACATGTCGACGGCGTCGATTCCGGTCGCCCTCGACGAAGCCGTCCGGAGCGGGCGAATCCGGCCCGGCGACAAGGTGCTCATGGTCGGCTTCGGGGCCGGCCTCACGTGGGGAGCGGCGATCGTCGAATGGACGGCGGCGGTGAAGCCCGGGCGGGAAGGGGCGGCGGGACGGGAGGCGCCGGCGGAGGCCGGGATCCGATGACCGTGGCGTACGTCTTTCCCGGGCAAGGGTCCCAGACGGTCGGGATGCTCAAAGACGTCTACGCCGCCTCTGAGCGCGCCCGGGAGATGCTTGACGCCGCCGACCGCGCCCTCGGATTTTCCCTCTCCCGGCTCATGTTCGACGGGCCGGAGGAGGTCCTTCGGGCGACGGAAAACGCCCAGCCGGCCCTCTTCGTCGCCGGGGCGGTCCTCTGGACGCTCTACCGGGAGGCCCTCGCCGCCCGGGGGATCGAAGAGGCGCCGATGTTTGTCGCCGGCCACAGCCTCGGCCAGTACGCCGCCCTCTATGCCGCCGGCGCCCTCGCCTATGAGGAAGGCGTCCGCCTCGTCCGGCGCCGGGGGGAGCTGATGGCGGCATCCGGCGGGACGGGCGGCATGGCGGCCGTCCTCGGCGCCGACGCGGCGCTCATCGAGGCGGTGCTCGCCGAGTTCCCCCCCGCGCTTCAAGCGGCCGGCGAGCGGGTCGAGCTCGCCAACGACAACGCCCCGGGGCAGCTCGTCCTCTCCGGCACCGAGGCGGGCCTGCGCTGGGCGGAGGCGGCCCTCCGGGAGCGGGGCGTCCGGCGGTTTGTCCGCCTCAAGGTGAGCGGGCCGTTCCACTCGTCGCTCATGGCGGAGGCGGCGGCGGCGTATCGGTCGGTCCTCGCGACCGTCGCCTTTCGGGCGCCGGCCGTGCCGGTCGTCGACAACGTCACGGCGGACGTCCTCGATGCGGCGGCGATCGCCGAGCGGCTCGCGGAACAGATCATGCGGCCGGTCCGCTGGACGGATTCGGTCCGCTTCATGGTGGCCCGGGGCGTCCGGCGGTTCGTCGAATTCGGTCCCGGCGGCGTCCTTGCCGGGCTCATCCGCCGCATCGCGCCGGAGGTTCGGGTCGATTCCGCCGGAGACCTCAAGGGGCTGGAGCGGCTTTTGGCCGAACGGGCGCCGGAAAGGGGGTGATGCGGTGAACCGCGCGGATGGGCCGCGGGAGGCCGGCGGCCGGCGGGTCGCCCTGGTGAGCGGCGCCTCCCGGGGCATCGGGCGGGCCGTCGCGCTCGGTCTGGCCGAGGACGGCTTCGATCTTGTCCTCGGCTATGCCAAAAACGCCGACCTTGCCGAAGCCGTCGCCCGGGAGGCGGAGGCCCGGGGCGTCCGGGCCGTGCCGATCGCCCTGGACGTCCGGGATCCTAAGGCGGCGGAGGCGGCGGTCGAGGCGGCCCTCGAGGCGTTCGGCCGGCTCGACGTCCTCGTCAACAATGCCGGCATCACCCGAGACCAGCTCCTCGTCCGAATGAAGGCGGACGACTGGGACGAGGTGCTCCGGACGAACCTCACCGGCGCTTTTTACCTCACGAAGGCCGCCGCCCGACCGATGATGCGGGCCCGCTACGGCCGGATCGTCAACATCGCCTCGGTCGTCGCCCGGCTCGGCAACGTCGGCCAGGCGAACTACGTCGCCGCCAAGGCCGGCCTCATCGGGCTCACGAAGGCGGCGGCGCTGGAGCTCGCTTCCCGGGGGATCACGGTGAACGCGGTGGCGCCGGGCTTCATCACGACGGACATGACCGAGGCGCTGCCGGAGGCGGTCAAGGCGGAGCTCATCCGGCGCATTCCCCTCGGCGTCTTCGGGGCGCCGGAAGACGTCGCCCACGCCGTCCGCTTCCTCGTCTCCGAAGGGGCCCGGTACATCACCGGGCAGGTCCTCGGCGTCGACGGCGGGATGAACATGCCGTCGTAGGGCCGCTTGCCGCCGGAAGGCGCTTGGGCCGCTTGCGTGCACGCCGGCCGGGGCTGGGCCGGCGGCGTTCATGCCGGCCGTCGGTTCGTGCTATAATGCGATTCGGGAGGTGTCGCCGGTGAGCGACGAACTCATGCAAAAGATTCGGACCGTCATCGCCGAACAGCTCGGCGTCGACGAAGCCCAGGTGACGCCGGAGGCGTCCTTTAAGGACGACCTCGGCGCCGACTCCCTCGATCTCGTCGAGCTCGTCATGCGCTTCGAAGAGGAGTTCGACATGGAGATCTCCGACGAGGACGCCGAGAAGATCAACACGGTTCAGGACGTTCTGGACTACATCCGGGCCCGCCAAGCGTAACCGCCGCCCGGCGCGGTCCGCGGGGGCCGGCATCGGAGGGCGAGGGCGGCGATCGACGCCGGCGGCCTCGCCCTTTTTTTCGGCGGGTGGCGCGCCCGTCGCCGGGCGAGATGTACGCCCGTTGCCGGGCGAGATGCACGCCCGTTGCCGGGCGAGATCGTCCGCCGTTTGACGGCAAAGGCGCTCGCCTTTTGGGGACAGAGCGCTCGCTGGCCGGCGTCCCGCTCCCGCAAGCCGGCCAACCGGGCCTTTCTTTTTGGGCCCGCGCGAAGGAGGGATTGTGTGCGGCGCCGCGTGGTCATCACCGGGCTCGGCGTCGTCACCCCGATCGGGAACGACGTCGAGACGTTCTGGAACAACCTCGTCGCCGGCCGCTCCGGCGTCGGCCCGATCACCGCGTTTGATGCGTCGGACTTCCCCACCCGCATTGCCGCGGAGGTCAAGGGGTTCGATCCGGAAGCCTATATGGACAAAAAAGAGGCCCGTCGGGTCGACCGCTTCATCCAGTTTGCCGTGGCGGCGACCCGAATGGCCCTCGAAGGCGCGGGCCTTAAGATCACGCCGGACATCGCCGAGCGGGTCGGGGTGATCATCGGTTCCGGCATCGGAGGGCTGGCGACGCTGGAGGAAAACACCCGGGCGCTCCTGGAGCGGGGGCCCCGCCGGGTGAGCCCGTTTCTCGTGCCGATGATGATCGCCAACATGGGCTCCGGCTACGTCTCGATCCTCTTCGGCGCCAAAGGGCCGAACACGACGGTCGTCACCGCCTGCGCCTCCGGGACCCACGCCATCGGCGAGGCGACGGAGATGATCCGCCGCGGGATCGCCGACGTGATGATCGCCGGCGGGAGCGAGGCGGCGATCCGGCCGCTCGGGCTGGCCGGTTTTACCAGCATGAAGGCGCTTTCGACGCGGAACGACGCGCCGGAGGCGGCGAGCCGGCCGTTCGACCGCGGTCGGGACGGCTTCGTCATGGGCGAGGGCGCCGGCGTCGTCGTCCTCGAGGCGCTGGAGTTTGCCGAGCGCCGCGGCGCCCGGATCATCGCCGAGGTGGCCGGCTACGGCCTTTCGGCCGACGCCTACCACCTGACGGCGCCGGCGCCGGAAGGGGAGGGCGCCGCCCGGGCGATGCGGCTGGCGCTTCAGGACGCCGGCCTCCGGCCGGAAGACGTCGATTACATCAACGCCCACGGCACGTCGACGGAATACAACGACCTCGCCGAGACGCAGGCGATCAAGGCGGTCTTCGGCGAGCACGCTTACCGGCTCAAGGTGAGCTCCAACAAGTCGATGATCGGGCACCTCCTCGGCGCCGCCGGCGGCGTCGAGGCGGTGGCGACCGCCCTCACCATCGCCCGGGGGATCATCCCGCCGACGATCAACCTGACGGACCCCGATCCGGAGCTCGACCTCGACTACGTGCCGAACGTCGCCGTCAGGGCCGACGTCCGGGTGGCGCTGTCGAACTCCTTCGGCTTCGGCGGCCACAACGCCGTCCTCGTCCTGAAGCGCTACGACCCGGGCCCGACGGTCGAAACGGCGAAAGAAGGGGTGGCGCCGTGAGCGAGCGGCGGTGGGAGGGACCGGAGGCCCTGGCGCGGCATCTCGCCGCGCTGGGTCTTTCGGTGCGCCGGCCGGAGCTTTTTGTGGTCGCCTTTACCCACGCCTCGTACGTCCACGACGCCGGAGCCAAAGCCGAGGAGGACAACGAGCGGCTCGAGTTTCTGGGCGACGCGGTGCTGGAACTCGTCGTGTCGGATTACCTGTACCGGAAGGTGCCGCCGCTTACGGAGGGGGAGATGACGAAGCGCCGGGCGATGATCGTCTGCGAGGCGTCCCTCGCGACGTTTGCCCGGGCCCTCGGCTTTCCGCCCCTCATCCGTCTCGGGCGGGGGGAGGACCTCTCCGGCGGCCGGGACCGGCCGAGCCTCCTCGCCGACGTGTTCGAGGCGTTCGTCGGCGCCCTCTACCTCGATCAGGGGCTGGACGGCGTCGTCCGCTTTTTCGAGCATCACCTCGTGCCGCGCATCGAAAACGGCGCGATCGAAGCCCACCTCGACTACAAGAGCACGCTCCAGGAGTGGTTGCAGCAAAAAGGGGCGGTGCACATCCAGTACGAGGTCGTCGCCGAACGGGGGCCCGCCCACGACCGGGAGTTCGTCTCCCGGGTCGTCATCGAGGGCGAGGCGTTCGGCGAGGGCGTCGGACGGTCGAAGAAAGAAGCGGAGCAGAAGGCCGCCCTGGAGGCCCTCCGGCGGCTCGGCGTGCTGGTGTAGCGCCGGCATCAAAGCTTCGGCACCGCCCCGACCGGGGCGCCCTGGGCCGCGCCGCCTGAACCGCCGGCCCAAGGCGCCGCTCAACCTTCGGCGCGCCGGCGCCGCCTTTCGCCTCGGCGCCCGGGACCGGAGGCGGGGAGGGGATGCGGTGCATTTAAAACGGGTCGAGCTCTACGGTTTCAAATCGTTTGCCGAGCGGACGACGATCGAGTTTCGGCCGGGGATCGTCGCCGTCGTCGGGCCGAACGGAAGCGGCAAGTCGAACCTCGTCGACGCCGTCCGCTGGGTGCTCGGCGAGCAGAGTGCCCAGCGCCTTCGGGGCGGCAAGATGGACGATGTCATCTTCTCCGGAAGCGAGGGCCGCCGGCCGGTGAACGTCGCCGAGGTGAGCCTCGTCCTCGACAACGCCGGCGGCGAGCTCGCCGTCGATTACGCCGAGGTGGCCGTCACCCGGCGTCTTTTTCGCACCGGAGAAAGCGAGTACCTGCTGAACGGGACGCCGGTCCGGCTCAAGGACATCGAGGCGCTCCTCGTCGACGTCGGCCTCGGCCGGGAGGCGGCGTTCATCATCGGCCAGGGGGAGATCGACGCCGTCTTGTCCCAGCGGCCGGAAGAGCGCCGGGCCCTGTTCGAGACGGTGGCCGGCATCGCGAAGTACAAGGCCCGCCGCAAGGAGGCGGAGCGAAAGCTCGAGGAGACGGCCCACAACCTCGCGCGGGTCGAGGACGTCTACGAGGCGCTGGCGGAAGGCCTTCCGCCGCTTCAGGCGGAGGCCAAACGGGCGGAGGCGTACCTCGCCCTCAAGGCGGAGGCGGAAGCCCTCGAGCGGGCGCTTCTCGTCACCGCGATCGAGGCGGACCTCGCGGCGCGGGACGGCGCCCGGGAAGCCGCCGAGCGGGCGCGAGCGGCGGAACGGGCCGCGGAAGAGCGCCTCGCGGAGGCGGAGGCGGAGGCCGGGCGCCTGGCGGCGGCGTTCGAGGCGCTGGAGGCGGAGCTTTCCGCCCTGGACGCCGATCACCTCGAGGCGGTCCGCTCCGCCGAGGCGCTGGCGCGGGATCAGGCCGTCGCGACGGCGCGGGCGGAGGCCCTCGGGCGGGAGCGGGCGTCGCTCGAGCGGCGCCTTGCGGCGCTCCGGGAGGAGCAGGCGGCGGCGACCGCGTCGGCCGCCGCCGCCGCCCGGGAGGCAGCGGCCGCCGAAGCCGAGCTTGATCGCTTGAGGGCGGCGGCGGCCGAGCTTTCGGCGGCCGCCCCGGACGATCCGGCCGAAGCGCTGGAGGCGCTCCGCTCGGCGTACTTCGATCGGCTGGCGGCGGCGACGGAGGCGGAGGCGGAAGCGCGGCGCCTTCGGGCGGCCGCCTCCCGGGCGGCGGCGGCCCTCGGGCGGATCGAACAGGAGGCGGCCCGCGCCCGGGCAGAGGAAGCGGAAGCGCTTCAGGCCTTCGAGGCGGCGGAGGCGGCGGTCCGGGAAGCGGCGGCGGCGGTGGAAGCAAAAAAGCGGGCGGCGACGTCTTCCCGGGCGGCCCTCGCCGAAGCCCGGCGGGCGGCCCGGCAGGCGGAAGAGGCCCGGGCGGCGGCGGCGGCGCGCCTCGCCGAGCGGGAAGCGGCCCTTAGGGCGTTTGAGGCGGCGCAGGCGGATTTCGGCCTGGCCGAAGGGGCCCGGGCGGTGATGGCCGCCGCCCGGAGCGGGCGCCTTTCGGGCATCCACGGTCCGGTGGCGCTCCTGTTTCGCGTCCCGGACGGCCTCGAGACGGCCTTTGACGTGGCGCTCGGCGCCGGCGCCTTTGACATCGTCGTCGACGATGAGGCGGCGGCCCACGCGGCGATCCGCTACCTGAAGGAAGGGCGCCTCGGGCGGGCGACGTTTCTGCCCCTTTCCGTCCTCCGGGCGCGGCCGGTGCCGGAGGCGCTCCGCGCGCTCGCCGGCGCGCTGGACGGCGTCATCGGCCCGGCGGCGGAGCTCCTCGAGGCCGACGGCCGCTACGACGTCGTCCGGCGCTATCTTCTCTGGAACGTCCTCGTCGTCCGCACCCTCGACGTCGCCCAGGCGGCGGCCCGAACCCTGGACTACCGCTACCGGATCGTCACCGTCGGCGGGGAGCTCATCGCGCCGGGCGGCTCGGTCACCGGCGGCGTCGACCGGCGGCGGCGCGGCGGGCCGTTTTCCGTCCGCGGGGAGGCGTTCCGGCGGCTTCAGGCCGAGCGCGCCGAGGCGGAACGGGCGCTGACGGCGGCCGACGCCGCCCTCGCGGACCGGCGGGGGGCTCTCGACGCGGCTCGGGCGGCGGCGGAAGAAGCGGCGGCGGCCCTGGAGACGGCCGAGGCGACGCTCCGGGAAGCGGAGGCCGACCGGGACCGGGCGGCCCGGCGCCTTGCCGCCGGCCGGGAGGCGGTCGCCCGGGCGGCGGCCGAGGTCGAGGTGGCTCGGGCGGAGGCGGCGGAGCTGCGCGCGGCCGCCGAGGAGACCGCCCGGCGGGCGGCGGCGCTTCGGTCGGCGGCGGAGGAAGCGCTGAAGATGCTCCGGGACCAAGAGGCGGCGGCGGAGGCGCTCCGGGCCGAAGCGGAAGCGCGGCGGGACCGCCGCCAGGCGCTCGAGGTGGCGATCGCCCGGGCCGAAGCGCGCCTTCAGACCCTCGCCGAGGCCCGCTCGGCGGCCGAGGCCCGGGCGGCGGCCCTCGACGCCGACGTCCGCCGGACCCGGGCGTCGCTGGATGCGCTCGGGCGGGAGGCGGCGGAGATGGACGGGCGCGCCCGGGCGCTCGCGGCGGCGCTGGAGGCGGCCCGGGCCCGGGAGGCTGCCCTTGCGGAAGCGAAGGCGGCGCGGTACGCTGAAAAGGAGGCGCTCCGCGCCCGGCTCGAGGCGGCGTCGTTCGCCCGGTCGGCGGCGCAGGCGGCGGTGCTCGAGGCCCGGACGGCCCGGGCGGACGCCGAGGCCCGCCTCGCGCGGGCGGGCGAGGCCCTCGACCGGAACCTCCGTCTCCTCGGCGAGCGGCACCGGCTGACGTTCGAGGCGGCCCGGGCGCTTCATCCGCCGCTCGATCCGGAAGAAGCCGCCGCCGCCCGGGCGGCGCTCGCGGAGCGGACGGCGGCGCTGGAGGCGTTCGGGCCGGTCAACGTCGCCGCGATCGAAGAGGCGCGAAAGCTGGAGGAACGCCTGTCGTTCTACCGGGCCCAGATCGAGGATCTGCGGGCGGGCGAGGCGAAGCTCAAAACCCTCATCGCCGAGATCGACGCGGCGATGCGAGCGCGCTTTCTTGAGGCGGTGGAGGCGATCCGGACGGCGTTTCGGGCGACGTTCCGGGCGCTTTTCGGCGGCGGGGAAGCGGACCTCCGGCTGGAGGACGGCGATCCCCTCGTCGCCGGGATCGAGATCGAAGCCCGGCCGCCGGGAAAGCGGACCAAGCGCCTGAGCCTCCTTTCCGGCGGCGAGCGGGCGCTGACGGCGATCGCCCTTCTGTTTGCCGCCCTTTCGGTCCGGCCGGTGCCGTTTTGCCTCCTCGATGAGGTGGACGCCGCCCTCGACGAGGCCAACGTGGAGCGCTTTGCCCGGTATTTGCAAACGCTAAAGGACACGACCCAGTGGATCGTCGTCACCCACCGCAAGGGGACGATGGCCGTCGCCGACGCCCTCTTTGGCGTCACGATGGATAAAAGCGGTGCGAGCCGGCTCATCGCCGTGGCGCTGGAGGATGCGGAGCGGGCCGCCGGCGCCGGCCGGCGTTCGGGTTGACCGCGGACGCGCATGGAAACGCAGGCCGCGCCTCGGTCCGCGGGAAGAAACGGCGGGAAGAAACGGAAAGGAGGGAGACGATGGGCCTGTTTCGTCGTCTCAAGGCGTCGCTCGAGACGATCGGCCGATCGTTTCACGACGGCCTGGCCAAGACCCGTCAGGCGCTCGGCGGGCGCCTGGCGGGGCTGTTTCGCCGGGGCGGCAAACTGGACGACGCGTTTTACGAAGAGCTGGAAGAAGCCCTCATCGCCGCCGACGTCGGCGTCGAGACGGCGATGGCGCTCGTCGACGAGCTTCGGGAGGCGGTGCGGCGGGAGAAGATCGCCGATCCGCCGGCGGCGTGGCCGCTTTTGGAGGCGCTCCTTTTAAAGCGCTTCGCCGGCGGCGCGGTCGACCTCGCCACGGCCGAGGCGCCGCCGACGGTGTACGTCTTCGTCGGCGTCAACGGCGTCGGCAAGACGACGACGATCGGCAAGCTCGCCCACCGGCTCGCGCAGGCCGGGCACCGGGTGCTTCTGGCCGCCGGTGACACGTTTCGGGCGGGGGCGATCGAGCAGCTTCAGATCTGGGGCGAGCGCTCCGGCGTGCCGGTCGTCGCCAAGGCGCCCGGGTCGGATCCGGCCGCCGTCGTCTACGAAGCGATCCAGAAGGCGAAGGCGGAAGGGTTCGAGTTCGTCCTGTGCGACACCGCCGGCCGCCTGCAGAACAAGGTGAACCTGATGAACGAGCTGAACAAGATCGTCCGGGTCGCCGGCCGGGAAGTGCCGGGAGCGCCGCACGAGGTGCTCCTCGTCCTCGATGCGACGACGGGACAGAACGCCCTCCTTCAGGCCAAGGCGTTCCGGGAGGTCGCCGGGGCGAGCGGCATCGTGCTGACCAAGCTGGACGGGACGGCCAAAGGCGGCGTCGCCGTCGCCGTCCGGGAACAGCTCGGCCTGCCGGTCAAGCTCGTCGGTCTCGGCGAGGGGATCGACGACCTGCAGCCGTTTGAGGCCGAGGCGTACGTGCGGGCGCTGCTTTCGCCTCCGGAGGGAGCGGCATGAGCCGGCAGGAAGACGCCCCGAAGGACCGGTTTCCGGCGGCCTTCGCGGCGACGGCGGGCGACGGCGGGGCGGCCGGCACCGGCCATCCGGCCTGGGAAGAAGAGACGAAGCACCTCGCCTTCGTCGTCGGGCGGATTCAGCGGCACATCGAGCGCCTGTCGGCCGCCTCCGGCGGCATCAAGAGCGCTCACGAGCGGGTGGCGGAAGACTTCTGGGAGGACATCTCCCTCGACGTCTCGACGCCGGACGACCTCCTGGAAAGCTACGCCGACATCGCCCAGCAGGCGGCCATCGTCGAAGAGCTTCGGGCCCGCCTCGGCGCCTCGGCGGCAGATCTTGAGCGCCTCGTCCAAATGATGCAAAAGCCATACTTCGCCCGCATCGACTTCGCGCCGGACGGCGGCGAACCGGTGACCGTCTACCTCGGCCTGCGGGCGTTTTACGATGAGGAGCTCGAGGCGGACCTCGTCGTCGACTGGCGGGCGCCGATCGCGAGCCTCTATTATGAGGCGGCCGTCGGCCCGGCCGCCTACCGGGCCCCGGACGGGCCGGTGCGGGGGCACCTCGGGCTCAAACGGCAGTTCATCATCCGCCAGCGGGCCCTGAAGGCGATGGTCGACCTCACCGGCGTCGCCGCCGGCGACGAGCTTTTGGCCGACATCCTCGCCCGGCCGGCAGCGCCGCACCTCCGGGCGGTCGTGGAGACGATCCAGAAGGAGCAGAGCGCCGTCATTCGCCGGGACGACTACGGCGTCCTCCTCGTGGAAGGGGCGGCCGGGAGCGGCAAGACGTCGGTGGCGCTGATGCACGTCGCCTATCTTTTGCACCATTTCCGGTCGACCCTCTCCAGCGAGCACATCCTCATCCTCTCGCCGAACGCCCTGTTTACCGAATACATCGGCCTCGTCCTGCCGGAGCTCGGCGAGACGAACGTCCGCCGGACGACGCTTTTTGAGCGGATCGAGGCGGTGCTCGGCGGCGAGGCGATCGAGGCGCCGTTTGAGAAGCTGGAGTACCTCCTCGAGGGGGGGACGGACGACCCCCGCCGGGCGCTCCGGCGCCGGATCGACGCCGAACTCTCGTCGCCGGCCTATGCCCGCCTGCTTTCCGCCTTCGTCCGGTCGCTCGGGCCGGACGATCTCGTCTTCCGGCCGATCGGCGATGAGGAGGCGACCTGGTTTTCGGGGGAGATGATCCGCCGCTTGGCCCGGCGGGTGTACGGCTCAGGCGACCCGGCGTGGGTTCGCCGGCTCGGGGCACTCCTTGAGCGGGCCCTCGCCCGGCGGGCGGAGGCGATGCTCATGGCGACGTGGGTCGACTTCGCCCTCGACGCCGTTCCGGCGGCCGTCGCCCGGCGGATTCACGAGCGGCTCCTCCGGCGGGCGGACGAACTGCCGTCGGATTTCGATCAGACGTACGAGCGGGCGCTCCGGCGCTGGATCGTCCGGCGCCGGGCCGAGGCCCATCGGGAGGCGATCCGGGCGTTCGGGTTCGTCGACGCCGTCGCGACGTACCGCCGGCTGTTCGCCGAGCCGGAGCGGTACGCCGAGCTGTGGCGGGCCTTTCAGGCGGAAACCGGTCTCGACGGGGCGTTTCTCCAAAGCCTTCAGGCCCACGTCGCCGATCGGCTCACCCGGCGCCCCCTCGCCTTCGAAGATGCCGTGGCCGCCGCCTACGTCAAGACGGCCCTCACCGGCGCCGGCGAAGATTCGGCCGTCCGGTTCGTCGTCGTCGACGAAGCGCAGGACTACGCCCCGCCGGAGGTCCTCTGGCTTTTGACCCTGTTTCCGAAGGCCCGCTGGATGTTCCTCGGCGATCGGGCGCAGGCGCTCCTTCCCCGGCCGACGGTGTTCGATCCGGCCTCGGTCGACTGGCTCGGCGCCGCCTACGCCGGCCGGGGGCCGCTGGACATGAAGACGCTCCCGGCGAGTTACCGCTCGACGGCGGAAATTCAGGCGCTCGCCGCCGCCGTGCTGGGCGTGCCGGTGCCGGAAGGGGCGGAGCTTCGCCACGGCCCGCCGCCGCGGCTCGTCGTCGTCCCCGATCACGCCGCCCTCGCCCGGGCGCTCGCGGAGGACATCGCCCGGCTCCTTCAGGCCGGCCACGGCATGATCGCCGTCCTCTGCCGCACGGAGCGGGAGTGCGAGACGGCGGAGGCGTACCTCGACCGCCGGGTGCCGTACCAGCGGGTCTACGCCGGGACGCGAGAGCTCCGCGGCAAGGTGCTCCTCATGCCGGCGGCGCTGGCGAAGGGGATCGAATTCGATGCCGTGCTTCTTTTCGACGTCTCAAGCCGGCGCTACGGCGAGCCGGAAGATCGGAAACTCCTCTACACCCTCCTCATGCGGGCCAAACATGCGGCGGTGCTCTACGCGGTCGGCGCGCCGTCGCCGCTTATTCCCGTCGACCGCGTGAGCGTCGTCGTCTCCGAACGGTAACACCCCCGCCCGATTCGGGCGGGGGTGTGTTTTGGCGGCGCCGGGTGAATTCGAACGGTTTGAAAGATGAACCCGTACAGGGACAGGCGGAGCGGATAGTCGCACGGCGTATGGCCGAAGGCGCCGTAGCGGGTGAAGCGGTCGGCCTCTCGGGAGGCGCTTAACGCCAGCTCGGCGAGAAATCCGAAGCGAGCGCGCGGGGGCCGGCTTGCCGTCCCGATCCGTCGCCCGGGCGGGGAGGGCGCCGAAGGCGACGGCGAGTGGACCGGACCTTCGGATGCCTACCGGGCGCCGCCGGCTTTTTGCTCGGCGATCCGTCGGGTCCACGCCGGCGGGATGTACGCGCACGTCGGCTCGGCGGCGAGCATGTCGCCGCTTACGGCGTAGGCCCGGGCGCGGCTTCCGCCGCAGATGTGGCGGAAGTCACACACGCCGCATTTGCCGCCGAAGCCGTCCGGATTCCGGAGCGCCCGGAACACCGGCGACCGGCGGTAGATCTCCCCGAGCGGCGCCTCCCGGACGTTTCCGGCCTTGACCGGGAGAAAGCCGCTCGGGAAAACGTCACCGATGTGGGAGATGAAGACGACGCCGGCGCCGTCCCTCAGGCCGTCCGGCGCCCGGCCGATCCCGTCGTCGACGGCGCCCTGGCCGGCCCGCTTCCTCTGCGCGAACGCCTGGAACGAAAGCGTCGACGCCGGCCGGCCGAGCTCCCGAGCCTTTTGCTGCAGGACGTACCGCCGGTAATGGTGCGCTTCCGTCGTCTTGATGGCGTACGGCATCGTCTGATCGAGGGCGTACAGGCGGGCAAAAACCGCCTCCGTCTCCCGGGCGTCGAGCATCTCCTCCATCCGGGCCCGGCCGGTCGGCACGAGGAAGAAGACGCTCCACAGGACGATGTCGTAGTCGGCGATGCGCTCGGCGATCGCCTCCAGCTGGTGGACGTTTCGCCGGGTGACGGTCGTGTTCACCTGCGCCGGCAGGCCGTAGGCCTTGAGCCACCCGAGGAGGCGAAGGGCCCGGTCGAACGTCCCCGGGACGCCGCGAAACCCGTCGTGGACGTCGGCGGTGGCGCCGTCCAAGCTCACCGCCCAGCGGGCGATGCCGGCGGCCTTCGCCTTTCGGATGACGTCTTCGGTCACTTTGGGCGTGACGCTCGGCGTCACGGAGACGGAAAGCCCTTGCCGGACGGCGTAGTCGACCAGGTCAAAAAAATCCGGGCGCATCAGCGGATCGCCGCCGGTGAGGATGACCCTCGGCCGGCCGAGGTCGACGAGGGCGTCGATCAGGCGGCGGCCTTCGTCGGTCGAAAGCTCTCCCGGATGCCGCTCGAGCTGGGCGACGGCCCGGCAGTGGGCGCAGCGGAGCAGGCAGGCGCGGGTCAGCTCCCAGAAGACGAGAAACGGCCGTTCGTCAAAAGGCATCCGGATGCCCTCCTCTCGCCCCCAGCATACCGGATCCGCCCTTTCCGGGTCGGCACAAAACCGTGTCCCGGGCGAAGGATTAACCCTCATCGGCAGCGTAAACAACGGGGCTACGGCAAAAATAGACGGTGAATTCAAATCTTTGTTGACCCGCGGCGTTCCGACCTTGTCCGCGGCGGCGGCCCGGGGCTATCCTAGATGTGGTGTCCCAAAATCTTTGGAAACACTACTTGTAGGAGGGATGGGGATGGACGTCCTCGCCCGCATCGACGACTACCTGACGAAGCGGGACTGGCGGGTCCGGGAAAACAGCAACATGGCCTTCTCGCTGCAAGGGCTCAATCAGCACCTCTCCGGCGCGGCGTCCGCCGCCTACTGGCTCGAGCGGGTGTACACGCCGGCGATCCGGGAGGCCCACGTCGGCGGCGACTTTCACCTGCACGATCTCAATTCCCTGTCGGTCTACTGCATGGGCTGGGACCTGGAGGATCTCCTCCTCCACGGCTTCGGCGGCGTTCCGGGGCAGATCGCGAGCCGGCCGCCGAAGCACTTCCGGACGGCGCTGCTGCAGGTCGTGAATTTCTTTTACACGCTTCAGGGGGAGGCGGCCGGCGCCCAGGCGTTTTCCAACTTCGACACCTACCTGGCGCCGTTTATCGCCTACGACGGCCTGTCGTACGAAGACGTCAAACAGGCGATGCAGGAATTTATTTTTAACCTGAACGTGCCGACGCGGGTCGGGTTCCAGACGCCGTTTACGAACCTCACGTTTGATCTCGTCGTCCCGCCGATGCTGCGGGAGGAGCGGGTGATCATCGGCGGGCGGCGGACGGACCGGGTCTACGGGGAGTTTCAGCGGGAGATGGACATGCTCAATCGGGCGTTTGCCGAGGTGATGATGGCGGGGGACGCGGCGGGTCGGGTGTTTACCTTTCCGATCCCGACGTACAACGTGACGCCGGATTTTCCCTGGGACAGCCCGGTCGTCGAGGCGATCCTCGCCATGACGGCCAAATACGGCACACCGTATTTCAGCAATTTTATCAACACGGACATGCGGCCGGAGGACGCCCGTAGCATGTGCTGCCGGCTCCGGCTGGACAATCGGGAGCTCCGGCGCCGGGGCGGGGGGCTGTTCGGCGCGCATCCGCTTACGGGAAGCATCGGCGTCGTAACGCTGAACCTGCCGCGGCTCGCCTACCGGGCGACGTCGCCGGAGGCGTTCTTCGGGGGGCTCGAGCGGCTCCTTGAGCTGGCCAAGGACAGCCTGGAGCGAAAGCGGGCGGCCCTGGAGCGGTGGATGGCGGCGGGGCTGTATCCGTATACGCGCCATTATCTGCGCCATCTGGCGCCGGCCGGGGATCCGGGCGACGGCGCCGACGCCGGGGTCGGGACCGGGCCCGGGGTCGGGTCCGGCGGCGGGGCGCCGGGGCTTTTTCTCGCCTTGACGGAGCCGGAGGCCGGCGGGCGTCCCGTTGGCGGGCGGGAAAGCGGCGGTTATTTTCAAAATCACTTCAGCACGATCGGCGTCATCGGCATGCACGAAGCGCTTCTCAACCTCGGCCTCCCTTCCCTCCTCGAACCGGAAGGGGTCGCCTTCGCCGCCCGGGTGCTCGATTTCATCCGGGAGCGGCTCCAAGATTTTCAGGCGGAGACGGGGAATCTCTACAACCTCGAGGCGTCCCCGGCGGAAGGGGCGTCGTATCGCCTCGCCCGGATCGATCGGTCCCGCTACCCGGACATCGTCACCTCCGGCACGCCGGAAGCGCCGTACTACACGAATTCGACGCAGCTTCCCGTCGGGGCGACGGACGATCTGTTCGAGCAAATCGCCCTCGAAGAGCCGCTGCAGGAAAAATATACTGGGGGAACGGTGTTCCACATCTTTCTCGGCGAGGCGCTTCCCGACGGCCGCACGGCGGGAAAGCTGCTCCGGACGGTGCTCGAGACGACGCGGCTTCCGTATGTGACGCTCACGCCGACCTTTTCCGTCTGCGATGCCCACGGCTACCTTCCCGGGGAGGTGCCGACCTGTCCGCACTGCGGCCGTCCGACGGAAGTCTACAGCCGCGTCGTCGGTTACTACCGGCCCGTCCGGCGGTGGAACGACGGAAAGCGGCAGGAGTTTGCCGAGCGGCTCGTCTTTCGGCCGGAACTTCCCGCCTCGGCGCGGTGAAGGGTCGCGGCGCGGACGACAGAACGACGGGAGGCGATGAAAGCGATGTTTTACGATCTTTTGCCGCTTTCGCTCCTCGATGATCCGGGCCACCTCGCCGCGACGGTGTTTACGAGCGGGTGCCGCTTCCGCTGTCCGTTTTGCCACAACGCCCTCCTCTAGCGGGTTCGGCCGCCGAAAATGCCTCCCGAGACGGCGCTCCGCCTGCTCGCGGAGCGCCGCGGGCGGCTGGAAAGCGTCGCCGTCACCGGCGGCGAGCCGACGCTCTGGAAGGACCTTCCGGATTTTCTCGCCGCCGTCAAGGCGCTCGGCTACCGGGTGAAGCTCGATACCGCCGGCGACCGGCCGGACGCGCTCGCGGACCTCCTCGCCCGCGGGCTCGTCGATTTCGTCGCGATGGACGTCAAAGATGCGCCCGAACGATACGGTCGCTATGCGCCCGATCCCCGGGCGCCGGAGCGGGTCCGGACGGCGGCGGCCGTCCTCCGGGAAAGCGGCGTCCCTTATGAAATCCGGATCACGGTGACGCCAAAACTCCACGAGGACGAGGCCATCCTGCGGGCGGTGCGCTGGATCGGGCCGGTGCCCCGACTCGTCCTGCAGGCGTATCGGCCCGCTCCGGGGGTGATGGCCCCCGAGATCGCCGGCACCGAGCCGACGCCGCCGGATCGGCTCAGGCGTCTGAGAGCGCGCATCCTCGCCGAAGCGCCGGCGGCGGCGACCGCGGTCGAGCTCCGCGGCGGCTGACGCGGCGCCGAAACTTCCGGACGCGCCGGGACGGACGTTGCGCGGATTTTGCAGGTACGCGGCCCCTTCGGAAGCCTCCGTACGCGCCGGGACTGACGCGCCGGGCGTGCGTCGGGTTTACGGTCGAGGCCGATCTCCGTCTCCCGCCCACAGGCGAAGCGGCATCCAGCCCCGGACGCTGTTGACCGCCCAGAGGCGGTCGGCCGTGCAAAGATCGCGCCATGTCATCGGCGCTTCCCGGACAAATCCGGCGGCGAGGAGATGGGCCCGGAAGACGCCCGGGAGGAGGCCGTCGGATAAGGGCGGCGTCCAGAGGTGCCCGTCCCGTTCGACGACGAGGTTGGCGCGGGAAAGCTCCGTCGGCCGCCCGGCGCCGTTCCAGAGGAGGACGTCGAGGCCGCCGGATGGAACCGGGAGGGCGGCGTTCGCCGTCGTCGCCGCCGCTTCGGCCAACCGGGCTTCGTACGGCGCCCGATCGAGCCGTTTGTGCCACCAGCGGTCGTCATCCGCGTCGATCGGCGTCCGGGCCGGGACGGCCAGCACCGCCCCCGTAAGGTCCGGCGCCGGAAGGAGGGCAAGCCGCCGCCGGTCGTCCCACGGCGCCCCGAGGGGAGCGGCGTCGGCCGTGACGGCGCCCGTTCGGAAAACGACGAGCCGAAGGCGAAAGAGGCCGGCCGGATGCCGGCGTTTCGCCGCCTCCAGGGCCTTCCGGATGTCGGCGGTCCGGTCCGGAAAGCCGTAATGGCGCATCGAGGCAAAAAGACGCGCCAGGTGGAGCGCCTCGAGGAACACCGCCCCGTCTTCGAGGCGCATCGTCTCGACGAGCGCCGGCGGCGGGGCGGCCGGCCGGAGCAAAATGCCCGCTTTAAGCAGCGCTTCCCGGTATTCCCGCCGGGCGACGGAACGGGCGGTGATGCCGCTTCCGGTGCCGTAGAGGAGCCGCCGGGCGCCGACGTCGACGACGGCGGTCCGGATGGCGACGTTGAACACGGCGCCGTCGGGGCCGGCCATGCCGATGGCGCCGGTGTAGATCCCCCGCGGGCTTTGCTCCAGCCGGCCGATGATTTCGAGGGCCGATCGTTTCGGCATGCCGGCGATGCTCCCGCTCGGAAAAAGCGCCCGGAAGAGATCGGAAAGCCTCACCTCCGGCCGCGTCGTCGCTTCGACGGGCGCGGTGAGCTGCCAGACGGTCGGGTAGGCCTCGAGGACCGGCTCCCCGATCCGGACCCCGGCGGCGCCGCCTTCGGCCAGGGCGGCGAGCTCGCGGGCGATGCCGGCGGCGGTCCGGAAAAGTTCCGCCCGGTCTTTGGCCGAGGCGAAAAGCGCCGCCCGCCGCCGGGCATCTTCTTCGGGGTATCGCCCCCGAGGCGCGGTCCCCTTCATCGGCCGCATCGCGAGCGTCCGGCCGTCCCAGGCGAAAAAAAGCTCCGGCGACGCCGAGAGGATCTTCAGGCGGCCAAAATCCAAAAACGCGCCGTAGCCGGCCCCTTGCCGCCGAAGGAGGCGCCGGTAGAGGCGGAAAAAGCCGCCGTCATCGCCGGTCGCATGCCCGGCACCGGCAAGCGGCAGAGCGAGGCGGAAGGTGAGATTCACGACTTCTGCCTCGCCCCGGGTGAGCGCCGCGATCAAGGAGGAAAACGCCGCCCGGTACGCCGCCCAGGTCGCCTCCGACGGCATCCCGTCCGGTGCCGATCCGGCCTCCAGGGCGGCAAGAAGCGCCGGCCAGCTGCCGTCTTCCCCGTCGATGCCGCCGTCCACCCCAACGAAGTCCTCGTCCGCTTCCGGGGGCGGGGCGCCGTCCGCCGCGTCTTCGGCCGGCGCCCCGCCGGCGGCCGGTTCTTTTTCCCGCGGCATCCCGGAGGGGGCGGCGCCGGAGACGGCCGGCGCTCCGCCGCGGGGTCCGGGGCCGTTTCCCGCCCTTCCGTCTGCCGGCAAAACGCCGGCGCGGTCCCTTCCGTCGCTTTCGAAAAGGCCGAACCAGGCGAACGGGAGGCGCGCCGCCCCCCCTTCTTCCGCGCGCGGAAGAGGCAGGTTCGGCCAAAACGCCGCCCCGGCTTCGTAGGTCAGAAAGCCGACCGCCCATCGGCCGGCGCGGCGGGCGGCGTCGACGGCGGCGAGGACGGCCGGAACTTCCTCCGGGGTTTCGGCGACGAGCTCGGCGGCCGGCCGGGCAAAGATCCGCGGTCCGCCGGGAAAATCGAACCGGGCAACCTGAAAGGACAAAGTCGTCATCGGCGTGTTCGCTTCTCCTCCCGACTTCTTGATCCCAGCCGCGTCGGCTCCGACGCCGTCTGGGCCTTTTTGGCTTCGGATGGGGCCTTACGCCTTCGAACACGGCGAGGCTCCGCCCGCAAAAAAAGAGGCCCGCGGCCGGCGTCCGCGAAGTTACTTCAAGACGACGCCCCGCTCCGCCGCGAGTCGCCGAAGCCGATATCGCCGGCCGGCGGCGGGAAAGACGGCCCCCGGCAGCCGGACGGCGAGCCGCTCGGGGAAGCGGCTGTGGAGCGGCACGACGGTGGGGGCGCCGATCGCCGCGGCGGCCCGGAGGAGATCCCCGGGCCAGGCATGGCCGCCGCTGTGGACAACCGAAAGCGTCATGCCGAGCTTTCGCACGAACGCCTCGAGGTGGCGCCACCGGGGGTCAAAGCCGCCCATCGGCTCGCCGCCGCTTTGAATGTACCGGCCGCCGGCGGTCGGAAGATCGAGGAGGGCGAAGGCGTTCTCCCACCGGTTTTGTACGACGAAGGCTTCCGGCGCCTGGCGGATCGTCGCGGCGTCGACCCCGTCGGCCTCCCGCCAGAGCGCCTCCCACCACGGGGCGGCGACGATCTCCGGCGCCACACCGGCTTCCGGCGCCCGAAGGTCGGGCACGTAGACGAGGGGCCGAAGGCCCCGGAGCCGCCGAAGCAGGTGGGCGACGGCCGGTTCGACGGCGACCCGTCGGCCGGCGGCCTCGGCCGCCTGAAGCACCCCTTCCAGCCGGTCCAGGTTCCACGGATAGACGTTTACGACGACGAGGCCCTCCGTCTCCCGAAAGGCGGCCGTGAGCGCCGCCCGCACATCCGCCTCCGAAAGGGCCCCCTCCGGCGGCGGCGCCTCGGGGGTCAACGCCTCATCCGGAAGGGCTTCCCGGGGGCCGATCGTCGTCCCTTCGATGAGAAGGAGATCCGGCCGAAACGCCCGCGCCCGTTCGAGAAACGCCGCCGTCAGCTCCGGGCGGGCGCCGTGCAGGCGAAAGTCGCCGGTGTAGACGATCCGCACCTCCGGCGTTTCGATGAACAATGCCGCCGCCCCCGGGACGTCGTGGTCGACGGGGACGAAAAAGAAGCGGATCGGCCCGTGGCGAACCGGCGTCTCGAACGGGACGCCGAAAAGCGCCCGCGCCGGATGGATGCCCTCGCCGATTTCGGCGAGGGCTTCCGCCAGCGCCCGGGAAGGCTCGCTTCCGTAGACGGGGATGTCCGGTGCCACCCAGCCGGCGGCGCCGGCGTGGTCGAGATGGAGATGCGACACCGCCACCGCCGTCGCCGGCCCCTCCGGGGAAAAGGGGCGGGGAAGTCGCGGGTCGCCGGCCGGCGCCCGAAGGGCGTCCTGAGCGTAGAGACCGTCGATCGCCGGCACCCGCCCGAGGCGGATGAGATCGGCGAGGCGAAAGGCCGCCCGCGGACGGATCGACGCCTCCAGCACCGCCCGTTCCGGTTCGTAGACGAGGCCGAAGTCAAAAAGAAGGCGGTGATCGCCATGCTCGAGCATGACGATCGTGCCGCCGATCGTCCAAAGCCCCCCGAAGAAAGTGATCGCGCTCATCGCGACGGTCTCCTCTTCTCAATTTTTATTTTGGCCGGCTTTATTTTCGGCAGGCCCGGTCTGGGCCCGGCTCGGGGCAAAACGTCCCGCCTTCCCGCGAAGGCTTTACTCGCGGGAGCGCGCCTTGGCCCGGTCGATCTCCGCCTGGGCCTTGGCGGCGGCATCGGGAAGCGCGGCGCCGGGCGCTTTTTCCCCGAGGAGAACCGCTTCGATTTCCTTTTGCACGATCTTCATCGCCGCGTCAAAGCCGGGGATGCGCGGATCGAAGAAACCGGCGTCAAACTGCTCGGTGCCGACCCCGTTGGCGGGATGGTCCTTCACGAAGTCCTTCCAGATCGGGCTTTCGAGGGCCGAGCGGCGGATCGGGAGGTACCCCGTCTCCCTGGCCCAGTACGCGGTGTTGTCCGTGTTCAGGAGCGTTTTGATGAACAGCCAGGCGGCGAGTTTTTCCTCCGGCGTGGCCGAATCGAACACGGCGACGGCGTTTCCGGCAAAGGGGACGGCCCGTTTCGCTCCGGCCGGAACCGCCGCCGCCGCCCAGTGGATGTTCCCTTCGGCGGCCTTGGCGACGAACGGGATGCCCGCCGAGGAACCGATGTACATCGCCACGTCGCCGCGGCCGAACGGATTCGACATGTACTGGTCTTCACCGGCCAAGCGGGCGATCTTATCTTTGAACAGCCCGGCGATAAAGTCAAGGGCTTGTCGGCCTTCCGGGCTGTCGAAAAGGACTGTTCCGGTCGCTTCGTCGATGTAGCGTCCGCCGGCCTGCCGCACCCACATGTGGAACTGCCAGCCGACGGAGTTTTCAAAGCCGATGCCGATGACCTTTTTGCCGTTTCGCTCAAAGGTGAGCTTTTCGGCCGCCTGCCGGAGCTCGTCCCACGTCTTCGGCACCTCGACGCCGCGTTCCTGGAAAAGATCGGTATTATAATACAAGATCTGGGTGCTTTTGCTGAAGGGGAGGGAAAAGAAACGGCCGTCCCACCGGTTGGCCTCCCGGAACACCGGGATGATGTCCTCCAATTCTTCCTTCGTCCAGCCGATCTCCGGATGTTCGATGTAGGGCGTAAGATCCTGAACGAGGCCGTTTTGTTGGTAGTCGGTCACCCACGTTTCGATCACCTGGGCCATCACCGGAAGTGTCTTCGACTTCGCGGCGGCGGTGAGCTTTTCCTGCAGGTCGCCGTAGTTGCCCTGGCCGACAAGCTTGATGCGGATATCCGGATGTTCGGCCATGAAGCGATCGGCGATCGCCTTGAGCGCCTCTTCGTGATGGCCGGTCATCGCATGCCAGAAGGTAATTTCGACCGGACCGCGAAGACGCGTCGGAAAAGCGGCGTCGTCCGTCTCGTCGGCCGCCGATGATGGCGCGCTTTTGTCGCTTCCTGCAGGCGCCGGAGGCGTCGTTTCAGGCTTGCCGCAGGCGGCGGCAACGAGGATGAGGCCGAGCGCCAGGACGAAACGGATGCGCCGTATCATAATCATCCACCGGTCCTCCTTGTCCGAAGCGTTTGGCCAGCGATGAAGGCGCGACGGCGGCCACCCGAAACGGCCGGCATCCCCCCTCAACCTTTGATTCCGGTCCGGGCCAGTCCTTCGACGATCGATCGCTGCAACAGGAGGTAAAGGACGATCATCGGCACGATGACGAACGCCGAAGCGGCCATGAGGAGTTCGTAAGCCGTCCCGGCCTCGGTCGTAAAGGCGGTCAGACCGACGGGAAGCGTGCGCATCTCCCGGCTGTTGGTGACGATGAGCGGCCAGAGAAACGCGTTCCAGCTCCCGATCGCCTTCAGGACGACGATCGTCACGATGGCCGGCCGGACGATCGGGACCATGATCGTCCAGAGGAAGCGAAAGTCTCCGGCGCCGTCGACGCGAGCGGCGTAACCGAGCTCCTTCGGCACGAAAAGAAAATGCTGCCGGAGAAGGAAAATGGCAAACACGCTCGCCGTCCACGGGATGATGAGCGCTTCGTACCGGTCGATCCAGCCCAGACGAGCAAGCGTTACGTAGTTGGGGACGAGCAGCACTTCGCCGGGGACCATCATCGTGCCGAGAAGCAAGCTGAAAAGGAAGTCCCGTCCCCAAAACGACAGACGGGCGAAGGCATAGGCGGCGAGAATCGTCGTGATGAGTTCACCGAGCGTCGAAAGGGCGGTGACGAGGACGCTGTTCAGGAAATAACGGCCGAACGGCGCCATCGTGAGCGCCCGGACATAGTTGTCCCAGTGCCACTCCGAAGGCATCCACTTCGGCGGCATGAGCATCACTTCGTTCGGCGCCTTGAGAGACGTGGAGATCATCCAGGCGAAAGGAAGAAGCATGAGCGCCGCGCCGAGGGAAAGGAGGAAGAGAATCGTCCCCCGGGATAAGGCGTCGCGAATCACGGGCGGTCCCCTTTCCGTTTTGGAGCATGAACGGCCCTCAGACGGCCGTCCGCTTTCGGCCGATCCAAAGTTGGATGACGGTCAGCAGGAAGGTGATCAGGAAAAGCACGTAGGCGGCGGCGGAGGCCACGGCGTAATCCTGTTCCCGATAAAACTTCACGAAAATGTAGTAGACGAGCGTCAGGGCGCTTGAGAGGGGCCCGGGGCTTCCGCCGAACAGGGCGTAGACCTCGTCGAACACCTTAAAGGCGCCGATGATCGAGACGATCGAAACGAAAAAGGTCGTCGGCCAGAGGAGCGGAAAGGTGATCGACCAAAATCGCCGCCACGGCCCGGCTCGGTCGAGGCGGGCGGCGAGGTGGTACGTCTCCGGAATGTTCGAAAGCCCGGCGAGGAAAAGGACGATGTTGTAGCCGAGGCTCTTCCAGATGGCGAACAGGATGAGGGCCGGGAGGGCCCAGCGGGGATCGGTGAGCCACCGAACGGGTTGGATCCCGAGCAAACCGAGCCCGAAGTTGAGAAGCCCGTAGTCGGAGTGAAAAATCCATCGCCAGACGACGGCGACCGCCACGACGGACGTCACCGTCGGCAGGAAGTAGACCGTCCGGAAAAACGAGCGGAGCGGGATCGGCCGGTAAAGCATGAGGGCGATGCCGAGGGAGAGGGCGATGGAGATCGGCACGACGCCGATGACGAAAACCGCGGTGTTTCGGAGCGCCAGATGAAACTCCGGATCCTTGAGGAGATACAGATAGTTGTCGAAGCCCAGTCGATAGACGCGGTCGTGAAAATAGTCGTAGTCCGTGTAAAAACTCAAAAGGAACGACTCGACGATGGGGTAAATCGTAAACGTCCCCAGCACGAGAAGCGCAGGGGCAAGATAGACGAAAGCTTTGGCGGTGGAACGCAGATTGGGCTTGTCCGGCATCGGCCGTCCCTCCCGGAAAATCAGGCGAGTTGAACGCCGGAAGCCGCCTTCGGGAGGCCTTGGGGAATCTTCCGCAGGCTTTCGCCGGTTTCGGGATGGAAAAGATGGAGGGCGGACGGCTCAACCGTCAAGACGACCGCCGTGCCGGGGTGCGGGGCTTTTCCGGTCGGTGCGAGGACGCGGACGGCTCCCGCGCACGTCTCGACGCGAAGGAGCGTCTCCCGACCGGTGGTCTCGCGAACCGCCACCCGTCCCGCGATTTTGCCTCTGCACGCGCTCGGATCTCCGAGGGCGACGCCGGCCGCCTCGAGGCGGAAATCTTCCGGGCGGATGCCGACGACCACCGGCGTCTCCGGGGGAAGCGGCTCGATGTCTTCGGGGAGGTCGGTCAGGGGGGTTCCGCCGTTCAAAAGGAGGCAGCGGCCCCCGGCGCCGACGCGAGCGGACAGGAGGTTGATCGGCGGATTGCCAAGAAATTCGGCCACAAACCGGTGTGCGGGTCGGAGGTACAGCATGTCCGGCGCGTCGCACTGGACTTTTCGCCCCTCCCGCATCAGCAGGATGCGGTCGGCGAGACTCATGGCCTCCTCTTGATCGTGGGTGACGAAGACGGTCGTGATCCCCACGTTCGAGACGATGCGCCGGATTTCTTCCCGCATCTCCAGCCGAAGACGGGCGTCCAGATTGGAAAGCGGCTCGTCCAAGAGCAGCAATTTCGGCCGCTTGACGAGCGCCCGGGCAATGGCGACCCGCTGCTGCTGGCCGCCGGAGAGCTGGGCGGGCTTTCGCTCGAGAAGAGATTCGATGCGCACCAGGCGGGCCATCTCCAGCACCATCTCCCGTCGCCTGTTTTTCGGGATTTTTTGTACTTTCAGGGGAAAGGCGATGTTGTCGAACGCCGTCATATGGGGATAGAGTGCGTAGTTTTGAAAGACCATCCCGATTTCTCGCCGTTCCGGCGGCACGTCATTGACGACCGCTCCATCGAAGCGGATGACGCCGGCCGTCGGGCGATACAGCCCGGCGAGCAAAAAGAGGGTCGTCGTCTTGCCGCATCCGCTCGGGCCGAGAAGGGCGACGAGCTCGCCCGACTCGATGACGGCATCGAGACGGTCGACGGCCGTGACGTCGCCGAAGCGCATGCTTAAGCCTTCAAGTTCGACGCGCAACGGGCTCACCTCAACGTGCGGGTAAAGTGGCCACCCTCTCAAAATAACACGGGATTTTGAAGGGCATATGAAGAGAAAGTAAAGAGTCTGTAACGGATCGGATAAGAGAAAGTAAAGCGGCGCCAGGGGGCGCAGGGAAGCGGGCGCCCCCTGTCAAATCCGAACCTTGACACCGCAAAAAAGCTCTGGTATGCTAAGCGGCGGCTCCGGCCGGACGATGCGTTCTTCCCGGCCTTGGGGATTTCGGGCAAAGGAGACGAACCGTGCTTGAGAAGCGGGCGCGGGTGGCCTCGCTGTACGATCTTTACGGCGGGCTGCTTTCCGAACGACAGCGCCGGGCGGTTGTCCTCTATCACTTTGAGGACTGGTCGCTGGCGGAAGTCGCCGACGCCCTCGGGATGAGCCGCCAGGCGGTCCACGCCCTCCTCCGGCGGGCGGAGGCGACCCTCAACCGGCTGGAAGCCGTCCTCGGCCTCTTCGAGCGGAGCCGCGAGCGGGAGGCGCTTTTGTCGGAGCTCGAGGCCCGCCTGCGGGCGCTTCGCGACTGTCCGGCGGCCGGCGACCTCGCGAAGATCGCCGCCGCGCTCCGGGCGCTCGAAGAAGCACCGGAACCGAGCGCCCGGGCGCCCTCCGCCCAAAGCCGGCCGCTTTCCCAGGAAAGGTCCGCTTTCGGACATCGGGCGAAGCGGCCAAGCGGAGCGCCGATCCGCCGAAGCGATCCGTCACGGCCCGGGCGCGCTGTCCGGAAAGCGCCGGAGACCTCCGGCGCTTCGCCGGGATCGGGCGGCGCGGCCGGTCCGGAGGACGGGCGATCGGCCGGAAAGGAGGGAGACGATGGCGTTTGAATCGCTGACGGCGCGCCTCAGCGAGGCGTTTCGCCGCCTGAGGGGGCGGGGGCGTCTTACGGAGGCCGACGTCGATCAGGCCCTGCGGGAGATCCGCCTCGCGCTTCTGGAAGCGGACGTGAGCGTCAAGGTCGTCCGGCCGCTCATCGGCCGCATCCGGGAGAAGGCCGTCGGCGCCGAAATTTTAAAATCCCTCAATCCCGCCCAGCAGGTCGTCAAGATCGTCTACGACGAGCTCGTCGATCTTCTCGGCGGCACCCTCGCCGAACTGAACCTCGCCCGGCGGCCGGCGGTCATCCTCATGGTCGGCCTTCAGGGCGCCGGGAAGACGACGACCGCCGGCAAGCTCGCCCGGCACCTCGCCGGGCGGGGGAAAAAGCCGCTCCTCGTCGCCGCCGACGTCACCCGACCGGCGGCGGTGACCCAGCTTGAGGTGCTCGGCCGCTCGATCGACGTCCCCGTCCACCTCCCCGGCGCCCTCACCGATCCGGTCGCCATTGCCGAAGCCGGACTCGCCCGAGCCCGGGCGGAAGAGCGGGACGTCGTCATCGTCGATACCGCCGGCCGCCTCCACATCGACGCCGCCCTCATGGCGGAGCTCGAGGCGGTGAAGGCGGCCGTCCGACCGGACGAGATTCTGCTCGTCGTCGACGCCATGACCGGTCAGGAGGCGGTCGCCGTCGCCGAGCGTTTCCACGCCGCCCTCACCCTGACCGGCGTCATCCTGACGAAGCTCGACGGCGACACCCGGGGCGGGGCGGCCCTTTCCGTCAAGGCGGCGACCGGCGTGCCGATCAAGTTTGCCGCCACCGGGGAGCGGCTCGACGCCCTCGAGCCGTTTTACCCCGACCGGATGGCCTCCCGCATCCTCGGCATGGGCGACGTGCTGACCCTCATCGAAAAGGCCCAGGCGGAAGTCGACGAACAAAAGGCGCGGGAGCTCGAGCGGAAGCTCCGCCGGGCGGAGTGGACGCTCACCGACTTCCTCGACCAGCTCCGGCAGCTTAAGAAGATGGGCCCCCTCGAAGAGCTCCTCAAGATGATCCCCGGCGTCGGCGCCCGGCTCGGCCAGATCCAGGTCGACGAAAAGCAGCTCGCCCGCCTCGAGGCGATCATCCTCTCGATGACGCCGGAAGAACGGGAGCGGCCGGAGATCATCAACTACAGCCGCCGGAAGCGGATCGCCGCCGGGAGCGGCACCACCGTCGCCGACGTCAACCGCCTCCTCAAGCAATTCGAAGAGGCGCGGAAGCTCATGAAGCAGATGGCGAAGATGGGCGGCAAAAAAGGCAAAGGTCCGCGGGGCTTTAAGTTTCCGTTTCCTTTCCCCTAACAACCTCGAGTTCTCTTGCGCCGCTGAGTCTCTTGTGCCTTTTCATTTTCCGACGGATCGTCGGTCTGCGAAAAGATCCATCAGGCCAAAAAGGAGGCGATCGCCGGCATGGTCAAAATTCGCCTGCGCCGTCTCGGCGCGAAAAAGCGCCCCTTTTACCGCATCGTCGTCGCCGATGCCCGTTCGCCGCGGGACGGCCGCTTCATCGAGGAGATCGGCTACTACAACCCCCTCACCGACCCGGCGGACGTCAAGGTGGACGTCGAGCGGGCCGTCTACTGGCTGAAAAACGGGGCCCAGCCGACGGAAACCGTCCGTTCCCTCTTCCGGCGGACCGGGGTGCTCAAGGCGTTCTATGAGGCCCGCCGGGCGGAAAAGAACCGGGCTTCCGACGCGGCGGAACCGGCGACTTTGTCCGGCACCGAAGGGGCTGGCGCCTGAGCGCCTCGCCGAAGCGCTCCGCGCCGCCGGCCGCCTGATGGGAGGGGGGGCGGGCTCGCGGCGAAAGCGCCGGCCATTCCCGGCGGCGCGGGGCCCAAGGAAGATGATCAGGACGGGAAGCGCTGGTAAAAAGGCGGGGTGTGCCCGTGCGCTACTTTAACGTCGGCCGGATCGTCGCCCCCCACGGCCTCAAAGGGGAAGTCCGCGTCCTCGCCGTGACCGATTTTCCCGAAGCCCGGTTCCGCCCCGGGAGCACGCTGTACGCCTTTCGGGAAGAGGGGGACGTTCGGCAGGCGGGGGCCGGCCCGAAGGGAGCGGCCGGGGCGCTTTCCGAACCGGCCCGACGGACGGCTTCGGCGGCGGATCCGGCGCTTCCTCGTGAGGCGGTCCTTCCGGAACCGCTGCAGGTCGAAGGCGCCCGCCGGCACAAAAACGTCTACCTCGTCAAGTTCCGCGGCGTCGACACCGTCGAGGCGGCCGAGGCGCTCCGGGGCGCCGTGCTCAAGGTCGCCGAAGCGGACCGGGAACCCCTCCCGGAGGGGACGTACTACTTCGATCAGATCATCGGCCTTTCGGTCGTCGACGAAGCCGGCGCCGTCCTCGGCGTGGTGAAGGAGATCTTAAAGCCCGGCGCCAACGACGTCTGGGTCGTCGCGCGGCCGGGGCGGCGGGATCTCCTCCTCCCGTACATTCCGGACGTGGTTCGGGCGGTCGACTTGGAGGGCGGTCGGATCGTCGTCCGGCTTCTGCCCGGCCTCGACGACGAGGCGGAAGCCGAGGCGCCGCCCCGGCGGGCCGCCGGCAGGGCCGCCGACCGACCGGGGCACCGGAAAAGCGGCCGGAAGGGCGGGCGGCCTTCCGGCCGCTCCGAATCCCGCCCGCCGGCGGACGACGGAGCCGGTTCCGTTCTGCCGGACGACGGCGGAGGGGCACGATGACCGACGCGTGGATCCCGGGCCCCGCAGCGGGGGCGGCGCCGAAACTTCAGATCGACGTGCTGACGCTCTTTCCGGCGCTTTTTCCGCCGGTGTTCGAGGCGAGCATACTCGGTCGGGCCCGGCGGGCCGGCCTCTGGGATTATCGCCTCGTGGACTTTCGCGCTTACGCTTGCGACCGGCACCGGACGGTCGATGACGTCCCGTACGGCGGCGGCGACGGGATGGTGCTCAAGGTGCCGCCGATCGCCCGGGCCGTCGAGGGGCTTCTGGGCGGACCGGAGGCGTTTGAGGCATGGCTTTCCCGGCCGAAGGAAACGCGGCGACCGAAGCTGATCCTCCTGACGCCCCAGGGGGAGCGGCTCACCCACGGCCTGGCGGAACGCTTGAGCCGTGAAGCGCACCTTATCTTGCTGGCCGGCCACTACGAAGGGTTCGACGAGCGGATCCGGGAGCACCTGGCGACGGACGAGGTGTCGATCGGCGATTTTGTCCTCACCGGCGGGGAGCTTCCGGCGATGGTGCTCGTCGACGCCGTCGTCCGGCTTCTTCCGGGCGTTCTCGGCGGCGAACGGTCGTCGGTCGAGGAGTCGTTTGCCATGGGGCGGCTCGAGTATCCTCACTACACCCGGCCGCCGTCGTATCGCGGCTGGGAGGTGCCGGCCGTGCTTCGCTCCGGGCATCACGCCCGGATCGCCGCCTGGCGGAAGGAGCAGGCGCTCCTTCGGACGCTCCTTCGCCGGCCGGATCTGCTCTGGCTGCACCCGCCGGACGCGGAGGAGGCGGCGCTTCTTCGGCGTTGGGCGGACCTTGACCGCGAAGAAGCCGCCCTCGCCGGAGCGGAGGAGACCGGCGGGGGGGCGGCGGAGGCCGGCGGCCGGGAGGCGGCCGCCGGCGCCGGGACGGAAGAGGGAGCCGGGGCGTTGTTCGGCGCCGACGCGCCGCTCGATGCGCTTTTCCGGGCGGCCGCCGTCGTCCGGGCGGCCGGCGGGAAGACGTCGCTTCCGAAGGTCGCCGCCGCGGTCGTCAGGGCCCTCGAGGCCGCCGGGCGGCTGCCGCCGCCGAAGTCGAAGCTCCGGCGCAGGCGCCGCGAAACTCCCTTTTACGCTGCCCGGAACGCCGGCGGCGAGGCGGCCGGGGCGTCCCGGCGCCCGGAGGATACCGGAGAGGCCGGGCGAAGCGGGCCGGCCGGTGGCGGTGAAGCCAAAAGGGGATCGGACGACGCGCGCGAGGAAGCCGGTCCGGCCCGCGACGGGGAGGCCAAAGGGGGACCGGCCGATGACGGTCGGGGCGACGGCGGCCGGACGGAGGCGAACGGATGAGCATTCAGTGGTTCCCCGGGCATATGGCCAAGGCGGAACGGGAACTTCGAGCGCGGCTCGAGCTCGTCGATGCGGTCTTCGAGCTCCGGGACGCCCGGGCGCCCCGGGCGACGGCGAATCCGCGCCTTCCGGAACTGCTCGGCGGGCGACGGCGGATCATCGTCCTCACCAAGGCGGATCAGGCGGATCCGGCCGTGACCCAGGCGTGGCTCGAAGCGCTTCGGCGAGCGGCCGATGCGGCGGTGGCGGTCGATCTGGTGCGGGGCGCCGGTCTCGGCCCGCTGTACGCCGCCCTTGAGCGTCTTGGCCGGGACGTCGCCGCCCGGCGGAGGGCGCGGGGGCTTCTCCCGCGTCCGCCCCGGGCGATGGTCGTCGGCGTGCCGAACGTCGGCAAATCGACGTTCATCAATCGCCTGGCCGGCCGGCGGGCGGCCAAAGTGGGCGACCGGCCGGGGGTGACCCGGGGCCTCGCGTGGATTCGGGCCCGGGGCGGGGTGGAGCTCCTGGATACGCCGGGGCTTCTCTGGCCGAAGCTGGACGATCCGGAGGGCGCGCTGCTTCTCGCCGCCCTCGGCGCCGTCGCCGAGCATCGCTTTCAGGCGGAGGCGGTGGCGGCCTTTCTCTACCGTCGCCTTGCCGACTTGAAGCCGGCTGCGCTTTTGGCCCGCTACGGGGCGGTGCTTTCGGCGGGCGGGCCGTCCGCGCCGGCCTCGGCCGGGGAGGATGAGCCCGGCGTGGCTTTGGAGGGCGACCCTTTGAGCGGCGGCACGGCTTTGGGCGGCGGCGCGTTCGGCGCGGCCGGCCTGCCGGAGCCGGCGGTGTTTTTGGCGCGGCTTGCGGCGGCGCGGGGGCTCCTTCGCCCCGGCGGCGCGGCCGATGCGGCGGCGGCCGCAGAGCTGTTTTTACGGGAAGTCCGGAGCGGAGCGCTGGGGCCGGTGAGTTTCGAGGCGCCGTGAGCGGTGCCCGAGGTCCGAGCCCGGCGTCGACGGACGGGGGGCGGCGAACGGTGCATCCTCCGCCGAACCGCCGCTTCGGCTCGTCCGATCCGGGACGGCGGGGGCCAGGGGGACCTCCCGCACCGCGGCGCGCCGGTTCGGCCGCCCGGCGCCGGCGAAGGCCCGGCGGGGGCGCGCCGGGTTTTTCCGCCCGGGCGATCTTCCGCCTGCCTTGCGACGGGAGCGAGCCCCGTGATATAATGGCAAATGTCGTGCGAGGTGAACGCCATGCATCCGATCATCCGCGAGATCACCGCGGATCAGCTGCGGAACGATCTGCCGGATTTTCGCCCCGGCGATACGGTTCGCGTCCACGTCAAGGTCGTCGAAGGCGGCCGGGAGCGCGTTCAGGTGTTTGAAGGGGTCGTCCTGAAGCGGCAGGGCGGCGGCATTTCCGAGACGTTTACCGTGCGCAAGGTGTCGTACGGCGTCGGGGTCGAGCGGACGTTTCCGCTGCACTCGCCCCGGATCGACAAGATCGAGGTCGTCCGCACCGGGAAGGTGCGCCGGGCGAAACTCCATTACCTGCGGGAGCGGCACGGGAAGGCGGCGAAGATCAAAGAACGGAAGCCGAAGGCGGAAGCGATGGCCGGGGCCCCGGCCGCGGCGGTCGCCGAAGAGGCGTCCGGGTCCCAACCCGAATGAAGGGGCGGCGCGCACGGCGCGCCGTTCTTTTCTTTCGGGCGGGCGGGACTTCATGGGCGGTCCGGCAGGCCGGGACTTTGCGCCGGCTTCCCGGGATCGGGTATACTGGGGTCGATCGACAGGGGGGGCCGGATGTGGCGGACGAGCACAAGGCGGCGGAGGTCGACGCAGGCGGCGCCGCTCCGCCGGAGGCGACGAAGCGCCGGCGGTCCCTCACCCGAGAGCTGTGGGACTGGACGAAGGCGATCGCCATCGCCGTCGTGCTGTCGGTGCTCGTCAGAACGTACGTCTTTGCGCCGACGATCGTCGACGGAGAGTCGATGATGACGACGCTCGAGACGCACGAGCGGGTCATCGTCAACAAGCTCATCTATCGCTTCGAAGCGCCGAAGCGGGGCGACATCATCGTCTTTCACGCGACGCCGGACAAAGATTTTATCAAGCGCATCGTCGGCCTTCCGGGGGACCGACTCGAGGTGAGGCGCGACGTCCTCTACGTGAACGGCCGGCCGGTGGACGAACCTTACCTGGCGGAAAACAAGGCCCTCTGGAAAAAGGAGCTCGAAGAAGCGCACCTGCCGCCGGATTTGCCGTTTACGGAAGATTTTACCGTGGACCGGGTGCCGCCGGGCACGGTGTTCGTCCTCGGCGACAACCGGCGAAATTCGACCGACAGCCGGGTGCTCGGCCCCGTGCCGCTTTCTCGCATCGTCGGGCGGGCGGAGTTTGTCTTCTGGCCCCTCGACCGGTTCCGCTGGCTTCACCCGTAGGGCGGCGTCGGAGCCCGCCCACGACCGGGATCCCGATGCGGGATGACCGGCAATAGGACCGAAAAAAGGGTCCAGGAACGGAAGCCCCAGATGTAACGGAAGCCCCAGATGTAGAGGAAGGGATGAGCGTTGCCGGCGGGAGAGGCGTTCGAACGGCGCTTCTGGGCGGCGGGGATCCGGCGCCTGGCCGGCGTCGACGAAGTCGGCCGGGGGACGCTGGCGGGGCCGGTCGTCGCCGCCGCGGTCATCCTGTCGCCGGAGCGTCCGATTCCGGGGCTGGACGATTCGAAGCGCCTGTCCCCCAAGCGGCGGGAGGCGCTCTACGGCCGCATCCTCGAGGCGGCGTTGGCCGTCGCCGTCGGCCGGGCGACGGCGGCGGAGATCGACCGGCTGGGGATCGTCCCGGCGACGCGGCTCGCGATGCGGCGGGCGCTTTGGGGGCTCGCTCCGGCGCCGGAGGCGGTCCTCGTCGATGCGCTGCCCGTAGAGGCGGGCGTGCCGGAGACGGTTCTTTTGCACGGGGATCGTCGGAGCATCTCCATCGCCGCGGCGTCGATCGTGGCCAAGGTCGTCCGGGACCGGTGGATGGAAGCCTGGGGGCGGGTCTATCCGGCGTTCGGTTTTGAACGGCACCGGGGGTACGGGACGAAGGAACATCGGGAACGGCTGGAGCGCTTCGGCCCGACGCCCCTGCACCGCCGGACATTCCTGTCTTTTTTGGCCTCGGCGCCGGCGGGCGAAACCGGAAGCCGCGGGCGGGAGCGGGCATGAAGGGGGGCGGAGGCGGCGGTGCCCGGCGGCCGGCGGATGCCCGCCGGGCGGGAAGCGTTCCGCCGAAAAATTCCGCTCCGCGCGGCGATCTTGAACCGCGCGGGGCGTCTGGATCGCACGGAATCTCCGGACCTCCCGACGTCGAACCGCGCGGCGCGGCCGGATCGACCGGCGCCGGCGGCGCCGGGCCCTCCGACGTCAGAACGCTTGATCGCCGGGCGCTCGGCGCCCTGGGGGAGGCCCTGGCCCTCGAGCATCTCGTCGCCCGGGGGTTTCGCCCGATCGATCGGAATGTTCGCACCCGGTACGGCGAAATCGACCTCATCGGCGAGATGGACGGATGCCTCGTCTTCGTCGAGGTGCGCACCCGCCGCGGCACCGCTTTCGGCACCGGCCGGGAGTCGGTGACGGGGCGCAAACAGGCCCGCCTCCGGCGCCTCGCGGCGGCTTACCTGGCCCGAAGCGGCCGGGGCGAGGTGCCGGTCCGCTTCGATGTCGTCGAGGTGACTTTTGCCGGCGGGGCGGCGGCGATCGTCCATCTGGCCGGAGCGTTTTAGGCGTTCGCCTCCGGCGCCGGACGGAGAGACGACAAGGCGCCGGGCGGAAGGAACGGACGGACCGGCGGGTTAACGAGGAGGGACCGGGGTGGAGATCTGGGCGCACCGGGGCGCTTCGGCGGTGGCGCCGGAAAATACGCTGGCGGCGTTTCAGGCGGCGCTTCTCGCCGGCGCCGACGGCATCGAACTGGACGTGCAGCTCACCCGGGACGGCGTCGTCGTGGTGATCCACGATGAGACGCTGGAGCGGACGACGGACGGTTCCGGCTTCGTCCGGGAAAAGACGTGGGCGGAGCTCGCCCGGCTCGACGCCGGGCGCTGGTTTCACCCGGATTTTCGGGGCGAGCGGGTGCCGCGGCTGGAGGACGTGCTCACGTGGGCGCGGGGGACGAACCTTAAGCTCAACATCGAGCTCAAAAACGCCCCCTTTCCGATGCCGGGCCTCGAGGAGACCGTGGTGGCCCTTCTCCATCGGCATGATCTGGTCGAGCGAACCGTCCTCTCGTCGTTCAACCACGAAAGCGTCCGCCGCCTCCGGCGCGATCACCCGGAGGTGCGGGCGGCGATCCTCTCCGTCGCCCGGCTGTTCGACCCGTGCCGGTACCTCGCCGCGATCGGCGGTGCGGACCTTCATCCGTACTACCTCACCGTCTCGCCGGAGCTTGCCGCCCACGCCGCGGCGTGCGGAGCCCGGGTGCGGGCGTTTACCGTCGACCGGCCGGAGGACATCCGGCTTCTTCAAGCCTACGGCGTGCACGGCGTCATCACCAACCGTCCGGCGGAAGCCCGGCAGGCCCTTCTGGCCGTTTCGTAAGCGGGCCGGAAGCCGCTCGGACCGCGGGCCCTCTTTTTGCGTCCCTTTTTTCCGGCGGCGCGCTATAATGAGGTAAGCCCGGCGCGGGGCGATCCGAGACCTTTCTCAACATCGCGTGTTCGCCGACCGCGCGTCCCCGAGCGACGACGCGGCGTTCAAGGACGCGGCATCCCTGCGCCGGACCTCGGATCACCGACCGGGGCCTTGCATCACCGACCAGGAAAGGAAGAGCGCTGTTGGACGTGCTGGAGGCGATCCGGACGCGGCGGAGCATCGGCCGGGTGAAGCCGGATCCGGTGGAGCGGGAGAAGATCGAGCGGATCCTCGAGGCGGCGACGTGGGCACCGACGCACCACCGGACGGAGCCGTGGCGCTTTTTCGTCCTCACCGGCGAGGGGCGCCGGCCCCTTTCCCGGCTGTTCGTCGAGCTTGCCAAGGCGGAGATGGTCGATCCCGAAACGCCGGAAAACCGGGAGAAACTCGAACGGGAGGCGAAGAAGCCGTTCCGGGCACCGGTCGTCATCGCCGTCGCCGTCGTGCCGACGGAGCGGCCGGACGTCGTTCTGGCGGAGGAGCGGGCCGCGGTGGCGGCGGCGATCCAGAACATGCTGCTTGCCGCCCACGCCCTGGGGCTTGGGGCGATGTGGCGGACCGGGAAAAAGACGTACCACCCGAAGGTGCGGGATTTCTTCGGCCTCGGGGAAAAAGGCGAGATCGTCGGCTTTGTCTACCTCGGCTACCCCGACGGCCCGCCGCCGGAGCGAACCCGGACGCCGTTTTGGGAGAAGACGAAGTGGATCGATGAGGACCGGCCGTACGCCGACGGCTGAGGCGGGGGTGAGGCCGGGCGGCCGGCCTGGGATCGGCCGGACAGGGGTGCCGCCGGCCTGGCGAATAAGGTCGGAACGCGGCCGGCGACGGATCGGTGATCCGGCTCGCGCGAACGGGGCCGCCGGCGCCGTCGTTTGGAAGCGGGGGTGGGGGATGGTCGTTCGCGTTTTTGGCGCCACCGTCGAGGGCGTCGTCGGGTTGCCCGTCGCCGTCGAGGTGGACCTCTCCGGCGGGCTTCCGGTTTTCGATATCGTCGGCCTCCCGGACGGCGCCGTCCGCGAGGCCCGGGAGCGGGTCCGGGCGGCGATCAGAAACAGCGGTTTTCAGTTTCCCCTCCGGCGCATCACCGTGAGCCTGGCGCCGGCGGACCGGCGAAAGGAAGGCTCCGGGCTGGATCTTCCGATCGCCGTCGCCATCCTCGCCGCGGATGGCCAGATCAGGCCCCGCCGGCCGCTCGAACGGCTGCTTCTCGTCGGCGAACTCTCCCTGGACGGCGGCTTAAAAGCCGTTCGGGGGACGCTGGCGATGGGGCTCATGGCGAAGGAGGCGGGCTTTCGGGCGATCGTCCTTCCGGCCGAAAGCCGGCCGGAAGCCGCGTGGGTCCGGCATCCGGCGTTCCTCGGAGCGTCGCTCCGGGACGTCGTCGCTTATCTCGAGGGGAAGGCGGAGGCGGCCGTCGTCCCGTCGGAGCCGGAGCCTTCGCACACGTACGGCGATTTGGACGACGTCTTTGGCCAGCCGGCGGCGAAGCGGGCGCTTCTCATCGCGGCGGCGGGCTTTCATTCGGCGCTTCTTATCGGCCCGCCGGGCGCGGGAAAGACGATGCTCGCCGAGCGGCTGCCGCGGCTTCTTCCGCCGCTCGATGAGGCGGAGATGCGCGAGGTGATGACGATCTACGACGTCGCCGGGATGCGGCGGCCGCCGGAGGAACGCCGGAGGCGGCCGTTTCGGGCGCCCCATCACACGATCACGACCGCCGGCCTCATCGGCGGCGGCAATCCGCCGCGGCCGGGCGAGGTGACGCTCGCGCACCGGGGCGTCTTGTTCTTGGACGAGCTTCCGGAGTTTTCCCGCCGGGCGCTGGAGGTGCTCCGGCAGCCGCTCGAAAGCGGCCGCGTCTGGATCGGCCGCACCCGCGGGAGCGTCGTCTATCCGGCCCGATTTCTGCTCATCGCGGCGATGAACCCCTGTCCGTGCGGCTACTACGGCTTTGAGGACGAGCGGCACCGGTGCCGCTGCCGGGCGCCGGAGATCGCCCGCTACCGGCAAAAGATCTCCGGGCCGATCGCCGACCGGTTCGATCTCGTCGTCGACGTTCCGCGGCCGGACGGCTTTTCCCTCTGGTCGGCGGTCCCCGGCGGGGAGCCGGCGCCCGGCGGCGGACCGCCCGGGACGCCGTCCGGGGCCTCCGACCTCGCCCGGCGGCTCGCCGCCGCCTTTGAACGGCAGCATCACCGCTTCCGCGGCACGCCGTTTCGCTTCAACGGCGAGATGGACGTCGCCTTCCTCCGGAAGGCGGCGGCCATCACGCCGGCTGCCCGGCGGCTTTTTACCGAAGCCGTCCGGCAGGCGGCCCTGACCGGCCGCGGGGCGGTCCGGGCGCTTCGGGTGGCCCGGACGATCGCCGACCTGGACGACGCCGCCGAGGTGGCGGAGGCGCACGTGGCGGAGGCGCTCGCCTTTCGGGTGGATGGTTGGGACGAAAGGTTATAAGCCAAAACGTTTGAAAACGCCGGCGCTGCCTTTTTGAAATCACCGGCGGATTTTTTGTCGGCACCGCGAAACTTGCCTTTTAACATCTTTGTGACAAGCGGAGGAAAATTTGCAATGGGGTATTGATTTTTTGGGGGGTGTGGTATAATAAAGGCGAGCCCCGGCGCGGGCGGTGGAAGCGGTGGGAGGGCAGGCCGATTCGGTCGGAGGGTGGACGCGACGTTTTCTGTAAGCCGGTCGGTTGACGGCACCGCCGGCCCGCCCTAACCCCGAGGGAGCGCCGTGAAAGCGGCTTTTGCCTTACAGCGGCCCGCAGGCCGATCGTTCGGTCCGGCGGGCCGACGGAGGGTTGAAGACCGGTTAGACGGAGGTGAGAGGGGATGATCTTCCCCAACAAGAAAGAAGAGCAGCTCGCCTGGCAGAAGCAGGTGATCGGGGAGGAGTTCAAGGAGTGGCTCGACGCCCGGGAGAAGCGGCCGAGCGCCGAGGCGGAGTGGGACGAAGACGACTTTGAAGCGCTCGCCCGGAAGCAGAGCCTCGAGGCGATCAAGCGCCGCCGTTTCCTCCGGGGCCGCATCCAGTGACGGTCTCGCGGCTCGGGGAACGAGGAATGCCCGCATCCGGCCGGATGGAAGCGCGGAGCGGCGGGCGGACGGGGCAGACGGCGGGCGAAAAGTACAGCGGAAAGTGCAGAAAGGAACGTGAAAGTCATTTCGGCCGAGCGAATCGGCCGTTTTTTCTTTTTATGGGCGATTGTCGGCGGTCTCCTTCTGCGCGGGGAGCGAGGTTCGTCGCGATCCGCGCCCTTTCCTCGGACGTCGTCGCCCCCGTCCGTCCGGTGGACCGCCGTCCGACGAGCCGGCGATTGCTCCGGGCGGGGCGGGGCGGTATAATACTTGTGAAACAGATTACAAGCCGGCATTTTCGTGACCGCTTCCGTTTTGGCTCCGGCCAGGAACCCCGGCCGGATCCGCCGGCCGCCTCGTATCGCGGCCGGCGGGAGACGAGGGCCGCGGCGCAAGAGGCGAACGCCCCGGCCGGAGGGCCGGCGGAAGCGGAGGAACCGGCGGAAAGGATGGCGAAGGTGGAGCGCTTGGGTGCGGTGACGTTTAAAGGACAGCCGATCACCCTCGTCGGTCCGGAGCTTCAGGTCGGCGATCGGGCGCCGAATTTCCGGCTCCGGAAGAGCGCGTTTTCCGACGAGCGGACGACGCTCGGCGATTTTGCCGGCAAGGTGAAGCTCATCAGCGTCGTGCCGAGCCTCGATACGCCGGTCTGCGACGCTCAGACGCGGCGGTTCAACGAAGAGGCGAGCCGCCTCGGGGAGGACGTGGCGATCATCACCGTAAGCTGCGATCTTCCGACGGCCCAGGCCCGCTGGTGCGGCGCCGCCGGCATCGATCGGGTGACGGTCCTTTCGGATTACTACGATCATAACTTCGGCCTGTCGTACGGCGTCTACATCAAGGAGTTCGGCCTCGATCACCGGGCGATTTTCGTGCTGGACAAAGACGATGTGATCCGCTACATTGAACTCGTGCCCGACGTGACGGAACATCCGAACTACGACGCCGCGCTGGAAGCCGTCCGCGCCCTCCTCTGAAGGGCGTCCCTTTTTTGTCGGCGCGGATGAAGGGGGATGCGGAATGAACGTCCACGAATATCAGGCGAAGGCGCTCCTCCGGGAATCCGGCGTTCCGGTGCCCCGCGGAGAGGTGGCGACGAGCGCCGAGGAGGCGGTGGAGATCGCCCGCCGTCTCGGGGGCGACCTCTGGGTGGTGAAAGCCCAGATCCACGCCGGCGGCCGCGGCAAGGCCGGCGGGGTCAAGCTCGCCCGGAGCCTCGACGAGGTCCGCGCCCACGCCGAGGCGCTCCTCGGCCGGACGCTGGTCACGCACCAGACGGGGCCGGAGGGGAAGGTCGTCCGCAAGGTGCTCGTCGAAGAAGGGACGGCGATCGAGCGGGAGTTTTACATAGGTGCCGTCGTCGACCGGGCGACGGGCCGGGTCGTCGTGATGGCCTCTTCGGAAGGCGGCGTCGAGATCGAAGCGGTCGCCGCCCGGGCGCCGGAGAAGATCGTCAAGGAGACGGTCGATCCGGCGGTCGGCCTGATGCCGTATCAGGCGCGGAAGCTCGCCTACGCCATCGGCCTGCCCCGGGAGGCGGTCGGGAAGGCCGTGCCGTTTTTCCTGAACCTCTACCGGGTCTTCGTCGAGAAGGACGCCTCGTTGGCGGAGATCAACCCGCTCGTCCTCACGCGCGGCGGGGAGCTCGTCGCCCTCGATGCGAAGTTCAACTTCGACGACAACGCCCTCTTCCGCCGTCCGGAGGTCGCCGCCCTTCGGGATCTGGACGAGGAAGACCCGAAAGAGGTCGAGGCGTCGAAGTACGGCCTGAGCTACATCGCCCTGGACGGCAACATCGGCTGCATGGTGAACGGCGCCGGCCTGGCGATGGCGACGATGGACATCATCCAGTTCTACGGCGGCCGGCCGGCGAACTTCCTCGACGTCGGCGGCGGCGCGTCGAAGGAGAAGGTGACGGCGGCCTTTAAGATCATCCTCGCCGACCCGAACGTCAAAGGGATTTTCGTCAACATCTTCGGCGGGATCATGAAGTGCGACATCATCGCCGAAGGGATCGTCGCCGCCGCCCGGGAAGTCGGTCTCGACCGGCCGCTCGTCGTCCGGCTGGAAGGGACGAACGTCGAGCTCGGAAAGGCGATTCTCGATCGCTCGGGGCTCCCGATCATCTCGGCCGACACGATGGCGGACGGCGCGCAGAAGATCGTCGAGATCGTCGGGAAGGGGGCCTGAGGGGTGAGCATCCTCGTCGATCACACCACGCGGGTCATCGTCCAGGGCATCACGGGCGACGCCGGCCGCTTCCACGCCGGGCAGATGATCGAGTACGGCACGAAGGTCGTCGGCGGCGTCACGCCGGGCAAAGGCGGCACGGAAGTGCACGGCGTGCCGGTGTTCGACACGGTGGCGGAGGCGGTCCGGGCGACGGGGGCCGACGCGTCGGTCATCTTCGTCCCGCCGGCGTACGCCGCCGACGCCATCCTCGAGGCGGCCGACGCCGGCATCCGGCTCATCGTCGCCATCACCGAAGGCATTCCGGTGCTCGACATGGTCAAGGTCAAACGCGCCCTCGAAGGCCGCCCGACGCGCCTCATCGGGCCGAACTGCCCCGGCGTCATCACCCCCGGCGCGGCGAAGCTCGGCATCATGCCCGGCTACATCCACAAGCCGGGGAAGGTCGGCATCGTCTCCCGCTCCGGGACGCTCACCTACGAGGCGGTGCACCAGCTGACCACCCGGGGGATCGGCCAGTCGACGGCCGTCGGCATCGGGGGCGATCCGGTCAAGGGGACGGAGTTTATCGATGTGTTGAAGCTGTTCGAGGAAGATCCGGACACGGAGGCGGTCATTCTCATCGGAGAAATCGGCGGGACGGCGGAAGAGGAGGCCGCCCGGTGGATCGAGGCGAACATGACGAAGCCGGTCGTCGCGTTCATCGCCGGGCAGACGGCGCCGCCGGGCCGCCGGATGGGCCACGCCGGGGCGATCATCGCCGGCGGTCAGGGGACGGCCAAAGAAAAGGTCGCGGCGCTCGAGGCGGCGGGCGTCCGGGTGGCGCCGACGCCGGCGGCGATCGGCGAGACGCTCGTCGAGACGCTGAAGGTCCGGGGCCTCCTCGACAAGGTCACCGGCTGAACCGGGCCCCGGCTTGGGAAGGGGGAATCCGAAAAACACCGCTTTCCGATCCTCGCGGCGGGCGGCGCCCCGGACGGAGGCGCCGCCGCCGGCGGGTCGGAGGCGGCTTTTTCGTTTTCGGCAGAAAAAAAGGAATCGGCCGATCGGACGGCGAAGGATACGGCAGGGGTCGGAAAGCCCCCGATCCGCTCGGCCTCCGACCCGCAAGCGGGCCGCCGGTGACTTCAGGATCGGTCCGACGGAACGACGGGTTGGGAGGACGAACGACGGATCGGGGACGTTTCTCAAGCCGAGGGAGGGAGCGACGTGGTCGAGCGGCATGGGGTTTCGCTCCGGGTCGGAGCCGCGCTCTGGCTGGCCGGGCGCCTGCCGGGGCTCGGGCGCCGGCGACTCCGGGCGCTCGTCGAAGGGCTTCGGGGTCGGTGGGACGCTTTTCTGGACGGGAACATCGACCCGGCGCCGTGGGTCGGCCGGGAACTGGCGGAGCGGCTTCGGGCCGAGCTTAGGCCGGAGGCGATCGCCGCCGCCGCCCGGAAGCTGAAGACGGCCGGGATCGTCGTCCTCACGCCGGAAGCGGATGCCTTTCCGCCGGTGCTTCGGGAGATTCCCGATCCGCCGGCGGTCCTCTACGCCCGGGGCCATCTTTCGCTCCTTCGCCGCCCGGCGATCGCCGTCGTCGGTACGCGGACGCCGAGCCCGTACGGCATCCGGGCCGCCCGGGCGCTCGCCGAAGGGCTTTCGGCCGCCGGCTGGTGTGTCGTAAGCGGCCTTGCCGCCGGGATCGACGCCGCCGCCCACGCCGCGGCCCTGGAAGGCCCCGGGGGGACGATCGCCGTCCTCGGCGGCGGGCTGTTTTACCCGTATCCGCCGTCGAACGCGGCCCTCTTTCGCGCCATTGCCGAGCGGGGGCTCGTCCTCTCCGAGTATCCCCCGGACGCGCGGCCCCACCGGGCGTCCTTTCCCGAGCGAAACCGCCTGCTGAGCGGCCTCGCCCGGGGCGTCGTCGTCGTGGAAGGGCACGGGCGAAGCGGCGCCCTCATCACCGCCGCCTGGGCCCTCGAGCAGGGCCGGGACGTGTTCGCCGTGCCGGGGCCGATCTTTTCGCCGAAAAGCGACGGACCGAACCGCCTCATCCAGGAAGGGGCGAAGCTCGTCCTGGGCGTCGACGACATCCTGGCGGAATACCGGCCCGTCGTCGCCGATCCGGTGCTCTGGCTCGGGGAGGCGAAGGAGGATCGCGAGGGGCCGCCGGCCGGGGACCCGCGGCTTCCGGCTCCGGCGATGGAAGATCCGGCGGCAGGCCCCGGCGCGTCGGGGAGGGATGGCGCACCGCCTGCGGCGGATCCGCAGCTCGCTTCTCAGGGGCGCCCGGCGACGTCGGCGGAGGATCCGGTTTTGCGGAAGGACGATCGTTCGCCGCCGACGGAGGCGCCGTCGGCGGAGCGCCATGCGCCGCCGGAGGAAGGGCGCGAGGCGCCGGCCCTTGAGCAGCGCCTCCTTACGGCGCTGGCGGCGGCGCCGGCCCTTCCGATGGATGCCCTCGTGTCCGCCGCCGGGGCGCCGGCGGCGGATGTCCTCGCGGCGCTCACCCGCCTCGAGCTCCGGGGCTGGGTCCGGCGCCTGCCCGGCGGCCGCTACACCCTTCCGATTGACAAACGGCGCATGCCGCGACCATAATAAGGCTAAACTTTACAGCCGATGCCGCCGCACCGCCGGCCGGAGCGCCGCCGGTAGAGGGCCGGTCCTGCCCCGGGCCGGCCGGCGTCCCGGATGAGGGGCAGAAGGGAGATCCGCCGTGTCCGAGTCCATCGTCATCGTCGAGTCGCCGGCCAAAGCGAAGACGATCGCCAAATACCTCGGTCGAAAATACCGCGTCCTCGCCTCGATGGGCCACGTCCGGGATCTGCCGAAAAGCGAGCTCGGCGTCGACATCGAGGCCGGATTCGTTCCCAAATACATCACCATCCGCGGCAAGGGAGAGGTGCTCAAGGCGCTCAAGGACGCGGCAAAAAAGGCATCCCGCGTCTACCTCGCTTCCGACCCCGACCGGGAGGGGGAGGCGATCGCCTGGCACCTGGCGCAGTACTTAAAGCTCGATCTCGACGCACCGATCCGGGTCGTCTTCCACGAGATCACCGAGCGGGCGGTCAAAGAATCGTTCCAACATCCCCGGAAGATCGATCGGGCCCTCGTCGACGCTCAGCAGGCGCGGCGCATCCTCGACCGGCTCGTCGGCTACCAGATCAGCCCGCTCCTCTGGAAAAAGGTCAAAAAGGGCCTCTCCGCCGGCCGCGTCCAGTCGGTGGCGGTCAAGCTCATCATTGACCGAGAAAACGAAATCGAGGCGTTTGTCCCGGAAGAATACTGGACCGTCGACGTTCACCTCGAAGCCGCCGCCGGAGAACTGGTGGCGCAGTTTTACGGTTACGGCGAGGAAAAGACGCCGCTTCGGTCGTCGGCGGACGTCGCGGCGCTCCTTCGGCACCTCGAAGGCCGGCCGTTTGTCGTCCTCGACGTCGCCCGCCGGGAACGGCGGCGGAAGCCGCCGGCGCCGTTTACGACGAGCACCCTTCAGCAGGAGGCGTCCCGAAAGCTCGGCTTTCGCGCCACCCGGACGATGCGGGTCGCCCAGGAGCTCTACGAAGGCGTCCCCCTCGGCCCGGAAGGCCACGTCGGCCTCATCACCTACATGCGGACCGACTCCGTTCGGGTGTCGGAACTCGCCCAGGCGGAGGCCCGGGCGTACCTCGCCGAGGTCTTCGGCGACGCTTACGTGCCGGCGGCGCCGCCGGTGCGGAAGGCCCGCGCCGGGGCCCAGGATGCCCACGAGGCGATCCGGCCGACGTCCGTCCGCCGGACGCCGGAGGCGGTCAAGCCGTACCTTTCGCGGGATCAGTACCGTCTCTACCGCCTCATCTGGGAGCGGTTTGTCGCCAGCCAGATGCCGCCGGCCGTCTACGATACGACGACGGTGACGATCGGCGCCGGCGATGCCCGCTTCCGGGCCGCCGGATCGGTGATCCAATTCGACGGTTTCCTCCGAGTCTACGAGGAGGCGACGGAAGACCGTCCGGCGGAAGCCCGGGAAGCAAAAGGCGGCGGCAAGTCCGAAGACGTCGGGGAGGAAGACGTCGGCGAGCTCCGGCGGATCGTCCCCGTCGAGCGGGGTGAGACGCTCCGCCACCTCCGGACGGAGCCGCGGCAGCATTTCACCCAGCCGCCGCCCCGCTACAGCGAAGCCCAGCTCGTCAAGACGATGGAAGAGCTCGGCATCGGCCGGCCGTCGACGTACGCGCCGACGATCGAGACGATCCAGAAGCGGGGCTACGTCGTCCTCCGGGACCGGCGCTTTCATCCGACGGAGCTCGGCCGGCTCGTGACGGAGCTTCTCGAGCGGTTTTTCCCGGAGATCATCGACGTCTCCTTTACGGCCAAGATGGAGGCCGATCTCGACCGAATCGAGGCGGGGGCCCTCGATTCCCGGACGCTCCTCGAGACGTTTTACGCCCAGTTCCAGCGCCGGCTCGAGGCGGCGGAGGCGGAGATGGCGCCGGTCACCCTGGAGCCGGAGTACGCCGGCGTCGACTGCGATGTCTGCGGCCGGCCGATGGTCGTCAAGACCGGCCGCTACGGCAAGTTTCTTGCCTGCTCCGGTTATCCGGAATGCACGAACACCAAGCCGTACGTCGTCTCGAGCGGTGCCCGCTGCCCGAAGTGCGGACAGGGGGAGCTCGTCGAGCGACGGTCGAAGCGGGGCCGGGTGTTTTACGGCTGCAGCCGCTTCCCGGAGTGCGATTTTACGACGTGGGACCGGCCGCACCCGGCGCCGTGCCCGGAATGCGGCGGCCTCCTCGTGCTGAAGGGCCGGCGGGACCGGGAGACGGCCGTGTGCACCGCCTGTGGCGTCCGGCTCGACGGAGAAGCGCTCCCGCCGGTGGAGCCGACGCCCTTCTTCGTTCCCGGTCCCCAGGTTTCCGAAGGGCCGGCGGTCCCTGCCCCTGCGCCGAAAGCCGTCGGGGCGGGCGCCCCGGCGCCGGAGGCTTCCGGGGGGCGCGGGCCCGCGCCGGACGACACCGCGCCGGAGGCCGTCGCTTCGGACGGTTCCGGGCCGGACGTCCGCAAAAAGAAGACGCGTGACCGGGAGTACGTCCGCTGAATTGCGGACCCGGGCGCACCGTAATTCTGAATTATACCCGAACCCGGCACAATTTCCTTGCATTTGCCGGAGGGGCGTGTTAAGATGGAAGCGCCGGAGGGGAAGGCGATGGAAGCGGCGCTTCTTTCTTTTTTGCGGTATCTTTCCGCCGAGCGAGGCGCCTCCCGGCGGACGATCGAGGCGTACGCCGCCGACGTCCGAAGCTTGATGGCGTTCCTCGCCGCGGAGGGCGTCCGGCGGCCGGAAGACGTCACGCCGGCCCTCGCCCGGCAGTACGTCGCGGCGCTCCTCAAAGCGGGGCTGAGCCGGCGGACCGTCGCCCGGCGGGTGTCGGGGGCGCGGGCCTTTTTCCGCCACCTCGTCCGGGAAGGGCGTCTTCCGGCCGACCCGTTTGCCGCCGTCCGGCTCCTCCGCCGGGGCCGGCGGCTTCCGAAGGCGCTCATGCCCGAAGAGGTGCCGAAGCTCCTCGCGGCGCCGGGGGAGTCGCCGATCGGCCTTCGGGATCGGGCCATGCTGGAACTCTTGTACGCGAGCGGCCTTCGGGTGAGCGAGCTCGTCGGCCTGGTCCTCGGCGACCTCGACCTCGGCCGGCGGCTGGTGACGGTCAAAGGCAAGGGTGGAAAAGGCCGCATCGTCCCCTTCGGCCGTCCGGCGGCGGCCGCCCTCGCCCGGTACCTCGAGCAGGGCCGTCCCGCTCTCCTCAGACGGGCGCCGGCGCCGGTGGAACACGTCTTCGTCGGCGTGCGGGGGACGCCCCTTTCGGATCGGGCCGTTCGGCGGCGCCTGGAGCGTCTCCGCCGGGAGGCCGGCATCGCCGCCCGGGCGACGCCGCACGTGCTCCGGCACACGTTTGCCACGCACCTTCTGGACGGCGGCGCCGACATCCGCGTCGTGCAGGAGCTGTTGGGGCATGTGAATCTTTCCACGACCCAGATCTACACGCATCTTGCGCCCAAGCGCCTGCGGGAGGCGTACCGGGCGTCCCATCCGCGGGCGACCCGCCCGCCGGAGCCCGAGCGGGAACCCGACCCCGGGGGACGCTGACCCCGGCGGTGCAAGGAGGCCATGCGCGCGTGGAAGGCTATGAGCTTCACGGGACGACGATCGTCGCCGTCCGGCATCGGGGCCGGTCGGCGATGGCCGGCGACGGCCAGGTGACGTTCGGCAATGCGACGATCATGAAGCAGACGGCCAAGAAGGTTCGCCGCCTCTATCGCGGCGACGTCGTTGCCGGCTTCGCCGGAAGCGTCGCCGACGCCTTCAGCCTGTTTGAGAAATTTGAGGCCAAGCTCGAAACGTATCACGGGAACCTCCCCCGGGCGAGCGTCGAGCTGGCCAAGGAATGGCGGACGGACCGCCTGCTCCGGCGGCTCGAGGCGATGCTCCTCGTCATGGACCGGGACCACCTCCTGATCCTCTCCGGAAACGGCGAGGTGATCGAGCCGGACGACGGCATCGCCGCCATCGGTTCCGGCGGACCGTACGCCCTCGCCGCCGGCCGGGCCCTCCTCCGGCATGCGCCGGCCCTTTCCGCCCGGGAGATCGCCGAGGCGGCCCTCAAGATCGCCGCCGAAATCTGCGTCTACACGAACGACCGCCTCGTCGTCGAAGAGCTGCCGGCGGAAGGAGGCGCCTGAGTGAACGGGAAGACCCTCACCCCGCGGGAGATCGTCGCCGAACTCGACAAATACATCGTCGGCCAGGAAGCGGCGAAGCGGGCGGTGGCGGTGGCGCTCCGGAACCGTTACCGGCGGAGCCGGCTTCCGGAGCCGCTTCGGGACGAGGTGATGCCGAAAAACATCCTGATGATCGGGCCGACCGGCGTCGGCAAAACCGAAATCGCCCGCCGCCTCGCCCGCCTCGTCGGCGCGCCGTTCGTCAAGGTGGAGGCGACGAAGTTCACCGAGGTCGGCTACGTCGGCCGGGACGTCGACGCCATGGTGCGGGACCTCGTCGAGGCGGCGATCCACCTCGTCAAGCAGGAAAAGATGGCCCTCGTCGAGGCGGAAGCCCGCCGCCGGGCGGAAGAGCGCCTCGTCGACCTCCTTCTCCCGTCGGGCCGGCGGACCGACCGGAGGCCGGAAAACCCGCTGGAGATGTTTTTCGGCCCGTTCGGCGGCGCCGGCGGCCAAAGCGGTGAGCCCCGTCCCGCCGGCGACGACGCCGCCCGGGAACACGTCCGGGCGCAGCTTCGCGCCGGCCAGCTCGAGGACACCCTCGTCGAGATCGAGGTGGAGGACAGCGCGCCGACGCCCTTTGAGCTCCTCGCCGGCGCCGGCGCCTCGGAGTTCGGCCTCAACGTGAAGGACCTCTTCGGCAGTTTCCTTCCCCGCCGGACGAAGCGCCGGCGCCTGCCGGTCCGGGAGGCGCGGCCGATTCTCATCCAGGAAGAAGCCCAGAAGCTCATCGATATGGACGAGGTGCGGGAGGAGGCGATCCGGCGGGCCGAGCAGGAAGGGATCATCTTCATCGACGAGATCGACAAGATCGCCGGCCGGGAGACCGCCGCCGGCCCCGACGTTTCCCGGGAAGGCGTCCAGCGGGACATCCTCCCCCTCGTCGAGGGTTCGACGGTGATGACGAAGTACGGCCCGGTGAAGACCGACCACATCCTCTTCATCGCCGCCGGCGCCTTTCACGTCGCCAAGCCGTCGGACCTCATCCCGGAACTCCAGGGGCGCTTTCCGGTCCGGGTCGAGCTTTCGGCCCTCACCGAGGACGACTTCGTCCGCATTCTCACCGAACCGGAAAACGCGCTCATCAAGCAGTACACCGCCCTCATCGAAACGGAAGGGGTGCGGGTGCAGTTCACACCAGAAGCAATTCGCGAAATTGCGCGATTGGCCGCCGCCGTCAATGCCCATACTGAAAACATCGGCGCCCGGCGGCTGCACACGATCCTGGAGAAGCTCCTCGAACGGCTGTCGTTCGAGGCGCCGGAGCGCTCCGGCGAGACGGTCGTCATCACGCCGGAGGTCGTCCGGGCGGAAGTCGGGCCGATTGCCGAGGACCGGGATCTCAGCCGATACATCCTGTGAGCCGCCCGGCCTGCCGCCGGCCCGGCCGACGCCGGCGGCCGGGATCTCACGCCGGATGCGCCAATCCTCGATCAACCGGAAAAGGAGGAACGTCCGATGAGCACCGATCTTTTGCACAAGACGCGGAAGATCAACCGGCTGCTGCAAAAATCGGCCGGCCAGAGCGTCAACTTCACCGAGATGGCGGAAGTGCTCCGGGACGCCATCGGCGCCAACGTCTACGTCCTCAGCCGGAAGGGGAAGGTCCTCGGGTACGCCATCCACACCGAAATCGACAACGAACGGATGCAGCAGATGCTCGCCGAGCGGCGCTTCCCCGAGTGGTACAACAACGAACTGCTGAAGGTCCAGGAGACGATGACGAACATCCCGATCGAATCCGACCTCACCGCCTTCCCGGTCGAGATGCGGGAGCAGCTCAAAGACGGCCTGACGACGATCGTGCCGATCATCGGCGGCGGCGACCGGCTGGGGACGCTGCTCCTCGCCCGGCTGAAGGAGCCCTTCAGCGAGTACGACCTCGTCCTCGCCGAATACGGAGCGACGGTCGTCGGCATGGAGATTCTCCGGGAGCGGGCCGAGCTCATCGAGCAGGAAGCCCGGAACAAGGCCGTCGTCCAGATGGCGATCAGCTCGCTCTCGTACAGCGAGCTCGAGGCGGTCGAGCACATCTTCAAGGAGCTCGACGGGACGGAAGGCCTCCTCGTGGCGAGCAAGATCGCCGACCGGGTCGGCATCACCCGGAGCGTCATCGTGAACGCCCTCCGGAAGCTCGAGTCGGCGGGCGTCATCGAATCCCGCTCCCTCGGCATGAAGGGCACCTACATCAAGATTCTGAACGACAAGCTCCTGCCGGAGCTCGAGCGCGTCCGGGCCTGAGCCGGGTCGCCCCCGGCCCCTTCGCCCGACCGGCCGATCGGCCGGTCGGGCGTTTTTTGCTCTGCCGGCCCCGGCCGACGACCGCCTTCGACCCGTTTCCGACGTTTCTCCTAATTTTTTTCCTGTGTCGATCGGGGAAAGTGAAAAAAAGGAAGATAGGACTTCCGGAGCATTGTTTTTCCGGTTCCCCGTCGGCTAGGATGAAAAAGGGATCAAAAACCCGGCAGTTCTAAAAAACCGGCCGGGGGCGCATTCGCCGAAAGGAATTCGTCGCCGGGTGTCGAATACGATGGTTGAAATCGTCGAACGGACGGGATCGAGATCGAACCGGGGAGGGCCCGATCCGGCCCTCCGCCGGGATTCGTCCCGTCCCTTCGACCGGCGCCATCCGCCGGGCGGCCTACGCCGGACGGCCGGCGTCCGAAGGGGTTCGGCCCAGCGCATCCGCTCTTGACCGAGCCGCTTGGCCCCGGCCGATCGGAGCGCCTCCGCCGCGTTTCGCTCGGCGTCTCCTCCGTTTGACCGGCGCGATCTCAGGTCCCTTCGGCACGGGAAGAAAGGACGGTGCCCATGCTCGACCGGATGTTCGGCCTCCTCGGCCTGTCGCTCGACGGCGTCTACCTCCGCCAGCAGGCCCTGGCGAACAACATCGCCAACGCCGACACCCCCGGCTACCGGCGCTTCGACGTCGTCCTTCAGGAGGCGGCCTCCGCCTTCCGCGGCCGGACGGACGCCCCCCGGCACCTTCCGATCGGCGGTTCCGCGGCGCCGGCATACCGCCTCGTCGAAGACCGGGGGACCCGCGGGAGCATAAACGGCAACAACGTCGACCTCGACTACGAGCTCGTCTCCCTGGCGGACAACGCCCTCCGGGGCGAGACGCTCGTGGAGATCGCCGGCGCGACGCTCCGGCGGCTCACCGTCGTCCTGCGGGAGGGTCGCTGACGATGGTCTGGGCCTCACCGCTTTCGATCAGCGCCTCGGGGCTCACCGCCGGCCGGCTCCGGCTCGACGTGATCGCGGAAAACATCGCCAACGCCGACACGACCCGGGCGACGTTCGAAGGCGGCCGCTGGCTGCCGTACGTCCGGCGGACGGTCGCCCTCGAACCGATTCCCCTCCGCCCGGCGAATTTTGCCGCCGAGCTTCAGGCGGCGCTCGCGTCCCCGGCCCGCCCGTCGCCCGTCGGCACCGGGATGCTCGCGGGCGGCGTCCGAGTCCGGGCGATCGAGCGGGATCCGTCGCCGCCCAAGCGCGTCTACGACCCCGGCCATCCGGACGCCGACGCCGAGGGCTTTGTCGCCTACCCCAACGTCGAGCTCACCCGGGAGATGGTCGACCTCCTCGCCGCCGCCCGGGCCTACGAAGCGAACGCGACGGCGTTTACCGTCGGCAAGGCGCTCTGGCAGAAGACGCTCGAACTCGGGCGCCGCTGATCGGCCGCTTCGCTCCGGCGGTTCGTCGGGCCGGCGAAGCGTTGGATCGATCCGACCTTCGAGGATCGGGCTTCCACCATCGCTTCTCGAAAGGAGGGAGACGATGGCCGGACCGTTTTCCGGGATCGCCCCTCTCACCGCCTTCGCGCCGGTCGGAGCGGCCGGCGCCGCGCCGGTCGGGAACCGGCCGGAGGCTGCCGGCGCCGATTTTCGGACGGCGCTTCGGGACGCCTTGAGGGCGTGGGAGGCGGCGGAGCGCCAGGCGGAGGCGAGCGCCGGGGCGTTTGCCCTCGGCCTTCCGGTGCCGCCGCACCGGGTGATGCTCGATCTCGCCCGGGCGGAGCTCATCGTCGAGACGGCGGTCGCCGTCCGGAACAAGGCGATCGAAGCGTATCAGGAGCTCATGCGCATGCCGCTTTAAAGCCGGCGGCCGCGCGCGATGCGTTGAGGTGTAGAGGGTGCTGGAGAGGCTGAAGGCGTATACAAGCGCGGCGATCGAGCGGATCAAGGGGCTTTCGCCGCGGGCCCGGCTCTTCGGCGGGCTCGCCTTGGCCGCCGTGGTCGCCGCCGGGCTGGTGGCGGTTCTGTATGCCCGGCACGTCGATTACGAGCGGGTCTACACCAACCTCACGGAACGGGAGATCGGCGAGATCGCCGCCCGGCTGGATGCCGAAGGCATCCCCTACCGGATCGCTCCCGACGGCCGGAGCCTCGACGTGGACCGGCGGCGGGCCGCCGAAGTGCGGGTGAAGCTCGCCGCCGAGGGGCTGCCCCGGACCGGCACGATTACATACGACGCGCTGGCGAAAAACACCGGCATGGGGCTGACGGACCGGCAGTTTTCCACGCTGGAGCGGAAGGCGCTGGAAAACGAGCTGGCCCGGATGATCGAGACGGGCATCCGGGGCGTCGAGCGGGCGCAGGTCATGCTCACGCTGCCGGAGCCGTCGATCTGGGTCGCCCAGGCCCCCGGCGAAGCGAGCGCCGCGGTCATCCTCCACCTCGCCCCCGGCGTCCGGCTCGAACCGCCGGCGGTGGCCGCCCTGTACACGCTGGTGGAAAAAAGCGTGCCGAACTTAAAGCGCGACAACATCGCCATCACCGACCAGTACGGCACGCTCCTCGAACCGCCGCCGGCGGGGGAGGCGGCGGACGCCCCGGATTACGCCCGCATGCAGGAGGTCAAGCGGGCGATCGAGCGGGACGTCGAAGGGGGCCTCGCCCGCCTCCTGACGCCGATCTTCGGCCCCGGCAAGTTTGTCGTTCAGGCGTTTGCCACCGTCGACTTTACGGCCCGCCAGAGCGAAGAGCACCTCGTCACGGCGCCGGATGAGGCCAACCGCCAGGGGCTCGTCCTCAGCATGGAGAAGCTCTCCGAGACGTGGCAGGGGGAGGGGCAGCCGCCGGGCGGGATCGCCGGCGTCGGCACGACGGACGTCCCCGGGTATCAGGCGACCGGGACGGGGCGCGGGCAGTACGAGCGGACGGAAGACCGGGTCAACTACGAGCTCAACCGCATCACCCGCACCGTCAAGGAACAGCCGTACGCCCTCAAGGATCTGGCGGTGAACATCGCCCTCGACGCCGGCGCCCTCGGCCTGGATCCGAACGACCCGAGGGTCGCCGACCTCACCGGCCGGGTCCGGGACATCGCCGCCAACGTCGTCCGCTCGGCCCTGGCCGACGCGGGAGCGAACGCCGGCGATCCCGCCGGGCGCGTGCAGGTCGTCGTCGAAAAATTTTCCACCGGCGCCGAGGCGGGAGGGCCGCCGGCCGCGCCGTGGTGGCAAGACTGGCGGGGGCTCGTCGCCGCCGGCGTTCTCCTCGCGCTGATCGCCCTTTTGGTCTTCCTCCTCATCCGGCGGCGGAAGGCGCCGGCGGAAGCCGATGCGCCGGGCTTTTCCGCCGTCCTTCCGCCGGAAGCGGAAGCGGTGCCGCCGCTTCAGCTCGAGGAGACCGACGAGGCGCGAATTCAAAAGCAGCTCGAACGCCTCGCCCGGGAAAAGCCGAAGGACTTCGTCGCCGTGCTTCGGACCTGGCTCAAAGAAGACGGCTGAGGCGCCCGGCCGGCGCACCCGGGCCGGCGCCGGGAAGCGGTGGGGGTGAAAGGCGGTGTCGCGGGGCGGAAAAGAGATGCCGGGGATCAAAAAAGCGGCGATTCTCCTCATCGCCCTCGGGCCCGAGGCTTCGGCGCCCGTGTTTAAGCACCTCCGGGACGACGAGATCGAGCGGCTGACGCTCGAGATCGCCAGCCTCACCAGCGTCGAAATGGAAGAAAAGGCCGCCGTCATCCGGGAGTTTCACCAGCTGTTTGTCGCCCAGCAGGCGATCGCCCAGGGCGGCATCCAGTACGCCAAAGAACTGCTGGAAAAAGCCCTCGGGCCGCAGAAGGCCCATGAGGTTTTGAGTCGCCTGACGGCGGCCCTCACCGTCCGGCCGTTTGATTTCATGAAAAAAGCCGATCCAATGCAGGTCTTAAATTTCTTGCAAAACGAACATCCCCAGACGATCGCCCTCGTCCTTTCGTACCTCGACCCGAAGCAGGCGGCGCCGATCCTCTCGGCGCTCCCGCCGGAGCTTCAGACCGAGGTGGCGACGCGGATCGCGACGATGAGCGGCGCGGCGCCGGAGGTGATCGACGAGATCGAGGCGATCCTCGAGCAGAAGCTCGCTTCGACGGCGTTTTCCGACGTCCGGCAGGCCGGCGGCATCGAGCAGGTCGTCGCCATCTTAAACGGCGTCGACCGGAGCACCGAGCGGACGATCCTCGAAGCGCTGGCGGAGCGGGATCCGGAGCTGGCGGAAGAGATCAAGAAGCGGATGTTCGTTTTCGAAGACATCATCCTCCTCGACGACCGGTCGGTCCAGCGGGTCATCCGGGAGGTGGCGAACGAAGACCTCCTGCTCGCCCTCAAAGCGGCCAGCGAGGACGTCAAGGCGCACATCTTCCGGAACATGTCGCAGCGAATGGCGGAAAATTTCCGGGAGGAGATGGAGTACATGGGGCCGGTCCGCCTCCGGGACGTCGAGGACGCCCAGCAGCGGATCGTCGCCGTGATCCGGCGCCTCGAGGAGGCCGGCGAGATCATCATCAGCCGGAGGGGGGACGAGATCATTGTCTAGCGTCATCAAGGGGGCGCCGCTCGCCGGCCGTCCGCTCGTCCTCGTCGTTCCCCCGCCGGCGCCGAAGCGCCCCGCCGCCGGGTCGGGGCCGTCCGGCGGCCCCCCGCCCCATGCCGACCTCCCGGACGCCCCGGCCCGCGCCGACGCCGATCCGGAAGCGGAACGGGCGGCGATCCTCGCCGCCGCCCAGGCCGAGGCGGCGGCGATCCTGGAAGCGGCCCGGGCCGACGCGGAGACGATCCTCGCCGCCGCCCGGAAGGAGGCCGAGCGGCTTACGGCCGAGGCGAGGGCGGCGGCCGAAGCGGAAGGGTACCGGGCCGGCTATGCCGCCGGCGAGGCCGCCGGCCGCCGGGCGGCGGAGGCCGCCTACGCCGAGCGGCTTGCGGCCGTCGCCGCCGCCCGCTCGGCCCTTGAGGCGGAATTCCGGGCCGCCCTCGACGAGGCGCTGCCGGCGCTCGTCCGCCTCGCCCTCCAGGCGGCGGAAAAGATCGCCCGCCGGGCCCTTTCGGACGACGGGGCGTGGGTCGCCTATGCCCGGGAGATCCTCCTTTCCGCCCCCCTTCTCGAGACGGTGACGGTCTACGCCCCCGCGGAGCGGTACGCCGCCCTCGTCGGCCGGCGATCGGAACTCGCCGCCGCCCTGCCGGAAGGGGTCGCCCTGCGCCTCCTGCCGGCGACCGACCTCGTCTCCGGCGTCCGGGTGGCGACGGAAGGCGGGATCGTCGACGCTTCGGTGGAGGGGCAGATCGAGCGCCTGGCCGCCGCCCTGCTCGAGGCGGCCGCCCCGACCGGGGGGAACCCGGGGGAGGGCTCGCCGCCTCCCGGGGGCGACCCGCTGCCGGCGCCGCTCGGGGCGGAGGGCGGACGATGAAGGACGGCCTTCGGGAGAGGCTCGCCGCCCTCGGGGCCCGGCTGGAGGCGTTTCAGCCCCTCGAGCTTCAGGGCGAAGTCCAGGAAGTCGTCGGGCTTCTCATCGTCTCCCGGGGGCCGGCGGTCGCCGTCGGCGATGCGGTCCGGATCGTCCCCGAGGGCGGCGGGGCGGAGGTGCTGGCGGAAGTCGTCGGCTTTCGCCGCGGCGCGGTCCTCCTCATGCCCCTCGGCGATCTCGGCGCGGTGGGGCCCGGAGCCCGCGTGCGCCCGGCCGGCGGCCCCCTGTCGGTCGTCGTCGGCGAAACGCTCGTCGGCCGCGTCCTCGACGGCCTCGGCCGGCCGCAGGACGGGGGGGCGCCCATCCGGGGCGAGCGGCGGCCGGTGTTCCGGCCGCCGCCGCCCCCCCTCGCCCGACCGCCGATCCGGGCGCCGCTTCCGGTCGGCATCCGGGCGATCGACGGGCTTCTGACCGTCGGCCGGGGACAGCGGATGGGAATCTTTGCCGGAAGCGGCGTCGGCAAAAGCACGCTCCTCGGGATGATCGCCCGGGGGACGGCGGCCGACGTGAACGTCATCGCCCTCATCGGCGAGCGGAGCCGGGAGGTGCGGGAGTTTCTCGAGCGGGACCTCGGCGAAGCGGGCCGGCGCCGGTCGGTCGTCGTCGCCGTGCCGAGCGACCAGCCGGCGCTTCTCCGGATGAAAGGCGCCTACGTGGCGACGGCGATCGCCGAATATTTTCGCGACCGGGGGCTCGACGTCCTCCTCATGATGGACTCCCTCACCCGCTTTGCCCACGCCGCCCGGGAGGTGGGCCTCGCCTCCGGCGAGCCGCCGACGACGAAAGGCTATCCGCCGTCGGTGTTCGGGCTTTTGCCGAAGCTGTTGGAGCGGGCGGGGACGAGCGAGCGGGGGTCGATCACGGCGTTTTACACCGTCCTCGTCGACGGGGACGACCTCACCGATCCGATCGCCGACGCCGTCCGGGGCCTCCTCGACGGGCACATCGTCTTAAGCCGCGCCCTCGCCCAGCGGGGGCACTTCCCGGCGATCGACGTCCTCGAGAGCACAAGCCGGGTCATGCGGGCGATCGTCCCGCCGGAGCAGCTCCATCTCGCGACGCGTTTTCGAGAGCTCGCCGCCGTCTACCGCCAGTCGGAAGACCTCATCGCCATCGGCGCCTACCGGCGGGGACAGAACGCCCGGCTCGACGAAAGCCTGAAACGCAAGGAGGCGATGGACGCCTTTTTGCGGCAGGACGTCGACGAGCGGGCCGCACCGGAGGAGACGCTCTCGGCGCTTCAGGCGGTGTTTGCCGATTGATCCGGTCGGTCGACCGAACCGGTTCGCGGCTCCGACCGGTTCGCCGCCCGATCCGGTCGGCCGACCGGAGACCGAACCGGTTTGCCGACGAAAACGGGGGGAAGGCCGTGCGCTGGCTGGAGCGGCTTAAGCGACTGGCCGAGCAGGAAAAGGCGCTTCGGGAACTCCGCCTCCGGGAGGCCGAGGCCGCCGCCCGGGAAGCCGAGGCGAGGCTTTTGGCCCGGCAGGCGGAGGCGGCCGCCGCCGCCGCGCAGGTCCTCGGCCGGGCCGAGGCCGGGGTGCCGGCCTACGCCCTCCTCGTCGCCGCCGCCGACGTCTGGCGGCTTCGGGAGGCCCTGCGGTCCGAGGAAGCGGCCCACCGGGCGGCGATGGAGGGGGTGGCGGCCCGCCGGTCGGAGGTGCTGGAAAAACGCCGGGAAGTGCGGGCGTACGAGCGCCTGAGCGACCGAGTCCGGGCGCGGGCGCAGGCCGAGGCGGTCCGGCGGGAGCAGGCGTTTTTCGACGAGGTGGCCGTCCAGGGCTGGCGGCGGCGGCAAGGAGGGGACGACGATGGATGAGGCGAAACGCCCGTCGCGGCTCGACTGGGTGATCTACGTCGGGCTCATCCCCGGCTTTTTCGCCGTCGTCGTGACGGCGGTGACGCTGGCGGCGTTCGGCGTCGACGTCCTGTCCTACGGCCGCTCCCTCTGGGCCAAGGGCGCCGCCCTCCTCCGGCCGGCGCCGGCCGAGGGCGGTGCGGCCCCGACCGAGACGGCGGCGGCGCGCCTTCAGGCGCTGGAGGAAGAAGTGCGCGCTCAGGCGGCCAAGATCGAAGAGCAGGCCCGGGCCCTGGCGCAGCTGGAACAGGAAAAGGCCGCCCTGGCGTCGGAAAAGGCCGCCCTCGAGGCGGCCCTCGCGGCGGCCCAGGGCCAGCAGGCGGAGCAAAAACAAAGGGAGGAGGCCGCGATCCGGGCTCTGGAAGGACTTCCGCCGTCGAAGGCGGCGGAGATCCTCGGCCTCCTCGATCCGGGGCTCGCCTCGGCGATCTGGCTCGGCCTGGGGAGCGACGCCCGAAGCGCGGTCCTCGGGAAGCTGGCGCCGGAGAAGGCGGCGGACCTCGTCGCCCGCCTTCTGGACGGGTCGCCGGATCGGGCCGGAGCGCTCGCCCTCACGTTGAAGGCGATGCCGCCCGATGCCGCGGCCAAGCTCCTCGCCGACCTGTACGGCAAGCGCCCGGGGGTCGCCGCCACCGCTTTCGCCGCCCTGGATGCGCCGAGCCGGGGGCCGATCCTCGCGGCGCTTCCGCCGGCGGTCGGGCGGGGGCTCGTCGACCGGCTGACGCCGGACGCCGGCCGCTAGGCGGTGGGCGTCCCCCCCACCGGCAAGGGAAAGGAGGGAAACGATGGCCGACACGATCGGTCCGGCGGCGGCGGTCCCGTCGCCGGCGTCCGAATCCGGCGGCCGCCGCCGGATGCCGGACGCCGCGGCGGCGTGGGCGGCGGTCTGGGCGCTTGTGGCGATGGGCGAAGCCGCGAGCGAAGCCGCGGGCGAATCCGGCGGCGCCGAAGGCGGCGGAGGGGTTCCGGCCGCCGGCGTTTTGGGGAACGTTTTCGGAGAACCGGCGGCTGCCGGATCCGGCGGCGTTCCTTCGGCGCCGAAAGAGGCCCCGGAAGGCTCCGGTGCTTTTGCTTCGGCCGGGGCCTTCGGCGAGGCCGCCGGCGCGGCCTGGGACGCCCTTCCGCCCGACCTTGCCGTCCCCGCCGTCGGGGCAGACGTCTCGAGCGGCTTCGCCGCATTCGACGCGGGAGCGGACGGTTTTTCCGCCGGAGCGAACGGCGCTTGGGCCGGGTGGAGCGGGCGTTTCATCGCCGCTCGGCTCCCCGCGTCGGCGGCCGGAGCGGGCGATGCCGACGGCGCCGGCGGATCGGCGGCCGAAGGGGGCGGCCGGCCGGCCTCGGGTCCGCCCGAAAGCGCGAGGGCGCCGGAACGGGCGGCCGCCGGGTCGACGACCGAATCCGCCGCGGCTCAGGTGGCCCCTTCACCGGCCAAGGCCCCCGCATGGGCCGCCGCTTTCGCCTCTTTCGCGGTCGAAGGCGGAGATGTTCCGGGCGATCGGAGCGGCCCGGCGAACGCCTGGCCGCCCGCCCGGTCGCCGGCCGGCGCCTCGGCCGGGGGGACGGGAACCGAATCGGGGCAGGCGGACGGTCGGGGACCGGTCCTCGCCCGGATTCCCGATCTCGCCCGGCTCGAGGCGGCGGTGGCGCGGCTCATTTCTGCCGCTTCCCGGGAGGCGGCCGCTCGGGCATCGTCGGACGGGCCGGATTGGCCTCCGGCCAGGATCGTCTCGCCTCAGGCCGCGCCTTCGGCGGACGGCGGCTCGCCGGCCGGCCACCGCGAGCCGGGCGCCGGAGATCGGGGGGCGCTCGGCGGTTCGCTTCCGCTTCTGCAGCTCGTCCACCGGGGCGATCTCTGGCGACCGGCGCCGGCGGCGCCCCTTCCGCCGGAGCTTCAGGCGCTCGTCGCGCGGGCGGAGCTCCTTCGGGCCGACGGCCGCGCCGCGCACCTTCGCCTGCAGCTTCATCCGGACGGCCTCGGCGCGATGGACGTCGTCCTGAAGGCCGACGGGGATCGGCTCGCGGTCGTCTTTGCCGTCGCCGGCGAGGGCGCCCGGGCGTGGGCCGAGCGGCACCTGGACGCGCTTCGGGCGCGCCTCATCGCCGCCGGTTGGGCCGTCGACCGGATCGACGTCGCCGTCCGGGCGGAGGGGTCCGACGCGGTTCGGGTGCGGCCGGACGGCGAGGGCGGCCGGGAGCGGCCGCCGGAGGACGACCGTCGCCGGCGGCGGCGGGAAGGGGACGGGCGGGAGTTTTTGCGCTCGATCGAGGAGGGACGGACATGAACGACGTCGGGGCCGTCGCCGGGGAGGCGCGGATGTTCGCGGCCGCTCAGGACGCTCGGCCGGCGGAATCCCGGACGGCCGACGAAAGCGCCGCCGGCCCCGGGGAGGCGGCCGGTCTCCGGGCGCTTCGGGAGCTCGACTTTTTGAAGCTCTTCATCGCCCAGCTCAAGTACCAGGATCCGCTCTCGCCGGTAAACGATCGAGAATTCATGCAGCAGCTTGCGGCGTTTGCGACGCTGGAACAGCTCGTTTTGCTGAACGACCGGATCGCGGCGATGAACCGGGAGATCGAAGCGATCCGCCGGCGCCTGGAGGGCGAACGTTCGCCGGAAGGGGCCTCCGCCCCGGAGGCCGCGCCGGCGACCGGCGACCGGCCGCCGGAGATCGCCTAAGGGCGTGCCGTCGGGGGTCGGAGCGCGCCGCGGGGGCCAGGCGCCGCCGGCTCCGCGCCGCGTCGCGCCGAAGATCGGCGCGGCTTTGTCCGCCGCCTCAAAATCGTCGCCTTCAGGCGACCGAAAGGGGGAGTTCGATGCTCCGCTCGCTCTACACCGGTGTTTCGGGGATGCGGGGCTTTCAGACGAAGCTGGACGTCGTGGCGAACAACATCGCCAACGTGAACACCGTCGGCTTCAAGGCCGGCCGGGCGATGTTCGCCGACGTCCTGAGCCAGACGATCGCCGGCGTCACGGCGCCGGAAGAAGGGACCCGGGGCGGGGTGAACCCGATGCAGGTCGGCCTCGGGAGCAAGATCCGGTCGATCGACACCCTCTTTACCCAGGGAAGCCCGATGATGACCGGCGTGACGACGGACCTCATGATCGACGGGAACGGCTTTTTCGCCGTGCAGGATGCGGCCGGAAACGTCTATCTCACCCGGGCCGGGAACTTCTACGTCGATGCGGCGCGGCAGCTGGTGACCGCCGACGGGCTTTTGGTCCTCGATGAAGGCGGCGGGCCGATTCAACTCGACGAAGGCCTTCAGAGCTTCTCGATCGCCAAAGACGGGACGATCATCCAGGTCCTCGCCGACGGGACCATCAACACCGACGTCCGGATCGGCGTCGTCCGCGTCGCCAACCCCGCCGGGCTGGAGAAGGTCGGCGAGAACCGCTACCGGATGACGCCTAACGCCGACCAGGAGACGGATCCGCTGGCGCTCATCGGCCCGCCCGGCGAAGAAGGGCGCGGCGAGATCCTCTCCGGCTTCTTGGAGATGTCCAACGTCGACCTCACCACCGAATTTACGGAGATGATCGTCGCCCAGCGGGGGTTCCAGGCGAACGCCCGCATCACGACGACGTCCGATGAGGTCCTGCAGGAACTGGTCAACCTGAAGCGCTAACATCGGCCCACCTGAAATGATCCTGAGGGGTTCGCCGGCCGGCGATCGGGCCGGCGTCAAAAACGGCCGGGTCCCGCCGCGGCCGAGGAGGAGGGGGCGGCGTGCTGGAACTTTCGCGCCGGAGCGGGGAGCGTTATTATCTCAATCCGCTTCTCATCGAGACCGTCGAGGCGACGCCGGATACGGTCATCACCCTCGTCACCGGCAAAAAACTCGTCGTTCGGGAGTCCGCCGACGAGGTCGTCCGGCGGTTCGTCGCCGCCGTCCGGGACCTCGCCCCCGGCGGGCTCTTCCGGGCGCCGACGGCGGGCGACCCCGAACGAGGCGGAGCGTCGGTGCCATGAGACAGCGGCTCATCGGTCTGTCCGTCGTCCTCATCGTCGCCATCGGCACGCTGGCGGTCGTCACCGCCCTCCTCTGGCGGTATGTCATCGCGCCGCCGGTGTCTCAGGCGCCGGCCAGGGCGGAAGAAGGCGGGGACCTCCTTCGTTACGCCAAATACAGCGTCGAGACCGGCGATCTGACGACCGACCTCAAAGACAAGCATTACATTCTTCTTAATCTCACGATCATGACCGATTCCAAAAAGGCGGCCGATGCCCTGGCAACGGCCATGTTCATCGTCAAACGGGAAGTGATCGGCGTCCTGTCCGAAATGACGTCCGAGGAGCTCCTCACGGAGCAGGGCGTCGCCAAGATGGAGGCCGCCGTCGCCGAGCGGCTCCGGCCGTATCTCCCGGAGGGGAAGATCCTGAAGGTGGCGACGACGAAAAAGGTGATCCAGTGACCCCCGCCGGCGGGAAAGGGGGGCATCCTGTGAGCGACGTTTTGTCCCAGGCGGAGATCGACGCGCTGCTTGAGGCCCTCACGTCCGGCGAGATGAACGTCGAGGCGCTCCGGCAAGAGGAGACTTCCGCTCGCGTCCGGGCGTACGACTTCAAGCGGGCGCTCCGCTTTTCCAAGGACCACATCCGGACGCTGACGCGGATTCACGAAAACTTTGCCCGGCTGCTTTCGACGCATTATTCGACGATGCTCCGGAGCTACGTCAGCCTCGCGGTGGCCTCCGTCGACCAACTGCCGTATGAGGAGTTCATCCGCTCGATCGGCGCCAGCACGATCGTCGGCGTCTATTCGGCCGCGCCGCTCAAAGGCAATTTTCTCATTGAGTTTTCGCCGGCGCTCGCCTACGCCTTGCTGGAGCGGGTGCTCGGCGGGAGCGGGGCGCGGCCGTTTCAGCGGTATAACTGGACGGAGATCGAGCAGCGGATCGTCGAGCGGCTTCTCACCCGGGCCGGGCAGGTGTTCCGGGAGTCGTGGCAGCAGATGATCGAGCTTACGCCGGAGCTCGAAGATGTGGAGACGAACCCGCAGTTTCTTCAGATCATCTCGCCGAACGAAATCGTCGCCGTCGTGACGCTCAGCGCCAAAATCGGCGAGATGAGCGGGATGATGAACATCTGCCTGCCGCACGTCATGCTCGAACCGCTTTTGAACCGCCTGTCGGCCCGGCACATGCTGTCGACCGTCCGGCGGGAGTTGACCGGCGAGGAGCGGGCCCGGCTTGAGCGGCAGATCGCCCGGACGCCGGTGCCGGTCGTCGTGGAGCTCGGCCGGGCGACGCTTCTTCTCCGGGAACTCCTGTCGCTCGAGGTCGGCGACGTCATCCGGCTGAACCGCCGCACGGAGGAGCCGCTTCTCCTCTACGTCGGCTCCCGGCCGAAGTTCACCGTCCGCCCGGGCCGATCGCGGCGCAAGCTCGCGGTCCTCGTCGAGGGGCCGGTGAAGGAGGATGACGCCGATGGCGGATGAGAAGAACCGGGATCTGTTGAGCCAGGAAGAGATCGACGCCCTCCTTCGGGCCGTTCAGGACGACGCCGGGACGGACGTTCCGCCTTCGGCGCCGGAGGTCGCGGCGGAACTCGACGGACTGGAGGCGGACGTCCTCGGGGAGATCGGCAACATCAGCTTCGGTTCGGCCTCGACGGCGCTGTCGCAAATCTTGAATCAGAAGGTCGAGATCACCACGCCGATGGTGTCCGTTGTGGAGACGGCGGCGTTGTACGACGACCTGCCCTATCCCCTCGTCGCGGTGTTCGTCGATTATACCGAGGGGCTTCAGGGGACGAACGCCCTCCTCCTTCGGGCCCGGGACGCGGCGGTGATCGCGTCTCTCATGATGGGCGGGGACGGGACCGGCGTCGGGGACGACCTCGGCGAGCTCGAGCTTTCGGCGGTTCAGGAAGCGATGAATCAGATGATGGGCTCGGCGGCGACGGCGATGTCGGAAGTCTTCGGCGGCCGGGTGAACATCTCGCCGCCGCAGGCCCGGTTCATGGAGCGGCCGACCGACGAAGGGCTCTGGCCCCTGTCCGAAGAGCGGCGGCTCGTTCGCGTGGCCTTCCGGCTGAAGATCGGCCGCCTCGTCGACTCGTCGATCATGCAGCTCGTCCCGCTTCCGTTTGCCAAGGCCCTGGTCGCCCGCCTGCTCGGCGGCGCGGCGGAGCCGGCGGGCGATGCGCCGGCGCCGGACGCCGTGGCGCCTTCGTCTTCGGGCGCCGGGAAACCGCCGGAAGCGGGCGGGAGCCCCGACGTTCCCGAAGCGGGATACGGCGGGACGGAGCGGTCGGGCGTCGGCCGGGCGCCGGGCGGCGAAGCGGCGAGGCCGTCCGCCCGGGTCGCTTCGGTCGGCGGGGAGGCCCCGCGGAGCGCGGGAGCGGGCCGGGCGGAAGCGCCGTCGGGGGGAGCGGCCGGCGCGCCTTCCGGCGGGCCGGCGGGAGCCCGGGTGCAGCCGGTGGTCTTTCCGGACCTTTCGGCTTCCGCGCCGGTCGGGGCGGGGTCGGAGACGCTCCAGCTTCTGCTCGACGTTCCCCTCGAGGTGACGGTCGAGCTCGGACGGACAAAGCGGCTCATCAAAGACATCCTCTCCCTCGCTCCGGGGTCGATCATCGAGCTGGACAAACTCGCCGGCGAACCGGTGGACATCTACGTCAACCACAAGCGGATCGCCCGCGGCGAAGTCGTCGTCATCGACGAGAACTTCGGCGTCCGGGTGACGGAAATCATTAGCCCCTGGGAGCGCCTCGGCACGCTGGAGTCCTAAGCCCCGGCGGGGGCGGAAGGCACGGCGTCCGGAAGGCGGGACGCAAGGCGTTCGGCGAAACGACGGCGCACCGAATTGGAGGTCGACGATGGGAAAGCGAATCCTCGTCGTGGACGACGCGGCGTTCATGCGCATGATGCTCAAAGACATCCTGACGAAAAACGGGTACGAGGTCGTCGGCGAGGCGCCGGACGGCGCCAAAGCCGTCGAGCTGTACCAGGAGCTTAAGCCGGACCTCGTGACGATGGACATCACGATGCCGGAGATGGACGGCATCCAGGCGCTCAAGGAGATCAAAAAGATCGATCCCCAGGCAAAGGTCATCATGTGTTCGGCGATGGGACAGCAGGCGATGGTGATCGAGGCGATCCAGGCCGGCGCCAAGGATTTCATCGTCAAACCGTTTCAGGCGGAGCGGGTGCTCGAGGCGGTCCGAAAGTTGCTCGGGTGAGGTGAGGGCGGTGAACGGAGGGCGCGGGCGCCGGGTTCGGTGGGTTCTGGGGATCTTGGCGGCGCTCGTCGTCGCCGGCGCGCCGGCCGCGCGGGGAATCGCGGCGGCCGCTTCCGGCGGATGGGCTCCGGCCGCCGGCGACATGGGCGCGGCCGCATCCGGCCGGCGCGCGGCGGCCGAAGCGGCCGGGGGGGGTGCGCCGGCGGCCGCCTTCGACGGCGCGGCGGTTGCTTCCGGTCAGGCGAACGGCGGGGCGCCTTCCGCTCCCGGAAAGCCCGCCGACCCGGAGGAGACGGTGGCGACGTGGCTCAAGCGCCGGGCGACCGAAGGGGACGGCGCCGGGACGCCCTCGGCCCCATCCGGCGACGCCCGCCCCCTCACCGACCCCCGCGCCGAGGGGCCGGCCGGACCCGGCATCGCCGGCACGCTGAAGGTCATCCTCGCCCTCGGCTTCGTCGTCGTCCTCCTCCTCGGCCTCGGGACGCTTGTAAGGCGCCTCCGGCGGGCCGTCGCCTTCGGCGCCTTCGGAAGCGAGGCGACCGGGCTCAGCCTGAAGGCGATCCAGCCCCTGACGCCGGGGCGGGCGGTGGCGGTGGTGGAGGTCGAAGGCCGGCGGTATCTCCTCGGCGTGGGCGAGGCGGTCACCCTCCTCGACCGGCTCGCCGACGGCGTCGCCGCGGAAGCGGCGATCCAGGCGGAACCCGAGCGGGGATGGAAGGCGGAGGGGGAAGAAGCCGGCCGGCGCGAGGATCGGGCGACCGTCGATCGGGGCGGCGGGGCGCCGACGGGCGGCCGGACCGTGGCATACGATCCCGCTCCGGTCGGCGGCCGGTCTCAGGCGCCCGGTCGGCCGGCGCGCCCGGAAGGGCTTCCGGCGCTTTCGGCGGCGCTTTTCGACCGGGCGCGGCGCCTGGCGGCGCAGGCGACGGCCCTTCGGGAGGCCCGGCGGCGGCTTGACGATCGGTTCCACCGGCGGGACGGCGGGGGGCGGTGACGGTGGACCTCGAGACGCTCCTTAAGCTCTGGTGGCCGGACGCCCCCGCCCAGGGGCAGACGACGATCGGGCTGTTTCTTCTCCTTACGGTGCTCACGCTGGCCCCGGCGATCGTCGTCCTCATGACGAGCTTTACCCGGATCGTCGTCGTCCTCGCCTTCGTCCGGAGCGGGCTGGCGACGCCGCAGATCCCGCCGAACCCGGTGCTCGTGGGCCTGGCGCTCTTTATGACGGCGTACATCATGGCCCCGACGATCGGGACGATCGTCGATGAGGCGTACCGGCCGTACGTCGAGGGGAAGATCACCGCCGAGGAGGCCATCGACCGGGCGGTCGTCCCGCTCAAGACGTTTATGGCGCAGTCGACGCGGCAGAAGGACCTGCAGCTTTTTTTGAGCTACGGCCGGTATCCGCCGCCGAGGTCGGTCGAAGACATCCCGCTTGCGGCCCTCGTGCCGGCGTTCGTCGTGAGCGAGCTCACCACGGCCTTCAAGATGGGCTTTTATCTGTACCTTCCGTTCGTCGTCATCGATCTCGTCGTGGCGAGCCTCCTCATGGGCATGGGGATGATGATGCTGCCGCCGGTGATGGTTTCGCTGCCGTTTAAGGTGCTCCTCTTCCTCCTCGTCGACGGCTGGTCGCTCGTCGTCGAGACGCTGCTTCTTTCGTTTCAGCGCTAGCGACCGGAAAGGAGGCGTCCCGTGTCGGCGGAGATGGGGTTTTACGTCGTCGGACAGGCGGTCTGGACGGTCCTTCGGGCGATCGCCTGGCCCCTCGGCGCCGGGCTTCTCGTCGGCCTCGTCGTGAGCCTCCTCATGGCGACGACGCAGATCCAGGAGCAGACCCTCGCGTTCATCCCGAAGATCGTCGCCGTCCTCGTCGCCCTCGTCGTCTTCGGCCAGGCGATCTTCGGCGCGATCGTCGATTTTGCCCGGCTCATGTTCGAACTCGCCCGGGGGGCCGCCGGCGGATGACGGCCTTCGTCGGGACGGCGGTGCTCGTCATGACGCGGCTTTTTGCGTTTTTCCTCGTGGCGACGCCGTTTGCGCTCAGGGGATTTTCCCTGCTCGGCCGGACGGCGTTCGCCCTCGCGACGGCGTTCGTCGTCCTCGCCGCCGGGGTGCCGGCGGCGGAGCCGGACGGCACCTTTCCGCTTGCCGTTCTCATGAACGCTTTCCTCGGCCTCGCCCTCGGCTTTGCGGTGCAGCTGTTTTTTGCCCTGTTCGATGTCGCCGGCGGTCTCGTCGACTATCAGATGGGCCTCGCCATCGTGAACGTCCTCGACCCGCGGACGGGAGTGGAGCAGCCGCTTCTGGGGCAGCTCTTTTCGCTTCTGGCGCTCTTCGTGTTCTTCGTCTCCGGCGCCCACCGGCCGCTCCTCGCGGCGGTGCTTCAGAGCTTTTCCGTCTGGCCGCCGGACGGGCCGCTCCGGCTGGACGGTCCCATCGCGCCGGCGCTCGCCGCCTGGACGGCCCAGGTGTTCGCGTTCGGTGCGCTGTTTGCGGCGCCGATGGCGGCGGTGCTGTTTGTCGTCGACCTCGCCCTGGCGCTTTTGTCCCGGGCGGTGCCGCAGATGAACATCTTCGTCGTCGGCCTGCCGGTGAAGATCTTCGGCGCCTTGTTTACCCTGGGCGTTTTTCTTCCGGCGATGGCCGCCGCCTTCGGGCCGCTTTTCGACCGGCTGGCGGCGATGATCCTCCGCCTTTCGGCCGGCGGTTAGGAGGAAACGGGATGGACCGGCTTCCCTACCCGGTGGCGCTTCAGTTTTTTGCCGAGGAAAAAACGGAACCGGCGACGCCGCGGAAAAAAGAAGAGGCGCGGAAAAAAGGCCAGGTGGCGAAAAGCCCGGAGGTGTCCCAGGCGTTCGTCCTCCTCGCCGGCACGCTCGCCCTCGCCGCGGTCGGCGGGCGGATCGTCGCCGCCTTCGAAGCGGCGTTTTACCGGGCGGCGTCTTTCGGGCCGGAGGCGGCGACGCCGGGGGGGATCGGGACGGCGTTCGTTCAGGCGGTGCGGGACGTGATGCCGTGGCTCGGGCTTTTTTTCGGCGCGGTTTTCGCGGCGGCCTTTTTCGGCCAGTACGTCCAGGTCGGAAGCCTCATGGCCGTGGAGCCGATCCTCCCGCAGCTCTCCCGGATCGATCCGATCCAGGGCCTCCGGCGCCTGTTCGGCCTCCGGGCGCTCGTCGAGCTCGGGAAGGCGCTCCTTAAGGCCGCCTTTCTCGCCGCCGTCCTCTACGGCGTGCTGAAAAACGAGCTCGCCCGGCTCCCGGCCCTCGCCGCGATGGCGCCGGCCGGCGTCGCCGCCGCCGTCGGCGACCTTTCGCTCCGGCTCCTTTTCGCGGCGGCGCTGGCGTCGGCCGTCGTCGCCGCCCTCGACTTCGGCTACCAGCGGTTCGATTATGCCCGGAAGCTCCGGATGACGAAGCAGGAGCTCAAAGACGAATGGAAAAAGACCGAAGGGGATCCGCTGACGAAAAGCCGCCTCCGGCGCCGGCGGCGGGAGCTGGCGACGCGGCGGATGATGCAGGAAGTTCCAAAGGCCGACGTCGTCATCACCAACCCGACGCACTTAAGCGTCGCCCTCCGCTATGACGCCCTCCGGGATCCGGCGCCGCGGGTCGTGGCCAAAGGGGCGGATTTTCTCGCCCTCCGCATCCGGGAAGTCGCCCGCCGGCACGGCGTCGAGGTGGTGGAAAACCCGCCCCTCGCCCGGGCCCTCTACCGGGATGTTCCGCTCGGCGGCCGCATCCCGCCGGCCTTTTACCGCGCGGTGGCGGAGGTGCTCGCCTTCGTCTACCGGAAAAAAGGCCGCACGCTCGGCGGGCCGGAGCGGTGAGGGGCCGTTTCGCCGCCGGCCGGGGCGGCGGGGGCGGGGCCGCCGGAGCTCGCTCGCCGGAAGACGCCGAAAGGGGGGGAGGCTCGTGCGCCGGGAAGCGGTCGTGTTCCTCGGCGTGGTCGCCATCGTCCTGATGATGGTCGTGCCGCTACCGCCGCCGCTTCTGGATTTTCTCATCCTGCTCAACCTGGCGCTTTCCCTCACCGTCCTCCTCGTGGCGATGAGCGCGCGGGACCCGCTGGAGTTTTCGGTTTTTCCGACGCTCCTTCTCATCACGACGCTCTTTCGCCTGGCGCTCAACGTCTCCACGACCCGGTCGATCTTAAGCCGCATGACCGGCGGCGAGGTCATCCACGCCTTCGGCAGCTTCGTCGTCGGCGGCGAGCCGGTCGTCGGCTTCATCGTCTTCCTCATTCTCGTCATCATCCAGTTCCTCGTCATCACGAAAGGCGCCGAGCGCGTGGCGGAAGTCGCCGCCCGCTTCACCCTCGATGCGATGCCGGGGAAGCAAATGTCGATCGACGCCGACCTCGGCGCCGGCCTCATCGACGAGGCGGAGGCCCGGCGGCGGCGGGCGGCCCTCGAGCGGGAGGCCGATTTTTACGGGGCGATGGACGGGGCGAGCAAATTCGTCAAAGGCGACGCCATCGCCGCGCTCATCATCCTGGCGGTGAACATCGTCGGCGGACTCATCATCGGCGTCCTCGTCCACGGAAAGTCCCTTGCGGAGGCGGCGTCGATCTACACGGTCCTGTCTGTCGGCGAAGGCCTCGTGGCCCAGATCCCCGCGCTTTTCGTCTCGACCGCCACCGGGATCCTCGTCACCCGGGCCGCCTCCGGCGAAGGACTCGTCCGGGAGCTCGAGACGCAGCTTTTTGCCTACCCGCAGCTTCTCTACATCGTCGCCGGGGTGCTTCTTTTGCTCGGGGTGCTCACGCCGATCCCGTTTTTGGCCGCCGGGCCTTTGGCCGGCCTCGTCGCCTTCGGCGGCTACCGGATCGACCGGCTGGCGAAGGCGCCGTCCCCGCCGCCGGAGGCGGAGGCCCCCAGGGAGCCCGTCCGGCCGGAAAGCGCCCTGGAGCTTCTCGACGCCGAACCGGTGGAAGTCGAATTCGGCTACGCCCTCATTCCGCTCGCCGACCCGAAGCAGGGCGGGGATCTCATGGAGCGGGTGCTCATGATCCGCCGTCAGCTCGCCCTCGAGCTCGGCTTCATCGTGCCCACGATCCGTCTCCGGGATAACCTCCAGCTTCGGCCGAACGCCTACATCATCAAGATCCACGGCGCCGTCGTCGGCCGCGGCGAGGTGCGGCCGGAGCGGCTGTTTGCCGTCGGCGGCGAGCGGGAGCTTCCCGGCGAGCGGACGGTCGATCCGGCCTTCGGCCTTCCGGCGTACTGGATCGATCCGCAGGATCGGGACGCGGCGGAGCTCGGCGGCTACACGGTCGTCGATCCGTCCAGCGTGCTGGCGACGCATCTCACCGAGCTCATCCGGCGCCACGCCCACGAGCTCCTCGGGCGGGACGAGACGAAGGCCCTCGTCGATCACGTCCGGAAGCGGCACCCGGCCCTCGTCGACGACCTCCTCGGCGTGCTCACGGTCGGGGAGGTGCAGAAGGTCCTGGCGGGCCTCCTCCGGGAGCGGATCTCGATCCGACGGCTTCCGACGATCTTCGAGGCGCTGGCGGACCACGGCGCGAAGGTGAAGGACCCGGCGCTTCTTACGGAATTCGTCCGCCAGGCGCTCGCCCGGCAGATCACGGCGCAGTTTGCCCGGGACGGGGTGATCCGGGTCATTCAGCTCGGGCCCGACCTCGAGCAGAAGATCCTCGAGCGGATTCAGCGGACGGACTTCGGCGAGTTCGTCGCCCTCTCGCCCGAAGAGCTTGAGGCGTTTTTCCGGCGCCTGAAGGAAGCGCGGCGGCCGTTTGAGGCGGCCGGCGAGCCGCCGGTCGTCCTCACCTCGCCGGCGGTCCGGCGCCACGTCGCCGACCTCCTCACCCGGCTTCAGCCGGACTGGACCGTGCTTTCGTACAACGAGCTTGAGCCGACGGTGGAAGTCCAGAGCATAAGCGTGGTGACGGCCTCATGAAGCTCAAACAGTTCGTCGCCGCCACCGAAGCGGAGGCCCTGGCCCTGGTGCGGGCGGAGTGGGGCGAGCGGGCGATCATCCTCGCCTCCCGCCGGGAACGGCCGAAGGGACTCCTCGGTTGGCTGCGCCGCGGCCGGGTCGTCGTCGTCGCCGCTTATGACGAGGGCGACGCCCCTCGGGGCGGCGAACGGGCGCCGTCCGCCGGTCCTCCGTCGGGCCCGGCGCCGGAACCGGAGGATGGGGCGGGCGGGCTGGAGGCGCGCCGGCAGGCGGTGCTGGCGGCGATGGAGCGGACAGGCCGGGTCCGGGCCGGGTCCGGGGGGGCGGCCGCCCGGCGGCCGCCCGGCGGCCCGGCGGCCGTCGGGGCACTTCTTGCGGCCGGGGATCCGCCGGCGGAGGCGTCCGTCCCTTCCTGGGCGGCGGCCCTCGGGGGGCTTCCGCCAAACCGGCGGGCGTTCGTCCCGGCGTTCTGGTCGACGGCGGAGGCGCTTTTTCAGCACGGGGTCGAGGCCCGCTGGGTGGAACGGCTGCACGCCGCCGTCCTCCGCCGGCGGCCGGAGACCGCCGGCGATCCGGCGGCGATGCGCCAGGCGGCCGCGGCGATCCTCGCCGGCTGGTTGAAGCAGAAGGTCGGTCCGCCCCGCCGGCCGGCCCGGCTGGTCGCCCTCGTCGGCCCGACCGGCGTCGGCAAGACGACGACGGTGGCCAAGCTCGCCGCCCGGGACCGGTTGGGCGGCGGGGGGGTCGCCTTCATCACCGCCGACACCTTTCGCGTGGCGGCGGTGGAGCAGCTCCGGACGTACGCCGACATCCTCGGCGTTCCGTTTGCGGTCGCGTATTCGCCGGGCGAGGCCGCCCGCTCGGCGGCGCATCATCTTGCCGCCGGCCGGACCGTCTACGTCGACACCGCCGGTCGGAACTATTTTAGTCCGGAGGCGGCGGACGCTCTCCGGCCGGTCGTCGAGGCGCTCCGCCCCCTCGACGACGGAGCGCTCTTTCTCCTCACGCTCGCCCTCACCCACCAGTGGGAGGACAATGCCCGGCTGATCGAGCGGTTTTCCGCCCTCGGCGTCGACGCCCTCGTGTTTACCAAGTTCGACGAAGCGCCGCGCCTCGGGCAGGTGCTGAACGCCGTCCTGCGCTTTCCGGTGCGGGCGGTCTACCTCGCCGACGGGCAGAACGTGCCGGACGACCTCCGTCCCCTGGCGGCGGCGGCGCTTGTGGACGGGCTGCTGGGAGGCGCCGGCGCATGAACGGCCAGGCCGACCGACTCCGGGCGCTCATGGAACGGGCCCAGGCGGTCCCCCCGACGAAGCGGGTCGAGACCGGCCGGCGGCCGACCGTGACGCTGGCGGTCGCCAGCGGGAAGGGCGGCGTCGGCAAGTCCCACGTCGCCGTCGGTCTCGCCGGGGCGTTTTCGGCCCTCGGCCGGCGGACCGTCCTCATCGACGCCGACCTCGGGTTTGCCAACGCCGACGTCCTCCTCGGCATCCGCCCGCAGGCGACGCTGGCCGACGTCGCCGCCGGCCGATCGCCCCTCTCCGCGGCGGTCACGCCCGTCGCCGGCGGATTCGACCTGCTCGCCGGGATCGGCGGCGCCGATGTCCGGGAGGCCGACGACGAGCGGCGGCTCGTCGACCGGCTGATCGCCGCCCTGGAAGCGGTGGACCGGCCGTACGATGTCGCCCTGTTCGACCTCGGCGCCGGCCTCGGCGCCGGCGCCCGCGCGCTGCTCCTCGCCGTCGACCGGGTGCTCCTCGTCCTCTCCACGGAGGCGGCGGCCCTCGTCGATGCGTACGGCCTTTACAAATGGCTCGTTCAGGCGGGGCAGGCGGCGGTCTTCGTCGTCCCGAACCGCGTGCCGGACGAGGCGGCCGGCCGGCGCCTGGCGGAGCGGTTTGGCGACATCGCCGAACACTTCCTCGGCCGGCGGCCGGAGCTTCTGGGGGTCGTCCGGGAGGACGACGTCATCGCCCGGGCGGCGCGGCAGGGGGTGCCGCCGTTTCCGCTGCCGGAGCGGTCCAGGGCCCGCCGGGATTTTGCCGGGCTCGCCGTCCGGCTTGTCGCCCGCGCCGACGGCAAGGACCCCGACCGAAGCGCCGGGGCGCCCGCCCCGCCCGCCGCGGCGGGCCGCCCCTTCGGCGCCCTCGTCGCCCGCCTGAAAGCGCGCCTCTTTTCCTCATAAGGGGGCTTCACGATGGACCACGGCGAATATTTGGCGATGTTTCTCGACGAATCGCGCGAAAATGTCGGCCGGATCACGGAAGGGCTTCTCCGGCTTGAACAGGACCCGACGGATCGGGAGACGGTCAACGACCTCTTTCGGGCCGCCCACACCTTAAAAGGGATGTCGGCCACGATGGGGTTCGGACGCCTCGCGGAACTGACGCACGAGCTCGAAAGCGCCCTCGACCCGGTCCGCCAGGGCAAAACGACGCTCCGCCCGGAAGATGTCGACGTCCTGTTTCGGGCGACGGATCGGATGGAGGCGATGCTCCGGGACATCGAGGGCGGCGGATCGGGCGAGGCGCCGATCGACGATCTCGTGGCGGCGCTCCGGTCGCTGGGCGGCGGACCCGGGGGCGGGCCGGCGGCCGCCGGCGCTCCGCCTTCCGCCGGGAAGACGCCGGCCGGCGCCCTTCCCGACGACTACGACGTCTACCACCGGGAGATCATCCGCCAGGCCCTCGCCGAAGGCCTCGGCGTCTACCGGGTGGAAGTCGTCTTGCGGCCGGACGCCCTTCTGCCGGGGGCGCGGGCGTACGTCGTCTACCGCGCTCTGGAAGCGCTCGGGGAGATCGTCCACAGCCATCCGCCGGTCAAAGAATTGGAAGAAGGGCAATTTGACCGCTCGTTCGTCCTCACCGTGGTGAGCGCCGAGCCGGAGGCGGCCGTCCGCCGGGCGGTCGAGGGGGTGGCCGACGTCGAGACGGTGGCGGTGACGGCCCTGAACGCCGCATCCGGGGCGGCCGCGCACGGGGCGGCCGACCTGGGGGCCAGGGAGGTCGCGCCCGGCCCGTCCGCATCGGCCGAAACGCCGGGGGCGACCGCTTCGGTGGAAACGTACGCCGACTACGAGCCCCATCACCGGTCGGCGATCCGGGAAGCCCTGCGGCAGGGCCGACGGGCCGTCCGCCTCGAGGTCGTCCTCGTCCCCGGCGTGCTCTTAAAAGGCGCCCGGGCGTACGTCGTCTATCAGACCGCCGCCGGCTTCGGCGAGGTCATCCATACGGCGCCTCCGGCCGACCGGCTGGAAGACGGCGATTTTGAGGACGCCTTCGTCCTGACGCTGCTTACCGATGCCGCTCCGGACACCGTGGCTTGCGCGGTGCGGGGGATCAGCGAGATCCGGGACGTTCGGGCGATCGAGCTGGGGGCGCCGCCGGTTCAGGGGGCGGGACCGGCCGCCGGGTCGGCGGCGGGCCGGGCGGAACGTTCGGCCGCCGGGCAGACGAAACCTCCGTCCGCCGGGCAGGCGGAACCTCCGGCTCCCTCCGCCCCGGCGGCGGGCCGGCCGACCGCCGGTGACCGAACGGCGCCGGCGGGCCGGAAGGCGCCGGCGAAGGTCATCCGCGTCGACGCCGAGCGGCTGGACAAGCTGATGAACCTCTTCAGCGAACTCGTCATCGCTCGGGGGCGGCTGGAACTGATCGCCCGGGAGCTCGGCCACCGGGATCTCGCCGACATCGTCGAGCACATGAGCCGAACCGGGAGCGAACTGCAAAGCCTCATCCTCGCCATCCGGATGGTGAGCGTCGAGCACGTTTTTCAGCGCTTTCCCCGGATGGTCCGGGACGTCGCCCGGGAACTCGGGAAGTCGGTCCGCCTCGTGATCCGGGGCGAGGAGACGGAGCTCGACCGGACCGTCGTCGACGAGATCGGAGAGCCGCTTGTGCATCTTTTGCGGAACGCCGTCGACCACGGCCTCGAATCGGAGGCGGAGCGTAAGGCGGCGGGGAAGCCGCCGGAGGGGACGATCGAACTCGTCGCCTACCCGAGCGGCAACCACGTCTACATCGAGGTCAAAGACGACGGCCGGGGGATCGACCGGGAGAAGGTGCTGAAAAAGGCGATCGATCGGGGGCTCGTCCGGCCGGAACAGGCGGCGTCGATGCCCGATTCGGCGGTGTTCCAGCTCCTCTTTCAGCCCGGTTTCAGCACGTCGGATGTCGTGACCGATCTCTCCGGCCGGGGCGTCGGCCTCGACGTCGTCAAAAGCCGGATCGAGTCCCTGGGCGGCCGGGTGGATGTCTTTTCCAAGCGGGGGGCGGGCACCCTTTTTCGCCTTCAGCTGCCGCTTTCGCTTTCCATCCTGTACGCGATGCTCGTCGACATCGGCGGGGAGACCTACGCCCTTCCGATCGCCGATCTCGTCGAGACGCTCGGGATCCCGCCGGAGGCCGTTCGGACCGTGCACCGGCAGCCGGTGATCGACCTTCGGGGCGCGGTCGTCCCCCTCCTCGACGGCCGGCGCTTCTTTCGGACCGACGCCCCGCCCTTCCTCGCCGACGACGGCGCCGTCCGAAGACCGGAGGGGGGAGGCGGCGTCCTGTTCGTCGCCGTCGTGAAAAAGAACGACCGGCTCGCCGGCCTGATCGTCGACCGGTTCCTCGGGCAGCAGGAAATCGTCCTGAAATCCCTCGGCGCGTATCTCAAAGCCGTTCGGACATTTCTCGGGGCGACGATCCTCGGCGACGGCCGGGTGGCCCTCGTCGTGGAGCCGGCGGTCTTTTTTGAACCGCTCGCCCTCGCGGAGCCGGCCGGAAGCGGCCGGTGACGCCCATTTCAAGCCAAAGGAGTGAGACCGGTGCTGGAGTGGACGGAAGAGGAGGCCAAGCCGTCGGAGCGAAAGCTGGTCGTGTTTACCCTCGGCGACGAGCGGTACGCCGTCGACGTGAAGCACGTCGAGTCGATCGAGCGGATGCTCCCGATCACCCGGGTGCCGGAGGCGCCGGCGCATGTCCGGGGCGTCGTGAACCTCCGGGGCGTCGTCGTCCCGGTGGTCGATCTCCGGCGGAAGCTGGGGCTTTCGCCGGGGGAGGCGGCGGAGGAGGCGCGCCTTCTCGTCGTTCGGGACGGAGAGCTTTTGGTCGGCCTCGTCGTCGACGGGGCGGAGGACGTCGTCGACGTGCCGGAGGCGGCGATCGTGCCGCCGCCGGCGGTGGCGACGACGGTGCGGTCGGCCTACGTCGAAGGGATCGTCCGCCGGGACGAGGCGCTCATCGTCCTCCTGGACCTTTCCCGGGTGCTCACCGACGAGGAGCGGGCTTCCGCCGCCCGAGCTCGGGAGGCGGCGGAGGAAGGCGGCCGGTGAACGGGATCGGTCCGCTCAGCGATTTCCACCTCGACCTCATCCGGGAGATCGGGAACATCGGCGCCGCCCACGCGACGACGTCGCTGGCCAAGCTCACCGGCACCCGCATCGAGATGTCGGTGCCGTCGGCCCGGTTGCTCCGGCTCGCCGACGTCGGCGCCCTCGTGGGCGAGGAGCGGACGGTGGCCGCGGCGTACCTCGCCTTTGGCGGCGACATCGAGGGGAGCATTTTCCTCCTCTTTCCGCCGGACGGCGTCCGGGCGCTCCTTCGCCGGCTGCTCCCGGGGATCGAGGCCGCCTCCGGCGCGGAAGACGGCTTTTCTCCGCTGGAGTGGTCGGCGTTCAAGGAGGTCGGCAACATCCTCGCCGGGTCGCTCCTTTCGGCGCTGGCCGACTTTACCGGCCTCCGGATCGTCCCCGGCGTGCCGGATGCGACCGTCGACATGGGGCAGGCGATCCTCGTCTACGGCCTCCTGGAGGCCGGCAAGGTCGGCGACGTGGCCCTCGTCATCGATGCAACGATGAAGGGGCCGTCCCCCGACGAGGCGGCCATCGAGGCGCAGCTGTTTCTGTTCCCGTCGCCGGACGCCCTTGAGACGATTTTTCGGGCGCTGGGGGTGTCCGGGCCGTGACGGTGGTGAGCGTCGGCATCGCCGAACTGGCGGCGCTGGCATATCCCGGCCGCCTCCGGACCGCCGGGCTGGGCTCCTGCGTCGGCATTGCCCTCTACGACCGCTCGACCCGGGTCGGCGGCCTCGCCCACATCATGCTGCCGGACTCGTCCCACGCCCGGGGCGCGGTCCTCCCGGGCAAGTTCGCCGATACGGCGGTGCCGGAACTTCTCCGGCAGATGGAAGCCCTCGGCGCCCGGCGGCCGTTCATCGTCGCCAAGCTCGCCGGCGGCGCCCACATGTTCCGGCAGATCCAAAACGAAGCGCTCCTCATCGGCGCCCGGAACGTCGAGGCGGCCCGGGCGGCGCTTCGGGCGCACGGCGTTCCGATCGTCGCGGAAGATACCGGCGGTGACGTCGGCCGGACGATCGAGCTCGAACTCGCCGACGGCACGCTCACCGTCCGGACGGCCCGGCAGGAGGTCCGGGTGCTCTGACGCGGCCGAGGTCTTGGGCGAGGAGGGATCTGGCGGTGGACCCGGAACCGATCGCCTCGAACGGACTGGAAGAACTCTGGCGGCGGTACAAGGAGACCGGCTCCCGAACGCTTGAAAACGCCCTGGTGGAGCGGTACGCTTATCTCGTCGAACGGGCCGTCCGCACCCTCGCCGGCCGCTTCGGCGGCCGGGCCGAGGCCGACGAGATGCGGAGCTACGGCTACCTGGGGCTCCTCGATGCGGTGCGGAAGTTTGATCCGGAGCGGGGGCTCAAATTCGTCACCTACGCCTTCTGGCGCATCCGCGGGGCGATCTACGACGGTCTCCGGGCCGGCGACGCCCTCACCCGGAGCGCCCGGGATCAGCTCAAGCGGTACGAGGACGCCCGAGCGCGCCTGGAGCAGTCCCGCCTCCGGCGGGCGGACGATCGGGACGTCTCCCAGATGCTCGGACTCACGCTTCCGGCCCTCGCCGCCCTGAAGCGTTCCCGCTCGGCCGCCTACGGCACTCCGTCCGACGGGGAGGAAGCGTCGCCCTTCGAGCAGGTGCCGGACCAATCCGCGGAGCTCCCGGAGGACGCGAGCGTCCGGACGGCCCTCCGGCAGGCGCTGGCCGAGGCGATCGCCGCCCTCCCGGAAAAGGAGCGGATCGTTCTCGCGCTCTTTTATTACGAAGGCCTCACGCTGAGTGAGGTGGCGTCGGTGCTCGGCCTCTCTCCGTCCCGCATCTCCCAGCTGCACGGGCAGGCGCTCCGGCGCCTCCGGCCCGTCCTCACCCCGTGGTGGGACGGCGCGCCGGTGGACGGCCCCGGCGCCGAAGGGAAGGGGGACAAACGGTGAACTTCAGGCCGGTGGAACTGGAGGTGGCGCTTTCGCGGTCGCTGGAGGCGGCCTTTGAGCGGCAGGCGCTCGCGGGACAGCTTGCTGCGCAGGCGGAGGAGGCCGCCCGCCGGGTCGACGACGACCGCCGCCGGCGGCGGCTGACCGCCGAAGCGGCGGCGTTCGGGGAGGTCGACGCCCGCACCGGCCGGCGGCCGCCGGCCGCTTTCCGCCGCGCGGCGCCGGGTGAGGCCGGAGCGGGGGCGACCGGAGGCGGAAGATTCGATGTCCGAATCTGACCTCCTCGCCTTTTTGGCCCTCGGCCTCGCGGCGGTTGCGCTCTGGCTTCATGTCCGGTCGAACCGGCCGGCGGCCGGTCGGGAGGTGGCCGAGCTCGAGGCGGCGCTTCAGGCGCTCCTGGAGGCGGTCGAGCGCCTGGAGGAGGAGAACCGGGCGCTCCTCGACGCTCTGTGGCACGCCCGACCGGGGGAGGCGTCGGACCTCGGTCCGGCCGGCGGGAGGATCCCCGCCGAAAGCCCGTCCGGTTCGCCGCCGGAAGGGCGAAAGGGGCCTAAAGAGCGCCCGGGGCCGGGGCGGGGGGACGGCGCGGCCGGGCCGCCGGATGCTCCGGCGGTCCCCGGGCCTCCGGCGGCGTCTTCCGCCGCCGGCACCGCCGCCTCGGCCCCCGGCGGCTGGCGGGAGGAAGCCCTCCGGCGGCTTCGGGCGGGCGAGGCGCCGGAAGAGGTCGCCCGGGACCTCGGCCGGGGGACCCGGGAGGTGGCCCTCCTCGGCGCCTTCGGCGGTGCGCCGGAGACGGCGTCTTTCCGGCCGGAGGGGACGGGCCTTCGACCGCCGGAGGCGCCGCCGGAAGGGCGGGCGCCGCGGCGCGGTTGAATCACCGGCGGCGTTATGCTATAGTAAGGAACGGTCATCGACGCACGCTCCCGAAGGCCCGCGGGGTGCCGCGGTTTGGGCGGCCGAAAGGCCGGTCCGCGGTCGGCCGGGCGGTGCAGGGGGCGGAGGCGAACCCCAAAGGAGGATCTCCATGTCCATCGTTTCGATGAAGCAGCTCCTCGAGTCCGGCGTCCACTTCGGGCACCAGACGCGCCGCTGGAACCCGAAGATGGCGAAGTACATCTTCACCGAACGGAACGGCATCTACATCATCGACCTCCAGAAGACCGTCCGCAAGCTGGAAGAAGCCTACCGCTTCGTCCGGCAGCTGGCCGAAGAAGGCGGCACGGTCCTGTTCGTCGGGACGAAGAAGCAGGCGCAGGAGACGATCCGGGAAGAGGCTCAGCGGGCCGGCATGTTTTATGTCAACCACCGCTGGCTCGGCGGGACGCTGACGAACTTCGTCACCATCCAGAAGCGAATCGGCCGCCTCAAGGAACTGGAAAAGATGGAGACGGACGGCACGTTTGACGTCCTGCCGAAGAAGGAAGTCAACCGGCTGCGGAAAGAAAAAGAGCGCCTGGAGAAATACCTCGGCGGCATCCGGGAGATGAAGCGGCTTCCGGACGCCGTCTACATCGTCGATCCGCGCAAAGAGCGGATCGCCGTCCAGGAAGCCCGGAAGCTCGGCATCCCGATCGTCGCCATCGTCGATACGAACTGCGACCCGGATGAGATCGACTACGTCATCCCGGGGAACGACGATGCCATCCGGGCCGTCCGGCTCATCACGTCGAAGATCGCCGACGCCATCCTGGAGGGGCGCCAGGGCCGGGACGTCGCCCCGGAGAACGAAGCGGAGGACGAAGCGCCGGAAGCCGAGCTTGGCGACGGCGACGACGAGACGGAAGACGCCGAGGCCGCGACCGGCGCGTAAGGCCGGCCGCCGCTTTTCGGGAGGACAGGCGGAAGGGTGGAGGGAGCGTCCCGCCACCCTTTTTTCAGGCCACGGGCGAGAAGGCGGCCCGTGAGCATCGACGAAGGGAAGGGTTGCACGATGGCCATCACGGCGAGCATGGTGAAAGAACTTCGGGAGCGCACCGGCGCCGGGATGCTGGAATGCAAAAAGGCGCTGGAGGAAGCCGGCGGCGACATGGAGCGGGCCGCCCAGATTCTGCGGGAGCGCGGGATGGCGGCGGCCCAGAAGAAAGCCGGCCGCATCGCCGCCGAAGGGCTCGTCGAAAGCTACATCCACGCCGGCGGCCGCATCGGGGTGCTCGTCGAGGTGAACTGCGAGACGGACTTCGTCGCGAAAAACGACGATTTCCGGGCGTTCGTCCGGGAAGTGGCGATGCAGATCGCCGCCAACGCCCCCCGGTATGTCTCGAAGGAGGACGTTCCGGAAGACGTCATCGCCCGGGAAAAGGAGATCTACCGGCAGCAGGCGCTGAACGAAGGGAAGCCCGAGGCGGTCGTCGAGAAGATCGTCGAAGGGCGGATGAAAAACTTTTACAAGGAAGCGTGCCTCCTGGAACAACCGTACATCCGGGACGAGTCCAAGACCGTCGGCGAGCTTTTGAACGAACTCGTGGCGAGGATCGGGGAAAAGATCGTCGTCCGCCGCTTCGTCCGCTTCGAGCTCGGAGAAGGGATCGAGCGCAAGAAGGAAGACTTCGCCGAAGAAGTGATGCGCCAGGTGAAGGCGTAAGGCCGGCGGGGGGAGGCGCATGGAGCGACCGATCTACCGCCGGGTGGTGCTGAAGTTAAGCGGCGAGGCGCTGGCCGGCGAGCGGGGGTTCGGCCTCGACGCCGAAGTCCTCGCCTCCGTCGCCCGGCAGATCCAGTCGGTGCACGCCCTCGGCGTCCAGATCGCCGTCGTCGTCGGCGGCGGCAACATCTGGCGGGGCATCGCCGGTTCCCGGGAGGGGATCGACCGGGCGACCGCCGACTATATGGGCATGCTGGCGACGGTGATGAACGCGCTGGCGCTTCAGGACGCGCTGGAGAAAATCGGCGTCCCGACCCGCGTGCAGACGTCGATCGAGATGCGGCAGGTCGCCGAGCCGTACATCCGCCGCCGGGCGATCCGCCACCTGGAAAAGGGCCGGATCGTCATCTTTGCCGCCGGCACCGGCAACCCGTTTTTTTCGACCGACACGACGGCGGCCCTGCGGGCGGCGGAGATCGAGGCGGAAGTCATCCTGATGGCGAAAAACAAAGTCAACGGCGTCTACTCCGCCGACCCCCTCAAGGACCCGAGCGCCCGAAAATTCGACCGCCTGTCGTACCTCGACCTCCTCAATCTCGGCCTCGGCGTCATGGACGCGACGGCCTCGTCCCTTTGCATGGACAACAACATCCCGATCATCGTCTTTTCCGTCCACGAGCCGGACAATATCCGCCGGGTCGTTCTCGGCGAGCCGATCGGCACGTACATAGGGGGGGAGTCCGGTGAGCCATCCGGCGATCGAAGAAGCCCGCAACAAAATGGAAAAAGCCGTGAGCGTGCTTAAGGGGGAGCTCGTCTCCGTCCGGGCCGGCCGGGCCAACCCGGCGATGCTGGAAAAGGTGACGGTGAGCTACTACGGCGCGGACGTCCCCCTGAATCAGGTGGCGACGATCACGGCGCCGGAGCCGCGGCTTCTCGTCATCACGCCGTGGGACGGAAGCGTCCTCGGCGAAATCGAGCGGGCGATCCAAAAATCCGACCTCGGCTTAAACCCGACGAACGACGGCAAGGTCGTCCGCATCGTCCTGCCGCCGCTTACGGAAGAGCGCCGGCGGGAGCTCGTCAAGCTCGTCAAAAAGTACGGGGAAGAAGCCAAAGTCGCCATCCGGAACGTCCGCCGGGACGCCCTGGAGGTGCTCAAAAAGGCGGAAAAAGACGGCGAGCTCCCCGAGGACACCGCCCGTCGGCTGCAGGACGAGCTGCAGAAGACGACCGACGCCTACGTCAAAAAGGTCGACGAGATCGTCGAAGCCAAGGAAGCGGAAATCCTCGAAATTTAGCGCCGCCACCTGCACGCGCCCCCTCCCGTCCGCGAGGGGGCTCGTCTGTTCCGATCGGCGGCCGACGAGGAGAAAGCGGGGGAACGCGTTGGCGGCTTGGCGCTTTTGGCGGCGGAGGCGTCCGGCGCCGGACGGCGGCGAGGCGCCGGGCGGGCGGGAAGGGCCGCCCGTCCGGACGTCGCCGGACGAGCGAGCGCGGCTGAACGGCTCCCGCCTGCCGGTGCCGCGGCACGTGGCCATCATCATGGACGGCAACGGCCGCTGGGCCCGGGCCCGGGGGCTCCCCCGGGTGATGGGGCACCGGGAAGGGATGAAAACCGTCCGGGAAGTGGCGCTGGCTGCCCACGGGCTCGGCATCGAGGTGCTGACGCTGTACGCCTTTTCCACGGAAAACTGGAAACGGCCGAGGGACGAAGTCGACTTTTTGATGGCCCTGCCGCAAGAATTTTTACAAACCGAGCTGGAAAACCTGATCCAGAACAACGTCCGCGTTCGGGTGATGGGAGACCCGAACCCGCTCCCGCCCCACACCCGGGCGGCGGTCGAGGAAGCGGTGCGGCGGACGGCGGCAAACACTGGACTCATCCTGAACTTTGCTTTAAATTATGGGGGAAGGATGGACATCGCCCGCGCCGCCCGGAAGCTGGCGGAGTCGGCCGTCGCCGGCGAAATCCGGCCGGAGGCGATCGACGAAGCGGCGGTGGCGGCGGCGCTTTCGACCGCCGGGCTGCCGGATCCGGATCTTCTCATCCGGACGAGCGGCGAGATGCGTCTGTCGAACTTCATGCTGTTTGAGCTCGCCTATACGGAACTTTGGTTCGTCGACAAGCTGTGGCCCGATTTTCGCCGTGAAGATCTGGAGGCCGCCGTGGAAGCGTATCGCCGGCGCGACAGGCGGTTTGGCGGCTTGGGGTGAGGAGTGAGCGCGGGTGGCGAAGCGCATCGCGACCGGCGTCATCGGCGGGGGCGTGTTTCTCTGGCTGACGGTGTGGGGAGGGGGGGCCTTTGCCGGCCTGATCGCCGCCATCGGACTGGGGATGTTTTACGAGTACGTCCGCATGCACGGCGACCGGCCGACCGCGCCGCACGCGCTGCTCGGCTTTGCGCTGACGTTTGTCCTTATTTTTTTTACCCTCGGCGAGATCCGGGACCGGCTCAAACTCGACCTGCTTTGGGCGGTCACGTTTCTACTTCTCTTTATCGCCGTCGCCACCCAGAACCGCGTCTCCCTGCGGCGGCTGAGCTACATTCTCGTCGGCGCCGTCTACATCGGCCTCGGCCTTCATTACTTTCATGCCGTCCGCAACGTCGAGCGGGGGCTTCCGCTCACGCTCTGGGTCCTTGCCGTCGTCTGGACGACCGACACGGCGGCGTATTTCGTCGGCCGCGCCTTTGGTCGGCATCTCCTCTGGCCGTCGATCAGCCCGAAGAAGACGTGGGAAGGGGCCGTCGGCGGCCTCGTCGCCGGCATGGCCGCCGCCCTCATCGCCGCCGAGGTCCTCGGCCTTCCGTACCGGGCGCTCCCGCTCTTTGCGACGGCGGCGCTCGTCTCCATCGGCGGTCAGGTCGGCGACCTCATCGAATCGGCGATCAAGCGGAGCCTCGGCGTGAAGGACTCCGGGAGCCTCCTCCCGGGCCACGGGGGGCTTTTTGACCGGTTCGACAGCCTGATCGTCGCCTTCCCGACCTTCGTCTGGGCCGCCCGGATGCTGGCGCCGTTCCTCTGGCCGTAGGCGCGCCGGGCCGGCAAGCCGAAGGCGACGCTTCTTTCCCGGGGCAAAAGTCGCCCCGCCGCTCCGCGGCGGACCGCGGATGAAAAATCATGGCGAGCGGGTGAAAACGGAGCGGCGGATGAAACGTCGGCGATGTGGAAAAACGGTGTGGGGACGGTGGATGATGCATACGCACCGGACGGAAACGGGGGCCGGATCCCGAAGCGGACGTCCGGAGGGCCTCGTCGTCCTCGGCTCGACGGGATCGATCGGCACCCAAACGCTCGACGTCGTCCGGCGGCACCCGGAGCGCTTCCGCGTCGTCGGCCTCGTCGCCGGGACGAACGATACGCTTCTTTATGACCAGATCCGGGAATTTCGCCCCGACTGCGTCGCGATGAAAGACGAGGCGTCGCTTCAGCGCCTTCTCCTCAAACTCCACGCCCTCCCCGAGCCCCGACGCCCGCGGGAGATCGGCTTCGGCTTTGAGGCGATCGCCCGGTGCGCCGTCCATCCGGAGGCCGTTCGCGTGATGAGCGCCCTCGTCGGCTTTGCCGGCGTCCGGCCGACCCTCGCCGCCCTCCAGGCCGGAAAGACGGTCCTCCTCGCCAACAAAGAAACCCTCGTCGCCGCCGGTTCTGTCGTGCGGGCGGCGGAAGCGGCCGGCGGCGGTCGGATCGTCCCGGTCGACAGCGAGCACGCCGCCGCCCGAATCGCCCTCCGCGGCCAGCCGCCGGAGGCCGTCTTGCGCCTCGTCCTCACCGCCTCCGGCGGGGCGTTTCGCCATCTTGACCGCGCCGCCCTCGCAGACGTCACCGTGCGGGACGCCCTCCGGCACCCGACGTGGCGCATGGGGAAAAAACTCACCGTCGATTCGGCGACGCTCATGAACAAAGGGCTCGAGGTGATCGAAGCCCACGTCCTTTTCGGACTTCCCCTCGAGCGGATCGACGTCGTCCTCCATGATGAAAGCCTCGTGCACGCTATGGTAGAATTAAAGGACGGGACGTTCGTCGCCGTCCTCGGCCCCCGGGACATGCGCCTGCCGATCCAGCAGGCGCTCTTCGACCCCGAAAGCCCGCCGGCTCTGGGCGAGCGCCTCGACCTCGCCCGGATCGGGGCGCTGCATTTCCGGCCGGTCGATCCGGCGCGCTATCCGGCCCTCGGCCTGGCCTACGCCGCCGCCCGCGCCGGCGGCACGGCGCCGACGGTGCTTTCGGCCGCCAACGAGGTGGCGGTGGCGGCCTTTTTGGACGGCAGGCTCTCCTTTGCGGCCATCGAGGCCGTCGTCGAGGCGGTGCTCGCCGCCCATGCGCCGGTTCCGGCGACCGACCTCGAGACGATCGAGGCGGCCGACCGGTGGGCCCGGGAACGGGCCCGGGCCGAAGTGCTGGCCCGGAGCGGCTGACCGGACGCCTCCGGCGATCATCGGAAGGAGGCGAAACGATGCCGAGCCTCGGTTTTCTCGGCACCGCCCTCGCCATCGTGGCGGTGTTCGGGCTTTTGGTCTTCGTTCACGAGCTCGGTCATTTCCTCCTGGCCCGGCGGGCCGGGATTTTGGCGCGGGAGTTTGCCATCGGCTTCGGTCCGAAGCTTTTTAGCTTTAAACCGGGCGAGACCCTCTGGTCGGTGCGGCTTCTCCCCCTCGGCGGCTACGTCCGCATGGCCGGCGAGGACGTCGAAGGGGAGCCGCTCAAGCCGGGTCAGCGGGTCCGCCTCGAGCGGGACGGCGACGTCGTCCGGCGCATCCACCTCGACGCGCCGGAAGGGTCGGTCGTCGTCCGCTCGGATCTCGAACGGGGGCTTCGCCTGACCGTCGAGGAGGGGGGAGAAGAACGCACCTATCCGGTCGCCCGGGACGCCGAGATCGTCTCGGGGGGAGAAGCGATCCAGATCGCTCCGTGGGACCGGCAGTTCGGCTCGAAATCGCTCCTCGACCGGTTTTGGGTCCTCGTCGCCGGACCGCTTTTTAACCTGCTCCTCGCGGCGGTGCTCTTTTCGCTGCTGGCGCTTTTAAGCGGCGTGCCGAACCCGGCGCCGGTCGTCGGCCAGGTCGGACCGGAGACCCCGGCGGCGGCGGCCGGCCTTCGGGCCGGGGACGTCATCCGGGCGGTGAACGGGCAGCCGGTCGCCTCGTGGGACGACCTGCAGCGGGCGATCGGCGAAAGCACCGCCGATGCCCTCGCCGTCGACGTCGAGCGGGACGGCCGGGACTTTCGGGCGGTCGTCCGGCCGAAGCGGCAGTTTTTCATCGCGCAGATGACGAACACCGCCCAGATCGAACTTCTCCCGGGGGATGAGGTGACGGCGATCGACGGGACGCCCCTCGAAAGCGTCACCCAGGCGGAGGCCCTCCTCGAGGCGGCCGCGGGCCGGCCGGTCCGCCTTACCGTCCTCCGGGACGGCCGACCGGTCGACGTTTCATACGACCTCGGGAAGTACCGCCTCACCCTCGGCGAGCGGCGGATCATCGGCATCTATCAGGAGCGGACGTTTTCCGTCTGGGCCGCCCTCGTGGACGGTCCGAAGGAGACGGTCCTCTGGATCGGCCGCATCTTCGCCTCCCTCGGCGCCCTCTTTCAGAGCCATCACCCCCTCGACCAGCTCGGCGGGCCGGTGGCGATCTTCAAGCTCACCGGCGACGCGGCCCAGCGGGGCTTCTCGACGCTCCTTTTCTGGACGGCGCTTCTTTCGATCAACCTCGGCGTGTTCAATCTGCTCCCGATTCCGGCCTTGGACGGCGGCCGGCTCCTCTTCCTCGCGATCGAGGCCGTTCGGGGCCGTCCGATCGACCAGGCCAAAGAGGGCCTCGTCCACCTCATCGGCTTTGCGCTCCTCCTCCTCTTCATCGTCCTCGTCACCTGGAACGACATCCAGAAGCTCTTCCTCGGCTGAGGCGCGGACCAGGCGCTCCCCGGCCGAGGGGCGGCCAGACCGCCGGAAGGAGGCACGGGCGTGTACACCCGCGAACAGACGAAGCCCGTCCGGGTCGGACGGGTTCAGATCGGCGGCCAGCCGTCGGTCGTCATCCAGTCGATGACGACGACCGACACCCGGGACGTCGACGGGACGCTCCGGCAAATCGAGGCGCTCCATGCGGCCGGCTGCCAGATCGTCCGCCTCGCCGTCGTCGACGAACGGGCGGCGGAGGCCCTTCGGGAGATCAAGCGCCGCTCGCCGCTTCCGATCGTCGCCGACATCCACTTCGACTACCGGCTGGCTTTGAAGGCGATCGATGCCGGCGTCGACAAGGTGCGGATCAACCCGGGGAACATCGGCTCCCGGGAGCGGGTGAAAGCGGTCGTTCGGGCGGCCAAAGAGCGCGGCGTGCCGATCCGGATCGGCGTCAACTCCGGCTCCGTCGAGCGGCCCCTTCTGGAAAAATACGGCTCGCCGACCGCCGATGCCCTCGTGGAAAGCGCCCTCGGCCACATTGAGATCCTCGAAGACCTCGAGTTCACCGACATCGTCGTCTCGCTCAAGTCAACCGACGTCCCGACGATGATCGCGGCGTATCGGAAGATGGCCGAGGTGCGGCCGTACCCGCTCCACGTCGGCGTGACGGAGGCGGGAACCGCCTGGAGCGGCGCCATCAAATCGGCCGTCGGCATCGGGACGGTGCTCGCCTTAGGTCTTGGCGATACGATCCGGGTGTCGCTCGCCGCCGATCCGGTGGAAGAGATCAAGGTCGCGAAGCAGATCTTAAAGAGCCTCAACCTCGCCGCCTCGGAGCCGGTCGTCGTCGCCTGCCCGACGTGCGGCCGGGTGGCGATCGACGTCATCGGCCTCGCCGAAAGGATCGAGCAGGCGGTGGCGACGAAGAAGCGGCCGTGGAAGATCGCCGTCATGGGCTGCGCGGTGAACGGTCCCGGGGAGGCCCGGGAGGCGGACATCGGCGTCGCCGGCGGCCGCGGCGAAGGGCTCCTCTTCCGGGGCGGGAAGATCATCCGCAAGGTCAAAGAAGAAGAGCTGTTCGACGCCCTCATGGCCGAACTCGAACAGATGGAGCGGGAAGCCGAGGCCCGGGAAGCGGGGTCCGGCCCTGCCGCGCCGGATGGCTATGCGCTTCAGGCCGGCGGCGCCTTCGAAGGCGCCGGAGGCGGCGCGGACGGAGCCGCTTTGGTGCCTTCCGGGACCTCCGGCGGCGAACCACGCGGAAAGTGAGGCGAAGCGATGCGTCAGTCGCGGGCGTTCATTCCGACGATGCGGGACGTGCCGGCGGAGGCGGAGGTGGCGAGCCACCGCCTCCTTCTCCGGGCCGGATACATACGGCAGGTCGCCTCCGGCGTCTACACCTACCTCCCCCTCGCCTGGCGGGTGCTCAAAAAGGCGATGGCGATCATCCGGGAGGAGATGGACGCCGCCGGCGGGCAGGAAATCCTCATGCCGGCGCTCCAGCCGGCGGAGCTCTGGCAGGCGACCGGCCGCTGGGACGACTACGGTCCCCTCATGATGCGGCTCGTCGACCGGCACGAACGGCCGTTTGCCCTCGGCCCCACCCACGAAGAGGTCATCACCGCCCTCGTCCGGGACGAGGTGAAGTCGTACCGCCGGCTCCCCCTCATCCTGTACCAGATTCAGACGAAGTTTCGGGATGAGTACCGGCCCCGCTTCGGCCTCCTTCGGGGCCGGGAGTTCATCATGAAGGACGCCTACTCGTTCGACCGGGACGAGGCGGGGCTCGAGGCGAGCTACCGGGCGATGTACCGGGCGTACGTCCGCATCTTCGAGCGGATGGGCCTCAAGTTCCGGGCGGTCGAGGCGGACGCCGGCGCCATCGGCGGCTCGTACAACCACGAGTTCATGGTCCTCGCCGACGTCGGCGAAGACACGATCGCCTATTGCACGGCGTGCGACTACGCCGCCAACGTCGAACGGGCGGAAGTGCCGCCGCCGGATCCGGCTTCGGCGCCGGATGAGCCCGTGCGGCCCCTCGAACGGGCGAGGACGCCGGGGATCCGGACCGTCGCCGAACAGGCGGCGATCCTCGGCCTTCCCCTCGAGAAGATCATCAAAAACGTCGTCTACCTCGCCGACGGCGCTCCGGTCGTCGTCCTCGTCCGGGGCGATCACCAGGTGAATGAGGTCAAGGTGAAAAACTTCCTCGGCGCCCGGTTCCTCGAGATGGCCGACGAGGCGACGATCCGGCGGCTCTTCGGCGCCGGCCCCGGCTTCGTCGGCCCGATCGGCGCCCGGGACGTCCGCATCCTCGCCGACCATGCCGTCCGGCACCTCCGGAACGCCTCCACCGGCGCCAACGAAGACGACTGGCACTACGTCGGCGTCAACCCCGGCCGAGATTTTCAGGTGGAGGCGTACGGGGACTTCCGGGTCGCTCAGGAAGGGGACGCCTGCCCCCGCTGCGGCGCGCCGCTCGCCTTCGCCCGGGGGATTGAGGTCGGCCACGTCTTCAAGCTCGGCACGAAATACTCGGCGGCGCTCGGGGCCGTCTACCTCGACGAAGACGGCCGGCAGCGGGAGATGCTCATGGGGAGTTACGGCATCGGCGTCTCCCGGGTGATCCAGGCCGCCGTCGAACAGTCCCACGACGAAGACGGCATCATCTGGCCGCCGGCCCTCGCCCCGTTCGACCTCCACCTCCTCGTCGTCAACGCCGCCGACGCCGATCAGCTGACGGTGGCGGAGGGGCTGTACGATGCCCTCACCTCGGGCGGCCTCGACGTCCTCTACGACGACCGGCCGGAGCGGGCCGGGGTGAAGTTCAAGGACGCCGACCTCATCGGCATCCCGCTCCAGGTGATCGTCGGAAGCGGCGTCAAGGACGGCGAGATCGAGCTCAAAATCCGCCGGACAAAAGAAAAACGTCGGGTCCCCCTGCCGGAGGCCCTCGAGACGATCCGCGCGGTGCGCTCCGAACTCGCGTGAAGGCGGATGCCGACCCCGACCGCCCGGTCCCGCCGAGAAGGCGGTCGAACCGCCGGCGGTCGGACCGGAGCACGAGAAACGGGAGGTGAAGGGCGTGATCGACCCCGCCTTGGGCGGACTGATGGCGCGCGTGCCGCCGGAGGACAAGCTGTCCGAGGCGCTCCAGGCCGCCCGGCTCGAGCGGCTGGTCGTCTACCCCGACGCCCGGCGGTGGATCATCCGGATCGCCGCGCCGGCCCTGCTCCCGGCCGCGCCCCTCATCGCCTGGGAAGCGGCGCTCGGGGCCGCCTTCCGGGACGTGGCGGACGTCGAGCTTTGGGTGCGCATCGAGCCGCCGCCGCCCTTTCCGGCCGTCGCCCGGGGGTACGGGGACGCCCTCCTCGGCTACCTTGCGGCGCGGCACCCGCTCCTCGCCGCCGCCATCGTCGACGTCGCCTTCGAGGCGACCGACGACGGGCGGGCCGTGCTGTACGTCGAGCCGGCGGCGGTTCCGGCCTTCCAAAACGGCGCCTTAAAGACCCTCCGGCGCTTTTTCGCCCAATACGTTGGCCGGACGCCGGAAGTCGCCGTCCTGCCGGCGCCGGACGATGCCGTCCGGGCCGCCGCCCGGCGGGAGCGCCTGGCCGCCGCCGAAGAGGCCGCGCTTGCCTCCGTCGTAGAGCGGGCGTCTCCGTCCGACGGCGAAGGCCGGCCCCCCGCCGGCCCACGGCAGAACGGAAACGGCGCCGCCGAAGCGGCCGCCGAAGGGACGGAGGCGGCGGAGACGGTTCTCTTCGGCCGGCCGATCGCCGCCCGGCCGGTCGCCCTCCGAAGCGTCGCCGAAGGGGAGGACGTCGCCGTCGAAGGCGTCGTCTTTGCCCGGGAAGAACGGCCGACTCGGACGGGGGCCGTCCTCCTCCTCAAGATCGCCGACGGCGAGAGCGCCTTGGCGGTGAAGCTCTTTCTTCGGAAAGGCGACGACGCCGTCCGGGCGGCGGCGCTTCAGGAAGGCGTCCGGGCCCGCTTCCGCGGCCGCGTCGCCTTCGATCCGTACGAGCGCGATCTCGTCCTCACGGCGGACGATGTCGTTCGGCTTCCCGACCGGCGGCGGGAAGATCGGGCGCCGAAAAAGCGCGTCGAGCTTCACCTCCACACGGCGATGAGCACCATGGACGCGCCGCTTCCGGTGGCGGCGGCCGTCCGACGGGCGGCGGAATACGGCCACGCCGCCGTGGCGATCACCGATCACGGCGTCGTGCAGGCCTATCCGGAGGCGTACGCGGCCGGGGAACAATACGGCGTCAAGATCCTCTACGGCCTCGAAGCGTACCTTGTCGACGACGAGACGGAGATCGTCTTCGACCCGGACCCAAAGCGGCGCCTTGCGGACGACGCGTACGTCGTCTTCGACGTGGAGACGACGGGGCTGTCCAGCGAGCGGGATACGATCATCGAGATCGGCGCCGTGAAGATTGAAGGCGGCCGGGAGGTCGGGGCGTTCCACACCTTTGTCGATCCCGGCCGACCGCTTCCGGCGAAGATCGTCGAGCTCACCGGCATCACCGACGCCATGCTCCGGGGGGCGCCGACGCCGGAGGAGGCGCTGGCGCGGTTTCGCGCCTTCATCGACGGGGCGACCCTCGTCGCCCACAACGCCCGCTTCGACCTCGGCTTTTTGCGGGCCGGCCTGAAGCGGGCGGGACTTCCTCCGTTTTCCGGGCCGGCGATCGACACCCTGGGGCTGGCGCGGCTCCTTTTGCCGGATTTGAAAAACCACCGCCTCGACACCCTCGCCGAGCACTTCGGCGTCGCCCTCGAGCGGCACCACCGGGCCGTCGACGACGCCCGAGCGACGGCGGAGATCTTCCTCAAGCTCCTCCAGGAGCTTGCCGGCCGCGGCATCACCACCCAGGGCGCGCTGGCGGCGGAAAAAGACCCGGAGGCGTACGCCAAGGTCCGGCCGAAGCACGCCACCCTCTGGGCGACGAGCGAAGCGGGCCTTCAGAACCTCTACCGGCTGGTGACGAAGTCCCACCTCGAGACGTTTCACCGCGTCCCCCGGATCACCAAGCGGGACCTCGAAGCGCACCGGGAGGGCCTCCTCGTCGGGAGCGGCTGCGACGAAGGAGAACTGTTCGACGCGGCGATGAACGAGGACTTCGACAGCCTCCTCCGCCGGATGAGCTTCTACGACGTCGTCGAGGTCATGCCGCCGGACTTCTACCTCGCCCGGATGGACCTTTCCGAAGCCGAGGCGCTTCCCATCATCCGCCAGACGATCGAGCGCCTCATCGCCGCCGCCGAGGTCGCCGGAAAGCCGGTCGTCGCCACCGGCAACGTCCATCACCTCGACCCGGAAGACGTCGTCTTCCGGCGCATCCTCCTCGCCAACCAGAACGGCCCCCGGACCCGGGACCCGAATCGCATCCGGCCGCAGCCGTACCGGACGACGGAAGAGATGCTCGAGGCGTTCGCCTTCCTCGGCCGGGAGAAGGCGGAGGAGATCGTCATCCACCAACCGACCGCCATCGCCGAAGCCATTCCGTCGATGAAGCCCTTTCCCGACGGCCTCTTTACGCCGGTGATCGACGGCGCCGAAGACGAAATCCGCCGCCTCGCCACCGAGCGGGCGCGGGCCGTCTACGGCGATCCGCTTCCGGCGATCGTCGCCGAGCGGCTCGAGCGGGAGCTTCGGAGCATCATCGACGGCGGCTTCGCCGTCGTCTACCTCATCGCGCAAAAGCTCGTGAAAAAATCCCTCGAAGACGGGTACCTCGTCGGCTCCCGCGGCTCCGTCGGCTCGTCCCTCGTCGCGACGATGCTCGGCATCACCGAGGTCAATCCTCTCCCGCCCCATTACGTCTGCCCGAGCTGCCACTACAGCGCCTTCGTCGAAGACGGATCGGTCAAAGACGGCTACGACCTGCCGGAGCAGGCGTGCCCCGTCTGCGGGACGCCGCTTCACCGGGACGGCCACGACATCCCCTTTGAAACGTTTATGGGCTTCAAAGGCGACAAGGTGCCGGACATCGACCTCAACTTTTCCGGCGAATACCAGGCGGAGGCCCACCGGCACGCGGAGGCGATCCTCGGCCGGACGAACGTCTTTCGCGCCGGCACGATCTCGACGGTGGCGGAAAAGACCGCCTACGGTTTCGTCCGAAAATACCTGGAAGAGCGGGGCGAAACCCGCCGCAAGGCGGAGATCGACTGGCTCGCCCGGGGGACGGCCGGCGTCAAGCGGACGACGGGGCAGCACCCCGGCGGGCTCATCGTCGTGCCCCGGGGAGAAGACGTCCACCGCTTTACGCCGCTTCAGCGGCCGGCGGACGACCCGGCGTCGGAGACGATCACGACCCACTTCGACTACCACGCCCTCTCGGACCGGCTTTTGAAGCTCGACCTTCTCGGCCACGACGACCCGACGGTCCTCCGCATGCTCTACGACCTGACCGGGATCGACCCGCGGACGGTGCCGCCGACCGATCCGACGGTGATGGCGCTTTTCAGCGGCACCGAGCCCCTCGGGCCGGACGTCGGCCTCGAGGCGATCGACGTCCGGGTCGGCACCCTCGGGCTTCCGGAGTTCGGCACCCGCTTCGTCCGGGGGATGCTCGAAGAAACGCGGCCGACGACGTTTGCCGAGCTCGTTCAGATCTCGGGCCTCTCCCACGGCACCGACGTCTGGGTCGGGAACGCCCAGGAGCTCATCCGAAGCGGCGTCGCCGAGCTCAAGGACGTCATCGGCTGCCGCGACGACATCATGCTCTACCTCATCGGGAAGGGGCTCGAGCCGCAGCAGGCGTTTCGCGTCATGGAAAGCGTCCGGAAAGGGAAGGGCGTCCCGCCGGACGACCAGGAGGCGATGCGGGCCCACGGCGTGCCGGCGTGGTACATCGACTCGTGCCAGAAGATCAAGTACATGTTCCCGAAGGCGCACGCCGTCGCCTACGTCCTCATGGCCGTCCGGATCGCCTACTTCAAGGTCTACCACCCGCTCGCCTTTTACGCGACGTATTTTTCCATCCGGGCCGACGAATTCGACCTCGCCCTCGTCCTTGCCGGGGAGGCGGCCGTCCGGGAGAAGATCGCCGAGCTCTTGCAAAAAGGGACGGAAGCGTCGGCGAAGGAGAAAAACCTGCTCACCGTTCTCGAGGTGGCGTACGAAATGCTCCGGCGGGGCTTTCGTTTCCTTCCGCTCGACCTCGAGCGGTCCGACGCGTTTCGCTTTATTCCGGAGGGCGACGGGCTCCTCGTGCCGTTTATCGCCGTCGACGGTCTCGGCGAAGCGGCGGCGGAGAGCATCGTCCGGGCCCGGGAAGACGGGCCGTTTCTCTCCGTCGAAGACTTCCACGCCCGGACGCGGGTGTCGAAGGCGGTCGTCGACGCCCTTCGAGCGCTGGGCGCCTTCGCCCGCCTGCCCGAGACGAACCAGATGACGCTCTTTTAGGGGCATTCCCGGATCGCGCTTTTTGGCACAAACGATTCGGGCCCCCCGATCGCCCGGCCCGGCGGCCGGGCGGTTTTTTTGGCTTCGGCGGCGGATCGCCGGTCGTGAAGGAACGCACAAAGCTTTCAAGCAAGACGAAAAAGTTCAAGATTCTTTAACAAATGATTTGTACAATTCCGCCAAAAAAGCGCTATAATGAGGGACATCACGCCGAAAGGGGGGAAGGCGGATGCGCGTCGCCATCGGCGCCGATCACGGCGGCGTCGAACTCAAAGAGGTCCTCAAAGCGTTCATCGCCGGTGAACTCGGCCATGCGGTCGACGACGTCGGCTGCCTTTCGTGCGGCGCGGGAGCGTCCGTGGACTACCCGGATTTCGCCTTCCCCGTCGCGGATCGAGTCGCTCGCGGGGTGGCGGACCGCGGCATCCTCATCTGCGGCACCGGGATCGGCATGATGATCGCCGCGAACAAAGTGCCGGGCATCCGGGCGGCCCTCGCCCACGACCTGTATTCGGCCCGCATGTCCCGGGCGCACAACGACGCGAACGTCCTCACGCTGGGCGGCCGGATCATCGGCCCGGAGCTCGCCCGGGAGATCGTGCGGGTCTGGCTCGCCACGCCCTTTGAAGGCGGCCGGCACGCCCGCCGACTGGAAAAAATCGCCGGACGGGAGGCCGCCCTCCGGGTCCGTCGGAACGGCGAAGGGGGCGGCACCTGATGCCGGCGGCGGTCGCGTACACGAACAGCCTGATCTTCATCGCCGTCTTCCTCGTCCTGGCGGTGGCGCTCCCGGTCGTCGCCTTCACCATGAGCCGGCTCCTTCGGCCGCACCATTTCTACCGGGAAAAAGGCGAGACGTACGAAAGCGGCACCCAGCCCCTCGGCACGAGCTGGGTCCGCTTCCGGGTGAAGTATTACCTGTTTGCGCTTCTTTTTGTCCTCTTCGACGTGGAGACGCTCTTTCTCTACCCGTGGGCCGTCGTCTACGACCGCCTCGGATGGTTTGCCGTCGCCGAGATGGCCGTCTTCCTCTTCCTGCTCGTTTTCGGTCTCGTCTACGCCTGGCGAAAGGGGGTCCTCGAATGGAAATGACCGTCGGCCTCCGGCCGGAGGCGATCGACCTCGGCCTCGAGGGCGTGGCGGCGGAGGAGGCGGAGCTTTTGAAGCGGAATGTGCTTTTCTCCCGCCTCGAGGAGCTCAAGGCGTGGGCCCGGTCGAACTCCCTCTGGCCGCTCACCTTCGGCCTCGCCTGCTGCGCCATCGAGATGATGGGCACGAGCGGCAGCCACTACGACGCCGACCGCTTCGGCGTCTTCTTCCGGGCGTCGCCCCGGCAGGCGGACGTGATGATCGTCTCCGGCACGGTGACGAAGAAGATGGCGCCGATTTTAAGGCGCCTGTACGACCAGATGGCGGAGCCCCGGTGGGTGATCGCCATGGGGAGCTGCGCCACCGCCGGCGGGCCGTACGTCCGCTCGTACAGCGTCGTCAAGGGCGTCGACCAGATCGTCCCGGTCGACGTCTACATTCCCGGCTGCCCGCCGACGCCGGTCGCCCTCATCTACGGGATCCAGAAGCTGCAGGCGAAAATCCGCACCGAGGCCCGAACGGGAAGGCGGGTGAAGGACGATGAACGCCCGCTCCGTGCCGCCGATTCGGCCGTATGACACGGCGTCCCTCTCCGAACTCGTCGATCGGCTCCAAGACGCCTTCGGCGCGGGCGTTGTCGAAGAGACGACCCTGCCACCGCATCAGCCCGAGCTTCCCGTCCTCACCGTGCCCCGGGAACGGCTCGTCGACGTCGTCCGCTGGCTGAAAGAGGCGCCGGATTACGGGATGGATTTTTTGAACGACCTCCACGCCGTCGACCGAAAGACGCACCTGGAGGTGCTTTACGTGCTTCAGTCCCACCGGACCGGCCGGATGCTCGGCCTGCGGGTGAAGACCGACCGGCCCGGCGGGAGCGTGCCCTCCCTCGTCCCGCTCTACCCGACGGCGGACTGGCACGAGCGGGAAGCGTACGACCTCTTCGGCATCCGCTTCGAGGGGCACCCGAACCTCCGGCGGATTCTCCTCCCCGACGACTGGGTCGGCCATCCGATGCTCAAAGATTACGCGCCCTACGACGAGGGGGGATGACGGTGACGCTCCGGACGGAAGAGATGATCCTGAACGTCGGGCCCCAGCACCCGTCGACCCACGGCGTTTTCCGGGTGATCCTGAAGCTCGACGGCGAGACGATCGTCGAGGCGACGCCGGTCATCGGCTATCTCCACCGGGGGACGGAAAAGCTCGCCGAGGACCTCACCTACACGCAGATCATCCCCTACACCGACCGGATGGACTACCTTTCGGCGATGATCGGCAACTACGCCCTCGTCCACGCCGTCGAGACGCTCATGGGGCTCGAGATCCCCGAGCGGGCGGAGTACCTCCGGGTCATCGCGATGGAACTGAACCGCATCGCCAGCCACCTCGTCTGGTTCGGGACGTATCTGCTCGACATCGGGGCCCTCACGCCGTTTCTCTACGCCTTCCGGGAGCGGGAGAAGATCCTCACCCTCCTGGCGGAGCTCTCCGGCGCCCGAATGACGTACAGCTACATGCGGATCGGCGGCGTAAAGTGGGACGTGCCGGACGACGGCTGGCTCGGCCGGGTGGAGCGCTTCGTCGACGACTTCGAGCGGGCGCTCGAAGACTTCCACGCCCTCGTCACCGGGAACGAGATCGTCCAGGCGCGCCTTCAGGGGGTCGGCCGGTACGACCAGGAGACGGCGATCGCCTACGGTCTCACCGGGGTGAACCTCCGCTCGACGGGGGTGGCGTACGACGTTCGGAAGGCGAAGCCGTATTCGATCTACGACCGGTTCGAGTTTGAGGTGCCGGTTCGGACCGAGGGCGATCTGTGGGCGCGTTATCTGCTCCGGATGGAAGAGATGGAGCAGTCCCGGCGGATCGTCAAGCAGGCGGTGCGGCAGTTTCCGTCCGGCGGCGAGATCATGGCCAGGATGCCGAAGCTCATCCGGCCGCCGGCGGGGGAGGTGTACACGAGCGTCGAGTCGCCCCGGGGGGAGCTCGGCGTCGCCATCGTGAGCGAGGGGAAACCGCAGCCGTACCGGATTCACTTCCGGCGGCCATCGTTTGTGAACCTCCAGCTTCTCCCGAAGCTTCTCGTCGGGCAAAACATCGCCAACATGGTCGCCATCCTCGGCTCCATCGACATCGTCCTCGGGGAGGTCGACGCATAAGGTGCGAGATTGGCTGTATGAGCCGCTCACGCTCGGGCGGTTTGCCGGGATGGCGCTTCTCATCTTCGGGCTCTTGAACGTCGTGCTGTTTCTCGTCACCTATGCGATTTACATCCAGCGGAAGCTCCTCGGCTGGATGCAAAGCCGCGTCGGGCCGAACCGCGTCGGCCCGTACGGCCTTCTGCAGACGATCGCCGACGTGCTGAAACTCCTCACCAAGGAAAGCTTCATTCCGAGCCACGTCGATCGACCGCTCTTTCTTCTCGCACCGATCGTCGCCTTCGCGCCGGCGTTTGTCGTCTTTGCCGTTCTGCCGCTTACGGACCGGATCGCCTTTTCCGACATCGGCGTCGGGCTGCTCTTTTACATCGGCGTCGCGTCGCTTTCGACCCTGGGCATCCTCATGGGCGGCTGGGCGTCGAACAACAAGTGGTCGCTCATCGGTGCGATGCGGGCGGTGGCGATGATGATCGCCTACGAGATCCCGCTGGTTCTGGCCGCCCTCGGCGTCGTCATGCAGGCCGGGAGCCTCAACCTCACGGCGATCGTCGCCTCGCAGGAGACCGTCTGGAACGTCGTGCCGCAGTTCATCGGTTTTCTCGTCTTCCTCATCGCGGCCCTCGCCGAGCTCAACCGGACGCCCTTTGACCTGACGGAAGCCGAATCGGAGCTCATTGCCGGCTATCACGTCGAATACTCCGGTTTTCGCTTCGCGTTTTTCATGCTCGCCGAGTACGTGTACCTCTTCGCGATGGGCGCGCTCATTTCCCTGCTCTACTTCGGCGGTTGGCTCCCGCCCCATCCGGCGCTTTCGTTCATCCCGGGCGGCGTCTGGATGGCGCTGAAGACGCTTTTATTCGCGTACTTCCCGTTCTGGCTGCAGGCGACCTTTCCGCGGGTGCGGGTCGATCAGCTGATGACGTTTGCCTGGAAGGGGCTCATGCCGCTGGCCCTCGTGAACATCGTCCTCACGGCGGCGTTGAAGACGGCCGGCGTCGTCTGAGGGCCGGCGCCTGAAAGCCGGCGTCTTATGGCCGGCGGAGAAAGGAGGAACGGCCGTGGTCGGCACCGGTCTTTTGAAGGGCCTCGGCGTGACGTTTAAAGAGATGTGGAAGCCGAAGGTCACGACGAAATACCCCGACGAGCCGTACGAGCTTCCCAACCGGTTCCGGGGGATTCAGAAACTTTACGTGGATAAATGCATTGTTTGTTATCAGTGTGCTCACATCTGCCCGACCCAGTGCATCACGATCCAGGAAAAGCCGAAGGCCGATCCGAAGCAAAAGAAGAAAGAGCTCGAGGTGTTCGACATTAATTTTGAAATTTGCATTCTCTGTGATTTGTGCACGGAGGTCTGCCCGACGGAAGCGATCGTCATGACGTCGAACGTCGAGCTCGCCGAATACCGCCGCGATGCGCTCCACAAAGACATGCGGTGGCTGGAAGCGAACAACACGAACATCCGGGAGCTGAATCTTCCATGGAAAGCAACGTCGTCGTCTTCCTGACCGTGGCCGCGCTGGCCCTGTTCGGGGGGGTGATGATGCTTTCCCTCAGACGGGTGCTCCACATGGCGCTGGCCGTGGCGCTTTCGTTTTTGAGCGTGGCCGGAGTGTTTTTTCTCCTTGGCGCCGAATTCCTCGGCGTGATGCAGATCATCGTCTACACCGGCGCGGTGACGGTGCTCGCCGTCTTCGGCATCATGCTGACCCGGCACGATGCGGTCGACGTGCAGACGGCCCGGGGGGCGGTGCAGCGGGGGCTGGCGGGGATCGTCGCCGCCGGCGGGTTTTTGTTCCTCTTTTACCTTCTGCTTCGATCGCCCCTTGAACCGGACGGCGCCGGGGGCCCGCCGGTGGTCAGCATCGGGGCGATCGGGGAAGCGCTGTTTTCGCCCGAGTTCATCCTCGCCTTTGAGCTCGTCGGGGTGATGCTGCTCGCGGCCCTCATCGGCGCCGTCACCGTCGCCCGGGAAGAGGCGCCGGAAGCGGACCGGGAGGAGGAAGGCCGGTGATCGTCCATCTTTCTCAGTATGTGCTCCTGGCGGGGCTCCTCTTTTCTCTCGGCCTGTACGCGGCGCTCACCCGCCGGAACGCGGTCATCGTGCTGCTTTCGGTCGAGCTCATGATGGCGGCGGCGCTCGTGGTGCTCGTCGCCTTCGGCCGCTTCGGCTCCCCGGCGTTCGGTTGGCTGACGGCGGATGAGGCGGCCGTGGCCCGGGAACACGCGCTGGCGCTTTTCATCCTCGCCGTCGCAGCGGCGGAGGTGGCGGTCGGCCTCGCCATCCTCATCGCCCTCTATCGCCTGAAGGCGACGGCGAACGTCGATGAACACGAGACGCTCAAGCACTGACCGGCCGCTCCCGACGTTCTCGAACGGCGTGGTCTGGCAGAGCGGGCTCCGGACGGGTTCGGAGCGCGCTCCCGGGGGCGATCGGATGCAGAAAGTGATATGAGAGGCTGAAGCGGGGCCCGTTCGGGATGGCGGAACGGGCTCCAGAAAGGGTGGCGCAGGTGTTCGAATCGGCATACGGAGCAGCGGCGCTCGGGGCAATCTTCGGCGGGCCGGCCGTCGCCTTCGGGTTTCTCCTCGTCGCCGGCCGCCGGCTGGGGGCGCTCGCCGGAGGCGTGGCGACGCTCGGGGCGCTCGTCTCGGCCGCCGGGGCGCTCTGGGCCGCCGGGATGTTCCTGCGGAGCGGCGAAGTTTTGGCGACGCCGGTGTTCCTTTGGCTGGCGCCGGCCGGCGGAGGGATCACCTTCGGCCTTCAGGCCGGCGGCCTCGGCCTCTGGATGGCCGTCCTCGTCGGCCTCGTCGCCTTTTTCGTCCATCTGTATTCGCTCGGCTACATGAAGGGCGATCCCCGGCAGGCCGTCTACTTTCAGCATCTTTCCTTCTTTACGGCGGCGATGCAGGGACTCGTTTTATCCGGCAATTTGCTTCAGTTTTATGTGTTCTGGGAGCTCGTCGGTCTGGCGTCGTTTCTTCTGATCGGCTTTGACGTCCATCGGCCGGCCGCCCGGCGGGCGGCGATGAAGGCGTTTTTGGTGACGCGTTTCGGCGACATCGGCCTGTTCATCGCCCTCTGGATCGTTTACGTCCACGTCGGCAGCTTCCGCTTCGACGACCTGTTTCGGGCCGTCGAAACCGGCGCCCTTTCGCCTCCGCTTTTGACGGCGCTGTCGCTTCTCCTCTTTCTCGGCGCGATGGGGAAGTCGGGTCAGTTTCCGCTCCACGTCTGGCTGCCGGACGCCATGGAAGGGCCGACGCCGGTGAGCGCCCTCATCCACGCCGCGACGATGGTCGCCGCCGGCGTCTATCTCGTCGCGGTCATGGAGCCGGTTTTTTCGGCGTCTCCGGTGGCGCAGGCCGTCGTCGCCGGGGTCGGCGCGTGGACGGCCCTGTACGCCGCGGTCGTCGCCGTCGCCCAGACGGACATGAAGCGGGTGCTCGCCTATTCGACGGTCAGCCAGCTCGGCTTCATGATGCACGCCCTCGGGGTCGGGAGCGTCTACGCGGCGCTGTTTCACCTGTCGACGCACGCCTTTTTTAAGGCGCTCCTTTTCCTCGGCGCCGGGGCGGTGTATCACGCCGCCGGGACGTATGACCTCACCCGGCTGGGCGGGCTCGGCCGGAAGATGCCGTTTACGACGGCCGCTTTTGCCGTCGGGGCGCTGGCCCTCGTCGGCCTGCCGCCGCTTTCGGGCTTTTTCTCCAAAGAGCGCATCCTCGCCGCGTCCTGGACCGCCGGAAGCGGGGGCGCCGGGATCCTGCTCGGGACGACGCTCATCACGGCGCTCTACGTGGGCCGCCTCCTCACGCTGGCCTTCTTCAGCCCGGCGCGGACGCCGACGCCGGCTCCGCTTCCGCCCCTTCCGGCGACGATGGCGATCGCCGTCGCGGCGCTTGCGCTCTTCGCCGCCTTCGCCGGCGGCCTCGAAAGCGAGCGGTTCGGCGCCTTCGCCCGGATGATCGGCGAACCGCCGCCGTCGGAGGCGCCGGCGTTTTTCGCCGCGCTGTCCACCGCCCTCGGCCTGTTCGGGCTCCTCCTCGGGGCCACATGGGTCCGGCGGCGCCTGGCGGCGATCGGACGGACGGAAGCGGCGGCGGACGGCGCGTCGTTCGGCGGGTTTTCCCGGGCGGTTCGGGCGGGCTTCGGCGTCGATGCCCTCATCGTTCGGGGCATCGGCGGCGGCGCCATGGCCGTGGGCCGGGCGCTCGCCGCCGTCGACCGGGGGCTTTTTGAAGGGATCGTTGCCCTGGTCGTTGCCGTCGTCCGCGGCTTGGGCTTTTTCGCCTCCCGTCTGGCCGACGGCCGGGTGCAGCGGTACAACCTGATCGCCGTTCTCATTCTTCTGTTCTTCCTCGTCGTCTGGGCCGTGAGCGGCTGACGGGGAAGGGCGGCGGATTCTGCCGCCGCCTCGCGTCCGTCGCCCCGCGCCGCTTGAAGATGCGGGCGTATGCCGGAGAGGAGACCGTTCGATGTCGGATGCGATGCTCGCCCTGCCGTGGGCCTTACTCGGTCCGGAAGCGATCGTCCTTTTAACCGCCCTCGTCCTCCTTGCGGCGGCGTGGGTGCTCCCGCCCGCCGTCCAGCGCCGGGCGCTCTATCCGGCGGCTTTTGCCGGGCTTTTTGTCGCCGCCGGCGTGACGCTCCTCCTCTTTCCCGCCAAGGGGGATTTGGCCGGCGTCTTCATCGTCGACGGCTTTGCCCTGGTGGTGAAGCTTCTCCTCCTCGCGGGAACGGGCCTCGTCCTCTTCCTTGCCGCCGACGAGCGGGACCCGGCGTGGCGGGACGGAGAGTCCGATGCCCTCGGGCTCATGCTCATCGCCCTCGTCGGGGCGATGGTGATGGCCTCGGCGGCGGATGTGGCGCTCCTTTTCGTCGCCGTCGAGACGCTGTCGATTGCCTCGTACGCCCTCGTCGGACTCAAAAAGCGCTCTGTCGCCTCGCTGGAGGCGGCCCTCAAATACGTCCTGACCGGCGCCGCGGCGACGGCCTTCTTTGCCTTCGGCGCCGCTTTCCTCGTCGGCCTCACCGGGGCGACCGATTTTGCCACGCTGGCGGAGCGGCTCGCCGACCCGCGGATGGCGCCGTATCGGCCGTTCGTCTACCTCGGCTTTTTCGCCCTTTTCGGCGCTCTGACGTTTAAGATCTCGAGCCCGCCGTTTTATCTCTGGACGCCGGACGTCTACCAGGGGGCGGCAACGGCGGTCACCGGCTTTCTCGCCGTCGTTTCGAAGGCCGCCGGCCTCGCCGCCGCCGTCCGGCTGACGGCGGGCGTGTTTTACCGCCTGCCGGGGGAAGAGGGCTTTGGCGTCGGGGCGACGGTCGCCCTCGTCGCGGCGCTCAGCATGCTGATCGGCAATGCCGTGGCCCTCTGGCAGTCGGACGCCAAACGACTGCTCGCGTACTCGTCCATCACCCACGCCGGCTATCTCCTCGTCCCCCTGGCGGCGGCGACGCCGATGGCGGTCGAGCAGATTCTCTATTACCTCGTCGCTTACCTCTTCATGACCCTCGGGGCCTTTGCCCTCGTCGAGGCCGTCGCGCGGGACCGGGGAACGTACGACGTGCGGGCATTTGCCGGCCTCTACCACCGGTCGCCGGGGGCGGCGGTGGGGCTTTTCATCCTCATGCTCTCCTTCGCCGGCATCCCGCTCACCGCCGGCTTTTTCGGCAAGTGGTACATTCTCCTCGGCGCCTTAGGCGGCGGCCGTTTGGGCCTCGCCGCGATCTTCATCGTCGCGACCGTCATCTCCTACGCGTATTACTTCAGCCTCGTCTGGCAGGCGTTCATGCGGCCGGGTCCGACGGAGCGGCCGCTTCGGCTCGCCGCCGGACCGGCGATCGTCTTCTACGTCGGCGTGTTCGGAACGCTGGCCGGCGCCCTCTTCTTCGGTCCGCTCCTCGGCGCGATGCGGCTCGCGTTTTAGCGGCCCGGCGACGAGGCCGGCACGGGGGCCGGCCCCACGGCGCCCGGCCCCTCCCCTTCGTTTTTCAGTCTCGTCCGCTGGCCGTCGGCCCTCCGTCCATAAGCGGAGGGCTATTCACGTATTGAGAGATGCTAATTTGACACATCGCCGTCCCGTCTGGTATGATCGAGCCAATCCCGGGATTTCGCTAAGCGGAACCTGGTATTCCCCTCTGTGAAACTAAAGAACAGATAGTGAAACAGAGGGAAAGAGAAAAAACAGAGGAGGACAGGAGGGAAACCGCCGTGTATGTGCCGCCGAAAGCGTCATACGCCGAAGTGCTCAAGGACGCGGTGAAAAACGGTTACGCCGTCGGCCAGTTCAACCTGAACGGCCTCGAGTACCTCCAGGCGATCGTCGAGGTGGCGGAAGAAGAGCGCTCGCCGGTCATCCTTGGGGTGAGCGTCAGCTCGACGAAGTACATCGGCCTCGACTACCTCATCGCCCTGGCCAATGCGGCCAAGCTCAAGGCGCGGGTGCCGATCATTCTACACCTCGACCACGGCCCGGATTTCGACTTCGTCATGAAGGCGATCCGCGCCGGGTTCGACTCGGTCATGTACGACGGCTCCGAACATCCGCTGGAAGAGAACATCGCCACGACCCGCCGCGTCGTCGAAGCGGCCCACGCCGCCGGCGTCTCCGTCGAAGGGGAGATCGGCCGGATCGGCGGGACGGAAGACGAGGTGAGCGTCGACGAGCGGGAGGCGATGCTCGCCCGGGTCGATGAGGCCGAGCGTTTCGCCCGGGAGACGGGCATCGACGCCATTGCGCCGGCGCTCGGGACGGCCCACGGCATGTACAAGGGCCGGCCGGAGATCGCCTTCGACCGGCTTGAGGCGATTCACAAGCGGACCGGCCTTCCGGTCGTCCTCCACGGCGGCTCCGGCGTGCCGGAAGAGGACATCCGGCGGGCGATCGCCCTCGGCGTCGGCAAGATCAACGTCAACACCGAAAGCCAGGTCGAATTCAGCCGCGTCGTCCGGAAGACGCTCGAAGAAAAGCCGGACCTGTACGACTCCCGCAAATACCTCGGCCCCGCCCGAGAGGCGATCAAGGAGATCATTCGGGCGAAGATTCGCCTGTTCGGTTCAAACAACCGCTTCTGACGCCGAATCGGGCCGCCGGAGGACTTCCGTCGAAAACCGGCGGGGCGCCGCTTCCGCAGAACGGGCGGCGTCGTTCGCTGGCGATCCCAGTTTTGCCGGCGGGGGCCTTCCCATGGCCCGTCCGGCGGCCCCGGCGATCTTCCGCCGAAAGGAGTGACGCGCACATGACGGCCAGGCGAAAGGTGACCGTCATCGGCATCGCCGGCGACAGCGGCGCCGGCAAGTCGACCTTCGTCGCCGAGCTTCGGGCGCTCATCGGCGAGGAGCGCGTGACGACGATCAGCATCGACGACTATCACTCCCTCGACCGCTTCGAGCGAAGCCGGATCGGCGTGACGGCGCTCCATCCGTGGAAGGCGAATAACCTCGGCCTCCTCATCGAGCACGTCTGGCAGCTCAAGGCCGGCCGGGCGATCGAAAAACCGATCTACGACCACAGCGACGGCCGCATCAAAGGGCCGGAGATCGTCGTCCCGCGAGACATCGTCCTCCTCGAGGGGCTTCACATCCTCTACCTCGAAAAGCTCCGGGAGGCGCTGGATCTCAAGATCTACTTCGACACCGACATCCGGCTCCGGGTTCGCTGGAAGGTTCGGCGGGACGCGTCGACCCGGGGGTACACGGAGGCGGAGGTGCTCGAAGAGATCGAGCGGCGAAAGCCCGACGTCCAGAATTACATCGAGCCGCAGAAGGCGTATGCCGACCTGGTCGTCCAGTACATCCCCGACGACGATCGCCCGCCGACGCCGGACGATCCGGAGCCGATCAAGGTGCGCATCGCCGAGCGGCTCAACGGCGACAAACGGCGGCTCGTCAAGTGGCTGTCCCTCGGCGCCCGCTTCGGTCTCATCGAAGCGGTCCACTATCACGACAAGATCGTCGGCGAAGAAATGGAGATCGCCGACATCGGCGGCCGGACGCCGATGGAATCGATGCTGGCGCTCTTGGAGATGATCAGCGATAACCACCATCTGAAAGAAAAAATGAATGAAACGCATTATACCCCGATTAAAGTCACGCAATATCTAATCGCCAGCATGATCATCGAGCTCGCCTACGGCCGCGACCTGCAATTGTATCCGTCCGCCGGCGCGCCGAAAACGGCTCAGGCGAACTGAGGCGGAGCTTCGACGGCGGGATGTCGAACGGATCAAAAGGTGAAGATAGGAGGGAGAGTATGGGAGCAAAAGTCGGCATCAGCGGCATGGGCCGCATCGGGCGGCTCACGCTTCGGGCGGCGTGGGGCGATCCGGCCATCGACATCGTCGCCGTCAACGCCACGACCGACGCCCGGACGCTCGCCCATCTCCTCAAGTACGACTCGGTTCAGGGGCGCTGGGGGGCCGAAATCGATGTCGACGGCGACGACCTCGTCATCGACGGCCGGCGGGTCCGGGTCGTCTCCGACCGCGACCCGGCTCGGCTCCCGTGGGGCGACCTCGGCGTCGACGTCGTCCTCGAGGCGACCGGCAAGTTCACCACCCGGGAGGCGGCGGCGGCGCATCTGACCGCCGGGGCGAAAAAGGTCATCATCACGACCGCCGCCAAGTCCGACGACCTCATGATCGTCTACGGCGTCAACCACGAGCAGTACGACCCGGCCCGCCACCACATCATCTCCAGCTCGTCGTGCACGACGAACTGCCTTGCGCCGATCGTCGCCGTCCTCCACGAGCGGTTCGGCATCGTCGAAGGGGCGATGACGACCGTCCACAGCTTCACGAATGACCAGCGGAGCCTCGACAACCCCCACAAAGACCTCCGGCGGGCGCGGGCGGCGAGCCAGTCGATCGTCCCGACGACGACCGGCGCCGCCCGGGCGATCGGGAAGATCTTCCCCGAGCTTCAGGGGCGTCTGAACGGCCTTGCGATCCGCGTCCCGACGCCGACCGTCTCCCTCGTCGACCTCGTCGTCACCGTCGAGCGGCCGGCGACGGTCGAGGCGCTGAACGCGGCCTTCGCCGAAGCCGCCGCGGGGCGCCTCCGGGGCATCCTCGACCTATCGGAAGAGCCGCTGGTCTCCGCCGACTACATCGGCAACCCCCACTCCTGTGTCATCGACGCCCTCTCGACGATGGTCATCGGCGAGCGAACGGTGAAAGTCCTCGGATGGTACGACAACGAGATGGGCTTTGCCCACCGGATGGCGGATCTCCTCCGCTACGTCGGCGCCCGGCTCGACGCCGTCCAAGATTTTGCCTCCGCCGGCGCCGGGGAGGCGCATCACGGATGAGCGCGGAGATCGGGGCAAAGTCGGCCGGCCTGCGGCTCCTTACGCTTGAGATGGCCCGCGTCACCGAGGCGGCGGCCCTCTCCGCCGCCCGGTGGATGGGCCGGGGCGACAAATGGCAGGCGGACGACGCGGCGACGCAGGCGATGCGGACCGTCCTCGGCCAGATCGCCATCGACGGGACGGTCGTCATCGGAGAGGGGGAGCTGGACGAGGCGCCGATGCTCTACATCGGCGAGCGGGTCGGGACCGGCGACGGGCCGGCGGTCGACATCGCCGTCGACCCCCTGGAAGGGACGAACCTGCTGGCCACCGGCGCTCCCGGTTCCATCGCCGTCTTGGCGGTCGCGCCCAGGGGGGCGCTCCTCGGGGCGCCGGACATGTACATGGAAAAGATCGCCGTCGGGCCGAAGGCCCGCGGCCGCATCTCCCTCGATCGGCCGGTCGAAGAGAACATCCGGGCCGTCGCCGACGCCCTCGGCAAGCGGGTCGAAGACGTGGTCGTCGTCCTCCTCGACCGACCGCGGAATCAGTACATCCTCGACGCGATCCGGGCCGTCGGCGCTCGGGCCCGACTCATCTCCGACGGCGACATCAGCCCGGCCCTCGCCACGTGCTTTGAAGAGACCGGCATCGACATGATGATGGGCATCGGCGGAGCGCCGGAAGGCGTCGTTACGGCGGTGGCGATGAAAAGCCTCGGCGGTGACTTTCAGGGGCGCCTCGTGCCGCAAAACGATGAAGAGATCGCCCGCCTGAAGGCGATGGGGGTGAACGAGCCGACGCGCCTCTTTACGCTGGACGACCTCGTGAAAAGCGACGACGCGGTCTTCTCCGCCACCGGCGTCACCGACGGCCCGCTTCTGCCGGGGGTGCGATTTTTGCCCGGGGGTGTCGCCCACACCGTCACCCTCGTCGCCCGGGCCAAGACCCGGACCGTCCGCTTCATCCACGGGCGGCACCACCTGGCGACGAAGCCGGAGGCGGTCCGGCGGTTGACCGGGGAGGGAAGCGGATGAGCGGACGCTCCTTCGGCGGGGAGGCGGTCCGGATCGCGCCGTCGATCCTGTCGGCAGACTTCGGCCGCCTGGCCGACGAGATCCGGGACGTCGAGGCCGGCGGCGCGGACCTCATCCACATCGACGTGATGGACGGCCGATTTGTGCCGAACATCACCATCGGCCTCCCGGTCGTCCGGGCGATCCGGCCGGTGACGCGCCTCCCCCTCGACGTCCACCTCATGATCGTCGAGCCGGAGCGCTATCTCGTCGAGTTCGTCGCCGCCGGAGCGGACATCGTCTCGTTTCACCTCGAGGCGACGCCCCACGCCCACCGGGCGCTGCAGATGATTCGCGCCGCCGGCGCCCGGGCGGCGGTGGCGATCACGCCCCAGACGCCGGCGGAAGCCGTCCGGCACCTCATTCCCGACCTGGACATGGTCCTCGTCATGACGGTGAACCCCGGCTTCGGCGGCCAGGCGTTCATCCCCCAGATGGTGGACAAAGTCCGAACGCTCCGGGCGATGCTCGATGCGGCCGGCCGGTCGGACGTGGCGATCGAGGTAGACGGCGGTATCGACGTCGAGACGGTGCCGGCGATCGTCGCCGCCGGCGCTCGGGTGCTCGTCGCCGGGACGGCGGTCTTCGGCGCTCGGGACCGGCGGGCTGCGATCGGCACCCTCCGATCGGCCGGGGAGGAGGCGATGAAGGCCGCCGGGGGAGCGACGGAACGATGAGGAAAGCGGAACGATGCGGGAAGCGACGCGATGCGGGGGGCCTTTCCGATCGGGCCGGCCTCATGGATAAGGGAAAACTTATAGCATAAGGAATTGATTATCATAGGCCAAGCAAATCGCTATTTTACTTTTCCGTCATTCGGCATTACGCTGAAGGTGGGGCGACGCCCCGGAAGATCGGATGCAGAAAGGAGCGACGGCGATGACCCTGAAGGAGTCCGAGAAGGAAAAGGCGCGAAGCCGCTGGGCGTCCGGCGTCATCCCTTACAAGGAGATGGGGTACTGGGTGCCGGACTATGAAGTGAAGGAGACCGACGTCATCGCCGCCTTCCGCTTTGTGCCGCAAGAGGGCATCGAGCCGGAAGAGGCGGCGGCGGCGATCGCCGGCGAGTCGTCGACGGCGACGTGGACGGTCGTTTGGACCGACCGGCTGACGTCATATGAAAACTACCAGGCGAAGGCGTTCCGCGTCGACCCGGTGCCGGGGACCGACCAGTACATCGCCTACATCGCCTACGACATCGACCTTTTCGAAGAAGGCTCCATCGCCAACATGGCCTCGTCGATCGTCGGGAACGTCTTCGGCTTCAAGGCGTTAAAGAGCCTCCGTCTCGAAGACCTCCGCATCCCGCTTCACTACATCAAGACGTTCCAGGGGCCGCCCCACGGCATCGTCATGGAGCGCGAGCTCCTCAACAAGTACGGCCGGCCGCTCCTCGGGGCGACGGTGAAGCCGAAGCTTGGCCTTACGGCCCGGAACTACGGCCGCGTCGTCTACGAAGCGCTCCGGGGCGGCCTCGACTTTACGAAGGACGACGAGAACACGAACTCCCAGCCGTTTCAACGCTGGCGCGACCGGTACCTCTACGTCATGGAGGCGGTCCACAAGGCGATGGCCGAGACCGGCGAGATCAAGGGCCATTATCTGAACGTCACCGCCGCGACGATGGAAGACATCTACGAGCGGGCGGAGTTCGCCAAGGAGCTCGGGAGCGTCATCATCATGATCGACCTCACCGTCGGCTTTTCCGCCATCCAGTCGATGGCCAAGTGGGCCCGGAAAAACAGCATGATCCTCCACCTCCACCGGGCCATGCACAGCACCTTCACGCGGCAGAAGACCCACGGCATCAACTTCCGGGTCATCGCCAAGTGGATGCGGATGGCTGGCGTCGACCACCTGCACGCCGGGACCGTCGTCGGCAAGCTCGAGGGCGATCCGAACATCACCCGCGGCTACTACAAGACGCTCCGCGAACACAAGGTCGAGGCCGATCCGACCATGGGGCTCTACTTCGCCCAGGACTGGGGCTCGATGCCGGGCGTCATGCCCGTCGCCTCCGGCGGCATCCACGCCGGTCAGGTTCACCAGCTTTTGCACCTCTTCGGCGACGACGTCGTGCTTCAGTTTGGCGGCGGTACGATCGGCCATCCGATGGGGATCGCCGCCGGCGCGACGGCCAACCGCGTCGCCGTCGAGGCGATGGTCAAAGCCCGGAACGAAGGCCGGGACATCCTGAACGAGGGGCCGGAGATTCTCGAACGGGCGGCCCGCTTCTCGCCGGCGCTTCGGGCGGCGCTCGACGTCTGGAAGGACGTCACGTTCGATTTTGCCTCGACCGACACCCCGGACGTGACGGTGACGCCGACGTTTTAAGATGGGCAAGCGAGGAGGGATGGCGATGTCGTTTCGCCTGACGCAGGGGACGTTTTCCTACCTTCCCGATTTGACCGATGAAGAGATCGCCAAGCAGGTGCAGTACGCCCTCGATCGCGGGTGGGCGATCAACATCGAATTCACGGACGACCCGCACCCGCGGAACGTCTACTGGGACATGTGGGGACTTCCGATGTTCGACCTTCAGGACCCGTCGGCGGTCCTGTATGAGATTCAAAAGTGCCGTGAGGCGTACCCGAACCACTACATCCGGGTGAGCGCCTACGATCGGAGCTACGGCCGCCAGACGATTGCGCTGCAGTTTATCGTCCACCGGCCGAAGCACGAGCTCGGCTTCCACGTCATCCGTCAGGAAGTTCGGGACCGGCAGATCCGCTACACCCTCCACAGCTATGCCACCGACCGGCCGAAAGGGGAGCGGTACGTCGACTGACCGCGGACCGTCGGCCGATCGCGAACCGTCTGGCGATCGCGGACCGTCGATCGAGCGCGGTCTGACGACCGACCGAACCCCGAACGAGGCGGAGGGTGAAAAGAGGCGGAGCGCGAACAACGGAACGGGGCGACGAGGCCGAGGAGCGGCCCGGGAAAGGAGGAGAGCGCATGACCCTGCGTCCGGAAGCGGAGGCGGCGGAGGCGCCGAAGGCGCTCGAGGCGCTCACGCCGGAGGAACTCGCCCGTTCGGCGGACCTCAAGGCCTTCGTCCGGGAGACGGCGATCGATGAGGTGCTCGATCAGCTGGACCGGGAGCTCGTTGGACTGAAACCGGTGAAGATGAAGATCCGGGAGATCGCCGCCCTCCTCCTCGTCGATCGCCTCCGGCGGAGCGTCGGCCTGAAGACGCCGCCGCCGACGTTGCACATGTCCTTTACCGGCAACCCCGGCACCGGCAAAACGACCGTCGCCCTTCGGATGGCCCAGATCCTGCACCGGCTGGGCTACGTCCGGAAGGGGCACCTCGTCGCCGTCACCCGGGACGACCTCGTCGGGCAGTACATCGGCCACACGGCCCCGAAGACGAAGGAAGTGCTCAAGCGGGCGATGGGCGGGGTGCTGTTCATCGACGAGGCGTACTACCTGTACCGGCCGGAAAACGAGCGGGACTACGGCCAGGAAGCGATCGAGATCCTGCTTCAGGTGATGGAGACCCACCGGGACGATCTCGTCGTCATCCTCGCCGGCTATAAGGAAAAAATGGACCAGTTCTTCCGTTCGAACCCCGGCATGCGCTCCCGAATCGCCCACCACATCGATTTTCCGGACTACACCCTCGACGAGCTCCTCGAGATCGCCCGCCTCATGCTGCGGGAGCAGGGGTATCGCTTCACGCCGGCGGCGGAAGAGGCCTTCCGCCGGTACCTGGAGCGACGGATGCAAATGCCTCATTTCGCCAACGCCCGCAGCGTCCGGAACGCCCTCGACCGGGCGCGGCTCAGGCAGGCGAACCGGCTCTTCGCCCGCGGCGCGTGCACCGTCGCCGACCTCGTGACGATCGATGCCGCCGACATCCTGCAGAGCCGCGTGTTTCAGGACGGCTGAGGCGGCGTCGACCGGCCCGCTCGGATGACCGGGCCGCCGGCGGTCTTCCGACGGCGGCCGACATCGTTTACAATAGCAAGGAGGCCCGTCGCTGGTGCTCCTTGCATCTTTTTACTTGATCTCCTTTTTGCGCGGGTCCGCGGGCCGAACGCTCGGAGCCGGGGAACGAAGGGTCAGGAGGGATGCGAACGTGTCAAGCGAACAAGTGTTTGACGTCACCGTCATCGGCGGCGGTCCGGCGGGACTGTTTGCCGCGTTTTACTGCGGCATGCGGGACCTCTCCTGCCAGATCATCGACAGCTTGCCGGAGCTGGGTGGGCAGCTCACGGCCCTGTATCCGGAAAAGTACATCTACGACGTCGGCGGGTTTCCGAAGATCCGGGCCAAGGAGCTGGTCGAGCAGCTCAAAGCCCAAGCCATGCAATTTTCTCCGGCCGTCTTTCTCGAAGAGCAGGTCACCGGCCTGACGAAGACCGACGACGGGCTGTTCGTCCTCGAAACGACGAAGGCCGTCCGCCGGAGCCGGGCGGTGATCATCGCCGGCGGCGTCGGCACGTTTACGCCCCGGAAGCTTCCGGCCAAGGGCGCCGAAGCGTACGAAGGGAAGGGCGTCCATTATTTTCTTCCGTCGGCGGAGCCGTTTCGCGGCAAGCGGGTGCTCGTCGTCGGCGGCGGCGATTCGGCGGTCGACTACGCCCTCATGCTGGAGCCGGTGGCGGAGAAGGTCATCCTCATCCATCGTCGGGATCAGTTCCGGGCGCACGAACATAGCGTCAAGCAGCTCTTTGAGTCGTCGGTCGAGGTGCGGACGTTTACCGAACTTCTGGACGTGAAAGGCGACGGCAAGGTGGAGGCGGTGACGGTCATCCACAACCAGACGAAGGAGACGGACGAGATCGCCGTCGATGCCGTCGTAAGCGGTCTCGGCTTTGTCGCCTCCCTCGGCCCGATCAAAAACTGGGGCCTGGAGATCGAAGGGAACAGCATCGTCGTCAACTCGAAGATGGAGACGAACATTCCGGGGGTCTACGCGATCGGCGACATCAACACGTATCCGGGCAAGGTGAAGCTCATCGCCGTCGGCCTCGGCGAGGCGCCGATCGCGGTGTCGAACGCGAAGACGTACATCGATCCGACGGCGAAGCTGGCGACGATCCATTCGAGCGATCGGACCGACATCCCCGTCGGCCGGGCATGATCGTTCCGGTCCGGCCGCCGCCAAACGGAGTCGCCGAGAAAGGAGCGGACGATCGGTGGGGGAAGCTGAGGCGCGTGCCATCGCCGCCATCCGGGCCCTGGCCATCGACGCCATCGAACGGGCGCAGTCGGGTCACCCGGGCCTCCCGATGGGGGCGGCGCCGATGGCCTACGTTCTTTGGACGAGGCATCTTGTGCACAACCCGAAAAACCCGGCCTGGCCCGACCGCGACCGCTTCATCCTCTCCGCCGGCCACGGGTCGATGCTCCTCTATGCCCTCCTTCACCTTACCGGCTACGACGTCAGCCTCGACGATCTGAAGGCGTTTCGGCAGTGGGGATCGAAGACGCCGGGGCATCCGGAGTACGGCCACACGCCGGGGGTGGAAGCGACGACGGGCCCCCTCGGCCAGGGGATCGCCATGGCGGTCGGCATGGCGATGGCGGAGCGGCACCTCGCCGCCCGCTTCAACCGGCCGGGTTTTCCGATCGTCGACCATTATACCTACACCCTCGTCGGCGACGGCGACCTCATGGAAGGGGTGGCGGCGGAGGCGGCGTCCCTTGCCGGCCACCTCAAGCTCGGCCGGCTGATCGCCCTTTACGACTCGAACGACGTCTCCCTCGACGGGAGCACCGACAAGGCCTTTACGGAAGACGTCGCCCTCCGGTTTCGGGCATACGGCTGGCAGGTGCTCCGCGTCGACGACGGCCACGACCTCGAGGCGATCGACCGGGCGATCGCGGCGGCCAAGGCGGAAGCCGAGCGGCCGAGCCTCATCATCGTTCGGACCGTCATCGGCTACGGGAGCGCGAAGGCCGGGACGAGCGCCGTCCACGGGGCGCCCCTCGGGCCGGAGGACGCCGCCCGGGCGAAGGCGGCGTACGGCTGGTTCCATCCGCCGTTTGACGTGCCGGACGACGTCCGGGCGCACTTCGCCGAGGTCGCCCGCCGGGGCGAAGCGGCGGAGGCCAAGTGGCGGGACCTTTTCGAGCGCTACCGGGCGGAACACCCGGCGCTCGCCGACGCTTTCCTGGCGGCCCTGGAACGGAAGCTGCCCGATGACCTCGCGGCGGCGCTGCCTACGTTTGCGCCGGGGGAGAAGAAGATCGCCACCCGGGACGCTTCCGGGACGGTGCTGAACGCCCTGGCGCAGGCGATCCCGACCTTGATCGGCGGATCGGCGGACCTCGCCTCGTCGAACAAGACGACGCTCAAGGGAGAGGCGGATTTCGGGCCGCCGGATTACGCCGGCCGGAACATCTGGTTCGGCGTCCGGGAACACGCCATGGGGGCGATCTTAAACGGGATGGCCCTCCACGGCGGTCTCGTCGTCTACGGGGGGACGTTTTTCGTCTTCTCCGATTACCTCCGGCCGGCGATGCGCCTGTCCGCCCTGATGGGGGTCCCGGTCCTCTACGTGCTGACCCATGACAGCATCGCCGTCGGCGAGGACGGGCCGACGCACCAGCCGATCGAGCATCTGGCGTCGCTCCGGGCGATGCCGAACCTCTTCGTCTTCCGGCCGGCGGACGCCAACGAGACGGCGGCCGCCTACGCTGCGGCCCTCGCGGCGCCGAAGACGCCGTCCGCCCTCGTCCTTTCCCGTCAGGGTCTGCCGGTTCTGCCCGAGACGGCGGAGCGGGCGATGGAGGGGGTCCGCCGGGGCGGTTACGTCCTGTACGAGGCCGGCTTTCGCCGGGATCGGCCGCGGGTAATCTTCATCGCCACCGGTTCCGAGGTGGCCCTCGCCCGGCAGGCGGCGGAGCGGCTCTTTGGCGAAGGGGTCGGCGTCCGGGTGGTGAGCCTTCCGTGCTGGGAGCTTTTCGAAGCGCAGCCGGACGACTACCGCCGGGCGGTGCTCCCGCCGGAGGTCCGGGCTCGGGTGACGGTGGAGATGGCGTCGCCGTTCGGTTGGGAGCGGTACGCCGGCGAGGCCGGCGTGATCGTCGGCATCGACCGCTTCGGCGCGTCGGCGCCGGGCGAGGTGCTCGTCGAGCGATTCGGCTTTACCGCCGAGCGACTCGTGGCGGCGGCCCGGGAGGCGCTCCGGCGGGCCGGGGAAGCCGTCGGGATGCCGGCGGGAGACGACCGCGGCGCTTGAGCGGCCGTTCACAATCGTTTTTCCGGGCGCGCGGGAGGTTGACCATTTGCCGGCGGCGACGCCGGCGGAAGGGAAGCGGGCGCCAGGCGCCGCAAGGCGTCTGGCGCCGAACCGTTTTCGGATTTTGTGTCCGAATAGAACAAAGGCCGTTCTTTTTCACAAAAGGATGAAAGGCGGGGAGAAGATGCCGTCGTCCTTTCCGGTGCTTGGGCTCATCGTCGCGCTTCCGCTTGCGTTTCTCATCGTCCTCGCCGCGGTGCCGGCCCGGTCGGTCGGGGCGATCCGAACGCTCGGGCTTTTGGGATCGGCGGCGCCGGCCGGGCTCGCCTTCTATGCGCTCACCCGTTTTGATCTCACCGGAGGCGGCTGGCAGTTTCGAGAGGGCGCTCGGTGGTTCACCCTCTGGATGCCGTCGTTTGATGTCGCAAGCCACGGCTGGCAGCTCGTGCCGCTTCCGATCGACGGGACGCTCGCCGTCGACGGACTATCGCTCCCGCTTCTTTTCATGGCGACGTTTGTCGGCTTCATGGCGGCCCTGGCCTCTTGGACGGTGACGCACCGGCCGAAGGCGTACTGGATGTTCGTGCTGCTCCTGAACGCCGGGATGAACGGCGCCTTCGCGGCGACGAATCTGCTTCTATTCTTCGTGTTTTTTGAGCTCACGCTGGTGGCGCTCTTTTTCCTTGTCGGCATCTGGGGCGGGGAGGCCCGGGAGCGGGCGGCGTATCAGCTTCTCCTCTACAACGGCCTCGGTTCGCTGATCATGCTGGCGGTGTTTTTGCTCCTCTTTCATCTTACGGGGTCGTTCGACGTCTCGACGGTGGCGGAGCGGCTGGGGGAGCGGGCGCTTCCCGGGTGGCTCGTGACGGGGACGTTTTTGGCCCTCGTCGTCGCCTTCGGCATCAAGCTTCCGATCGTGCCCTTCCACACGTGGGTGCTGAACGTTCATCCGGTCGCGTCGGCGCCGATGTCGATGATCCTCTCCGGCGTGCTGCTTAAAATCGGCGGCTACGGCCTCATTCGCTTCGGCGTCGGCTTTTTCCCGGAAGAAGTCCGGCGGTGGGCGCCGCTTCTCGCCGTCTTCGGTCTCATCAACCTCCTCTACGGGGCCTTTCTGGCGCTCCAGGAAGGGGAGCTCAAGCGGCTGATCGCGTACTCGAGCATCAGCCACATGGGCCTCGTCCTCTTCGGCCTTGCGGCCGCCAACGAGGAGGGGCTGAGCGGGGCGGTCTTTCAGATGGTTTCCCACGGTTTCATCTCGGCGCTCCTCTTCCTCGTCGCCGGCGTGATCGCCGAGCGGACGGGGACGGCCCGCTTGGCAGAGCTCGGCGGGCTCTGGCAGCCGATGCCGCTTGCGAGCGGGGTGCTTCTCGTCGGGGCGCTCGCGTCCCTGGGGCTCCCGGCGTTTTCCGGCTTTGTGGCGGAGCTTCTGACCTACCTCGGCCTCTTTAAGAGCGGCCAAGGGGTGATCGCCGTCCTGGGCGCTTTCGGCCTCGTTTTGAGCGCCGCTTACCTCCTCCGGGGGGCGCTGACCGCCGGCTGGGGCCCGGTGCCTGAGCGGGCCAAAGCGTTGACCGACGCCCGGCCGGTAGAGATCGTGCCGATGCTCCTCCTGGTGGCGGCGATTCTTTGGATCGGGGTGTATCCGTTCGTCCTCGGCGAGGCGATGAAGGCGTCGATCGGGGCGCTCGTCGCCCGCTTGTAATCGGCCACGGATGACGCGGCCTCGAGCGGGGGGATGGCGGTGGAGTATCTCAATTTGCGGCGACTCAACATCTTCCGGACGGTCGTCCGGCACATGAACTTTTCCCGGGCGGCAGAGGAGCTCTACTTGAGCCAGCCGGCCGTCTCGCAGCACATCCGCCAGCTGGAGGAGTACTTCGGCGTGAAGCTTTTCGAGCAGGCCGGAAAGCAGCTTGTCCTGACGGAGGCCGGCGCCTACCTGAAGGACGCGGCAGACCGGCTGTTTCGCCAGCTGGAAGAAGTGCAGCAGACGATCAAGGACATCCGGACGAATCGCGTCGGAACGCTCACGATCACCGCCGACACGTCTGCCGGGGCGTACGTCGTGCCGCCGTTTCTCGGCCTGTTTCATCGAGAGCATCCTCAGGTGGCGCTGAAGCTCGAAGTGGCGAACCGGAGCGCGGTGCTGCAGCGGCTTTTTCGGGCGGAGACGGATCTGGCGGTCATGGGCTATCCGAAGCAGTCGCCGTATCTCGAAGCGGAGCCCTTCCTCGACAATCGCCTCGTCGTCATCGCGCCGGCGGATCATCCGCTGGCCGGCGAGCGGAACATCCCGCTCCGGCGGCTGGAGAAGGAGCCGTTTTTGCTCCGGGAGCGGGGATCCGGCACCCGGAGCACGACGGAGCGCTTTTTCCAGGAAAACGGGGTGTTTCCCAACGTCCGGATGGAGCTCGGCAGCATCGCCGCGATCAAGGAGGCGGTCGCCGCCGGAATCGGCATTTCGGTCGTCTCGGAGGTGGCGATCCGGCTGGAGCGGCGGGTCGGACTCATCGCCGTCCTCGATGTGGAGGGGTTTCCGATCGTGCGGCAGTGGTACGTCGTCCACCCGGCGCAGCAGCCCCTTTCGCCGCTGGCGCTGGCGTTTCGCCAGCTTCTTTTGGAACAGGGGCGGGCGTACGGGGCATTTGAAAGCGCCGTCGAGCGGTTCGTCGCCGAGCCGGCGGCGGGGAAGGCCGGCGGTAAGCGGGAAAAGCGGGACGACGGCCGGCGGGGCCGCCCGGCGCCGCCGGAAGAGGCGCCGGCGCGGGAAGAGGTCGGCGGGCGGGAGGCGGCCGGGGATCGGATGGCGGATGAGTCGCCGTCAGGCGAATCGTTGTAGGTCGTCGGCGCCGAATCGCGGAAGGCCGGCGGCGCCGAACGCCGGTTGCCGCGAAGGCCGAATCGCCGTGTCATGGTCTTAAAGTGTCATGGTTTTAAAAAGGAGGTGACGACCTGGTTCGGCAGAGGGCCTGCCTGATCACGATTTAGGTAGGTTTGACGAACCAGGGAAAGGATGGACCTCGGCCTCAAGGACAAGGTCGTGCTCATCACCGGCGGCACCCGGGGAATCGGCCGGGCGATCGCCGAAGCGTTTTTCACCGAGGGAGCCCGGGTCGCGGTGGCCGCCCGGGGCGATGACGGCCTGCGGGCGGTGGAGGCGGCCCTTCCGGGGGCAAAGGGGTTTTCGTTCGACGCTTTTGCCGCCGATTCTCGGGCGGAGCTCGTCGAGGCGGTCGTCCGCCATTTCGGACGCCTGGACGTCCTCGTGAACAACGCCGGGGCCAGCTACGGCGCCGATGCGGCGACGACGCCGCTCGAGGACTACCGCCGGGCGATGGAGATCAATTTTTTTGCCGCCGTCGATCTCGCGCTTCGGGCGCTTCCGCACCTCGAGGCGGTCGGCGGCACCGTCGTCAACGTGAGCTCGATCTGGGGGCGGGAGGCCGGCGGCAAGGCGCCCTACAACGCGGCGAAGGCGGCCCTCATCAGCTTTACGAAGGCGCTCGGCGATGCGGCGATCCGGCGGGGCGTCCGGGTCGTCGGCGTCGCGCCGGGGTCGATCCGCCACCCCGGCGGAAGCTGGGATCGGAGGGTTCAGGAGGATCCGGAAGGGATGCTGGCGTTCGTCGCGGCGAACATCCCCGCCGGCCGCTTCGGAACGGCGGAAGAAGTGGCCGCCGCCGTCGTCTTCCTCGCTTCCCCTCGGGCGTCGTGGATCGTCGGGACGACGGTCGTCGTCGACGGCGGCCAGTCAAAGATGTTTTAATGCACATATGTGTATAAGATTTCCGTTGACTTTGGCCGGTTCCTGTGGCATCCTTAGGACATCGTCGGGCGAAAGGTCGCTCCTTTCGAACAGCGGGGCCCGATGGGCGCGGCCAGGCGATGACCGGTTCATCGGAGGTTCGGAAAGACGAACAGAATCAGAGAAAGGGGAGCCGGCATGGCGCAAGAGCGAGCGATCCAGCGAGCGGCGGGGAGGCAAGCCGGCGGACGCTGGCGGCGGGGGGCGCTTTTTGTCCTCGCGGCGGTGTTCGTCCTCGGGCTTTCGCTTTCAGCCTGCGGCGGGGGCGGCGCGAAGGAGTCGAGCGGAAGCCCCGCGTCCGGTCCGGCGACGGAAGGCCAGGGGAGCGGCGGCGAGGCGGCCGGTCCGATCGAGGCGAAGATCGGGGCGGTCCTCATCCTCTCCGGCGGCGCTGCCGCTTACGGCGAGGCGCAGCGGAGCGGCCTCGAGATGGCCAAGGATGAGCTGAACGAAAAATACGCCGGAAAGCTCAAGCTCGACATCGTCTACGAAGACACCGGCGGCAAGAAAGAGAGCGCCATCAACGCCGTCAACAAGCTGATCAACGAAGATCGGGTCGTCGCCATCATCGGGCCGACGCTGTCGGCGGAGATGTTTGCCGCCGGCCCGGTGGCCAACGAAAACGAGACGCCGATCTTCGGCATCTCCAACACCGCGGAGGGAATCAACGACATCGGGCCGTACGTCTTCCGGAACTCGCTTCCGGAGTCGATCGCCATCCCGACGGCAATGAAGGCAGCGCAAAACCGGTACCATTTCAAGACGGCCGCCCTCATCTACGCCAACAACGACGACTTTTCCGTCTCCGGCTACAAGACGATGAAGAAGACGGCGGAGGAGCTCGGCCTCGAGATCGTCGCCGAGGAGAGCTTCGCCGTCGGGGATGTCGATTTTTCGGCGCAGCTGACGAACATCAAAAAGGCCGATCCGGACGTCTTGCTCATCTCGGCGCTGTACAAAGAAGGGGCCCTCGTCGTGAAAAAAGCCCGGGAGATGGGCCTCCGGGCGCGGATCCTCGGCGGGAACGGGTTCAACAACCCGAAGGTGTTCGAGATTGCCGGCGACGCCGCCGAAGGGCTGATCGTGGCGACGCCTTTCAGCCCGGAAAAGAACGATCCGAAGGTTCAGGCGTTCGTCAAGGCGTATGAAGCCCGCTACGGGAAGAAGCCCGACCAGTTTGCCGCCCAGGCGTACGACGGGCTCACGATCATTGCCGAATCGCTCCTCAAGGCGGGCAAGGCCGACCGGAAGCTGCTTCGGGATCAGTTGGCGGAGCTCAAAGACTTCGAGGGCGTCTCCGGGAAGCTTTCGTTCGACGAGCGCCGAAACCCGATCGGCGAGGCAGTCGTCGTCGTGGCGAAGGGCGGAAAGTACGTGCCGCTGGAGTCGGTCAGCGACTGAAGAAACGGCAAGCGACGGAAGAAATGCCGATCGACCGGCTCCGAAGGAAGGGGAAACCCCTGAAGGACCGCGGGATATGGCCGAAGCGGCAAAACAGAAATGAACGCCGGATCGGATCGCGGCATTTCGCGTCAGAAGGCGCCGGACGGACAGGGCGGGAGGCGGTCCCGCCCTTTTCTTCCGGTGTGGTGGCGAAGGAAATCGGTCAGGGGCCGCATTCGGGTTCGCGATACGGGGATCCGGCCGCATGGCGGCGGGATGGGAGGCGGGCGTTCGGGCATGTTGTTCGAGCAGCTTTTAAACGGCATCACCGTCGGCAGCACGTATGCCCTCATCGCCGTCGGTTATACGCTCATCTTCGGCGTCCTGGGCATGATCAACATGGCTCACGGGCAGATTTTCATCTTCGCCGCCCTCACGGCGATCGTGACGATGTCGGCGTTCGGCTGGCCGCTTCTTCCGGCCTTTTTCGTCTCCGTCGCCTGCGCGGCGGTCCTCGGGGCGCTCTTGGAAGCCGTCGCCTTCCGACCGCTCCGAAAAAAAGACGTGCCGCACCTGGCGCCGCTCATCAGCACGATCGGCTTTGCCACGATCCTCGACGACGCGATGATCAAGCTTTTCGGGGCCGACTCCCGGTTCGTCCCCGGAAAGCTCGGCGGCTCCTTTTCCGTGGGCGGCGTGGACGTCCGGACGGTCGACCTCGCGATCTTGGTCGCGGCTTTAGGACTGATGGCCCTCTTGCATCTCTGGATCCAGAAAACGCCGTTCGGGAAGGCGATCCGGGCGACTTCGGAAAGCCCCGAAACGGCGGCCATCCTCGGCATCCCGACCGACCGGGTGATCCTCGCGACGGTCGTCCTCGCTTCGGGACTGGGCGGCGTCGCGGGGCTTTTGCTCGGGCTGAGCTACGGGGCGGTCGCGCCGTCGATGGGCGTCGGGCTCGGATTCAAAGGACTGGCGGTCCTCGTCCTCGGCGGGCTCGGGAGCCTGCCGGGGGCCATGCTGGGCGGGCTTTTGCTCGGCGTGGTCGAAGTGCTGGCGGTCGCCTACGGAAGTTCGACGTACCGGGATGCGATCGCGTTTTTGATGATCATTCTCGTGTTTCTCGTTCGGCCGCAGGGGCTTTTTGGCGAAACACCCGTTCAGCGGTGACCGCTCCTTCCGCCGGGGAAAAGGAGGCGGGCGGCCCGGCGGCCGTTCCGAACGACCCGCTTGACCCCGCCGGTCGGGAGAAGAAAAACCGATCGGCGGGGCGCAAACGACGGCCCGGCGGGCGTCGTAAGGCGGGCAGGAAAGATCGAGGGACAAAGGACGAAAGAGGGCACCGGAACGATGGACTGGCTCAATCCGTATCAGCTGCAGGTCTTATCGTTTGTTTTTTTAAACGGCATCTTGGCGCTGAGCGTTTTTCTCACACTGGCGACGGGGCAGCTCTCCCTCGGTCAGGCGGGATTTATGAGCATCGGTGCCTATACGGCAGCGATCCTGACCGGACACGCCGGGATGCCGATGATCGTCGCGGTGCCCGCCGGCGCCGTCCTCGCCGGGGCGGTGGCCCTGATCATCGGCGGGCCGACGCTTCGGCTTCACGGCCTCTATCTCGCCATCGCGACCCTCGGTTTCGGCGAGGTCGTCCGGGTGGTGATGCTGAACCTCGAGGTGACGGGAGGCGCCCTCGGACTGAAGGGGCTGCCGTCTCTCGGCGGGGAGCTCTACCGGCTGGAGCAGACCCTGGGCCTTACGACGGAGCGGGTCGGGCTTACGCCGGCCCAGCTGAAGGCCCTGTCGGTAACGGTGTTTTTGTTCCTCCTCCTCCTTCTCGTCGTCGTTCTCCTCGCCCGCCTCATGCGCTCCCGGGTCGGCCGGGCGTTTTCGGCCATCCGGGCGGATGAGGTGGCGGCCGAGGCGATGGGGATCGACCTCCGGGCGTACAAGCTCCTCGCCTTCGTCCTCGGAGCGGTGCTCGCCGGCTTCGGCGGCGGGCTGTACGCCCACCTGACGACGGCGATCACGCCGGATGATTTCAATTACCACCGCGTGGTGGAGATGCTTTCCTTCGCCGTGATCGGCGGGGCGGAGGTGTTTTGGGGACCGCTGGTCGGCGCCCTGCTGTTGACGGCGCTGCCCGAGCTTCTTCGGGCGCTTCAGGACTACAAGATGATGTTTTACGGGGTGGCGATGCTCGTCGTAATGATCGTCCGGCCGCGGGGGCTCATCACGGAAGATCTTTTGTTCCGGTTCCGCCGGCGGCGGTTTTCCGCCGGCGGCCGGGCGCTGGAGGGATGAGGCATGCCGGAGGCGATGCTCGTCGTCGACGGCGTCTCGCGGCGCTTTGGCGGCCTTCTGGCGTTAAACGGCGTAAGCTTCAGCGTCTCACCCGGTGAGATCGTCGCCGTCATCGGGCCAAACGGCGCCGGGAAGACGACGCTCTTTAACGTGATCACCGGCCTTTTTCCGCCGACGGACGGGACGATCCGTTTCGAAGGGCGAACGATCTCCGGCCTTCCGCCGCACCGGATCGCCGCCCTCGGGATCGCCCGAACGTTTCAGAACATCCGCCTGTTCCGCTCGATGTCGGTCCTCGACAACGTCAAGGTCGGACGCCACAGCCGCACCCGGTCCGGGGCGCTGGCGGGCGTGCTCCGGACGCGGCGGGAGCGGGCCGAGGAACGGGAGACGGAGGCGCGGGCGCGGGCGCTCCTTCGCTTCGTCGGCCTGGAAAGCGCGGCGGATCTTCCCGCCGGGGCGCTTTCGTACGGTGCTCAGCGACGGCTCGAGATTGCCCGGGCGCTCGCCATGGAGCCGAAGCTCCTCCTCCTCGACGAGCCGGCCGCGGGGATGAACGAGGCAGAGACGGCGGATCTGGCGGAGCTTTTGCAAAACATCCGCCGGCAGGGAATCACCGAGCTCATCGTCGAGCACGACATGGGCCTGGTGATGGGGCTTTCGGACCGGGTGGTCGTTCTCAACTTCGGGGCGAAGATCGCCGAAGGGCCGCCGGAGGCGGTGCAGAACGACCCGGCGGTGATCGAGGCGTACCTCGGAAAGGACGACGACGAAAGCGGGGAAGCCCGCCCGTCCGAAGAGGGCGGCGCCTGACCATCCGCAAAAGGCGGCTTCGGGCCAAACCGCGGTCCGATCGCCGGAAAGGGGGGAAACGACCGGAGATGCTCGTCCTCGAGGGCATCAGTGCCGCCTACGGGCCGATCCGCGCCGTGCGGGACGTCACGCTTCGGGTGCCGGAGGGGAAGATCGTCGCCCTGATCGGCGCGAACGGCGCCGGCAAGACGACGACGATGCGGACGATCGCCGGCCTTCTCCGGCCCGTCGCCGGCCGGATCCTTTTCCGAGGTGAGCGGATCGACGGCCTCAAGCCCTACCGGATCGCCCGGCTCGGGATTTCCCTCGTGCCGGAAGGGCGGCAGATCCTCGCCCGGATGACGGTGCGGGAAAACCTTGAAATGGGCGCCTTTTTCCGCCGGGATCGGGCGGAGGTCGAGGCGGACTTTGAGCGGGTGTACGCTCTTTTTCCGGTGCTCAAAGAGCGGGAGCGACAGCTCGGCGGGACGCTTTCCGGCGGCCAGCAGCAGATGCTCGCCATCGCCCGGGCGCTCATGGCCCGGCCGAAGCTCCTTCTCCTCGACGAGCCGTCGATGGGGCTGGCGCCGCTCGTCGTCCAGGACATCTTCCGCACGATTCGGGCGATCAACGCCGCCGGGACGACGATCCTGATCGTCGAACAGAACGTTCGGCAAGTGCTCGCGTTTGCCGATTATGCGTATGTCCTCGAACACGGTGAAATCGTTCAGGAAGGGCCCGCGGAAGTGCTCCGGAGCGATCCGGCGATCGCGGCAGCGTACCTCGGCGGGCGGGGGAGCTGAACGCGCAGGCCGGATCGTCGATCGCAATATGGAAACATTTCTCGGAACTCAGCTGAGATCCACCGGAAGGATCGATATACAGTAAAAAATCGGCCGGAAACCGGCCGGATTTTAATATTTGTTATCGCGTTTATCATTGTTTCTGGGAGCACACATTTTTCCGACTTGGTCACCAAATCGGCTGATCGTCGAGGTAGGTTTCCAGCATGTCGCCTTTTCCTTCCACATGGACGGCCCGATAGGCGACCCGGGAAGCGCCTTCGATCCAGCCGAAATACCAGTCGCTTCTTTGAACGTCCCGATAGTGGCTCCGGACGGCCGTCTGTCCGTCGACGAGCGGTCCCCGGCCGAGCGCTTTGCTCAAGATGACGACGGTTTCGGCGCGGGTGACCGGATTATTCGGGCGGAAGGTTCCATCGGGATATCCGTCCAGGAAACCGAGCCGCACGGCCGTTTCGATGGCGTTATAAGCCCAGTGACTCGGCGAGACGTCGTGAAACGTGGGAGAAGGCGGAGCCCCTCCGGGAGGGTTGGCAAATTCGATCGGATCGAGATCGTACATCCGGACCATGACGGAGGCGATTTCGGCGCGCGTCGCCGGTCGATCCGGTTCGAAGGCTTGTGCCCGCAAAATCGGGAACAGGTTTTTGGCCGTAACGGCGGCGATCGCCTTACGGGCCCAGTGGTGACCGGGGACATCGATGTAGGCGATCGGGTGCCCGGTGTAAGCCTCGAGTTTCATAATGTGGGCAACCATGGAGGCAAGTTCGGCGCGGGTAACCAGCCGGTGCGGTTTAAACGTTTGATCCGGATACCCGGCGACAAAGGGGAGATAGACCTTGGCACCGACGGTGACACCGGCTTCCGAGGAGGTGAGTGGCTTGCGGCCGGCCGCAGAGATGGTCGCTGCATTGCGAATGAGCGTTCCCGAAGGAGTGCGGGGATCGATCTTCAACCGGACGATAAAGACATCTCCGGCACCGCTCGGCTGCTCCCCCAGCTTCCAGACGACGGCCCTACGCGCCGGATCGTACTGTCCCCCGCCGCTGGTGCTCAGCAGTGTCGTGTAAGGCGGCAGAGGATCGACGATTTCCACGGCGCTTGCATCTTCCAGCATGCGATAAGCGATGCGAAACTCGACGATGCCGCCGACTTCGACGGAGGTGTGGCTGGCCACCTTCGAAATTTGGTACGGCGCCGGTGAAACAATGCGAATGCGGGCCGGGGAGGAGGTCAGAGGTTTCCGGTCGAGGGCGGAGATGATCGCAACGTTTTCAAGGACGGTTCCTGGCTGCGTGTTCCGGTCGATTCGTCCGGTGACGGTCAGTACACCGGCTGCGTCCTGCTTCAGCGCCCCGAGGTTCCAGATCACCGCATGATCGGTCGCATCGTAGCGCCCTCCGGCGCTGGCGCTAATGAATTTCACTTCCTTCGGAAGGGGATCGCGAATGACCACGTTTTCGCTATCGGCCAACATCCGGTAGCGAATCTGATAGTCGACGGTTTCATCCGGGAGAGCCGTAGACGAAAGGGCCACTTTCTCCAGGGTATACGCCGGTTCGCTCGATGGGGGCGCAAAGGGGATGCCGCCTACTGGAACCGCCGCCGCCACGTCCGCCAGACCGATTTGAACGGTGACGCCGTTAAACAAAAGGCCGAGCAGCTGGATGGTCAGACCGCTTCCCGTCGCCGAGGCGGACGTTCCATCCGGGGCGGTCGCGGTCTGACCTTCAGATAGGGATATCTTTGCCACGCCGGGGATGTTGAGGACTTGCCCGCCGCTGATCGTGTAGGGGATGCCGAGGATGCGGAGCCGGGCGACCGCGTGATCGACCTTCGCCTGCGCGCCCCCCGGTTTTCCGTTGGCGATGGCGGTCGCGGTGATGTCTACAGCTTCAATTTTGATGGCCCCGGCGAGCAGCGACAGATCGGCGAGATGAACGCGAGCGGTAGCGGACAGAGAGCCGTCGGTGGAGGTCTTGACGGCGGTGGAATTTTCGATGGCGCCGAGGGTGATGAGTCCGGCAATGCCGAGGTTGGCTGTCGTCGTACTGGCCGCGGCGACCGGATCGCGTTTCTCCCATTGGGCCGAGGAGCGAGCGGTGAGCAATCCGACCGTCACGCCGGTTTCCGATGCGGAAGATCGCTCCTGATCGTCGGAGGTGTCGGGGGGAGCGGACGATTGGGAGGCCAATAGGGGAAGCTTTCCGTTCAAGAGGGTGAGTTCTACCGGAACGCCGCTGGCTTGCGCCGGCGGCTGAACTTGGTTGTCCAGGCGCGCTTCGCTCAAACCGGCGACGACCTTCAAGATGTCCAGTCCGGAAAGTGCGCTGATCTCAAGCGACTGCGTTCGTGCATGGCCGGAAAACGGCGGCGCTTTCGGCGGTGCAGCTTCGGTGCGGGACGGCCCCGGCCAAGCAAAAAAGGCGATCGAGACCATGAGAAGGGACAGGATCGCCGGGAAAATACGACGCATGCGTATACCCCCTATCCTTTTTACGTTTTTGTTTTTCAAATAACCAAATCCATTTTATTAAAAAACAAATAAAGAATGGTGTCGATTTTTGTCGAAATAATCATTCTAATTTTCTTATGAAATGATTCAACTAAACCGACTCATCGGCGCTCTTGATTTGCTAAATAAAATATAATTTAAGCCGGAGGCGAAAAAGAAAATCGGGAGCTGTGGAATGGGTCATGCTCGATCCTTTTGAAACCGACGCGTCTACGGTGGCGTGGCTCAAACGCGAGGGAAAATGCGCGATCTGCTATCTCAACGCCGGCGCTTGGGAGGACTGGCGCCCGGATGCCGAACGCTATCCCCAAAGGTCCTGGGAAAGAACGTCGCGGACTGGCCCGGGGAACGCTGGGTCAACATCCGGCGCCTGGATCTCCTCGTTTCCATCTGGCTGGATCGCTTCGATCTCTGTCTTGCCAAAACTTTCACGGCCTCGATCTCGACAATCTCAACGGTTATCAAAACGACACCGGATTTCCCCTCTCCGCAGAAGTTCAGCGAACAGGCGGAAGCGCTCGCCCCCGACTTCGACTGGATCCTCGTTGAAAGTTGCGTCCTGAAGGGCTGGTGTCCTCTCGCGCGCCCTTTTCGGGATGCCGGCAAACCGGTGCTGGCCCTCGAGGATGCCGAGCTCGGAGCGACGCCGGAGGACGCCGGAGGCGGTGTGCGATGAAGCCCGGCGCACCGGCCTGAACGCTCAAATCAAACGGCGGAAACTGGACGCCTGGCACAGTCCCTGTCGTGAATCTTATGGCCGCCAATGTTGGATCCAGTTTTCCCATCAGGGGTTTCCATGAGTCGATTTTTTTAAAAGAAGGTGAAAACGATGCGTCGGATTGGGACGAGCGATCTCGTCGTGCCGCCCCTCGGCCTCGGACTGATGCGGCTCGATCCGGCGGAAGCGGAAAGCCGCCGCGTTCTTGCGGCGGCTCTCGAGCGGGGGATCATCCTCTGGGATACGGCCGATCTGTATTTTTATGGCCAAAGCGAGGCGTGGGTCGGCCGCGTGCTCAAGGAGCTTGCGCCGGCGGAGCGACGCCGCGTCGTCGTCGTGACCAAAGGCGGCAACCGCTTTACGCCGGGTGAGGAAGGCTGGACGTGGACGCCGGATCCGGCGTACATCCGGGAGGCCGCCCGGGCGAGCGTCCGGCGCCTCGGCGTCGACGCCATTGATCTGTATCTTTTACACGGAGGGACAATGGCCGACCCGATCGATGCACTCGTCGAAGGGCTGGAAGGGCTCGTCCGAGAAGGGACGATCCGGCATTACGGCCTGTCGTCGATCCGCCCGGCGGTTGTCTGCCGGGCCCTCGAACGGGGGCGCTTTGTCGCCGTCATGAGCGCCTACGGGCCGCTTGACCGGCGACCGGAACGGGAAATCGTGCCGTGCGTCCGCACCCGCGGCGCTTCCCTCATCGTGCGGGGAGTGCTCGCCAAAGGATTATTGGGCCGGGACGGGCCGCGGCGGATCGCCGCCCTGGAGGCCGTCGGCGCCCACGGATATCCGCGGGAAGCCTTGCTGGAACTTTACCGGCAGCTCGAGGCCATCGCCCGGGAGACGGGCGATCCGGAAGGGTCGGTTGCCCGTCTCGCCTATCGCTTCGTCCTCGCCGAAGAGGCGGTCGCCGTCGCTCTCATCGGCGCCCGGACGGTGGCCCAGTTCGAGGAAGCGGCCGGGGCCCTCGATCTGCCGCCGCTTCCGCCGGAGGCGGTGGCGCGCATCCGAAGCCTCACCCGGGTCGACGACTATCCCGTCAAGGGCTAGGAAGGGCATGGCGTGATTGGGTCGCTCCGTCGAGGCGAAGCGCGAACGGAGAGCCGGCGCGGCGCCCCCGATTCAATGAGAGCGGGGGAGAGATCCGCCGGTTTCTTCTTTGACGGCCAGCGAAAACGGCAGGACTGCGGCGAGTTCGGCCCGGCGCCGCTCCGCCTCTTCCCGGGTGGCGAAGCGGCCGAAGACGAGGCGCCGGAGGTTCGCCGCCTCGGCCGCCGCCACGGAAAAGGCCGCGCCGCTCCGCTCTTTGAGCAGCGTAAAGAGCCGGGTGAGTTCGACGACGGCGACGACGGCGAATCCCGACTGCCGGACCGCCGTCCTCCGGCCGGCGTCGTAGCTTAGGTTGCGGTCGCCCGGTCCGCCGAGGGTGTAGAGGACGTAGGCGTCGTTTAACCCTTTTAACACGGCTTCGCGGGAGCGCTCCGACAGGTCGATGGCGCTGATTTTGTGGGACGTGTAGACGTATCCGCCGTCGTAGAGATCGATGAGGCCGTAGCCGTTCGGAAACTGGACCGTGGCGGGAAGTTCGATGTACGGAAGCGTTCCGTCGCCGTGTCGGGCGAGGCTGATGAAGTTGCGGTGCATGTGCCCGCTCAAAACGCCGACGACGTGGGGATGCTTCGCGATCACCGCCTGAAGGGCAAAAAAATTCGTCGTCCCGAACCAGAGATCCATGCCGTTGGCCGGGTGATGGAGCACGATGAAGGTCGGCCGTCCGGCGGTCTCGTTCAGCGTTCGGTTCAGCCAGGCGAGGCTTGCCGTCGGGATCCAGCCCCAGTCGTCGTCGGGGCGGGCCGAATCGAGGAGGATGACGGTCGCGGCGCCGAGATCGAGAAGGCGGGGGAACGTATCGCCGATCGCTTCCCGAAAGCCCGCTTCGCCGATTCCTCCGGTCTTGCGCCGGTATTTGTCGTGGTTTCCGGGGACGGCGGCAAAGGGCACGCGGGCCGCATACGGCGCGACGATCGTCTGGAAGGCGCGATATTCGTCCGGATGGGCGGTGTCGGTGAGATCTCCGGCGTGGATGATGGCGTCCACGCCTTTTCGCATGAGATCGTCGAGCGCCCGCTCGAGGAGCGTCGGCGCCGCGTCGGTCAGTTTGCCGAGATAACGCTGGTTGAGATCTCCTGCTCCGCTGCCCGCGGCGAGGTGGCTGTCGGCGATCCAGCCGAGGCGCAGGCGGCGCGTTCCCGGCGGTTTCGGCAGCGTGCGGAACGAATTGAGGGGCCCGACCGTCCCGTCCGTCTCGACGCGGTAGACGTAGCGGGTGTCGGGAGCGAGCCCTTCGATCTCGGCGAGATGGTGGCGCGTCCGATCGCCCCAGGCGTACCGCCGCATTTCCTCCGGCCGTTCGCCGAGCCAGAGGGCCGTCTCTCCCGGGGCATCCGTCACCCAGCTGACGGCCATCCGGTCGGCGCCGACGGTGACGAGCTCTTCGTTCCAGAGGGCGCCCGCCGCTTTTTCCTCCGCTCCCGCCGATCCTTCGCCGGGGGGCGCCTCGGGCGAAAGAACGTTTCCCCCGTCGGCCGCCCAGACCCGGGCGCCGAGGAGCCACGGTTCCAAGGCCGCGGCGCCGGCGAAGCCGACGAGGCCGCGAAGAAACGTCCGCCGGGTGATGGAAGCGCCCGCGGGCGCCCCTGTCGCCCGTTCTTTTGAGGGGGGGGCGCCATCAAGGATCCTCCTTTCTTAATAGTGGCCGACCATGCCGTCGCCTCTTGATCGTCGACTCGGACACGTCTAGCGTATCACCGACGAATGAAGTTTCCGTAAACGCAGCGTAAAGACAGCCTTAAAATCAGGTTAAATTTTTGTAAATAAAGGGGCGAGTTTCACGAGCTTTGGCGTCTCTTCATCAAATCTTCAGCGTCTCTTCATCAAATCTTAGTCGTTTCTTTACCGAGCGTTAACGTCGGCATCGTACGATGGACGTGCCGGAACCGGTCGCCCACGACGCCTTGCCGCCTCTTGCGGTACGGGCCCAGGCGGGCAGACAAGGAAGGGGGAGTCCGTCGTGCGCATCGTGCTGTTTGGCGATTTTCATTTTCCGTGGCTGGACTGCGCCGACGAAGCCGTCCGGGACGCCCGGGACCGGGCGTACCGGAAGATTGTCGAGGCCGTCCTTGCGGAGCCGGCCGACTACGTCGTCGGGATCGGCGACGTGACGAATCTCGGCCGGCCGGAGGAATTTGCCGCGGTTCGGGAGCTGTTCGACCCGGCGGGCGAACGGTTCGTCTACGTCCTCGGGAACCACGACGCGCTCCTTTTGCCGAAAAACGAGATCGAGGCGGAGACGGGGCAGCCGCGCTTCCGGGCGATCGAGCGGGAGGAGGCGACGCTCGTCGTCCTCGACACCGCCCGGGACCGGTCGCTTCGCGATTGGAGCGGGACGCTCGACGACGAACAGCGGACCTGGCTGGCCGATCGCCTGGCGGAGCGGGAGGATGGGGATCGGCGGCCCCTGCTCATCTTTGCTCATCATCCGCCGTACGGGACGACCGCCCGCTCGACGGAGGAGAAGATGCACCTTGATCCGGCGATCCCCTTCGTCGAGCTTCTGGCGGCGGGACCGGCACCGGCGGTCGTCTTCACCGGCCACAACCACGTCCACTCCATCGTCCGCAAGGCGGGGATCGCCTTCGTGCAGACGGCGGCCATGCTCGATGCGCCGGGCTACCGGGTGATCGACGTCGAAGCGGGGCGCATTCGGGTGACCTTCCGCCCGATCGACGATCCTGATCTTCGGGCGGCGATCGCCCGCTTCCACCGCCTGATGCCCGGCTTTACGCCCTATCCGGAGCCGGAAGGGACGGAGGCCGATCGGGCGGCGGACCTTCCCGGGGTGCCGGAAACGGCGACGGAAGCGGCGGCGGAGCGGCTGGGGCAAGGTGAGCGGTAAGCGGGGAGAAAGCCGCGGGAAAGGGGGGGAGGGCGTGTCGCGATGCGCGCCTCTTTACCGGAGATGGGCGGGCCTCCTCGCGCTGTTGCTCCTGCTGGGGTTGGGTTCGGCCTGTACTTCCGATCCGGATCCTGGGAACTCATCCCCGCTCCGCGCTTTTACGAACCCGGAAACGGGGCATCGGCCAACGGCGGAAGCCGGGGAGGCCAAGCCGGTTCGCATCGAATATTGGCACGTGAACGGCGAAAATTTTGGCGGGCCGGCGATCGAAAAACTGGTGCGCGCCTTTCACGGGCGCCATCCCGACATCACCGTAGAGGCCGTCTTTCAACCGGGATCGTATCAAGGATTGATGCAAAATCTTCAAGCCTCGATCGCCGCAGGAACTCCCCCGGCGGTTGCCCAGATCGGTTTTAACTATCTCGACTATGCGGTGGAAAACATGCCCTTCGTTCCGGTGGAAGAAATGCTGAAGCGCGATCCGGACGGCGAAACGTTTTTGCGTTCATTTCCGGCTTCCGTCCTCAATTTGGGGCGTCGTCAGGGGACGCTTGCGGGATTCCCATATTCCATCAGCGTGCCCATCCTCTATTACAACGCCGATCTTTTTTCGCGCGCCGGCCTGGATCCCGACCGTCCTCCCCGAACCTGGTCTGAAGTTCGGACGTATTCCCGGGAGATCAAACAAAAAACCGGCCAGTATGGGCTTTTCGTCGAAGATGTCGCCAACTGGGCGATCGACGCGATGGTCTTATCGAACGACGGAGCCATTTATCGCAACGTCGGGGGGCGGACGGAACCCGCATTTCAGGAAGCGAGCGGGGTCGCCGTGTATCAGATGCTGCAGGAGATGGCGCTTCGATCGATCCTGGCGGAGTGACCGGCGTTGAAGCTCGCCCGGCAGCAGTTGGCGGACGTCGTTTCCTGGCCGAGCTTTTCCGGCGGCAACAGCCTGGAGGCGGAACAGATTCGGATCGAGGCCACAGAGGCCATCCTAAGCGGCAAAAAATCACCGTCTTCCGCCTTGGAAGCGGCCAGTGAAAAAATTCGCCGCCTTACGGCCCGGTTTCGTTGAAACCGTTCGGCGAACATCCTGGGACACCGGTAAAAATCCGAGCTGGATCGAGGAGGTTGAATCCGTGAAGCGACCCGTGGCTCTTCTTATGATGCTGTGGCTGGTCGTCGGACTGATGGGGGCGGCCTGCGGCCGTCCGACGGCGGAGGCCCCCTTGCAGGCGACGACGTCCTCCGGCGACGCTGCCACAGAGACGGCGACCGGAAACGCAACCGCTCCCGAAAACGGAAAAGTGGTCATCGAATACTGGCATGTCAACTCCGAAAACTTCGGGGGCCCGGCGGTTCGGGAGCTGGTCGAACGGTTCAATCGGGAACACGACGACATCCAGGTCGTCGAAAAGTTCCAACCGAACATGTATCTTGGACTCATGCAAAACCTTCAGACCGCTTTGGCCGCGGGTCAACCGCCGGCGGTCGCGCAGATCGGTTACAACTTCCTGCGCTACGCGGTGGAAAACTTCCCCCATCTTTCGATTGAAGAAGCGGCGTCCCGCGATCCGGAGGGGCAGTTGTTTCTGGCTGATTTTCTGCCCAACATCCTGGATCTCGGTCGGGTCGACGGAAAGCTGGAAGGCATGCCGTATTCGATTTCGAACGCCATCCTGTACTACAACGCGGATCTGTTCCAAAAAGCGGGCCTCGATCCGGAAAAGCCGCCGACGACGTGGGCGGAAGTGCGGGAAGCGGCGCGGACCATCCGGGAAAAGACCGGCGCCTACGGGCTGTATCTTCAGGAGCCAAGCGATTTCTGGGCCCAGCAGGCGCTCATCGAGTCCAACGGCGCCCGCATGTTGATCGAAAAAGACGGGCGACTCGTCGCGGGTTTCGACAGCCCCGAGGCGATCGAAGCGTTTCAGCTGTATCAGGATCTCGTCCTGAAAGACAAGACGGCGCTCCACGCGACGTGGGACGAAGGGTCCGAAGCGTTCGTCCAGGGGAAAGTCGCCATGTACGTCACGACCATCGCGCGGCGGAATTACGTCGAGTCGAATGCCCAATTTACGGTCAAGGGCGCGCCGTTTCCGGCGTTTGACGGAAAGCCCCGTCGCCTCCCGGCAGGAGGGAACAATCTCTTCATCTTCGCGCAGGATCCGAAGGAGCAGGAAGCGGCCTGGACGTTCATCAAATTCTTGCTTTCCCCGGAAGCGATCACCGTCTGGACCAAGGGAACCGGATATCTTCCGGCCCGAAAGGGCGTCGCCGACGACCCGCGCTATTTGAAAGACTTTATGGACCAAAACCCGCTGATGAAAGTCGCCGTCGCGCAGCTGCCGGACGTTGTGCCGTGGGTGAGCTTTCCGGGGGCCAACGGCCTGCAGGCGGAACAGGTGCTGCTGGATGCCCGTGACGCCGTCCTCACCGGGAAAAAGTCTCCGGAAGCGGCCTTAAAGGATGCGGCCGAAAAAGTCAATGGGCTGATTCGCTGAGGGGCGAGACCATGCGTGCGTTCAAGCGGTGGCGCCCACCCCGGTTGACGGGGTGGGTCCCCTTAGCCTTGGTTGCGCCGGCGGCGCTTCTTCTCGGAGCGTTCGTGTACCTCCCCGTCGGATACACGCTTTATCTCAGTTTTTTGCAGTGGAACATGATCAGCCCCGTCAAAAAATGGGTCGGCCTGGCGAACTACGCCGCGGTGCTCACCGCTCCGGAATTCTGGATCGCGTTCGGCAACACGGTTCTTTATACGGCGCTTCTTTTCGGGATCGTCTTTGCCCTGCCGTATCTTTTGGCCTACGGGATGGCGTTCAGAGTGCCGAGAGCGGGGCAGGTGCTGAGAGGGCTTTACTTTCTGCCGAGCGTCCTTTCGCTGGCCGTCGCCTCGATCCTGTACTTCTGGCTTCTTCATCCGTTAAGCGGTCCCATCGCCCGGCTCCTTTCGCTTTTTGGACTCGACGCCCCGGCCTGGTTTTCCTCTTTCGGCTGGGTGATTGTCGCCATCGCTCTCATCACCGCCTGGAAAAGCTTCGGTTACCATCTGATCGTCTTTTTGGCCGGGATGGCCAGCATTCCCAGAGAGCTCATCGAAGCGGCCCGCATCGACAACGTGTCGCCCTGGAAAATCTTCTGGCACATCGTCCGACCGCTGACGTCGGCCACCGCCCTGTACGTCCTTGTGCTCACCGTGGTGATGGGAGCGCAGTACGTGTTTGTGCCGATCCAGATGCTGACCGGCGGCGGGCCCGATAAGGGGAGCACGAACCTCATTTTCCTCACCTATCAGTATGCGTTTCAGTTTTTCCAGACGGGTCGGGGCGCGGCCGCTGCCGTGATGGTCATTTTGATCTTTGCCGCATTTCTTGTCCTGCAGAAAAAAGTGCTTGAAAAAGGAGTCTACTACGAGCATGAGTAAGGCGATCGGTTCGCCGAATGCGGGGATTCCGGAGAACGCGTTCATTCTGGAGCGGAAACCAAAGCGGAGATTCACGATGTTCGAGGCCGGGGCACTGGGGTTCCTCTTTTTGCTGGTGGCGGTCTGGACGGCCTTTCCGATGCTGTGGATGATCGGTGCCTCTTTGAAGACGAACGTCGCCATCAGCAACGATCCGCTCAGCCTCTGGCCCGCTCGGTCGACGCTCGAGCATTATCGTTACGTCTGGACGCAGGTCCCCTTTGCCCGATACATCGTCAACACCTTTTGGGTCAGCCTCATCGTGACGGCCGCCAAGCTGGGCACGAGCGTCCTTGCGGCGTACGCCTTTTCGTTTTATCGCTTTCGGGGTCGAGAGGTGCTGTTTTACGCGCTTTTGCTGACCGCCTTCGTCCCGTTTACCGCGACGATGATCCCCAATTATTTGCTCGTCGCCCGCCTGGGGCTTCTCAGCTCGGTGCTCGGGGTGGCGCTGCCGCAGCTGGCGGATGGGCTCGGCATCTTTTTGCTGCGACAGGCGTTTAGGAGCGTGCCTCTTTCGTTTTACGAGGCCGCCCGGATGGAGCGCGTCGGTCCGCTCCGCATTTTGTGGCATGTCCTTCTGCCGCTGGTGCGACCGAGCTTGGCGGCGCTTGCCATCCTTTTTTTCATCAACACGTGGAATGAGTATTTCTGGCCCTTTCTCATCTTGAAGGAAAAAAGTTCCTATACCTTGCCGATCGCGCTCCAGATGTTTACGAACTTGGAGGGCGGCACGAACTGGGGAGCGATGATGGCGGCTTCGACGCTGACGTCGCTGCTGCCGCTTCTGGCGTACGCTTTGGCGCAAAGGCAAATTATAGAAACCTTTCTGCACTCCGGTGTGAAAGGATAGGCGGGCCACGGATGGAACGGAGGGAGACCGACCTTGTCCCGGACGAAGTCAGCGGGGGAAATCGATCGCCGCGGCGAAATTCGCCTCGAAAACGTGGGGAAGCGATACGGTTCGGTGACGGCCGTCGAGGGGCTGACCTTCACCGTCGAACCGGGCGAGCGGGCCGTTCTTCTCGGTCCTTCCGGCGGCGGCAAGACGACGACGCTTCGGCTCATTGCCGGCCTGGAAAGCGTGGATACCGGAACGGTGTATCTCGGCGGCCGGCCGGCCAACGACGTGGATCCCGGGTTAAGGGACATCGCCATGGTCTTTCAAAATTACGCCCTCTATCCGCACATGACGGTCTGGGAGAACATCACGTTCGGGCTCCGCATGCAGCGGGTCCCCCGGACCGTCATCGAGACCCGCGCCCGGGAAGCGCTTCGGCTTTTGGATCTGGAAGGGCTGGAAGATCGCCTGCCGCGGGCGCTGTCCGGCGGTCAACGGCAGCGGGTGGCCCTCGCCCGGGCGATCGTCAAACGGGCGCCGATCGTGCTGATGGACGAGCCGCTTTCCAACCTGGACGCCCGGCTGCGCGTGAAGGCCCGATCGGAAATCGTCCGTCTGCAGGAAAAACTTCGGTTCACCCTCGTCTACGTGACGCACGATCAGACCGAGGCGATGACGATCGGAACGCGCATCGCCGTTCTGGCCGGCGGCCGCCTCAAGCAGTACGGGACTCCGAAAGACGTGTACGAGCGGCCTGCCAATCTGTTCGTGGCCGGATTTATCGGCACCCCGCCGATGAATCTCATCCATGCCCGGGTCGAGGGCGAGACCCTTCGCTTCGAGGAACGCCCGGAGGTTTCGGTGTCCCTCCCGACCGCGATCGCCTCGGCTTTGGCGGAACGAAGGGGACGTTCGGTCGTCGTCGGCATCCGGCCGGAGCGCATCCAATTTGCGCCTTTTGCCGGGACGGAAGCGGCGCTTCGGGATCGCGAACCGGATGGGCCGTGGACGGTTCGCATCCCGGTCGACCTTCGCTTTGTGGAAGACGTCGGCCGGGAACGTTACGTGTACGCGGCCTGGGGGCGGACCGAGGTGGGCGGGGTCGTCCCGGCGGGCGGCATCGAAGTGACGTCGCGCATGCTCCTCATGTTTTCCTGGCGGGACGTTCATTTTTTCGACCCGAAAAGCGGGGAAAATCTCGGCCTCTCCTGGACCGGAAATGTGCTGCAGTCCGTCTGACCGGGGATGGGGAAAGCCTGCGGCCTTCTGTCGTTTGGCGATACGATCCGTGGCTTGATGGCATGAAGGGCCCTTGTTCGAGGCGGAAGCAAAGGTGTTCGCGCAGGCGAAGCGCCGATGGCGAACCGCGATGATCCGGATGGAGCTTTCCCTGCTGGGGACGGTCCTGTTTCTGGAAGGCGCCGGCTTCGGCGGAACGCCTGCGGTTTTCGCCGCGGCCGAAAGGGAAACCCCTTCCGGTCGGAAGGACCGATCGATCGAGCGCGATCCGCTTCCTTCGACCGCATGGGCGGGGGATGTCGTCATCGTCCGGAGGCGCGCCTGCTTTTGTCCGTGACGGTGCCGGCGATTTGCGCCAAGCCGGCTGCCGTTTTCTTCTTCGACGTCGTCCCCGGCCAAAGCGGGTGGTGAGCCCCTCAAAGGCGTCCGGTTCCCGTTCGGAAAGAGGGCCGGCGACGGAGATTCGCCCGTTCCTTGGCCAGAACGACCGCCTCGAGCAGCGGATTGGGCTTCGGCTTTCTCACCTTTCGCGCGAGGGAAAGCCAAACGGGTGGAGAAGACGCCGAACCCGCTCCTGCCTCCGACCATCCCCCGCCGCCTGTGCTCGGCCTCGAGGCGGCGATCGCCGGACTCCGGATGTTCCTGAAGGATGGCTTCGCTCTCAGCTTTGCGCGCCTCGTCTGCCAGAGCCCGCCTCTTTTCGGCCTCCTCTCGCTTTTTCCGGTCAAACCCGGTTGCCCGCGGAAATCAGGCGTCCCCAGGAGAACCGGCAGGGGAGCCCGCCGCCTGGCCACCGCCTCTTGCGCCAGACGGATGCGCTCCTGAAGCGGAAGTTGATCTCGCTCCCCTGCCCGAGGAAGTTTTTGAGGAGCGCGATTTTAACCTCACTTTTTGCCGAGGAGCTGTTCCAAATCACGGGCGCGGTTCTGTTTACCTGCTAAAAGAAGGGTGGATCAAGGGAGATTGTTCACGGAATCAGGTGATCACGAAATCAGGTTTATGAGTTGTATCAGGTTTATGAGTTATAGTAAATTATTAATGAAGTAATTTTTCAATGGACATGGAGGCGGAAATATGTCGACAAACCACGAATCCCGACGCCCCGGAACGTTGGAGCGCATCGGGCTTCGGCTTGCCGACTGGTCCGAGCGCTGGTTTCCGGATGCCTTTGTATTTGCGATGCTGGCGACGCTTGTCGTCATGGCGGTCGCGCTTTTGCTGGGGCATTCGCCGCGGGACGTCGCCGTCAGTTTTGGCGGTCATTTTTGGGATCTGGTTCCGTTTACGATGCAGATGGCATTCATCATCATTTCGGGTTTCGTCGTCGCTTCGAGCCCACCCGTTTATCGATTGATCACGCACCTTTCGCGACTTCCGAGGACGGCCAAAGGCGCGGTGGCGTTTGTCGCTTTTTTTTGCTTTGCTGACTTCGTTGATCAGTTGGGGATTCAGCCTGATCTTCAGCGGCATCTTGATCCGGGAAATCAGCCGTCGGATGAAGCGCGTCGATTATCGGGCGCTCGGAGCGGCAGGGTATCTCGGCCTCGGCAGCGTGTGGGCGCTCGGTCTTTCGTCTTCTGCGGCACTCATGATGGCGAGCCCAAACGCGATCCCGGAAGCCTTGCTGAAAATCAGCGGCGTCATTCCGCTGTCAGAGACGATTTTCACCTGGCAAAACGGCGTCATGATCCTCGTGCTTGTGGCGTTGTCGGTTGCGATCGCCTATTTGTCGGCACCGTCGGAGGACAATGCCAAAACGGCCCGTGAGCTGGGCATCGATCTAGGCCCACCGGCGAACGACGAACCGCAGCGGTTTCGCGCCCGAACGCCGGGTGAAAAACTGGAAACCAGTCCGATTCTGAATCTGTTGATCTTCATCGCCGGCATCGTTTATATTATCGAGCAAATTGATCAAAAAGGACCGCTCGCCGCATTGGATTTGAATAATTATAATTTTACTTTTCTCGTGCTTGGTCTTTTCATGCATTGGACACCTCGAAATTTTATCCAGGCCGTGGCTCGGGCCGTTCCGGCGACAACCGGCGTATTGCTTCAGTTTCCTTTTTACGCAGGGATTTTTGGCGTTTTAATCGGGGCAGGCGTGTCGGATCTTTTAGTCCGGTTTTTCCTTTCCGTTTCGAATCAGGGGACTTTCCCGATTTGGATGGGGATCTATACCGCAATTCTCGGCTTTTTTCTCCCTTCCGGCGGCGGAAAATGGGTGGTGGAGGCACCGTATTTTCTCGAAACGGCCAAGGAGCTGCATCTGCAGCTGGCGTGGGTCGTAAAGATTTATAACGTGACGGAAGCATTGCCCAATTTGATCAATCCGTTCTGGATGTTGCCGCTGATGGGCATTATGGGCGTGCGGGCGCGAGATCTGATCGGGTACTCCATGCTCCAGTTTTTGTTCCATGTTCCGACGGTGATGATTTTGATCTGGCTTTTGAATCGAACGTTTGTCATCGGCTGAACGGACCGATTTCATTTTGCCGGGGATCGAGGTGAGCGGCGGTGGTTCTGCTGGCGGTGGCCGCGCTGAGCGTGATCTGGGGCCTGGCCTGGGTGGCGATGAAGGTGGCGCTCCAGGACATGGGTCCGTTTACCTTTGCGGCGTTGCGGTTTACGGCGGCGTCGGCGGCGCTGGCAGCACTGGTCGCCCCAGCGTGGATTCGGCGAAGACCGCAGTCCGACCGCCCTCTGTACCTTCGTGCCGTTGTCCGGCAGGTTTGGCCGGCGCTGGTCATATTGGGGCTCATGCAGACGACAGCCGTCTACGGGCTGGTCAACGCCGCGATGCTCAATCTTGCGGCCGGAAAAACTTCCGTCTTGTTGTACACCATGTCGCTCTGGAGTGCCCTTTTGGCCCGTTGGGCGCTGGGTGAGCCGCTCTTGCCCGTCAAAAAATGGGCCCTGTTCTTCGGCATGACGGGAATCGGGCTGATCGTCGGGCGGGATCTCCTCGCGCCGGGGAGCGCCGACGCCGTACGATCGGTGCTGATCGCCGACGGAGAGGTGTTGCTGGCGGCGTGGTGCTGGGCGGGAGCGAACATCCTTTACCGAAAGCGGCTGACGCCCTTCCCGCGGAACTGGGTGAATGCCGTTCAGACGTGGGTCGGCACGGCGTTCCTCTGGCCGCTCGTCTGGGGAGTGGAAGGCGGTCCGAGGGCCCGCTGGTCGGTCGCGGCGGTCGGCGCGGTGGTTTTTACAGGTGTTTTTGCATCGGCACTGGCGTTTTCCCTTTGGTATTGGCTCCTCGAGCGCCTGGATATGGCGACCGCCACCTTATCGGTGCTTTCCGTCCCGGTTCTCGGTCTTTTTTTCGGGGCCCTTTTCCTCGGGGAACGACTGCCGGCGCCGTTTTTGATCGGCAGCGCGTTCATCCTGATCGGCGTCGGACTGGCTTACGCATCTCCGGCGGTTTCTCGACCCGGCTCCTCGTAAAGTGACCGATTCGTCGTGCCGGCGGAGGACGCCGCGGTCGAGCGGCCTTCCGGAGATTGTGCGCGACGCGGAAAAGACGGATAATAAAAATCAAACGGAAGGGAAAGAAGGGACGGCGTTGCGCGCGTCGTTTTTCGTCACGTGTCTGGTGGACGCGTTTTTTCCGGAGGTGGCCGAAAGCGCCGTCCGCGTGCTCGAGCGGCACGGGGTGGCGGTCGACGTTCCGCCGGAGCAGACGTGCTGCGGCCAGCCGGCGTACAACAGCGGCTACCGCAAGGAAGCGATGGCGGCGGCGAAGGGTGTCCTCCGCGCCTTTGCGGACAGCGAAGCGGTGGTGGTGCCGTCCGGGTCGTGCGCGGCGATGATCCGCCGGGAGTATCTGCGGCTCATGGCCGATGAGCCCGACTGGCGGGAAAAGGCGGAGGCGCTGGCGGCCAAGACGTACGAGTTTTCCGAGTACCTCGTGCACGTCGTCGGGGCCGACGCCGGGGCGGCATCGTTTCCTGCCCGGGCGGCGGTGCACCTGTCCTGCCACATGACGCGAGGTCTCGGCGTTCGCGACGAGCCGCGCCGCCTGTTGGAACGGGTGGAAGGCCTCGAGCTCGTTCCGTTTTCGGGGGCGGACGACTGCTGCGGCTTCGGCGGCACGTTTGCCGTGAAGATGCCGGCGCTTTCGGCGGCGATGGCCGACGAGAAGATCGGACGCCTCGAGGAGGCGGGGGCGGACGTCCTCATCGGCGGCGACATGGGCTGCCTCTGGCATCTGGCCGGGCGGCTGCGCCGGCTGAACAAACCGGTGCGCGTCCTCCATCTGGCGCAGGTGCTCGACGGGGCAGGAAGCGGGTCCGAGGGTGCGCCCGGAGCCGGCGAGGGAAGGGAGGGTTTGGCGGCGGACCAAGGGCAGGGGACAGGTTCGTCGGAAGACGAAGGAAGGGCGATGTCGCCGACGGACGGGGCGCCAAGGGCGACGTCTCCGGCAGAGGGCGTGCAAGCGGAGATGTCGCCTGCGGACGCTGCGGACGGGGCGCGGAGGACGTCGCCCCCGGCGAAGAGGGTCGGACGGACGGCGGATGAGCCGGAGGGGGATGCCGATGCGAACGAGCGATGAGCCGTCGCTCGAGCGGCGGGTGGCGCAGGCCCTCCGCGATGATGCCATGCGGGCGGCGGTGCGGGCGGCGCAAGAGCGGTTTCGAAGCGGCAAGCGGGCGGCCGAGGTTGAGCTCGGCGACTGGGAGGCGTGGCGGGCCCTCGGCGAGGCGATCCGCCGGCGGACGATCGAAAACCTCGATCTGTATCTGACCGAGCTTGCGGACCGGGTCGAAGCGGCCGGCGGGCACGTCTTTTTTGCCGAGACGGCCGCCGAAGCGGTGCGCTACATCGTCGACGTCGCCCGGTCGCGGGGCGTCCGGCGGGCGGTCAAGTCGAAATCGATGGTCTCGGAAGAGATCGCCCTCAACCGGGCCCTCGAGGCGGCCGGAGTGGAGGTGCTGGAGACGGACCTCGGCGAGTACATCATCCAGCTCGCCGGGGAGGCGCCGTCCCACATCATCGCGCCGGCGATCCACAAAAACCGCCGGGAGATTGCGGCGCTGTTTTCCCGGGCGGCGGGAACGGAGCTTTCGGACGAGCCGGAGGCGCTCGTCCGGTTTGCCCGCGAGAGGCTCCGGGAGGCGTTTATGACGGCGGAGCTCGGCATCACCGGCGTGAATTTTGCCGTAGCCGAGTCGGGGACGCTGGTCCTCGTGACGAACGAAGGCAATGCCCGCATGACGACGGCGCTCCCCCGGATCCACATCGCCGTGATGGGGGCGGAGCGGGTCGTGCCGACGTGGGAGGAGTTGGCGGTGCTCCTTACGCTCCTTCCCCGGTCGGCGACGGGGCAGAAGATCACAAGCTACGTCACGGCCCTCACCGGGCCCCGCCGGCCGGGAGAGTCGGACGGGCCGGAGGAGTTCCACCTCGTCGTCGTCGACAACGGTCGGCTGGACCTCCTCGGGACGCCGTACCAGGCGGCCCTTCACTGTATCCGCTGCGGCGCCTGCCTCAACATCTGTCCCGTCTACCGACAGATCGGCGGCCACGCCTACGGGAGCGTCTACAGCGGTCCGATCGGAAAGGTGATCTCTCCCCTGCTCGGCGGAGACGCGTGGGCGGAGCTTCCGCACGCCTCGAGCCTCTGCGGCGCCTGCACCGACGCCTGCCCGGTGCGCATTCCGCTGCACGAGCTTTTGATCGAGCACCGAACGGATCAGGCGGCCGCGGGGAGGCGGCCGGCGGCCGAGCGGCTTTTGTTTCGACTTTACGGCGCGCTCGTGACGCGCCCGGCCCTCTATCGCCGGGCGATCCGCCTGGCGCGGTTTTGCCTTCGGCCGCTGGCGGATCGAGAAGGCTGGATTCGCCGGGCGATCGGCCCGTTGGCCGGCTGGACAAAGATGCGGGATTTTCCGCTCCCGGCCCGGCGGCCGTTCCTCGACCGGTGGGCCGCCGAGCGAAAGCGGCGAGGCCGAATTTCACCGGCGCCAAGGCGGGAGCGGCGGAAGGGAACGCCGGCCGGGCGGCCGCCGGCGAACGGAGGAACGGAAGGAGGCGGACGGTGATGGGCGATCGGGAAGCGTTTTTGAATCGCATCGCCGCCCGGCTGGGCAAACCCCGGCGGAGAAGTCGGCCGGAGCCCGTTCGTCTTGAGGGGCCGGACCGGATCGGGATGCGGCCGCCGGAGACGCCGGCGTCGCTTTTTCTCGAGAACTGGGAAAAGGCCGGCGGGGCGGTCGTCGGCAAACCGGCGGAGGCCGCCCTGCCGGCCCTAGTCGCGCGCCACGCCGTGCGGGAAGCGCTGGTCGGCGGCTTAAGCCTGCCGATCGACGGGCGGGAAGGGCCGTCCGACGGTCCGGCTGCCCCTTCGACGGCCGAGCCTTCCGGAAGCGGGGACCCCTTGGCGGCGGCGGAGGCGGCGCGCAAAGCGCTGCTTTCGGCCGCCTTAACGCTCCGGCGCCTCGGGGTCGACGTGCGGCCGGAACGGGGCGCCGACCGGGCCTTCGCCGCCCGGGCGACGCTCGGCGTGGTGGCGGCGGATGCGGCGATCGCTGAGACGGGAAGCGTCGTGTTTCTCACTTCGGCGACGGCGGGTCGGACGGCGAGCCTGCTTCCGCCCGTCCTCTGGATCGTCGTCTCGCGGGCGACGGTGTTCCCGACGCTGGGGGAGGCGCTTCGCGCTCTGGCGGAGCGGGGGCGAAAGGACGGTTTTTCGTCGGCGATTCAGATCGTCACCGGCCCCAGCCGGAGCGCCGACATCGAGATGCAGCTTACGCTCGGCGTTCACGGCCCGGGGACGGTGTGGGCGCAGCTCGTCTGACCGAAAAAGGTTCATTTACAAATGTCTTGACACAAGACGTTCCCCGTCGTATGCTTCAGGCAAACGGCGAAGGGAGGCGCAGGCGATGGAGGCGCTGGTCGTCGTCGATTACCTGAACGATTTTGCCCATCCGGAAGGAGCGCTGACGGCGGGCGCTCCGGCACAGGCGATCGACGCGGCGATCCTTCGGGCGGTGCGGGCCTTTCTTGCGGCGGAGCGGCCGGTCATTTTCGTGTCCGACGCCCATGCCGAGGACGATCCGGAATTTCGCCTCTGGCCGCGTCATGCGGTCAAAGGGACGTGGGGCGCCGAGGTGTACGGCCGAACCGGTGAGGCGCTGAAGGAGGAATTCCGCGGGCATCCGCACCTCGTGCATCTGGAAAAAACGAAGTACGACGCTTTCTTCGGCACCGACCTCGAACGGGTGCTCAATGCGCATGAGGCGACGGACGTGTATCTGGCCGGCATCAACACGTCGATCTGCGTCATGGCGACGGCGCAAGGGGCTTATTTTCGCGGTTTTCGCGTGCACGTCCTGGAGGACGCCGTCGCCGATCTCGATGCCGAGGCCCATCGCTTCGCGCTCCGGCACATGGCCGGCATTCACAAGGCGGCGCTCGTGACGGTCGATGCGGCGATCCGGGCGCTGGCGGCGGGTTCGCCGCGGTGAGGGCGCGGGATTCCGCGTCAAAACAAAAAATAAAACCTCACCGGCCCCGGGGCATCCCGGGGCCGGTGAGGTTGGGGGCCGGCCGCGCATTGCCGGTTCTTTTGTTCGGCTTAGGTGCGCAAGCGATTGGCCCGGGCTTTCGAGCGGCGACTACGGAGCCTCGTGGAGCGCCCGCTCTTCCAGGAGGGCGGCCCGGAGATCTTCCGCCCGTCCCCGCGGCAGGCCGGAACGGAGCCCGTCGGCGTCGAGGTGTCCGAGGCCGATCACGGTTCCCCGGAAGCGAAGCGCGACAAAGCCCCGTTCGAGGGCGGCGGCGGCCGGCGGCGCGATGCGCCGGCCTTCGAGGAGGGCGAGGAGCGCCTCCGCATCGACGTCGGCGACGTTGGCGCGCGCTTCCTGGGCGAAGTGCAGGAGGGCGAAGCTGGTCGGCTTGGCGTTCCGGAGGGGCCCGGGGGACGGCATTTTCCCTTCGCCCGGCTGAAGGCGAAAGAGCCGAATGCCGGCGGCGACGAGCTCCGGCCCGTCGGGGACGTCGGCCAGGCGCGTCGCCCAGACGTCGCCGCCGCGGACAAAAAACGTAAGCCCTTCGAGGGCCGTCGGGGGAAGGCCGAAACGGTCGCGAAAACCGTCGAGGAGCGCCCGGACGAGCGCAGGGTCCGGCCGCTCGAGGCCGGCGCCCCGGGCGCCGGGGCTTGGCGGCAGGCGGTCGGCCCAGGGGGGCGGGGCGAGCCGCCTAAGCCGGGCGATGTACATGCCGCCGGAGTCGAGATGGTGCGGATAGATCCGCCGCGTGAGGACCATCTCGGGCACATAGCGCGCCCCCTCCCACGCCTCGAGGCCCGGAACGCCGGGGAGGCCTTCGGGCAGCGGTTCGATCCGGACGGCGCCCCCGGCCTTGCGGACGACGGCGTCGACGACGGCTTCGTTTTCTTCCGGCGCGAAGGTGCAGGTGGAGTAGACGACGACGCCGCCGTCCCGGGCGAGGGCGACGCCCCGCTCGAGAAGCGCCGTCTGCAGGGCGGCGAGGCGGCGGTGTTCCCCCGGGCTTCGGGTGCGTCGGGCGCCGGCGCGGCGCCGGACGTTCCCTTCGGCGGTACAGGGGGCGTCGACGAGCACCCGGTCGAACGGCCGACCGCCCGATAACCGGCGGCCGTCCTGGCGCGTGACGGCGACGGCGGTCGTTCCGAGGCGATACACGTTGGCGAGAAGGCTCTGCAGCCGCGCCCCGTCCGGATCGTTGCCGACGACGAGCCCCCGATCGCCCATCCGTTCGGCGATCTGCGTCGTCTTTCCACCGGGCGCAGCGGCGAGGTCGAGCACCCGCTCTTCCGGTTCCGGCGCGAGGGCAAGCACCGGCAGCGCGGCCGCCGCTTCCTGGACGTAAAAGTGTCCGAGCCAGTGAAGAACGGTTTTCCCCGGCGGGATGGGGGGGGCGTCGATCGTAAAAAGCGCCGGATCGAAAGGCGCCGGGGTTAGCGCAAAGCCGAGCGCTTCGAGCGCCCGGCGAAGGGCTTCCGGAGTCGTCTTCAGGGCGTTCGCCCGAATTGTCGCCGGCTGGGGACGGAAGAGGGCGGCGCGAAAGGCCTCCCAATCGTCGACGATGGGGCGGTACCGCTCCAGGCCAAACAACGAATCGCGGTCGGAAAAGGCCACGTGGCGTCTCCTCCTTGCCTGAGCCATTCGGTAAGGGCGAGCGATCGGTCGGGCCGCCCCCCCCCACCGGGCCGGCTCCCTATTAGCATACCGCGCTGGCGGAACTCGACAAAATCGTAATGATTCCTATAATCAATGTCATCTGGCGCGCGGCCCCAAGGCGGGGTCGGGACAGGGTTCGCCCGCCTGAACCTTGCTGAGGTCAAGGCGGTCCGTCGGCCGGTCGTGCTCGCGAGCTTCCGGGGAGAGGCGCCCGGCGGCGTTGAGGCGGCGCTGGCACGCGGCTGGATGCGGGGCGACGGCCGGGGCTTTGCACCCGATCGGCCGGTGACCCGTCAGGAGGCGGCGGTGGTGCTGATGCGGGCGTTGGCCCTCCCGGACGAAGGCGCCGGGAAGGGGAATCTTCCGGTCGACGGGGCGGCAGTGGCGCCTTGGGCTCGAGCGGCCGTCCGGACGTTCGTCGCCCGGGTGCCGGCGCTCGTCGATGCGGCGGGCGCTTCCATTCGTATGTTCCCGTCGATGCCGCCTGGCTGGAGGCCGTTCGGACGGCGCTCGCCGGTACGGAAGGCCACGATCGTCCGCATCGCTGATTCGAACATCGCAACCTATAAGGGTTTGGGGGGAATCCGATGGAACGGTCGAAAGTTGTGTACATCATCTCGACGCCTCGGGCGGCCGGCTACCGCCTCGGGCAGATGATCCTGCCACAGCTGGAAGCGGGAACGCATGGCGTTGATGTCGCTTCTATATTCTTTTTCGACGACAACGTTTATCCGCTTCGGGCCGGCCATCCGCTGGGGGAGCGGATCGCCGCCGTCGCCGAGCGGCTCGGCATTCTGCTGATGATGTGCGACGCCTGCGCTCTGGAGCGGGGCCTGGCGGAAGGGGAGCTCCGCCGGGGCACGCCGGACGGAAGCGGCCGGACGACGCCCGGGGAGATCCGGCCGAAGGACACGGTTCGGGGCGTTCGGGTCGGCTGTTTTCCCGATCTTTACAAAACCCGCCGGCTTCGTCCTCGGACATTCCGGGGATGAAGCCGGTTGTACATTCTTGATACACATGGTAGAATACGTGCATGATGGAGATAAGGTCCGGAAGACACTCCAGGTATCTCATTCTGTACCACATGGTCTGGATTCCGAAATACAGGCGAACAGTCCTTGAAGGCCCCATTGCGGATCGTCTCAAAGAAATCATCCAGGAAACGGCGAAAGAACGCGGCTGGGAGATCATCGCCATGGAGGTGATGCCGGACCACGTTCACCTCTTTGCTTCCGTGCCGCCGACGATCCGTCCGGCCGATGTCGTGAAGGTGTTCAAGGGCGTAAGCGCCCGTAAGCTGCTTCTGGAGTTTCCCCATCTCCAGAAGCGAACCGGGCGCGGTACCCTGTGGGCGCCATCCTACTTCATGGCCACAGCCGGCAATGTTTCCGCCGAAACCATCCGCCGCTACATCGAAGAACAAAGACAGAAAGGAGGGGGCTGATTGCCAACCCTCCCCCTTCGCCTCCGGCTCCATCGCCCGACGCAGGCGAAGATCAAACTGTACCGGGAACTTGTGGAGCGCACCACGTCGCTGGCGAACAACCTCGTCGCCGCCGGAAGGCCGAAAGGGCTCACCAGCCGGACGGCGCGGGAGTATCTCGCCGGAGACCTTCCGTCGGCCGTGATCAACCAGGCGCTTCGGGACGTGGCGGCGCATCGGGACGTTCAGAAGTTCCGGGTCCTCTGGCCGTTGTTCAACAACCAGAACCTGCGCCTAAAAAAGGTCGGGGACTTCTGGACGGCCGCGTTTCCGACGCAGGCGGGTCGGGTGCGGGTGCCGCTTTCGGTCACGGCGAAGCAGGAAACCATTCTCTCCCGCCTCGGCAGGGACGTGAGGCAGGGCGCGGCAAAGCTGTACGAAAAGCGCGGGCGGTGGTTCCTCGCCCTTTCGGTCACGCTGCCCGTCGAGGAGAATACGGCTGGGACTGAGTCCGGGAAAATCGCCGGCATCGACATGGGTCTACGCTATCTCGCGGTCGTGAACGCGGGCGGGGAGACGCTCTTTTTCCCCGGCGATCAGGCGGCTTACGTCCGCCGCCGGTATCACGCCCTTCGCCGGCGAATGGGGAAAGCGAAAGCTTTAAAAGCGATCCGTCAAATGAAGGACAAAGAAGCCCGCTGGATGAAAGACCAGGACCACAAGATCAGCCGGGCCATCGTGGACTGGTGCCTCGCCCGTGGCGTGAGCACCATCCGGATGGAAAAGCTGGAAGGCATTCGCCGGCGGAAAACCCGGA
>NZ_JXBB01000013.1 GCF_001653195.1 Hydrogenibacillus schlegelii
GCTTGACCGGGTAAGACCCCTCGTAGACGACGAGGTCGATCGGTCCGAGGTGGAAGCGCGGTAACGCGTGAAGCTGACGGATCCGAATCGGTCGAGGCTTTGCCCCCCACGATCCGGTTTTGAGGGAATCGGGTGGCGTCGCAGCAAAAAACAAACCGCCGAAAGGCGGTTTTTTTGTTTTTCCCGCCACTTCCGGTTCCTGCTATAATGGCAAATGAAAATAGAGGGATGGGGGGACCTCCGTGTTCGAGCTCATCGCCGATGAGGAGGTGGCCTTAAAGCCCCTTTCCTACCGGGAGGTCCCGGCGCTCTATGCCCTCACCGACCGGCATCGGGACCGGCTTTCCGTCTGGCTCCCGTGGGTGCGGCGCCACACCCTCACCGACACGTATGCCTTCGTCGATCAGTCGATGGCGCAGCTCCGCCGGAACGAAGGCTTTCAGGCCGGCATCTTTTATCGCGGAACGCTCGTCGGCGTGATCGGCTACCACCGGATCGATTGGGAAAATAAAAAAACGAGTCTCGGCTACTGGCTGGACCCGACCGTCCAGGGGCGGGGCATCATGACCCGGGCGGCCCGGACGATGGTCGATCACGCTTTCTTTCACCTCGGCTTAAACCGCCTCGAGATCCGGGCGGCGACAGAGAACACGAGGAGCCGCCGCGTGGCGGAGCGCCTCGGCTTTACGCTCGAGGGGATCATCCGGGAGGCGGAGTGGCTCGGCGATCGGTTTGTCGATCACGCCGTCTACGGCCTTCTCGCCCGGGAGTGGAAGGCGTACGCGGAGAAGGAGCGAGCGCGATGATTTTTTTACGCCACGAATCTTTGCGACAATACCTTCGCGATTATCCGGTGACGTCGGCGTTCCTTGCCGTCGCCATCGCGATGTTTCTCTGGACCGTCGTCGACGGCTCTCAGTTTCGCCCCTTTCTCCTGTACGAGCGCTATGCCTTCATCCCGTCGGCGATCGCGGCCGGAGAGTGGTGGCGGATTTTCACCGCGACGTTCGTCCATCAAGGGTGGATGCATATTTTGTTTAACCTGTTCTGGATTTACGTCTTTGCACCGCCGCTCGAACGCTACCTCGGGAAAGGGGCGTTTTTGGGGCTCCTCGTCGCCGGCGTCGCCGGAACGGTGTTTTTTCTGCTGTCCACATCGGAGGCGGCCGTCGGCGCTTCCGGGATCGACTTCGCCCTGCTCGGGTACTACGTCTTTTTGCTCCGGCGAAAACCGTACTGGCTCGACGCTCAGTCCCGCTCGATCCTCATCGCGGTGGCGGTCCTCGGAGCGGTGATGACGCTCCTCGTGCCGGGGGTCTCGGTCGCCGGTCATGCCGGCGGTTTTCTCGGCGGGTTCGGCTATGCGGCGCTTTGGAACCGGCGCGGGCGGTAGCGGCGGGGACGCACGCCCCTTGCCGGAAGAAGCGTCTCGGAAACGGTAGGAACGCCGCCCGACCGGTCACGGGGCGGAACCGGCCGCCGGGTCGGGACGGAAAAACCGGCTCGGGCGAACGGGAAAGCCGGCTTTGGCCGAGCGGCCGGGCGGCGCATCGGGGAGGCGGATGACGTGAGACGACCGGCCGTCGTGTTCGATCTCGACGGGACGCTTTTTGACGCATGGTCGGTGGCCCGGGAAGCGTTTGCGGCAACCTTCCGGCGCCTTCGGTCGGAGGCCGGCATCGGCGTCGACCTGCCGTCGGAGGCGGTGCTTCGGGCGCAGCTCGGGAAAACGTATGCCGAGATGTGGGCGGCGCTTCTTCCCGGCCGGGAGCTTGCCCTTTACGCCCTGGCCGATGCGTGGATGTACGAGGCCGAACTGGCGCTCATCCGCCAAGGAAAGGGCCGGCTGTATCCCGGCGTGCCGGAGGTCCTTCAGGCCCTGACCGAGCGGGGACTGCCCCTGTTCATCGCTTCCAACGGTCGGGAGGAGTACGTGGCGGCCGTCATCGACCACTTCGACCTCCGCCGGCACTTCGTCGACCTTTACAGCGCCGGCCGGTTCCGGACGGCGACGAAAAGCGCCCTCGTGGCCAAACTCCGGACGACGTACGGTCTGGCCTCCGGCCTCATGGTCGGCGACCGAAAGAGCGACGTCGACGCGGGCCGGGAGAACGGATTTCTGACCGTCGGCTGTCTGTACGGCTACGGCGATGCGGCCGAGCTTCGAGAGGCGGACGTCACGATCGAAGCGCCGCAAGAACTCCTGGCGCTTCCCGTTTTGGCCGGGCGAGGGTAGGGAAAGACTAACGAAGGTCGGCACGACGAACGGGCCCCCCTTGTCAACGGGCGCCCGTTGGCGTATAATGGCATTAGTCAAAGACAGTCAAGATCAAGCTCCGGTTCGGGTGAGGTTCTTGAAGAGCATCAGCGACGTCATCGAAAAACACCTGAAGGAGCTCATCGAGGCGAGCGGCGCCGTCGAGATCAAGCGGGTCGAGCTCGCCGAGGCGTTTCGCTGCGTTCCTTCCCAGATCAACTACGTCATCCAGACGCGCTTTACGGTCGAGCGGGGCTACCTCGTCGAGTCGAAGCGCGGCGGCGGCGGGTATATCCGCATCCAAAAGATCCGGCCGGCGGCGGCGTCCCTCCTCAAAGAGGCGTACGACGCCGTCGGCGAGGCGATCGATGAGCGCCGGGCGCTCGATTTTGTCGACCGGCTTCAGGAGGGAGAGGAGCTGACGAGCCGGGAGGCGGCGATGCTCCGGCGGCTCGTCTCCCGGGAGGTGCTCGCCCTACCGGTCGAGCTTCGGGACCGGCTCCGGGCTCGGCTCCTGAAGGCGGCGATGCTCACGCTCATGGCGGAAGGGGGCGAGGCGCATGATGTGTGAACGGTGCGGCAAGCGGCCGGCGACGTTTCACTTTACGAAAATCGTCAACGGGGAAAAGACGGAGCTCCACCTGTGCGACGTCTGCGCCCGCGAGGAAGGCGTGGCGTTCTCGGTGCCGGGGGATGCGTTTTCGATCCATCACCTGTTGAGCGGGATCATGCCGGCGATGCCGTCCCGTCCGATGGATCGGGGGCGCGTCTGTCCGACGTGCGGCATGAGCTACGACGAGTTCGTCAAAAAAAGCCGCTTCGGCTGCAGCGACTGCTACACCGCCTTCCGGGAGCCGCTCGTCCCGCTTCTTCGGCGCATCCACGGCGGCGCCGCCGAACACCACGGCAGGGCGCCGAAGCGCCATAAGCCGCGGCGGGCGCTCCGGCACCGGCTGGAGCGGCTCCGGGCGGAGCTTCAGGAAAAGGTCGCCGCCGAGGCGTACGAAGAGGCGGCCCGGCTCCGGGACGAGATCCGCCGGCTGGAGCGGGAACTCGGCGAAGCGCGGGCGGAGTGAGGTGAAAGCGATGCAGATCGGCACGATTTTGGAGCGGCCCCTCGGTCCGGTGTTCGCCTCGGCGCCGCCGGAGGAGGTGGCCCTCTCGACGCGGGTCCGCCTGGCCCGGAACGTCCGGGACCTCCCCTTCCAGGCGCGACTGAACGAGGAGGCGGCCCGCCGCCTGATCGATCGGGTGGAAGCCGCCCTGGCGGCGCCGCCGCCGGCGGAGCCGGCGCTTGCCCTGTTTGCGCTGGATGCCCTTCCGCCGCTCGCCCGGCAGGTGCTGGTGGAAAAACACCTCATCAGCCGGGAGCTCGCCGAGGCGCCGGCGGCGGCGGTCCTCCTTTCGGCGGATGAGCGGGTGAGCCTCATGGTCGGCGAGGAGGATCATTTCCGGCTGCAGGTTTTTGCTCCGGGCCTGCGCCTTCAGGAGGCGTACCGGATCGCCGACCGGCTGGACGACTGGCTGGACGCCCACTTTGAGCTCGCGTTCGACGATCGGTTCGGGTATCAGACGAGCTGCCCGACGAACGTCGGAACCGGACTCCGAGCGTCGGTGATGCTCCACCTCCCGGGCCTCGTCCTCACCCGGCAGATCGGGAATCTGCTTCCGGCGATCCAAAAGGTCGGCCTCGCCGTCCGGGGGGTCTACGGCGAAGGAAGCGACGCCGAAGGGCATCTCTTTCAGGTGTCGAACCAGATCACCCTCGGGCCGTCGGAAGAAGAGATCCTGGAAAACCTGCAGGGCGTCGTCGAGACGATCATCGCCCACGAGGGCAAGGCCCGCAAACTCCTCGCCGAGTCGATGGGCCGAGCCCTGGAAGACCGGGTGATGCGGAGCCTCGGCATCCTCCGCTACGCCCGGTCGATCGACGGCCGGGAGGCAATGGAACGCCTTTCCGACGTCCGTCTGGGCATCGCCCTCGGCCTCATCCGGGATGTCGACCTTCGGACGGTCGACGCCCTCTGGGTGATGATCCGCCCGGCGTATCTGCAATATTCGGCCCGAGAAAACCTCTCTCCGGAGCGCCGGGACGTCCGGCGGGCCGACGTGATCCGCCGCCATCTCGGCGGGGCGCTTTAAGCCGAAGCTTCCGCCTCCGGGCCGTCGGGACCGCTTCGCCGCGTCCGGGACGACGGCGGGCTTCCGCGGATAAGTTTGGCCGAGCGAGCGGTTGCCGGATGCGGTCGGCCGGCGCGACCCCGCCGGATCGTCCGTCGATCCCGGGCGCCGCCCGCAAGGCGCCCAAGACCGTTCACCGCCGTACGGGCCAAACGCATCGTCCGTGCAAATCGTCCATGCAGAAACGGAGGGGATCCGGAATGATGTTCGGCCGGTTTACTGAACGGGCGCAAAAGGTCCTCTCGTATGCCCAGGATGAGGCCGTCCGCCTCGGCCACAACAGCATCGGCACCGAACACATCCTGCTCGGCCTCATCCGGGAAGGGGAAGGGATCGCCGCCAAGGCGCTCATGAACCTCGGCCTGTCGCTGGAGAAGATCCGGGAGGAGGTCGAGGCGCTCATCGGCCGGGGCCACGAAAAGCCCCTCAACACGCCGTACACGCCCCGGGCCAAGAAGGTCATCGAACTTTCGTTCGACGAAGCCCGGAAGCTCGGCCACACGTACGTCGGCACCGAGCACATCCTCCTCGGCCTCATCCGGGAAGGGGAGGGCGTCGCCGCCCGGGTGCTCAACAACCTCGGCGTGAGCCTCAACAAAGCCCGGCAGCAGGTGCTTCAGCTCCTCGGCTCGAGCGAGATGCTCGCCGCCACGCCCCAGGGCGGCGGCAAAGGGGCCGCGACGCCGACTCTGGACAGCCTGGCCCGGGATCTCACGGCGCTGGCCAAGGAGGGGGCCCTCGATCCGGTCATCGGCCGGGAAAAGGAGATCGAGCGGGTCATCCAGGTCCTCTCCCGGCGGACGAAGAACAACCCGGTCCTCATCGGCGAGCCGGGCGTCGGAAAGACGGCGATCGTCGAAGGGCTCGCCCAGCGGATCGTCAACAACGAGGTGCCGGAGACGCTCCGGGACAAGCGGGTGATGTCCCTCGACATGGGGAGCGTCGTCGCCGGGACGAAGTACCGGGGCGAGTTTGAAGACCGGCTGAAGAAAATCATGGACGAGATCCGCCAGGCGGGGAACATCATCCTCTTCATCGACGAGCTGCACACCCTCATCGGCGCCGGCGGCGCCGAAGGGGCGATCGACGCTTCGAACATCTTAAAGCCCGCCCTCGCCCGCGGCGAGCTGCAGACGATCGGGGCGACGACGATCGACGAGTACCGGAAGTACATCGAAAAAGACGCCGCCCTCGAGCGGCGCTTCCAGCCGATCCTCGTCGACGAGCCGACGCCCGAGGATGCGATCCAGATCTTAAAGGGGCTCCGCGACCGGTACGAGGCGCATCACCGGGTGAAGATCACCGACGAGGCGATCGAGGCGGCGGTCCATCTGTCGCATCGCTACATCACCGATCGCTTCCTGCCGGATAAGGCGATCGACCTCATCGACGAGGCGGCCTCCCGGGTGCGGCTCAACGCCTACACGATCCCGCCGAATCTCAAGCAGCTCGAAAAGGAGCTGGAGGAAGTCCGAAAGGAAAAGGACGCGGCCGTCCAGAGCCAGGAATTTGAAAAGGCGGCGGCGCTCCGGGACAGGGAGCAAAAGCTCAAAGAAGCTCTTGAGCGGGAGCGGCAGGCGTGGAAGGAGCGGCAGGGCCAGACCGACGCCGAGGTGACGCCGGAGGACATCGCCCAGATCGTCTCGAGCTGGACGGGCATTCCGGTGACGCAGCTCAAGGAGGAAGAAACGGAGCGGCTTTTAAACTTGGAGAAGATCTTGCATGATCGGGTCGTCGGGCAGGATGAGGCGGTCGAAAGCGTGGCCCGGGCGATCCGGCGGGCCCGGGCGGGGCTTAAGGATCCGAAGCGGCCGATCGGCTCGTTTATCTTCCTCGGGCCGACCGGCGTCGGCAAGACAGAGCTGGCCCGGGCGCTCGCCGAGGCGCTCTTCGGCGACGAAAACGCCCTCATCCGGATCGACATGAGCGAGTACATGGAGCGGCACACGACGTCCCGCCTCATCGGCGCGCCGCCGGGATACGTCGGCTATGAGGAAGGCGGTCAGCTCACGGAGCAGGTCCGCCGGAAGCCCTATTCCGTCGTCCTCTTCGACGAGATCGAAAAGGCCCATCCGGAGGTGTTCAACGTCCTCCTGCAGGTGCTGGAAGACGGCCGCCTCACCGACGGGAAGGGCCGGACGGTCGACTTTAAAAACACCGTCATCATCATGACGTCGAACGTCGGCCAGGAGACGATCCGGCGGAACACCACCCTCGGCTTTACCGCCCGGACGCCGGAGTCGTCGTACGAGGCGATGAAGGAAAAGGTGATGGAGGAACTGAGGCGGACGTTCCGGCCGGAGTTTTTGAACCGCGTCGACGAGATCATCGTGTTCCACCCGCTCGAAGAGGCGCACATCCGGGAGATCGTCGTCCGCATGGCGGAGGACATCCGGAAGCGGGTCAAGGAGCAGGGGATCGACTTTACCCTCACCGACGCCGTCATCGACCACGTCGCCAAAGAGGGCTTCGATCCTCAGTTCGGCGCCCGGCCGATCCGCCGGAAGCTCACCCGCCTCATCGAAGACCGCCTGTCGGAAGAGCTCCTCAAAGGGACGATTCAGAAGGGCGACCGGGTGACGATCGACTTCAAGGACGGCGAACTCGTCATCCGGCCGGAGGCGGCAACGGTCGCCGGCGAGTGAACTCAGACGACCAGGCGCGGAGCGCCGAGGCGCTCCGCTTTTTTTTGTCCGGTGTGCGATGCTGTGGTCCGGTGTGCTATGCTGGACGAGGGGAGCGACATGCGGGAAAAAACGGTTTACGTCTGTCAGACCTGCGGCTATGAGGCGCCGAAGTGGCTCGGCCGCTGCCCGGGCTGCGGCGCCTGGAACACCCTCGTCGAGGAGCGCCGGAGCGCCCGGCCGGCAAAAGAGCGGCCGGCGGCGCCGGCGATCGCCCGCCCCGTTTCCCTCGCCGCCGCCGCTGCCCGGCCGCCGGCGGAACGGCTCCGGACCGGCCTGGAGGAGTTCGACCGCGTCCTCGGCGGCGGCCTGGTGCCGGGCTCGCTCGTCCTTCTCGGCGGCGAGCCGGGAATCGGCAAGTCGACCCTCGCCTCGATCGCCGCCGCCCGGCTGGCCGGGGCGGGGCGGCGGGTGCTCTACGCCGGAGGCGAAGAGTCGGAAGAACAGATCCGCCTCCGCCTCGCCCGCCTCGGCGTCGAAGCGGCGGATCTGTATCTCCTCGCCGACGGCCGGCTCGACGCCCTCCAGGAGGCGGTGGAGACCCTGCGGCCGGCGGCCGTCATCGTCGACTCGGTGCAGACGATGCGGCACCCGGAGCTCGCCTCGGCGCCGGGGTCGGTGGCGCAGGTGCGGGAAGGGACGGCGTTTTTGCTGGAGATGCTCAAACCCCGAAAGGTCGCCGCCCTCCTCATCGGCCACGTGACGAAAGAGGGGACGATCGCCGGCCCCCGGGTGCTGGAGCACCTCGTCGACGCCGTCCTCTATTTCGAAGGGGAGCGCTATCAGCAGTACCGGGTGCTCCGGGCGGTGAAAAACCGCTTCGGCCCGACGAACGAGCTCGGCCTGTTTGAGATGACCGAATCCGGCCTCGTGCCGGCGGAGGCGCCGACGAAGCTCTTTCTTCGGGAGCGGTCGGAGGCGGCGATCGGGGCGGCGGTGACGGCGACGATGGAAGGGAGCCGCCCGATGCTTCTGGAAGTGCAGGCGCTTCTCGTGCCGACGCTTTTTCCGGTTCCGCGGCGGAGCGCGACGGGCTTCGACCTCGGGCGGCTCCACATGCTGCTGGCGGTGCTGGAAAAGCGGGCGGGGCTTCATCTCATCGGCCACGATGCGTACGTCAACGTCGTCGGCGGGCTTCGGATCTCGGAGCCGGCGGCGGATCTGGCCGTCGCCCTCGCCATCGCGTCGAGTTTTCGGGAGGCGCCCGTGGCCGCCGGCGACGTGTTCATCGGGGAGATCGGCTTAAGCGGCGAGGTGCGGCCGGTGCCGCGGCTTTCGGCCCGGCTCGCCGAGGCGGCCCGCCTCGGGTTTCGCCGGGCTTTCGTGCCGCCGGCGGCCGGCGGCCGTCCGGAAGGGCTGGTAGGGGTCGAGGTGCGGACGGTCCGGGAAGCGCTGGAGGCGGCGTTCGGGAGGTAGCGCGATGGACGACAGAGACGGGCGCGATGAATTTCTCACCCAGGTGATGCAGCTCATCGCCCCGGGCAAGCCGCTTCGAGAGGGGCTGGAGAACATTCTCCGGGCGAAGACGGGGGCGCTCATCGTCGTCTCCGATGCGCCGGAGGTGCTGAAACTTTGCGACGGAGGCTTTGCCTTAAACTGCGACTACACGCCGTACGCCCTCTACGAGCTCGCCAAAATGGACGGGGCGATCGTCTTAAGCGAGGACGCGAAAAAGATCATCTACGCCAACACGCAGCTCATCCCGGATCCGTCGATCCCGTCGATCGAGACCGGAGCGCGGCACCGGACGGCGGAGCGGACGGCCAAGCAGACGAACAAGCTGGTCATCTCCATCTCTCAGCGCCGGGGGGTCATCACCGTCTACAAGGGGCGGCACCGGTACACGCTCCAGGAGACGGGCGTCATCCTGGCGAAGGCCCACCAGGCGCTTTCGACGCTGGAGAAATACAAGGCGGTTCTGGACCAGGCGCTCGTCAACCTCTCGGCGCTCGAATTCGAGGATCTCGTCACGCTCCAGGACGTCACGCTCGTGCTCAACCGGGTCGGCCTGGTGATGCGGATGGAGGCGGAGATCCTCCGCTACGTCCGGGAACTCGGCGAGGAAGGGCGGCTTGTGCGCATGCAGCTGGACGAGCTTCTGGCCGGCTTCGCGCAGGAGGCGGAGATGCTCGTCCGCGATTATCTCGCCGACGAGGAGAAGCGGCCGGTTGAAGAGGTGCTCGCCGGGCTTCGGCAGCTCGCCGGCGAAGACCTGTTCGACCGCCATCAAGCGGCGCGGCTCCTCGGATACGGCGGCACGGGCGCCGACGAGGAACTCCACCCGCGGGGCTATCGCCTGCTCATGCGCATCCCGCGCCTCCCGATGGCGGTCGTCCACAACCTCGTCGCCCGGTTCGGACGGCTCAGCCGGATCGTCCGGGCGAGCCTGGAGGCCCTTGACGAAGTGGAGGGGATCGGCGAGGCCCGGGCCCGGGCGATCCACGAGGGCCTGCGGCGGATCGAGCAGCAGGTGCTGCTCGAGCGCAATGATTGACGCGATCGATCATCTTGACGAAAATTGTCCGATCGGGTAGGATAAATAATTTTTGCTTTGACGCTCTTTTGCCCCCGTGGTATACTTAGAAGAGGAAGGTCAAAGGGGGCGAAGGCGTGTTTCAGGTCGGCGACAAGATCGTCTACCCGATGCACGGCGCCGGGGTGATCGAGGCGATCGAGGAGCGGGAATTTTTGGGCCGCCGGCGGCGCTATTACATTTTGCACATGCCGCTCGGCGCCCTTCGGGCGATGATCCCCCTCGATCAGGCGGAAGACCTCGGCGTTCGGCCCGTGCTGCCGAAGGAAGCGCTCGTCGATCTGGAGGCGGTCTTAAGGCGCCATGATGCGGAGCCGGATAAAAGTTGGAACCAGCGCTACCGAAAACATCTCGACCAGTTGAAGACGGGGGACGTGTTCGCCGTCGCCGACGTCGTCCGGACGCTCATGCGGCGGGAGCGGCGCCGGGCGCTGTCCGGCGGCGAACGGCGGATGCTGGAAAACGCCCGGATGATGCTCGTGAGCGAGCTCGTTCTGTCGCAAAATATCGACGAGGCGGCGGCTCAGGCGTGGCTCGAGCGCGCGGTGTTCGGCCCGGAGGCGGAGGAATCGGGCGTTTGAGCTTTCGTTCGGTTGGCCATCCTAAAAACGAATCGAGCGGGAGGTGAAGCGCGTGCTCATCCGACGATGGATCCAGGCGTTTTTTCTCGTTTTGGGCGGCGCCCTCGGCTATCATTTCATCCCGCTCCTCTTTCAGGCGCTCGACCCGTGGCTCGCCCTCGGCCGCCTGTCGTACCAGGAGTACGTCGGCGCCGCGCTCGGGGCGCTCCTTTTTCTTGCGGTGGTCGTCTGGACGAGCGATGCGATGGAGCGGGCGTTTAAGCGAGCCGAAGAAGAGCTCGTCCGGCGGCATGTCAGCGATCTTTTGTTCGGGACGCTGGGGATGCTCGTCGGCCTCCTCGTCGCTTTTTTCATCTACCTTCCCTTGAAGCAGCTCCCGATCGCCGGGGAGTTTGCCCCGATCTTCATTTCGATCCTGCTGGCGTATCTCGGCTTTACCGTCGGCCATAAGAAAAAAGACGAACTCATCCAGTTTTTTTCCCTCGGCCGGATGCGGGAGCGGGGAGACAAGGAGCGGGGCGAGAAGTTCGACAAGAAGGCGGGGCTTAAGCTCCTCGACACGAGCGTCATCATCGACGGCCGGATCGCCGATATCGTTGAGACGGGCTTTCTCGAAGGGACGCTCCTCGTGCCGGAATTTGTCCTGGCGGAGCTGCAGCACATCGCCGACTCCTCGGACATGCTCAAGCGAAATCGAGGCCGGCGCGGGCTGGATATTTTAAAACGAATGCAAAAAAATAAGCACGCGAAGGTCGTCATCTTCGAGCGGGACGTCGAGGACGTCCACGACGTCGACGCGAAGCTCATCCGGCTGGCGAAGGAGCTCGGGGCCAAGATCGTGACGACCGACTTCAACCTGAACAAGGTGTGCGAGCTTCAGGGGATCCCGGTCTTAAACGTCAACGATCTCGCCAACGCCTTAAAGCCGATCGTCCTCCCCGGGGAGGAGCTGGTCGTCCACGTGATCAAAGACGGCAAGGAGCACGGCCAGGGCGTCGCCTATCTCGACGACGGGACGATGATCGTCGTCGAGGGGGGGAAGGAATTCATCGGCGAGCACATCGGCGTGCTGGTCACCTCGGTGCTCCAGACCTCGGCCGGCCGGATGGTGTTTGCCAAGCCGAAGCTCTTGGAAAAGGCCCTGTAGCGCCGCCGGGCCGGGACGCCTCGCCGCGTGGGCGCTCCTCTCCGGCCCGGCGCCCTCGGCCCGGTTCGGGCAAGTCGCCTGCGGACGAAGTCGACCCGTTCGCCCTGCCGCCGACCGGATGCCTCCGCCGGGGAGGAGATGGCTTCCCGGCGGTTTTTTTCGTTTTTTGTGATCGGTTTACAGAATCGACCGGCAAAAGACTCGGAATTCATTCGCCTTCGGGCGGGGCGCTTGTCAAGCGCCGACGGCTCGCCTACAATGGAGGCCGAGAAGAGGAGGGGATGGCTTGGCCGTCGGGGCGGTCATCGTCGCCGCCGGCCGGGGGACGCGCCTCGGCGCGGCGCTCAAGAAGGCCTACGTCCCGCTGGGCGGCCGGCCGCTTCTCTTGTGGTCGCTGGCGGTGTTTGCCGGCCGCTATCCGCCGGAGCGGATCGTGCTCGTCGTCCATCCGGAAGAAGGGGAGCGGACGGCGGCGCTCCTCGCGGCAGAAGGGTATGCGGGCCTTAAAATCGCCTTCGGCGGGCCGCGGCGTCAGGACAGCGTTCTGGCCGGCGCCCGGGCCCTTTCGGAAGCGGTCGAGTTCGTCCTCGTCCACGACGCGGCCCGGCCGTTCGTTTCGCCGGAGCTCATCGCCCGGGTCGAGGCGGCCCTCGGGCCGGGACGGGCGGTCGTGCCGGTCGTGCCGGTGAAGGAGACGATCAAGCGGCTTCACCCGGCCGACGGGGCCCTCCGGCCGGTCGCCGAGACGCCGCCCCGGTCGGCGCTCGCGGCGGCCCAGACGCCGCAGGGGTTCGACCGCCGGGCCCTCATCGCCGCCCTCGAGGCGGCGGCGGCGGAGGGCCGCGAGGTGACCGACGAGGCGACGCTGTTCGAAGGCGGCGGCCGTTCGGCCGTCGCGGTGCCGGGGGAGGAGATCAACCTGAAGGTGACGACGCCGCTCGACCTCATCCTCGCCGAGACGATCCTCCGGCAGGGGGGGCGGTCGTGATGCGGATCGGCTTCGGCTACGACGTCCACCGCCTCGCGCCGGGGCGGCCTCTCGTCTTGGGGGGCGTGACGATCCCGTATGAGCGGGGGCTGGACGGCCACTCGGACGCCGATGTCGTGCTGCACGCGCTGGCGGATGCCGTCTACGGCGCCCTCGGGGAGGGGGATATCGGCGTTCACTTTCCGCCGGGCGCGGCGTGGACGAAAGATCTGCCGAGCCGGGAGATCGTCCGGGCGGCGGCCCGCCGGGCGGCGGCGCGGGGGTACCGGGTGGCGAACTGCGATGTGACGGTCGTCGCCGAAGCGCCGCGGCTCGGGCCGTACGTGCCGGCGATGCGCCGGGCGATCGCCGAGGCGCTCGGGAGCCTGCCCGGGGCGGTGAGCGTGAAGGCGACGACGAACGAAGGGCTCGGGGCGATCGGCCGGGGCGAGGGGATCGCCGCCTTCGCCGTCGTCCTCCTCGTGGCGGCGGCCGGCCGTCCGCCCGGGGGAGATGCGGCGGCGCCGGCGGGCGAGGCGTAAGGAGAGGTCGGCCATGCGAGAACCGGCGGAACCCGTCCGCGTCCGGTATGCGCCGTCACCGACGGGACCTTTGCACATCGGCGGCGCCCGGACGGCGCTCTTTAATTTTTTGTTCGCCCGACATTACGGCGGGGCGTTCGTCGTCCGCATCGAAGATACCGACCGGCGCCGGAACGTGCCGGGGGCCGAAGCGGAGCAGCTCGCGGGGCTTCGCTGGCTCGGTCTTGCCTGGGACGAAGGGCCCGACGTCGGCGGGCCGTACGGGCCGTACCGGTCGTCGGAGCGACTTGCGCTGTACCGTTCGGCGGCGGAAGCGCTCGTCGACGCCGGGGCGGCGTACCCGTGCTTCTGCCCGGAAGGGGAGGCGTGCGCCGGCGGCTGCGGGACGCTTCCCCCGGCGGAGGCCCGGGCCCGGATGGCGGAGACGCCCCATGCGATCCGGCTTCGGGTGCCGGAGGCGGCGGAGTTTGTCTTCCATGACCTCGTCCGGGGGCCGCTTCGCTTCCGGGGGGACGCGGTCGGCGACGTCGTCCTCCTGAAGCGGGACGGGACGCCGACCTATCAGTTTGCGGTCGTCGTCGATGACCATCACATGCGGATCACCCACGTCCTTCGGGGCGAGGAGCACCTGCCGAACACGCCGAAGCAGCTGGCGATTTACGCCGCCTTCGGGTGGGCGCCGCCGGCATTTTTGCATCTTCCTCTCATCCTAAACGCCGAGCGAAAAAAAATGTCGAAGCGGGACGCCGCCGCGGAGACGATCGCCCGCTACCGGGACCTCGGCGCCCTGCCGGAAGCGGTGGTGAACGTCCTGGCGCTCCTCGGCTGGTCGCCGAAGGGGACGGAGGAAGTGTTCACGCCGGATGAGCTCGTGCGCCGGTTTTCGCCGTCCGGCATCGGAAAAAGCCCGGCGGTGTTCGATCCGGGGCGGCTGCGCTGGCTGAATCAGGCGCACCTGAAGCGGCTGTCCGACGGAGAGCTGGCGCGCCGTTTGCGGCCGTACGCCGAAGCGGCCGGCTGGCTGGCGCCGGACGAAGGGGAGGGGAGCGACGGGTGGGCCCGGTTCGTCGCGGCGGTCCGCCTCGTCCGGGAGGAGCTCGCTTTTCTCGGCGACGTCGTGCCGGCGGCGGCCTTTTTGTACCGACCGGATGAGGCGGTCCTCGATGCGGCGGCCCTTTCTCCGGCGGCCCGCGCGGCGCTTTTCGGCCCGGAGGGTCGCCGGGCGGTGGCGGCGGCACTTCAGGCGCTTCAGGCGCGGGACCCGGCGGCTCCCTGGACGCCCGAGGCGGCGGCGGCGCTTCTCGCCGCGGTCAAGGCGGCGACGGGGCTTGGGGGGCGGGCGCTCTTTCTTCCCCTCCGGCTGGCGGCGACCGGCCGGGAGCACGGGCCGGCCCTTCCGGACGTGCTGGCGTGGCTCGGGCCGGTGCGGTTCCGGCGGCGGCTCGAGCGGGCCCTTGCGCTGGCGGCGCAAATGGCCTACAATGGAGCCGAACGTGCAGGCGAAGGCAAACCGTCTCGGGGATGAGACGGTTTTTTTTCCATCGGGCCCCGGAAGACGGGGCCCCGGACGGGCGCGCCGGGGCGCCGGACGGCGGCCGGAGGCCGTGGCCGGAAAGCGGCGGAAAGGAGGTCGGCGATGTTCGGCATACTCCGCATGATTCGAGAAGACATTGAGACGGTCCAGCGCCTTGATCCGGCGGCGCGAAGCGCCCTCGAGATCGTCCTCACCTATCCCGGGCTGCACGCCGTCTGGACGTACCGCGTCAGCCACTGGCTGTGGAACCGGGGGTTACGGCTTTTGGCGCGGCTTCTTTCCCACTGGGCGCGGTTTTGGACCGGCATCGAGATCCATCCGGCGGCGAAGATCGGCCGGCGGCTTTTCATCGACCACGGGATGGGGGTCGTCATCGGCGAGACGGCGGAGATCGGCGACGATTGCATCTTGTATCAGGGCGTGACCCTCGGCGGGACGGGGAAGGAGACGGGGAAGCGCCATCCGACGCTCGGGAACTGCGTCCTCGTCGCCAGCGGGGCCAAGGTGCTCGGCAACATCACCGTCGGCGATTTCGCCAAGATCGGCGCCGGTTCGGTCGTCCTCCGGGACGTGCCGCCGCGGTCGACGGTCGTCGGCGTGCCCGGCCGGGTCGTCGTCCGGGAAGGGCGCCGGGTGAAGGACGATCTCGACCATACGAACTTGCCGGAGTCGGCGTTTGAAGATTGCGTCGCCCTGCGGGAGGAGCTCGAGCGGCTGAAGGCGGCGGTCGCCCGCCTGGAAGCGGAGCTCGCCGCTCTCGGCCGGCCGGCAGGGGCGGGCCGGCCGGAGTCGGCGCCCGGTGAGACAAAGGCAAAGGAGCGGTCGCGGTGGCGCTCGTTCTTTTCAACACGATGACCGGTCGGAAAGAGCCGTTTGCCCCCCGGGAGCCGGGGGTCGTCCGGATGTACGTCTGCGGCCCGACGGTGTACAACTACATCCACATCGGGAACGGCCGGGCGGCGGTCGCCTTCGACGTCATCCGGCGGTGGCTTCAGTTTCGGGGCTTTGAGGTCATCTACGTCCACAACTACACGGACATCGACGACAAGATCATCCGGGTCGCCCGGGAGACGGGAGAGACGGTCCGGGCGATCGCCGAGCGGTTCATTGCCGCCTATGAGGAAGATCTGGCGGCGCTGGGCGTCCTTGAGCCGACGCACCGGCCGCGGGTGACGGAGCACATCGGCCCGATCGTCGACCTCATCCGCCGGCTGATCGAGCGGGGAGTCGCCTACGTTCGGGACGGCGACGTCTATTTTCGGGTGCAAAAGTTTCCAGAGTACGGGAAGCTCAGCAAACAGCCGATCGACCGGCTGCTCGCCGGCGCCCGGGTGGAGATCGACGCGGCGAAGGAGCACCCCCTCGACTTTGCCCTCTGGAAGCGGTCGGAGGGGGACGTCGCCTGGGACAGCCCGTGGGGGGCCGGCCGTCCGGGATGGCACATCGAGTGCTCGGCGATGTCGATGCACTACCTCGGCGCGACGCTCGACATTCACGGCGGCGGGCAAGATCTCATCTTCCCCCATCACGAGAACGAGATCGCCCAGTCGGAGGCGGCAACGGGGGTGACCTTTGCCCGCTACTGGCTTCACAACGGCCACGTGACGGTCGACGAGGAGAAGATGTCGAAGTCGCTCGGCAACGTCGTCCTCGTCCGGGACGTCGTCCGGGAATACGGCGGTCGGGCGCTTCGCTTTTTTTACCTGAACACCCACTACCGCCAGCCGCTTCGCTTTCATCGGGAGGCGATCGCCTCGGCCCGCTCGGCCGTCGAACGGCTCGACGGAGCGGTCGCGGCGCTGAACCACGCGCTTCCCGGCAGCGTCCCCGGAGAGGCGCCGGCGGCGCTCCTCGAGGCGCTTCGGGCGATCGAAGCCGACTTTACCGCGGCGATGGACGACGATTTCAACACGCCGGAGGCCCTCACCGCGATGTTTGCCCTCGTCCGGACGGCTCATGCGGTCGCCCAGGATCCGGGACGGACCCGAGGGGCGGTGGAGGCGGTTTTGGCGCGGTTCCGCCGCCTGGACGCGGTGCTCGGCCTGCTTTCGGCGGCGGAGGACGTGGCGCCGGCGGATGTCCTGGCCCTTGTCGCCGAGCGGGAGGCGGCCCGGCGGGCGCGGGATTTCGCCCGGGCCGACGCCTTGCGGGCGGAGATCCGGGCGCGGGGGTATGCCGTCGAAGATACGCCGGAAGGGCCGCGCCTGAAGCGCGTCAGCCGGTCGTAAGTAAGGAGGAGCCGCGATGGAGGAGGGGACCACCGTCGTCGGCCGCCGGGCCGTGCTCGAGGCGCTGGATGCCGGCGCGGCGGTGCACAAGATCTGGGTTCAGGAAGGGACGTCGCCGGCGTTTCTCGAGGTGCTGAAGGCGAAGGCCCGGGCCCGGGGCGTGCCGGTGAGCGTCGTCCCGCGGGCCCGCCTTCAGCCGTTCGGGGCGTTCCGGCATCAGGGGGTGGTCGCGTTTCTTTCGCCCATGCCGTACGCCGACGCCGAGGCGCTCCTCGCCGGGGCCGAAGGCAAGGCGGCGGCGCTCTGGGTCGTCCTCGACGGCCTGGAAGATCCCCACAACGTCGGGGCGATCATCCGGACGGCGGCGGCGGCCGGCGCCGAGGCGGTGATCCTTCCGAAGCACCAGAGCGCGGGGCTTACGCCGGCGGCGGTGAAGGCGTCCGCCGGCGCGGTGTTTTCTCTGCCGGTCGCCCGGACGACCAATCTCGTCCGCTTCGCCGAGCGGATGAAGGCGGCCGGGTTCTGGCTCATCGGGGCGAGCCCCGACGGCGGCACGGACTGGCGGGCGGCGGACTACCGGGGCAAGGTCGCCCTCGTCATCGGCGGCGAGGGGCGGGGCCTTCGCCCCCTCCTTCGCCGCCGGCTGGACGTCGTCGTCCGGCTGCCGATGAAAGGCGGGGTGGCGTCTTTGAACGCCTCGGTGGCGGCGGCCCTCCTGCTCTACGAGGCGTACCGCCAGCGGGAGGGCGCGCCGTGGCCACCGTGATCGTCGACGGGTACAATCTGATCGGCCGCCGGCCGGACCTCGGCCCCTTTCGGACGGCGGATCTCGACGCCGCCCGGGCGTCCCTCATCGCGGCGCTGGACGATTACGCCGGGGCGACCGGGCACACGATCGTCGTCGTCTTCGACGCCGATCGGTCGCCGGCGGGGGAAATCCGGGAGCGGGCCGGGCGGATCGACGTCGTCTACACCGCCTACGGTCAGACGGCCGACGCGTGGATCGAAGCGGAGGTGCGGCGGCTTCGGGGGCGGGTGCGGGGAGAGCTCGTCGTCGCCACCGACGACCGGCTGATCGCCGTCGCCGCCCGGGCGGTCGGCGCCAGCGTCGTCGGGGCCCGCGAACTCTGGACCGACGTCGAGCGCGTCCGGCGGGAGGTCGGCCGCTTCATCCGCCGTCGGCAGCTGGAGGCGGAGCGACCCGGCCTGGGCGCTCGGTTGCCGAAGGAGGTGCGACTCTTTTTTGAAAAGTACCGCCGAAAAAAAGACCCTTGATTGACGGTCCGTCCGCCGACCGCTATAATGGCGGTACGAGGGAGGATTGGAGGATTTTGCCGTGGAACGCGACGAAGGGCGGACGGACTACGAGGCGCTCAGCGACGAAGAGCTCGTCGCGCGCATCCACGCAGGCGACCGGAAGGCGACGGATCGGCTCATCGAGCGGTATCGCGGTTTCGTGCGGGCAAAAGCCCGGCCGTACTTTCTCGTCGGCGCCGACCGGGACGACATCGTCCAGGAAGGGATGATCGGCCTCTACAAGGCGATCCGGGACTACCGGCCGGATCGGGCGACGTCGTTCCGCTCGTTTGCCGATCTGTGCATCACCCGGCAGATGCTATCGGCGGTGAAGATGGCGACCCGTCAGAAGCACATCCCGCTCAATTCGTCGATCTCCCTCGACCGGCCGGTCCGGGACGAGGAGGCGGAGCGGACGCTCCTCGACGTCCTCGGCGATGGCGGCCATCTCGACCCGGCCCGGCTTCTCATCCGGCGGGAAGACGTGGCGGCGCTGGAAGAAAAGATGAGCGAAATTTTGAGCGATCTCGAAAAGCGGGTGCTCATGCTCTACTTGGACGGTCGGAGCTACGAGGAGATCGCTGCCGACCTCGGACGGCACATCAAGTCGATCGACAACGCGCTCCAGCGGGTGAAACGCAAGCTCGAGCGGCTGTTTCGCGCCGAGCGGTTTCCCGATCAAGTGAATGCCTAGCGCCCCGGCCGCCGATGGCGGCGCCGCGGGCGGCTTTTCCTTTTGACTTTGACGGGGAAGTGTGCTATCTTCTCTTAGGTTGAGCGGCGGTCTTGCGGGAGGTGTGCCCATGCGCGTACAGATCATCCTCGCTTGCTCGGAGTGCAAGCAGCGTAATTACGCGACGACAAAAAACAAGCGGAAGCACCCGGACCGGCTGGAGCTGCGAAAGTACTGCAGGTACTGCAATGCTCACACGGTCCACCGGGAAGTCCGCTGAGGAGGGGCGCCGATGAGCGTGCTGGCCCGGATCGGCACCGGCGTCCGGCGGGCGGGGAGTTATTTTGCCGAAAGCTGGCAAGAATTGAAGAAGGTGAAGTGGCCGACCCGCCGGGAGCTCGTCACCTACACCGGCGTCGTCCTCGGCACGGTCGCCGCTTTGGCCGTCTTTTTTTATCTGATCGACGTCATCCTCGGCGCCCTCGTCATGTTCCTCATGCGCTGATCCGCCCGACGTCGGACGCTTCGCCGGTGCCGAAGCGCGAGGAGGGAGCCCGCCGTGAGCCCGGAAAAGCGCTGGTACGTCGTCCACACGTACTCGGGGTATGAAAAAAAAGTCGAAGCCAACCTGAAAAAGCGCATCGAGTCGATGGGCATGGAAGATCAGATCTTTCGCATCGTCGTCCCGGTCGAGGAGACGGAGGAGATCAAAGACGGTCGGGCGAAGACGGTGCAGCGGAAGATCTTTCCGGGCTACGTCCTCGTCGAGATGATCATGACCGACGAGTCGTGGTCCATCGTCCGGAACACCCCGGGCGTCACCGGCTTTGTCGGTTCGATGGGCCCCGGCACGAAACCCATCCCGCTCGAGCCGGAAGAGGCGGAGCGAATCCTCCGGGCGATGGGCATGGCGGAGGAACGCCGGCCGCGGGTCGATCTTGCCGTCGGCGAGCGGGTCCGCATTCGGGAGGGGCCGTTTGCCGACGTCACCGGCCGGATCGAGGCGGTGGACGTCGAGCGGGGGAAAGTGGTCGTCTCGGCGCTCCTTTTCGGTCGCGAGACGCCGATCGAGTGCGAGGCGACGCAGGTGGAGCGCGTGTAAGGCCGTCGGGCGTCGGGCCCTTGCGGAAGGCGCCTCTGCGTGGTATAATACGGCTCGTTTGGCGTCTTCGCGCGGGAGGTGAGAAGGTGGCGAAGAAGGTCGCCCGCGTTATCAAGCTTCAGATCCCGGCGGGAAAGGCGTCCCCGGCGCCGCCGGTCGGGCCGGCGCTCGGCCAGGCCGGGGTCAACATCATGGCCTTCGTCAAGGAGTTTAACGCCCGGACCGCCGACCAGACGGGGATGATCATCCCGGTCGAAATTACGGTCTACGAGGATCGCTCGTTTACGTTCATCACCAAAAAGCCGCCGGCGAGCGATCTCTTGAAAAAGGCCGCCGGCATCGAAAGCGGCTCCGGCGAGCCGAACAAAAAGAAGGTGGCCACGCTCAAGCGGGCGAAGATCCGGGAGATCGCCGAGCAGAAGATGAGCGATCTCAACACGACGGATCTGGAGGCGGCGATGCGGATCATCGAGGGCACCGCCCGGAGCATGGGCATCGTCGTCGAGGATTGACGGCCCGGTGGGAGGGCTCAGGCCCGCGATGACCACGAGGGAGGAAGGACCATGCCGAAGCGCGGCAAAAAGTATCTCGAAGCGCTGAAGAAGATCGATCCGGAGAAAGCCTACGCGCCGGCGGAAGCGCTGGCCCTCGTCAAGGAGACGTCGACGACGCGGTTTGACGCGACGGTGGAGCTCGCCGTGCGGCTCGGCGTCGACGTCCGGAAGGCGGATCAGCAGGTCCGGGGTGCCGTCGTCCTGCCCCACGGGACCGGCAAGTCGGTCCGGGTGCTCGTCTTCGCCAAAGGCGAGAAGGCGAAGGAAGCCGAGGCGGCCGGCGCCGACGTCGTCGGCGACGACGACCTCGTCACCAAGATCCAGGGTGGCTGGCTCGATTTTGACGTCGCCATCGCCACGCCGGACATGATGGCGGCGGTCGGGCGGCTCGGGAAAATCCTCGGCCCGCGGGGGCTCATGCCGAACCCGAAGACGGGGACGGTCACCTTCGACGTGGCCAAGGCCGTCCAGGAGGCGAAGGCGGGGAAGGTGGAGTACCGGACCGACAAGCAGGGGAACGTCCATGTCCCGATCGGCAAGGTGTCGTTTTCGACGGAAGCGCTCGTCGATAACTTCACCGCGGTGATCGACGCCCTCCGGCGGTCGAAGCCGGCGGCGGCAAAAGGCGTCTACTTCCGGAACGTCACCGTCACCTCGACGATGGGGCCGGGGATCCGGGTCGACATCGCGGGCCTCTGATGCCGGCGGCGCGACCCTTCCCGGAGAAGGTGCGGGGGCGCGAGTCGATCGCGCGGACAACCGAATCACGAAACGCCGCAGACCGAAGGGGCCGCAAGGCTTAAACATCCTTCCGAGGCAGATCGTCGACCGCCGGGGTCGACCGGCGCTCGCGTGCCTTCCGTCCGGCTGCCTGTCTGCGGAAGGCTTTTTGCTTAAAGAAGGGGGGGGTTCAGGTGGCCGCATACGTCCGGGAAAAACCGATTCCGGCGGAGAAGGTCGAGACCGTCCGGGAGCTCGTCGCCCGCTTTCAGGAAAGCGCCGCGTGCGTCCTCGTCGAATACCGGGGGCTCAACGTCGCGCAGATGACCGAGCTCCGGAACAAGCTGAAAGCGGCGGGGGTTCACTTCAAGGTGTACAAAAACACGCTCCTCCGGCGGGCGGCGGAGGAAGTCGGGCTTCAGGCCCTTGCCCCGTACCTTGAAGGGCCGACGGCGGCGGCGTTCAGCGCCGATCCGGTGGCGGCGGCGAAAGTGATCACCGAAGTCCAGAAGTCGTTGGAACCGCTCAAGATCAAGGCCGGCGTCTTGGAAGGCAAGGTGCTGTCGGCGGAGGAGACCGCGGCGCTGGCCAAGCTTCCGTCCCGGGAGGAGCTCATTGCCAAAGTCGTCGGCGGCATCCAGGCGCCGCTTTACCGCATCGTCGGCGTCCTCGGGAGCGTCGTCCACACGCCGCTGAGAAACTTCATGCACGGCCTGAAGGCCGTTGCCGAGCAAAAACAGGCTTAACCCAGGGGAGGGATCGCCATGGACAAGACCCAGATCATCGAAGCGATCAAAAATATGACCGTCCTCGAGCTCAACGAGCTCGTCAAAGCCCTCGAAGAGGAGTTCGGCGTCTCCGCGGTGGCGCCGGTCGCGGTCGCGGCGGCGCCGGCGGCGGCCGGAGCGGCGGCCGAGGCGCCTCAGGCGGAGGAGAAGACGGAGTTTACCGTCGTGCTCGCGAACGCCGGCGCCTCGAAGATCAACGTCATCAAGGTCGTCCGGGAGATCACCGGCCTCGGCCTCAAGGAAGCGAAGGAACTCGTCGACGGCGCGCCGAAGCCGGTCAAAGAAGGCGTCTCCAAGGCCGAAGCGGAAGAGATCAAAAAGAAGCTGGAAGAAGCCGGAGCGACCGTCGAGCTCAAGTAAGCGGCCTCCGGCCGGAGGGGAGCCCCGGGCTCCCCTTTTTCCGTCGGGGGCCGGAACGACTTTTTTCTCACGCTTTTTCGTCTTAGGTTGACGAAAAGGGGCGGATGGCGCGGTGGATCACTACTTCCGGCCGCGGCCGGACCTGGAAAGCCGGCCGACGGCGTTTACCGTCACCGTCGCCGGTCGGGCGCTCCGCTTCCGAACGGACCGGGGCGTCTTTTCCCGGGGGGGCCTCGACGCCGGGAGCCGGCTGCTCATCGAAACGGTCACCCTCGAGCCGGCGGCGCGCCTTCTCGATCTCGGCGCCGGCTACGGCGCCGTCGGCCTCGCCTTGAAAGCCCGTTTTCCCGACGCTCGTGTGACGATGATCGACATCAACCCCCGGGCCGCCGCCCTCGCGGAACACAACGCCGCCCAAAACGGCTTTTCCGACGTCCGAGTGTTCGCGGGCGACGGGATCGCGCCGGTCGCCGGAGAACGGTTTGACGCCGTCGTCATCAACCCGCCGATCCGGGCCGGGAAGGCGGTCGTCTTTCGGTTGTACCGGGAGGCGCACGACGCCCTCGTCCCCGGCGGCGTCCTCTGGGCCGTCGTCCACAAAAAGCATGGCGCCCCTTCCCATCGGGCGGCGCTTCAGGCCCTCTTCGGCGAGGCCGCGGTCGTCCGCCGCGAACGGGGTTATCACATTTTGCAGGCCATAAAACGCGCATAATCCCTTGACTTTTTCGCTGTCAAGTGCTATCATTCCACGATGCGAAGTTTGACTCGGGCTCTTTTTTTGCCTTTTTTTGGTTAACGCTGCGGCGCCTTGGATACACTGTCTTCCGTGACCCCGATGCGCGGCGCTTCCAACCCCCTGCGAAGAGGTGAAGGTTCTTGGCTGGGAAGCTCGTCCAGTTCGGCCGCCGCACGCGGCGCACGTACTCCCGGACCCGCGAAGTGCTCGACCTGCCGCACCTCATCGAGATTCAGCTCGCCTCGTACCGCTGGTTTTTGGCCGAAGGCCTGCGGGAGCTGTTCGAGGAGATTTCTCCAATTCAAGATTTTTCAGGTAATTTTCATCTCGAATTCATCGACTACACCCTCGGCGAGCCGAAACATTCCGTCGATGAGTGCAAAGAGCGGGATGCGACGTACGCGGCGCCGCTTCGCGTCAAGGCGCGCCTGATCAATCGTCAGACGGGCGAAGTCAAGGAACAGGAAGTGTTTATGGGCGATCTTCCGCTCATGACCGAGACCGGAACCTTCATCATCAACGGCGCCGAGCGGGTCATCGTCAACCAGCTCGTCCGCTCGCCGAGCGTCTACTACAGCCAGCGGGTCGACAAAAACGGCAAGACGACCTACCAGGCGACGGTCATCCCGAACCGCGGCGCCTGGCTCGAGTTTGAGTCCGACCCTCGGGACGCCGTCTACGCCCGGATCGACCGAACGCGGAAGCTTCCGGTGACGGTGCTCCTTCGGGCGCTCGGCTTCAGCACGAACCAGGCGATCCTGGACCTCCTCGGCGAGGATGCCTACATCCTCGGCACGCTGGAGAAGGACAACACCGACTCGACCGAAAAGGCCCTTCTGGAGATCTACGAGCGGCTTCGCCCCGGCGAGCCGCCGACGTTCGAAAACGCGCGGAACCTTCTCTACTCCCGCTTCTTTGACCCGAAGCGGTACAACCTCGCCGCCGTCGGCCGCTACAAGATCAACAAAAAGCTCACGATCAAAAACCGCCTCCTCGGCAACCGGATCGCCGAGACGCTCGTCGACCCGGACACCGGCGAGGTGCTCGTCGAAGCCGGCCAGGTGATCGACCGGCGCACCCTCGACCGGCTCATCCCGCACCTCGACCGGGGGCTCGGCATGAAGGTGTACCACCTGAGCTACGGCCTCACCGAAGCCGGCGAGGTGCCGCTTCAGGTGCTCCACCTGTATTCGAACACGGAAGAAGGGAAGATCGTCAAGGTCATCGGCAACGGTCCGATCGATCGGGACGTCAAAGTCATCACCCCGGCGGACCTCATCGCGGCGATCAACTACTTCTTCAACCTCTTCCACGGCATCGGCAGCGTCGACGACATCGACCACCTCGGCAACCGGCGGCTCCGCTCCGTCGGCGAGCTCCTTCAGAACCAGTTCCGCATCGGCCTCGCCCGGATGGAGCGGGTCGTCCGGGAACGGATGAGCATCCAGGAGGCCGAGGGGCTCACGCCGTCGTCCCTCATCAACATCCGGCCGGTGATCGCGGCGGTCAAAGAATTCTTCGGCTCGAGCCAGCTCAGCCAGTTCATGGATCAGACGAACCCGCTGGCGGAGCTCACCAACAAGCGGCGCCTGTCCGCCCTCGGCCCCGGCGGCCTCACCCGGGAGCGGGCCGGCTTTGAGGTGCGGGACGTCCATCCGTCCCACTACGGCCGCATGTGCCCGATCGAGACGCCGGAAGGGCCGAACATCGGCCTCATCAACACCCTCTCGACGTACGCCCGGGTGAACGAGTACGGCTTCATCGAAACGCCGTACCGCCGGGTCGACCCGAAAACCCACCGGGTGACGGACGAGATCGTCTACCTCACCGCCGACGAAGAAGAGCTGTACACGATCGCCCCGGCGAACACCCCCCTCGACGAGGAAGGGCACATCGCCGAGCGTGAGGTCGTCGCCCGCCGGCACGGCGAGATCGTCACCGTGCCGCGGGACGAAGTCGACCTCATGGACGTGAGCCCCAAGCAGGTCTTCTCCGTCGCCACGTCATGCATCCCCTTCCTCGAAAACGACGACGCCAACCGGGCGCTCATGGGCGCCAACATGCAGCGACAGGCGGTGCCGCTCCTCGTGCCGGAGGCGCCGCTCGTCGGCACCGGCATCGAGCATCGGGTCGCCCTCGACTCCGGCGTCCTCGTCATCGCCCGCCACGACGGCATCGTCGAGCGGGTCGACGCGAGGGAAATCTGGGTCCGCCGCCTCCATCCCGACGGCACCCGCGGCGAGCTCGACAAATACCGCCTCTACAAGTTCCGCCGCTCCAACCAGGGCACGTGCCTCAACCAGCGGCCGATCGTCAAGGCCGGCGACGTCGTCCGGGCCGGCGATATCCTCGCCGACGGCCCGTCGACGGACCAGGGCGAGCTCGCCCTCGGCCGGAACGTTCTCGTCGCCTTCATGACGTGGGAAGGGTACAACTACGAAGACGCCATTCTCATCAGCGAGCGGCTGGTCAAGGAAGACGTCTACACGTCGATCCACATCGAAGAATACGAGATCGAGGCCCGGGAGACGAAGCTCGGTCCCGAGGAGATCACCCGCGACATCCCGAACGTCGGCGAGGAGGCCCTCAAAAACCTCGACGACCGGGGCATCGTCCGCATCGGCGCCGAGGTCAAAGACGGCGACATCCTCGTCGGCAAGGTGACGCCGAAGGGGATGACCGAGCTGACCGCCGAAGAGCGGCTCCTGCATGCCATCTTCGGCGAAAAAGCCCGGGAAGTCCGGGACACCTCCCTCAAGGTGCCCCACGGCGGCGCCGGCATCGTCGTCGACGTCAAGGTGTTCAAGCGGGACCAGGGCGACGAACTTCCGCCGGGGGTGATCGAGCTCGTCCGGGTGTACGTCGCCCAGAAGCGGAAGATCTCCGTCGGCGACAAGATGGCCGGCCGCCACGGGAACAAGGGCGTCGTCAGCCGCATCCTGCCGGTGGAAGACATGCCGTTTCTCCCCGACGGCACCCCGGTCGACATCGTCCTCAACCCCCTCGGCGTGCCGTCGCGGATGAACATCGGCCAGATCCTCGAGACGCACCTCGGGATGGCGGCCAAGGCGCTCGGCCTCGCCATGGCGACACCGGTCTTCGACGGCGCCAACGAGTACGACATCTGGGATGCGCTGGAGGAGGCGGGCCTGCCCCGGGACGGCAAGATGGTCCTCTACGACGGCCGGACCGGCGAGCCGTTCGACCACCGGGTGACGGTCGGCGTCATCTACATGCTGAAGCTCATCCACCTCGTCGACGACAAGATTCACGCCCGCTCTACCGGTCCATACTCCCTCGTCACCCAGCAGCCCCTGGGCGGGAAGGCCCAGTTCGGCGGCCAGCGGTTTGGCGAGATGGAAGTGTGGGCCCTCGAGGCGTACGGCGCGGCCCACACCCTCCAGGAGATGCTCACCGTCAAATCCGACGACGTCGTCGGCCGCGTCAAGACGTACGAGGCGATCGTCAAAGGCGAAAACATCCCCGAACCGGGCGTCCCCGAATCGTTCAAGGTGCTCATCAAAGAGCTCCAGAGCCTCGGCCTCGACGTCAAGATCCTGTCGAAGGACGAACAGGAGATCGAGATCAAAGAGCTTGACGAGGACGACACCTCCGTCCCCGTCGAGAAGATGGTCTATCTCGCGCCCGGCGTCACCGGCGAAGACGGCGAGACATGATGGAGCCAGCGGACGCATTCGTGGGACGGGCGAGGAGGGACGACGATGGACGTCAACCGCTTTGAATCCATGAAGATCAGCCTCGCATCGCCGGACAAAATCCGCTCGTGGTCCCACGGGGAAGTCAAAAAGCCCGAGACGATCAACTACCGGACGCTTCGGCCGGAAAAAGAAGGCCTCTTTTGCGAAAAAATCTTCGGGCCGACCAAGGACTGGGAGTGCGCCTGCGGCAAGTACAAGCGGATCCGCTACAAAGGCGTCGTCTGCGACCGCTGCGGCGTCGAAGTCACCCGGTCCAAGGTCCGCCGGGAGCGGATGGGTCACATCGAGCTCGCCGCGCCGGTGTCCCACATCTGGTACCTGAAGGGCATTCCGAGCCGGATGGGGCTCGTCCTCGACATGTCTCCCCGGGCCCTCGAAGAGGTCATCTACTTCGCCTCCTACATCGTCACCGACCCGGGGCTCACGCCGCTTGAGAAAAAGCAGCTCCTCTCCGAAAAGGAATACCGGAGTTACCGGGAAAAATACGGCGACGCCTTCCAGGCGGAGATGGGCGCCGAGGCGATCAAAAAGCTCCTCATGGAGATCGACCTCGACAAAGAGATCGCCCAGCTCAAAGAAGAACTCTTAAAAGCCCAGGGACAGAAGCGGACGCGCATCATCCGCCGGCTGGAGGTGCTCGAGGCCTTCCGGGCATCCGGCAACCGGCCGGAGTGGATGATCCTCGACGTCCTTCCGGTCATCCCGCCGGACCTCCGGCCGATGGTTCAGCTCGACGGCGGCCGCTTTGCGACGTCCGACCTCAATGACCTCTACCGCCGGGTCATCAACCGAAACAACCGCCTCAAGCGCCTCCTGGAGCTCGAAGCGCCGGAGATCATCGTCCAGAACGAAAAGCGGATGCTCCAGGAAGCCGTCGACGCCCTCATCGACAACGGCCGCCGGGGCCGGCCGGTGACCGGCGCCGGCAACCGGCCCTTAAAATCCCTCTCCCACATGCTCAAAGGAAAGCAGGGCCGCTTCCGGCAAAACCTCCTCGGCAAGCGCGTCGACTACTCCGGCCGCTCGGTCATCGTCGTCGGTCCCAACCTCAAGATGACCCAGTGCGGCCTCCCGAAAGAGATGGCCCTCGAACTCTTCAAGCCGTTCGTCATGCGGGAGCTCGTCCGTCGGGGGCTGGCGTCCAACATCAAAAACGCCAAGCGGAAGGTCGAGCGCGTGCGGCCCGAGGTGTGGGACGTCCTCGAAGACGTCATCCGGGAGCACCCGGTCCTTCTGAACCGGGCGCCGACCCTGCACCGCCTCGGCATCCAGGCCTTTGAGCCGGTCCTCGTCGAAGGCCGGGCGATCCGGCTCCATCCGCTGGTGTGCACCGCCTACAACGCCGACTTCGACGGCGACCAGATGGCCGTCCACGTCCCGCTCTCGGCGGAGGCCCAGGCCGAAGCCCGGGTGCTCATGCTCGCGGCGCAAAACATCCTGAACCCGAAGGACGGCAAGCCGGTCGTCACGCCGACCCAGGACATGGTCCTCGGGAACTACTACCTCACGATGGAAAAGCCCGGGGCCCGGGGCGAGGGGCGGGTGTTCGCCACGCCGGAAGAGGCGATCATGGCCTACCAGCTCGGCGAGATCGAGCTCCACGCCCGCATTGTCCTTCCGGTGGCGGCCTTGAAGAAAACGTCCTTTACCGACGAAGAGCGCCGCGCCCGGCTCATCACCACCGTCGGAAAGCTCCTTTTCAACGAGATCTTCCCCGAAGACTTTCCCTACATCAACGCGCCGATCAAGGGCGATTCGGTCGGCGCCGTCGATCGGGCGTTCCTCCTCTTCGACAAGGGCGTGCCGGTCAAGCCGATCATCGAGGCCCTGCCGCCGACCGAGGCCCTCAAAAAGAGCGACCTTGGCAAGATCATCGCCATCTGCTACGAGCGCTACGGCACGACGACGACGTCGGAGATCCTCGACCGGATCAAGGACATCGGCTTCCACTTCTCCACCAAGGGCGGCATTACCATCGCCGCCGCCGACATCGTCGTCCTCGAAGAAAAGAAAGACATCCTGGCCCGGGCCGAGGAGCAGGTGCAAAACGTTCAGCGACAGTACCGCCGGGGCCTCATCACCGACGAGGAGCGGTACAACCGCGTCATCGCCATCTGGAGCAAGGCGAAGGACGAGATTCAGACGAAGCTCCTCGCCAGCCTCGAGCCGTTCAACCCGATCAACATGATGTCCACCTCCGGCGCCCGGGGGAACGCCTCGAACTTCACCCAGCTCGCCGGCATGCGGGGGCTCATGGCCAACCCGTCCGGCCGCATCATCGAGCACCCGATCAAAAACAGCTTCCGGGAAGGTCTTACGGTCCTCGAATACTTCATTTCCACCCACGGCGCCCGGAAGGGACTGGCCGACACGGCGCTTCGGACCGCCGACTCCGGTTACCTCACCCGGCGCCTCGTCGACGTCGCCCAGGACGTCATCGTCCGGGAGGCCGACTGCGGCACCGACCAGGGCGTCGAAGTGACGGCGCTTCGCTCCGGCCCCGAGGAGATCTCGACCCTCTTCGAACGGATCAGCGGCCGGGTCGCCTTCGAGACGGTCCGGGACCCCCGCACCGGAGAAGTCCTCGTCCGACCGAACGAGCTCATCACGGACGCGATCGCCCGGCGGATCGTCGAAGCCGGCATCGAAAAGGTCCGCATCCGGTCGGTCCTCACCTGTCGGACGCATCATGGCGTCTGCCAGATGTGCTACGGCCGGGATCTCGCCACCGGCCGGCTGGTGGAGATCGGCGAGGCCGTCGGCATCATCGCCGCCCAGTCGATCGGCGAGCCCGGGACGCAGCTCACCATGCGGACGTTCCACACCGGCGGCGTCGCCGGCGAGGACATCACGCAGGGGCTTCCGCGGGTCCAGGAGCTGTTCGAGGCCCGGACGCCCAAAGGGCAGGCCGTCGTCAGCGAAATCGCCGGCGAGGTCGTCGACATCCGGGACGGCCGCGACAAGCGGGAGATCGAGATCCGGGGCGACGTCGAGACGAAGACGTACGCCGTTCCGTACGGCTCGCGCCTCAAGGTCGCCGTCGGCGACCGGGTCGACGCCGGCGCCGAGCTTACCGAAGGGCCCGTCGATCCGAAGGACCTGCTCCGCATCCGGGGGGCCCGGGAGACGCAAGCGTACATCCTCCGGGAAGTCCAGAAGGTTTACCGGATGCAGGGCGTCGAGATCAACGACAAGCACATCGAGATCATGATCCGGCAGATGATGCGGAAAGTCCGCGTCATCCACGCCGGCGACACCGAGCTCCTCACCGGCACGATCGTCGATGTCCGGGACTTCGAAGAGGCGAACCGCAAGGTGCTCGCCGCCGGCAAGGCGCCGGCGGTCGCCCGGCCGGTCCTCCTCGGCATCACCAAGGCGTCCCTCGAGACCGAATCGTTCCTCTCCGCCGCTTCGTTCCAGGAGACGACGCGGGTCCTGACCGACGCCGCGATCAAGGGCAAGCGGGATGAGCTCCTCGGTCTTAAGGAAAACGTCATCATCGGCAAGCTCATCCCCGCCGGCACCGGTATGCGCCGCTACCGGGAGCTCGAGGTCGTGCCGAAGGCGCCGCCGGCGCCTTATGATGCGGCGGGAAGCTAAAAACCGTTTGACAACCCTCCGGCCGGCGCGGTATGATAGTGAGCGTGCCATACTGCCGTGCGGGAGGCGGGTGCGGTGTATGATCGGGTGAGAAGCGCCCGGCGCAAGATTGTCGGCGCGCGGCAGGTGCTTCGCGCCATCGAACAGGGCGAACCGATCGCCGTCGTCGTCGCCGAGGACGCGGCGAAGGACATCACCCTGCCCCTCGTGGAAAAGGCGAAAGCCCGGGGCATCCCCGTTCACACCGTCGAATCGATGCAGGAGCTCGGCCGGGCGGCGGGGATCGACGTCGCGGCGAGCGTCGTCGCCATCCCCGCCGAGGCGGCCGATCGCCCGACTTAAGCGACATCCGGGCGGAGCACCGCTCCGCCGGCTTCTTTGTATGCCCAAAATGAACCGCCCGGATCAGTGACCATGGACCGAAGGAGGTGTCGGGATGCCCACGATCAACCAGCTCATCCGGAAAGGCCGCAAGCAGATCAAGGCCAAATCGAAGGCGCCGGCGCTCCTTTGGGGCTACAACAGCCTGAAGAAGGAAGAGCGCTACCTGCCGTCGCCGCAGAAACGCGGCGTGTGCACCCGTGTCGGCACGATGACGCCGAAGAAGCCGAACTCGGCCCTTCGGAAGTACGCCCGCGTGCGCCTCACCAACGGCATCGAAGTGACGGCCTACATCCCGGGGATCGGCCACAACCTGCAGGAGCACAGCGTCGTCCTCATCCGGGGCGGCCGCGTCAAGGACCTGCCGGGCGTGCGCTACAAGGTCATCCGGGGGACACTGGACGCCGCCGGCGTCGCCAACCGGAAGCAGGGTCGCTCCAAGTACGGCGCCAAGCGACCGAAGGAAGGGAAAAAGTGAGTCGCGTTTTAAGAAAGGAGGGACACGATGCCGCGTAAAGGACCGGTGCCGCGGCGGGAGATCGCGCCGGATCCGATCTACGGCAGCGAACTCGTCGCCCGGCTCATCAACCGCGTGATGATGGACGGCAAAAAGAGCCTCGCCCAGCGGATCGTCTACGGCGCCTTCGATCGGATCCGGGAGCGGACCGGGAAAAATCCGCTGGACGTTCTCGAGGCGGCGATGAAAAACGTCATGCCCGTCCTCGAAGTCCGGGCCCGCCGGGTCGGCGGCGCCAACTACCAGGTGCCGATCGAGGTTCGGCCGGAGCGGCGCGTTTCGCTCGCCATCCGCTGGATCGTCCTCGCCGCTCGGGAGCGGCACGAAAAGACGATGATCGAGCGCCTGTCGGCGGAGCTCCTCGACGCCGCCCAGGGGACCGGCGGGGCGGTGAAGAAGCGGGAGGACGTCCACCGCATGGCCGAGGCCAACCGCGCCTTCGCCCACTACCGCTGGTGAGCCGTGGCCTGCAAGAGAGGAAGGTCGAGATGCCCAGGGAGTTTCCTCTGGAAAAGACGCGCAACATCGGCATCATGGCCCATATCGACGCCGGCAAGACGACGACGACGGAGCGCATTCTCTTTTATACCGGCCGCGTGCACAAGATGGGCGAGGTTCACGAGGGCACGGCGACGATGGACTTCATGGTTCAGGAGCAGGAGCGGGGCATCACGATCATGTCGGCGGCGACGACGACCCAGTGGAAAGGTCACCGGATCAACATCATCGACACGCCCGGCCACGTCGATTTCACCGTCGAAGTCGAGCGCTCCCTCCGGGTCCTGGACGGCGCCATCGCCATCTTCAGCGCCAAGGAAGGCGTCGAGCCGCAGTCGGAGACCGTCTGGCGGCAGGCCGACCGCTACGGCGTCCCTCGGATCGCCTACGTCAACAAGATGGACATCATCGGCGCCGACTTCCTCGGCGTCGTGCGTCAGATTCGGGAACGGCTCGGCGCCAACCCGGTGCCGATCCAGCTGCCGATCGGCGCCGAAGATCAGTTCCGGGGCATCGTCGACCTCGTCCGGATGGAAGCCTACACCTACCTCGACGATCTCGGCACCCGCACCGAGGCGGGCCCGATCCCCGAGGAACTTAGGCCCCTGGCGGAAGAGTGGCGGACGAAGCTCCTCGAGGCCGTCGCCGATGTCGATGAAGCGATCATGATGAAATACCTCGAAGGCGAAGAGATCGCCCCCGAGGAGATCAAGGCCGCCCTCCGGAAGGGGACGATCGAGCTCAAGCTCACGCCGGTCCTTTGCGGCTCCTCCTACCGGAACAAGGGCGTGCAGCCCCTCCTCGACGCCGTCGTCGACTACCTGCCTTCCCCGGTCGACATTCCGGCGGTCCGGGGCGAACATCCGGAAACCGGGGAGACGGTCGAGCGGAAGCCGGCGGACGACGAGCCCTTTACGGCGCTCGCCTTCAAGATCATGTCCGACCCGTTCGTCGGGAAGCTCACGTTCATCCGCGTCTATTCCGGCGTGCTGGAGAGCGGCACGTACGTCCAGAACTTCACCAAGGGCAAGCGGGAGCGCATCGGGCGGCTCCTTCAGATGCACGCCAACCACCGGCAGGAGATCGACCGGGTGTACGCCGGCGACATCGCCGCCGTCGTCGGCCTCAAAGACACGACGACCGGCGACACCCTTGCCGACGAAAAGCATCCGATCGTCCTCGAGCCGATGCACTTCCCGGACCCCGTCATCAGCATCGCCATCGAGCCGAAGACGAAGGCGGACCAGGACAAGCTCGGGCTCGCCCTCGCGAAGCTCGCGGAAGAAGACCCGACGTTCCGCACCTGGACCGATCCCGAGACCGGCCAGACGATCATCGCCGGGATGGGCGAGCTCCATCTCGAGATCATCGTCGACCGGCTGAGGCGGGAATTTAAGGTCGAGGCGAACGTCGGCGCGCCGCAGGTCGCCTACAAAGAGACGTTCCGCAAAGCGGCCAAAGTCGAAGGCAAGTACATCCGGCAGACCGGCGGCCGGGGCCAGTACGGCCACGTCTGGATCGAGTTCGAGCCGCTGGAGCGGGGCGCGGGGTTTGTCTTCGAGAACAAGATCGTCGGCGGCGTCGTGCCGAAAGAATACGTCCCGGCAGTCCAGGCGGGGATCGAGGAAGCGATGCAAAACGGCGTCCTCGCCGGCTATCCCCTCATCGACATCAAGGCGACCCTCTTCGACGGCTCCTACCACGAAGTCGACTCGTCGGAGATGGCCTTCAAGATCGCCGCGTCGCTCGCGCTCAAGGAGGCGGCCAGGCACTGCGATCCGGTCCTCCTCGAGCCGATCTTCAAGATCGAGGTCACGGTTCCGGAAGAGTACATGGGCGACATCATCGGCGACATCAACGCCCGCCGGGGCCGGATCGAGGGCATGGAGCCCCGGGGGAACGTTCAGGTGATCCGCGGATACGTCCCGCTCGCCGAGATGTTCGGTTACGCCACCGACCTCCGCTCCCGGACGCAGGGGCGCGGCACGTACGTCATGCAGTTCAGCCATTACGAAGAGGTGCCGCCGAACATCGCCAGGGCGATCATCGAAAAGCAAAAAGGCGCCTGAGTGACCTGAAAGCTTGCGCCCCTTGAAGCGCGGGCTTATCATAGAGGAGCAAAGCAAAGGAGGAAGTCCAGGATGGCCAAGGCGAAATTCGAGCGTACGAAGCCGCACGTCAACGTCGGCACCATCGGCCACGTCGACCACGGCAAGACGACGCTGACGGCGGCGATCACGACCGTCCTCGCCCGGCAGGGCAAGGCCGAGGCGAAAGCGTACGATCAGATCGACAACGCGCCGGAAGAAAAGGCCCGCGGCATCACGATCAACGTCTCCCACGTCGAGTACGAGACGGACAAGCGCCACTACGCCCACATCGACGCGCCCGGCCACGCCGACTACGTCAAGAACATGATCACCGGCGCGGCGCAGATGGACGGCGCCATCCTCGTCGTCTCCGCCGCCGACGGCCCGATGCCCCAGACGCGGGAGCACATCCTTCTCGCCCGGCAGGTCGGCGTGCCTTACATCGTCGTCTTCCTGAACAAAGTGGACATGGTCGACGACGAAGAGCTCATCGAGCTCGTGGAGATGGAAGTGCGGGATCTCCTCAAGCATTACGGCTACCCCGGGGACGACGTCCCGGTCATCCGCGGCTCGGCGCTCAAAGCGCTGGAGAATCCGGACAGCGAGTGGGGCGAGAAGATCCTCGAGCTCATGAACGCCGTCGACGAGTACATCCCGACGCCGGAGCGGGATGTCGACAAGCCGTTCCTCATGCCGGTGGAAGACGTCTTCACCATCACCGGCCGCGGCACCGTCGCCACCGGTCGCGTCGAGCGGGGCAAGGTCAAGGTCGGCGACGAAGTCGAGATCATCGGGTTCACCGATGAACCGAAGAAGACGACCGTCACCGGCGTCGAGATGTTCCGCAAAGTGCTCGACGAAGCCCAGGCCGGCGACAACATCGGCGTCCTCCTCCGCGGCGTAAACCGCGACGAGGTCGAGCGGGGCCAGGTGCTGGCCAAGCCCGGTTCGATCACGCCCCACACGAAGTTTAAGTGCGAAGTCTACGTCCTGACGAAGGAAGAGGGCGGCCGCCACAAGCCCTTCTTCACCGGCTACCGGCCGCAGTTCTACTTCCGGACGACGGATGTCACCGGCGAGATCAAGCTTCCCGAGGGGGTCGAGATGGTCATGCCCGGCGACAACGTGACCCTCGAGGTGGAGCTCATCAGCCCGATCGCCATCGAAAACGGCACCCGCTTCGCCATCCGCGAAGGCGGCCGGACGGTCGGGGCCGGCGTCGTCACCGAGATCATTCAGTGACCGAACGCAACCGAGCGCCGAAAAAAACCGGATCTTCCCGAGCGAAGATCCGGTTTTTTTCACGGCTGCGCGTCCTTTTCTTCTCTTTACGTTAGCAGCAGCGGTTCACCTTGCCGTCGGCGTATCGGGCCTTCAGGGCGTACAGGTAATATTCCCCTTCGCTCATCGGCGCCTCGTCGGGGTGATGCAGCCGGTGATGCTCGAGATACCGCTCATAGCTCGGCATTCCGACGATCGTCTTCGTCGTGAGCGATACCGACTTCAAAAGATCCCGCATCTTCTCCCGCACCGCGGTCCAGTCCCGCATCGTCCATCCCCCTATCGCCTTTTTAGGATCGCCGCGACAGGCGCCCTTCGCCCGACCGCCTTCCGGCCGACCGTCGGCCGGCGGCCGCTTCCGCCGGCCGCGGCCGACGCCATTCGGCCTTTTCGTCGACGGACGTCCGTCACAGCTTCGACGGGACGTACGGCGACTCCATGAGCGGTACCCGCTCCTTTTGCACCAGGATGCGGTACCACAGCCGGAAGGCGCTCAGGACGAGCGTCACGACGACGAGGATGAAAAAGCCGGTGACGACGGCGTCGAGCCGGTCGTTGAAGACGATCTGCTGCATCACCCGCATATCTGCCGCCGGTGCCAGCACCTCGCCCCGGTCGATTCCCGCCTGGTATTTCGCCGCGTGGGCGAGGAAACCGACCGCCGGGTTGGCGGAGAAGAGCTTCATCAATGCGGCCGTGAGCGTCGTCGCGAGAAGCCACGTAAACGGCACGACCGTCACCCACGCGTAGCGGGCCTTTCCCATCTTGATGAGGACCGTCGTCCCGACGGCGAGGGCGATCGCCGCCAGCATCTGGTTGGAGATGCCGAACAGCGCCCACAGCGAGTTGATGCCGCCGAACGGATCGATCGCGCCCCAGTAGACGAAGTAGCCCCACATCGCCGTAAAGATCGCCGAGGCGACGACGTTGTTGACCCAGCGGTCCGTCCGGGCGAACGGCTTGTAGACGTTGCCGACGAGGTCCTGGAGGATGAAGCGGCCGATCCGCGTCCCGGCGTCGACGGTCGTCAGGATGAACACCGCCTCAAACAGAATGGCAAAATGATACCAGAACGCTTTCGCGCCGGCCATAAACTGCGAGAAGATCTCCGCCATCCCGACGGCGAGCGTCGGCGCCCCGCCGGTCCGGGACAGAATCGTCTGCTCGCCGACGTCTTTGGCCATCTGCTCGATGAGCTCCGGCGAAATGACAAAGCCCCACTCCGAGACCTTCGCCGCCGCCTGCTCCGCCGTCGTGCCGATCACGGCCGCCGGCGCGTTCATGGCAAAATACAGCCCCGGTTCGAGGTGCGCCGCGGCGATCATCGCCATGATCGCGACGAACGACTCCATGAGCATGGCGCCGTATCCGATCATCCGGGCGTGCGATTCCTTTTCGATCAGCTTCGGCGTCGTCCCCGAGGCGACGAGGGAATGGAATCCCGAGACGGCGCCGCAGGCGATCGTAATGAAAAGGAAGGGGAAAAGCGGCCCGGAAAAGACCGGTCCCGTGCCGTCGACGAACCGCGTCACCGCCGGCATGCGAATCTCCGGCATGACGATGAAGATGCCGATCGCGAGAAGGACGATCGTCCCGATCTTTAAAAACGAGCTCAAATAATCCCGGGGCGCAAGGAGCAGCCACACCGGAAGCACCGACGCGAGAAAGCCGTAGACGGCAATGAGGATGGCGAGCGTTCCGGCATCGAACGTAAAATACGGGGCGAGCGCCGGGTTTTCCGCCACCGTCCGGCCGAAGTAGAGGGCGAGCATGAGGAGGACGAAACCGATGAGGGAGCCCTCCAGGACCTTCCCCGGCCGGATGAAGCGCATGTAGACGCCCATGAACATCGCGATCGGGATCGTCATCGCCACCGTAAAGACGCCCCACGGCGACTGGGCGAGGGCCTTCACGACAACGAGGGCGAGGACCGCCACGAGGATGACCAGGATGCTGAGCGTCCCGATCGAGGCGACGATGCCGCCGACCGGCCCGATCTCCTCCCGGGCGATCTGACCGAGCGACTTTCCGTCCCGGCGCATCGAGGCGATCAGGACGACCATATCCTGCACCGCCCCCGCCAGGGCGACGCCGATGAGGATCCAGAGCGTCCCCGGCAGATACCCCATCTGCGCCGCCAGCACCGGTCCGACGAGCGGGCCGGCCCCGGCGATGGCGGCAAAGTGGTGGCCGAAGAGCACCCACTTGTTCATGGGTACGTAGTCTTTGCCATCATTCCGCACCTCCGCCGGCGTCGCCCGCCGGTCGTCGAGGGCGAAGATGCGCGTCGCGATGAAGCGGCTGTAGAACCGGTACGCGACGGCATAGGTGACGATCGCCGCCGTGAGCAACCACGCCGCGTTCACCGTCTCGCCTCGGGCGAGGGCCAGCACGGCGAAGGCGACGGCACCGAGGGCCGCAATGAGCCCCCAGAGGAGGATCGATGCGATCCGCCGCGTCATGGAAAAACGCCTCCTTTCGTGTCGAAGCGCGTCGTTCGGACGCGGGTCTCCCGAAAAGATGTCGAGGGAGAGAAAAGCGCGGCTTTAACTGCTATTTTTCAAAGAGAGGCTAGCAAAAACCGATCGTCCCGGCAAGTGCAAATTCAAAAACGGCTCGGCGACGCCTTGCGTTCGGCGCTGTCATTCTATATAATGCTGTATGTTTGGTCGGCGTATGCGATGAGGCGGGAGGTTGCCGGCACGCCCGGGTCATTTGCTTTGCGTCCGGGATCAAGTCCAGTATCATGTGTAAATTGCCCTCTTCGGCGAATGGAGCGGTGAGCACTTAGGCCGTTGCTGCACAAGCCTGATTTGATTCTCTCCAGGCTTGCTGCGCCTTCTTCCATGCCTCATACTCGTCCATGTTGAGATATTTCCGCCCTGTCGTCCATTCTTCGTCGATCTCCATCAGTAACGCCCCTAGCAGACGGATCGCCGATTCCCGGTTGGGGAAGATGCGAATGACGCGTTCACGACGCCGAATCTCTTCATTGAGCCGTTCGACGCCATTGGTCGTGCGTAAGCGTCGCCGATATCGCTCCGGTAAGACCAAAACAGCGGTTACATCATCAAACCCATCCTCCAACACCTGCACCGCCTTCGGTGCCTTCTCTGCGTAAGCCTCGACAAACGCATCTTTGAGCAACCGTGCAGTCTTCAGATCAGGCGCATCCAGGATCGCGCGGACCTGTTGGTAGACCTCCTTCTGCAACGCCTTGGGTGTGGCGTCCAAGAGATTGCGCATGAAGTGGGTCTGGCATCGTTGCCACGTGCAGCCCTGAAATTCGGTCTGAAGGGCCTTGACGAGTCCGCTGTGACTGTCGGACACGACGATGTCGACGCCGCTCAAACCGCGTTGCTTCAGCCAGGCGAAAAACTCCCGCCAACTCGATTCCGATTCGCTATTGCCCAGCATCAAACCAAGAATCTCGCGATACCCCTCGTCATTCACCCCCACGGCGATCAAGGCCGCTCGTGAACGAATCCGTCCGTCTTCCCGAATCCGGAGGACCAGGGCATCGACGAGCAGAAACGGATAGCGGTGCTCGACGAGGCTTCGGTGGTTCCACGCCCGGACGATCGGGTCGAGGCGTTTGCACAGATCCGAAACCGTCGATTTCGAGAAGGACGTGCCACACAACTGCTCCGTGACCTTCGCCACATCTCGAGTCGACACACCGTTCACCACCATCTCCATCAAAGCGAGGAGGAAGGCTTGCTCGCTACGCTGGTATCGAGCGAAAAGCTCCGTTGAAAACTCGCCATTCCGAACCCTTGGAACGCGCAACACCAGTCGCCCCACCCGTGTGGTGAGCGTGCGTGTGACGGTTCCATTGCGGTAACCTCTCCGCGCCTCTGTTCGCTCGTAGGGTGCAGCCATCAACTGCTCTTGGACCTGCGCTTGGAGAATTTGATTAACGACGCTTTCGACGAGCTTGGCGACGCCTTCGTCTCGTTGAAAGAGCCCTTCCAAAATCGCGTCGTCTACGGTAATCTGGTATTGAGCCATTGGGGAATCCTCCTTGAGATGTGTGATTTTTGTCCAACTCACATTCTACCAAAGAGGGCCCCGATGGCTCTTTATATTTTCGGCAGTCGTGTCCGGTATCATGTGTAAAAACGGATGGTCCAGGTGACATAAAATGAGCCATCCGGCCCTCTTTGGTAGAATGTGAGACGGAGAAGAAACCACTTCACCAGGAGGGATACCGGATGGCTCAGTACCAGATTACCGTGGACGACGAGATTTTGGAAGGCCTCTT
>NZ_JXBB01000014.1 GCF_001653195.1 Hydrogenibacillus schlegelii
CGGCGGCTACGCCGAGCTCAAGCAGGCCCTCGGCCGCGTCGACGCCCCGCTCAACGCGGAACGACTTCGATCGGATCGACGCCTTTTGAACGCGTGACGGCCATGAACGCGTGACGGCCTTGAACGCATCGACGCCCCTTTTTAAACGCCTGAGGCAGCAGCGTGAGCCCAGAGGAGGCCCGTTTCGGATGCGTCTGAAATCGAACCCATCGGAATGCCCCGGCCGGCCGCGCTTGACAAGGCCGGCCGGGATTTTTATACTTCCGATGGGCCGTCGATCTGAACGCCGAACGCCGCGTTCGATGACCGCCGTTTTCCTTCGAAAAGCGACAGGGGAGTAGCCTCCCGGCGCGCCCCGCCGGGCAGGCCGGCCGTCAAGACGGGCGGAAGCCCCGGCCGGTCGGCGGACGCCTTCGGATCCGCAGGCGAGACCTGATCCGGCGCCGCGCCGGCAAAGGCTCGCCCGGGCTTCCCCTGACCGGTGCAAAAATCGCCTCTGCCGCTCGGCAGAGGCGATTTTTATGTCCTTATCCATTATGACCTTATCCATAAGGGAGGAATGTCGATTGCCCATCGCCGATTTCTGGCTCGCCCTCGGAGCGATCATCGTCATCGACCTCGTCCTCGCCGGAGACAACGCCCTCGTCATCGCCCTGGCGGCCCGCGAACTTCCGCCCGGGCAAAGGCGACGTGCCGTCCTCTTCGGCACCGCCGCCGCCGTCGTCATCCGGGCCCTGGCCACCGCCGGCGTCGTCTACCTTCTTCGAATCCCCCTTCTTCTTGCGGTCGGCGGGGCGCTCCTCATCGGAATCGGGCTGAAACTCCTCGGCGGCAAGCGGAAAGGGGGCGACCACGACGCCGCCCCGGACCTCTGGTCCGCCATCCGGACGATCGCCCTGGCGGATACGGTGATGAGCCTGGACAACGTCCTCGCCGTCGCCGGCGCCGCCCGGCACGACGTCTTCCTCGTCGTCCTCGGGCTTCTCATCAGCATTCCGATCATGATCGCCGGAAGCGGGCTCATCCTCCGGCTGATCGACCGCTTTCCCGTTCTGATCGCCCTCGGCGCCTGGGTGATCGAGTGGACGGCCTTCGGCATGATCGCCGACGATCCGCTCCTTCGGCCTTTCTTCGCCCACCCGGTCGTCCACGTCCTCTGGACCCTGGTCGCCCCGACCGTCCTCGTCCTCGCCGCCCTCAGCGCCCGCCGCCGGTTCGCTCGTACGTCTCGATGACGAACGGGTAGGCGTGGCGGCCGTCGGCCGGGTGAAACACCGCCGACACCTTCCGCCACGCCTCCCGCCGCCACGGCGGAAAGAAAACATCGCCGCCGACGTCGGCGGCGACGGAGGTCAGGAGAAGCCGCCGGACGACCGGCAAAAAAAGGGCGAACATCTCCGCCCCGCCGATGACGAACGCCGGCCGGCCGCCGTACGCCGTGAGGACCGCGTCCGGGGACGAAAAAAGGTGGACTTCCGGGGGGACGTCTTCCGGACGAAGGCGACGGCTCAGGACGACGTTCTCCCGCCCCGGAAGCGGCCGCCCGAGGCTTTCGTACGTTCGGCGGCCCATGATCACCGGGTGGCCCCACGTCGTCTCGCGAAAATGCCGGAGATCGTCCGGCAGGTGCCACGGCAGCCGCCCGCCCCGGCCGATCGCCCCCCGGCGATCGACGGCGGCGATGATCGTCCACGGAACCACCTGGCGCCTTTCGTCGTCCACCGCCAGGCCCGCCCCTTTATGCCTCGTCCTCGTCGGCCCGGACGACGACGGCCGACGCTTCTTTCTTCCGGCAGTCGGCACAGATGCCTTCGAGCAAAATGCCCCCCTCGCCGATGTCAAAACCCGTCTCCTGGGCGACGCGCCGGAGCCACTCCGGCGGCGCAGGAGCGTGCACTTCCTCCAACCGATTGCAGATCCGGCAGCGGATGTGGTAATGGGCGTCCATCCGCCCGTCGTAACGCGCCACGCCGTCCCCGGCGTGAATTTCCCGGATGTAGCCGTGTTCGCTCAAGTAGCGGAGGGAATTGTACACCGTCCCGTAGGCGACGACGATCCCCTTCTCCCGCAGCCGGTCGATGACGTCGGCGGCGCTCGGATGGTCGTCGCTTTCCCGGACGATGTCCAAGATCAATTTTCGCTGGCGCGTGAGCATCCCCTTCGGTCGCATCGTCGTCCCTTCCTAAGTCATCCACATTGAACCGATTATAACATGACCCTTCCGACGACAACAACACTTTTTCCTTCTACCAAAATTTGCATGCCCGGTGCCGGCACCGTATAATAGCAAAAGAAAAAAACCCGCCGTCCCCAAGCGGACGAACGGAGGGATGCGCCATGTCGCTCGACGCCAAACGGCTCTCCGGCGAGCGCCGGGCGGCGTGGCTGAGCGTCATCGCCAACCTGTTTCTCACCGTCGGAAAGATCGCCGTCGGCCTCCGGGCCGCCAGCGAGGCTCTTTTCGCCGACGGACTCCATAATGCGGCGGATCTGTTTGCCTCCGTCGTTGTGCTCGGGGTCATCGGATACGCCAACAAGCCGGCCGACGACGACCACCCGTACGGCCACGGCAAGGCGGAGGTCGTCACCTCCGGCGTCGTCGGCCTGCTTCTTTTCATCATCGCCGCCTTCATCGTCGTCGAGGCCGGTCAGACGCTCCTTCAGGGAACGGGTCACCCTCCGGATCCGGTGGCGGCCTGGGTCGCCGCCGCCTCGTTTGCCCTGAAGTGGGCGCTCTTTCGCTATTCGCTGCACGTCGCCCGCAGGCTCCGGAGCAAGGCGATCGAGGCGATCGCCTACGATCACCAAACGGACATCGCCGCCTCCCTCGCCGCCCTCTTCGGCGTCCTCTTCGCCGTCGCCGGCGGGCAGTTCGGCGTCCCCGGGCTGGCCTATGCCGACCCGATCGGCGGGCTCATCGTCGCCGCCTTCATCGTCCGCATCGCCTGGCGGATGATGGTCGAAGCGGTTCACATCCTGATGGAACGCTCCGTCGACCCGCAGGCGCTCGACATCTACCGGTCGATCATTGCCCGCTTCCCGGACGTCAAACGGATCGACCGCATCCGGGCCCGGGAGCACGGCCACTACATCCTCCTCGACGTCCGCTTAAGCGTCCCGTCCCATTTTACGGTTCAGGAAGGGCACGACCTCGGCCGGAAGATCAAGGCGGCCCTCATGGCCGCCGACGACCGCATCCGGGAAGTGCTCATCCACCTGAACCCGTATTCTCCCGACGGATGATGCGGGCCGGCGCCGCCTCCCGCGGCGCGCTCGTTTCATCGAGCAAAAGAAAAAGCTCGTCCCGCTCGCGCCGAAGCTCGTCCCGCTCGCGCCGAAGCTCGTCCCGCTCGCGCCGAAGCTCGTCCCGCTCGCGCAAGAGTTCCGTCCGCTCGTGCCTGAGCGCTTCGTTTTCGCGCAAGAGGTCGGCCCGTTCCCGCCGGAGTTCCTCCCGTTCCCGCGCGAGCGCCTCGAGCGCCGTTCGCAGTTCATCCCGCTCCTTCCGCAGTTCGGCCTCCTGCCGGGCGAGCGCCTCCCGCTCCCGGCGGGCTTCATCGAGTTCCGCCTCCAGCCGACGGACGTCCTGCTCCCGTTCCCGCACGAGCGCCCGGGCGGCCGCCAGCCCTTCCGCCACTTCCGTCCGCTCCCGCTCCAGGCGCATGAGCTCGTCGGCGATGTTCAAGGCGGCCAGCACCGCGGTTTTCTTATGATCGAGGCGGTCGTTTCGCCGCGCGATCTCCTTCATCTTGGCGTCGACATACTCCGCGACCCGCCGGAGGTGTTCCGGCGGCGCCGTCCCCTTGAGCATGTACGTCTCGCCGAAGATCGACACCTGCGTGGAAATCGGCTCCTTCACCGCGCGTTCCCCCTACCGTCTCTCCCTACAGCGTAAGCCAAACAAAAGCCGGCGTCAACCGACGCCGGCTTTTCCTGCGACCGGATGGATCCCGCGCCCCGCGGCCGATGCCGCCTCTTAGGCTTTCCCCTGCTCAGGCCCCTCGCCCCGCAGGCGGGCGCCGTGCGCCGCCTCGACCGCCGCCACGATCGCCCGGACGCTTTCGTCGACGTCCGCCTCCGCGAGCGTCCGCTCCGGATGGCGGAAAACCAAAGCATAGGCCAAAGACCGCCGCCCTTCCGGCGCTCCGGGCCCCTCGTAGACGTCGAACAGCGCCGCCTCCTCCAGCGGCGCCGGCCCCCCGGCGGCCGCCCGGCGGATCGTCTCGAGCACCGCTTCATGAGGCACCGCCCGATCGATCCAGAAGCTCACATCCCGCCGCACGCCCGGATACCGGGGCGGCGCGCCGTAGGCGATCGCCGGGCGCCGGCGGGCGAGGAGCCGGTCGAGGGAAAGCTCAAAGGCGACCGGGCGGCTGAGCTCGTACGCCTTCGCCGCCGCCGGGTGAAGCTCCCCGACCCACCCGAGGACGGCGCCGTCCGCCTCGATCCGGGCCGTTCGGCCGGGGTGCAGGCCGGGAAGCGCCGCCGGCACAAACCGGGCCGCGATGCCGAACCGCTCCAGAATCGCCTCGACCGCCCCCTTGGCGGCGTAAAAATCATACGCTCCGCCCCGGCCGGCCACCGCGGAACCGGAAGCGACCGCCTTCGGCCTGAGGCCGAACCAGAGCGCCGCCACATGCACCGGCTCCGCCGGAAGCGCGCCGGAGCCCCGCGGGTGAAACACCTTGCCGATTTCAAAGAAACGGCCGCTTTCCACCTGATGGCGGCGGTTGTGGGCCGCCACCTCCAAAAGCCCCGGGAGGAGCGAACGCCGGAGGTGCGTTCGTCCTTCGTGCATCGGCTGAAGCACCGCCAGCGCCTCCGCACCGCTCCTCTGGCCGCCGGCGCCGGTCTCGCCGCCGCCCGAGGCCCCGACGCCGGCCCCAACGCGTCCGTCCTCGGCGTCAAAGATCGGAAACCGCCGGACGGTCTCCCCGTCGACGAGGACGTACGTCCGGGCCTCCGAAAGCCCCAGCCCCTGAAGCAGCCGGGCGATCGCCCGCTCCGCCTCCCGCCGGGACGTTCGCCCGCCGACCGTCTCCGAAAGATGCGGGACGGTGCTCGGAATCCGGTCGTAGCCGATGAGACGGGCCACCTCTTCGATCAAGTCTTCTTGAAGCGCCACATCCATCCGCCGGGTCGGCACCGTCACCCGGAACACCGGCCCCGCCGGCCCCTCCTCGACCGCCGTCGAAAACTGAAGCCGCCGGAAAACGTCCTCCACCGCCGCCCGGTCGAGGGCGGTGCCGAGGTGGCGGTTCAGCCGTTCGAGAGAAAGCCGCACCGTCCGCGGGCGGTACCGCCGGAGCGCCGCCTCGTCCCGCACGCCGACGATGCCGCCGACCGGCCGGCCGCCGGCGAGACGGCCGAGAAGCGCCGTCGCCCGCCGAAGCGCGAGCTCCACCCGCTCCGGATCGACCCCTTTTTCGAACCGGCGGCTCGCCTCGGAGCGGAGGTCGAACCGGATCGCCGTCCGGCGGATCGCCGTCCCGTCGAACAGAGCCGATTCCAAAAACACCCGCCGCGTCGACGGCACCACCTCGGTGTTCTCCCCGCCCATCACCCCGGCGAGGCCGATCGGCCGCGCCCCGTCGGTGATAACGAGATCGTCCGGCGAAAGCGCGCGCTCCCGGCCGTCCAGGGTGACGAGCGTCTCGCCGGCCGTCGCCCGGCGGACGACGATCCGCCCCGTCCCGACGCGGTCGGCGTCGAAAGCGTGAAGCGGCTGGCCGTATTCGAGCATGACGTAGTTCGTCACGTCGACGACGGTGTTGATCGGCCGGATGCCGGCGGCCAGCAGCCGGTTTTGCAGCCAGAGCGGCGACGGCCGGACGGAAAGCCCGTCGACCACCTGCCCGAGGTAAAGCGGGGCGAGGGCCGGATCGAGGACGGCGACGGAAAACGCCGCCCCGGTCGTCGGCGAAGGCGATCCGCCTTCACCGGGTTCCGGCGCCCGTTCCACCTCCGTCGCCCGAAGCGGCCGATCCAGAAGCGCCGCCACCTCCCGGGCGACGCCGACGATCGACAGGCAGTCGGCCCGGTTCGGCGTCAGATCCAGCTCCAGCACGACGTCGTCGAGGCCGAGGAGCGAGACGACGTCCGCCCCGAGGGGCGCCTCATCCGGCAGCCGGTAGAGCCCCTCCCGGGCCTCCGGCGGAAGGAGCGGGGTCTCCAGCCCGAGCTCCTCCGCCGAGCAGAGCATCCCCTCCGACGTCACCCCCCGAAACGCCTGCGGCCGGATCTCCACCCCGCCGGGCAGCCGGGCGCCGACCGTCGCGTACGGGTACCGGCCGCCGACCGCGACGTTCGGCGCGCCGGTGACGACGACGCGCGTCGGGCCGCCGGCGGCGGTTTCGACGACGGCGATCTTCAACCGGTCCGCCTCCGGATGCGGCCGGACGTCCACCACCCGGCCGACGACGACCCCGGCGACCCCCGGATTGCGCCGGTGGACCGCCTCCACCGCCACGCCGGCGGCGGTGAGCCGCTCCGCCAGCTCCTCCGGCGTCACGCCGGAAAGATCGATCCAGTCCGAAAGCCACGCCCACGAAACCCGCACCGCGCCCCTCCTCCTTCATCCTGCCGTGTCCTCGCCTCACGGTTCAATTCAGGGTTCACTCGAGGCCGGACGCCGCCGGCCCCGCACCGGTTTCTTCCGGCGCCGTCCGCCCGCCCGCCGGAACGCCCGCCTCCGCCGTCGCAAGCGGTGGGCCGGCGAGATCGGCGGCAAACGGCCGGAGCACCCGAGCGTCGTTCAGGTAAAACTGCCGGATGTCGTCGACGCCGAATTTGATCATCGCGATCCGCTCCACCCCGAGGCCGAAAGCAAAGCCGCTCACCCGCTCCGGATCGTAACCGCCCGCCTCGAGCACCTTCGGGTGCACCATGCCGGCGCCGAGCACCTCCAGCCAGCCGGTCCCCTTGCACACCCGGCAGCCGGCACCGCCGCAGGCGTGACACGTGACGTCCACCTCGGCGCTCGGCTCCGTAAACGGAAAATAGCTCGGCCGGAGGCGGATCTTCGTCCCTTCGCCGAACAGCCTTCGGGCAAACGTCTCCAGCGTCCCCTTGAGGTCGCTCATCCGCACGCCCTCGCCGACGACGAGCCCCTCCACCTGGGTGAACATGTGCGAATGGGTCGCGTCGTCCGTATCCCGTCGGTAGACGTTGCCGGGACAGATGATCTTAAGCGGCGTCTTCCCGCCCATCTTGAGCATCTCCCGCACCTGCACCGGCGACGTGTGCGTCCGAAGGAGCATCTCCTCCGTCAGGTAGAAACTGTCCTGCATCTCCCGCGCCGGGTGGTCCTTCGGAATGTTGAGCATCTCAAAATTATACCGGTCCCACTCCACGTCCGGCCCTTCGGCGACGCGGTACCCCATGCTGACGAAGATCTCCTCGATCTCCTCGATGATGAGCGACAGCGGATGCCGGGCCCCCGGCGCGAGCGGCTCGCCGGGGAGCGTCACGTCGATCGCCTCCGCGGCGAGCCGGGCCTCGAGGGCCGCCGCCTCGAGGGCCGCCTTCCGCTCCCCGTACGCCGCTTCGAGGGCCGAGCGGGCGGCGTTCAGCGCCTGGCCGAACGCCGGCCGTGCCTCCGGCGGAAGGGACCGAAGCACGGCCTGAAAGCGGGCGAGCTCCCCTTTTTTCCCGAACAGCTGCACCCGAACGGCCTCCAGCGCCTCCGGCGTCATTGCCGCCGCAATTCGGCGTCGGCCCGCTTCGGCCAGCGTCGAAAGCGCCGCCTTTTCTTCCTCGAGGGACCGCTCCTTCAGCCTTTCCTCCGACGCTTCCTTGCCTCTCGCCCGCTCCTTGGGCGCCATCGGGCGATCGTCCTCCACCATCGTCGTCCTCCCTTCGAGGCGTCTCAATAAAAAATCCGCCCCCAAAAGGGGCGGATCGGTCCGCGGTACCACCCTTCTTCGCCGGTCGGCGCCCGAAAACCAAAAGCGTTCCGGCCCGCTCCGGCCTTCCTTGGCGATAACGGCGGCTTACCGCCGCCGACGGCTACTGGGACGCCGCGTGGCTGCGCCGCTTTAGGCGACCCGATCGGCCGGACGCATCGAAAACCGGCCGATGGCTTTCGTCGGCGCGGCGGACGACGGGCGCCGTTCACCGCCGGTGCTCCGAAGGGAAATGCCCGGCGCCCGCCTGAAAGGGGCTTTCAGTCGCCGACCCCTTCTCCCTGGCAGGCGGCCTTCCGGACACGTGGCTTCATCCTCGCATCCCGCATCCGATTGTCATCCCGGCCGGCCGCATCCGTCCGGAGCGGCGGGCGTCCCGCCCGTTCGGCTGTCCCTCATTATAGCCGCCGCCGGCGGCGCCGTCAAACCCCGCCGGCCGTCCTTCGACGTCCTCCGGTCAATGAATCGCCCGCTTGTTGAACCGACCGCCGAGCACGTCGTGGACGTTTTCAAAGATGACAAACGCGGCCGGGTCCAGGTCCTGGACGATCGACTTAAGCTTCGTCACCTCGAGGCGCGTCACCACGCAGTAGAGGAGCTTTTTTTCCTCCTTGCTGTAGCCGCCGACGCCGGTGAGATACGTCACCCCGCGCCCGAGCCGGGCGATGATTGCCTCCCCGATCGCCTCCGCCCGATCGGAGATGATGACGACCGACTTCATCTCCTCAAGACCGGTGAGCACGATGTCGATGACGCGATAGGCGACGTAATAGGCGATCAACGAATACATGGCGCTCTCCAAAGAAAAGACGAACGCCGCGGTCGTGAAGACGAACAGGTTAAAAAACATGACGATTTCGCCGACGGAAAAATCCGTCCGCTCGTTCAGCACGATGGCCACGATCTCCGTCCCGTCGAGCGATCCGCCGCTCCGCAGGACCAAACCGACGCCGGCGCCGAGGAGGACGCCGCCGAACACCGTCGCCAGAAACGCGCTGTCGACCATCGGCGGCACCCGATCGAGGAGCGTCACCCAGCCGGCGAGGAGCAGGTTGGCGCCGAGGGTGGAAAAGACGAACGTCTTGCCGATCTCCCGGTAGCCAAGCCAGAGAAACGGGAAGATAAACAGGACGATCCACGGCCCGAGGGGCGAGCGGGTGAGGTGATGGGCGATGATCGAAAGCCCCACCGTCCCGCCGTCGATCATCCGGAACGGGATGAGGAGAAGTTTGAGCGCCACCGCGACGAGGAACGTTCCGACGACGATGCCGAGTCCCTGCCGGACGAAACGAAAAGCCGCCCTCATCGCCCCATCCCCTCGCCGCTTAAGAAGCGGGCCCGATGGCGGCCAAGGACGTAGAGCAGGATGCTCCCGGCGACGGCGGCGTTCAGCGACTCGGCCCGCCCCCACTGCATGATGCGGACGTTTTGATCCGAAAGGCGGAGCGCCGCCGGCGACACGCCGCGGGCTTCGTTGCCGATGACGAGGGCGAATCGTCCGGCCGGACGCACGGCCTCGATGTCGATCCCGTCTCGGGGATGGGTGGCCAGAATCTGCACGCCCCGTCGCCGAAGCGCTTCGAGGGCGGCCGTCAACCCGGAGGCGGCGGCCCGGACGGACGTCGCCTCCGACGTGTCTGCTTCGGATAGACCGACCGCACCGCACGGATCTTCCGCCCCGGCCGGATAGGCCGAACCGCCCGACCCCTCCGGCGCCAGCGTGCAGATCGGCAGGTGAAAATGCGCCCCCTGGGCGCTTCGGAGCACCTTCCCGCTCCACGGGTCGGCGCTCCCCGGCCCGACGATGACGCCGCCGGCGCCGAAAGCGTCCGCCGAGCGAAGAAGCGTGCCGACGTTCCCCGGGTCGCTCACCCCGTCGAGGACGAGGATGAAAGGCGCCCGGTCGACGATCGCCGACCAAGCCCCTTCCGGAGACGGCAGCCGGACGACGGCGAAAATCCCCTGCGGCGTCTCCGTCTCGGCCAGCCGCCGCACCGCCGCGGCGCCGAGTCGGACGAGGGAGATCGGCCGACCGGCGGCCCGCAGCGCTTCGACCGCTTCGACGATGGAGCGAAGAGGCGGCGCTTCCGCCCGGTCCGCCGCCACCAGCACCGCCTCAAGCCCCGGATCGTGGAGCGCTTCCGCCACGAGGTGCGGCCCCTCGACGAGAAAGCGCCCAGACCGCCGGCGCTCCCGGGGCATCTTCAACCGGGCCCACGCCTGGATCCGGGGGTTGTGGGGCGACGCAATCACCGCCGCTTCCGGCCGCGACCGTCCGGCCATGCGTCTCCCTCCTTCCTCCGTTCGTCTTTCGGCGGCGCATAAGCGCCGGCCGCCGGGAAACGTTAAAAGAGGCGCGGCGAAGAAGGCCGCAAGATCGTGCGAAAGGGGGCGTCCCCGTGGCCATCACCCATCGCGACATCGACATCCGCCAAGCCCTCGAGCAAAAACTCCACGGGATCAAGCCGGACCGGCTCCGGGCGATCATCGAAGACGCCATCGACGCTCAGGAAGAAAAAACCCTTCCCGGCCTCGGCTTTTTGTTCGAGCTCCTCTGGCAGGCGAGCGATGACGTCGAACGGAAGGCGGTCCTGGAAAAGATCGCCGGCAAGCTTGCGTAATCCGCGGTCGGATTGGATCGCGGCGGTCTGATTGTATCACGGTCGTCGGCCGGCACCAAACCGCCCCAGGGGATACGCCCGAGGCGGAAGGAACCCGCCAACGGCAAGAAAAACGCTGCCCTCGAAGGCGGCGGTGTTTTTCTTTTCATACGTCTGCATTACGTCTTCATTCGACGCGGCGACGCCCGGCCCCGCTTTCGAAAGCGGCCGGAGGGCGGGAGGCCTTTCAAAACGGCGCCCGCCCCGATCCCTCCAGAACGGTTTTCGCGATCTTCGCGTCGAGCGCCTCGTAGGCAAAGTAGTCGATCGTCTCATACAGCTCTTTGCGCGTCTGCATCTCCGGAAGGAGGGCCGTCTGCGTCCCTTCGGCCATGAGCGTCCGGTACGTTCTCTCGTACGCCTTCGCCGCCATCCGGAGCGCCGTGACCGGGAAGAGGACCATCTGGTAGCCCCATGCCTCGAACTGGGCCGCCGTGTAGTACGGCGTCTTCCCGAACTCCGTCATGTTGGCGAGAAGCGGCGCATCGATCCCTTTCCGGAACGCCCGAAACGCCGCTTCGTCCGGAAGCGCCTCGGGGAAGATCGCGTCGGCGCCCGCCTCGACGTAAAGCCGCGCCCGCTCGAGGGCCCGCTCGAGCCCCTCGACGGCGTAGGCGTCCGTCCGGGCGACGACGTAGAGCGTCGGTTCGACTTCTTTGATCGCCCGGACCTTCTGGGCCATCTCCTCCGGATCGACGAGGGCCTTGCCGTTTAAGTGCCCGCATTTTTTCGGCAGCACCTGATCCTCGATCTGAATCGCCGCGACCCGGGCTTCGACCATTTCTCGGGCCGTCCGGACGGCGTTCAGCGCGCCGCCGAAGCCGGTGTCGACGTCGACGAGAAGCGGCAGATCCGTCGCCCGGACGATGTCCCGGGCCCGTTCCGCCACCTCCGCCGACGTCACCAGACCGAGGTCGGGGAGCGCCCGGCTGGCGGTGTAGGCGGCGCCGGAAAGGTAGAGCGCCCGCGCGCCGGCGGCCCGGGCCAGCCGCGCCGCGAGGGCGTCCGGCGCGCCGGGGAGGATGAGGATCTCCTTCGCCTCGACGAGGCGGCGAAACGCCGCCGCGAGCTCCGGCTGCGGCGTTCCCCGCTCGGTAAACCACGCCATCTCCGTCCCTCCTTTCACGGATCCGCCCGGCCGCGGATCGCCCCGGCCGGGCCTTTTCATCGTCTCGATCGGCCGTCACTCCGCAAGAAGCGTCATCAGCCGGTCGACGTCCCAGTCGGGGAAGGCCGGATCCTCGGCGAACAGGCGGTAGATCGTCGCCGCCTTTTTCGCCGGGTAGCGGCTCTTGAGCGCTCGCTCGAACTTCTCGAGGAGAAGCGGAATCCCTTCCTCCCGGCGGCGGCGGTGGCCGATCGGATAGAAGACTTCCACCTTCTCCGTCGCGGAGCCGTCTTTGAAGAAGACCTGCACCGCGTTCGGGATCGCCCGCCGCTCCGGATCGTAATACGCCTCGGTGTAGGCCGGGTCTTCGACGACGTCCGTCACGGCCCGCAGCCGGTCGATCCGCGGGTCGAGGGCGATCGGCTCCTCGTAGTGGTCGCTCGTGAGGTCCCCGTAGATGAGCGCCACGGCGGTCATGTACTGGATGCAGTGGTCCCGGTCCGCCGGGTTGTGGAGCGGGCCCTTTTTGTCGATGATGCGGACCGCCGGTTCCTGCGTCGTGATGACGATGCGGTCGATCTCGTCCAGCCGGTCTTTGACCTGCGGATGGAGCTTGAGCGCCGCTTCAACGGCCGTCTGGCCGTGGAACTCCGCCGGGAAGCTGATCTTAAAGAGGATGTTTTCCATGACGTAGCTTCCGAACGGCCGGGCGAGGGTGAGGGGTTTGCCCTTGAGGACGACCGCTTCGAAGCCCCACGTCGGCGCCGAAAGCGCCGTCGGGTAACCCATCTCGCCCTTTTGCGCCCACAGGGCGAGCCGGACCGCCCGGCTCGTCGCGTCGCCGGCCGCCCACGACTTCCGGGAGCCGGTGTTCGGGAAATGCCGGTACGTCCGGAGCGCCGCCCCGTCGATCCAGGCGTTCGAGACGGCGTTTTGAATCTCTTCCCGGGTGAGATCGAGGAGCGCCCCGGCGACGGCGGTCGAGGCGACCTTGACGAAGTGGACGTGGTCGATGCCGACGCGGTTCAAGCTGTTCTCCAGCGCCAGCACGCCCTGGATCTCGTAGGCCTTGATCATCGCCGTCAGCACATCCCGGACCGTAAGCGGCGCCTCGCCGAGCGCCCGCCGGCGGCGGCTTTCGTAGTCGGCAACGGCGAGGATGGCGCCGAGGTTGTCCGACGGGTGCCCCCATTCGGCGGCGAGCCACGTGTCGTTGTAGTCGAGCCAGCGGATCATCGTGCCGATGCTGAACGCCGCCGTCACCGGATCGAGCTCGTACGGCGTCCCCGGCACCCGGGCGCCGCCGGGAAGCGTCGCTCCCGGGACGACCGGCCCGATCATCTTCGTCGCCTCCGGATAGGCGAGGGCGTAAAGGCCCGAGGCGAGGGCGTCGGCCAAGGCATAGCGGGCCGTCTCGTAGGCGAGGGGGCTTTCGATGCTGGCGTTTTTGGCATAATCGGCGATCTCGACGATGAGCCGGTCGAACGATCGCTCGTTCTTCGGCGACCCTGACGTCACACCTACCGCTCCTTTCCCGCTTCGGCCGGCATGGCCGGTCGCTTTTCCGTGATGCTCGACTTCGATCGGCTGAGAAGGCCCCCGATCGCCCAGCCGCCGACGCGCCGGGGCGGCGGCCGGGACGGGCGAACGGTCAGGGTGCACCGTCCGGATTTGAACCTTTCACCTTGCGGGCTTGAGCCCCCGCGTCACCTTGTGGGCTTGAGCCCCCGCGGGCCGGTGTAACGAACCCGCGGCCGAAAGAGCCGGTTGGCCGCATGCTGCTCGACGACGTGGGCGACGAGGCCCGCCGTTCGGGCGGCGAAGAAGATCGGCGTGTAGAGCTCGATCGGAATGCCGAGGACGTAGTAGACCGGCGCGGCGTAGTAGTCGAGGTTCGGGTAGAGGCCCTTTTCCCGTTGCATCACCGCTTCGCCGACCTCGCCCATCGCGAGCCACCTCCCGTCGGCCCCGGCGTCGACGAGCGTCCGGAGCGTCTCTTTGAGCAGAGCGGCCCGGGGGTCCATCTTCTTCATGTACACCCGGTGGCCGAAACCCATGATCCGCTCCTTGGCGGCGAGCTTGTTCAGGATGAGCGCCTCCATCCCCTCCGGCGTCCCGGCTTCGAGCATCATGTGCATGACCGCTTCGTTCGCGCCGCCGTGGAGCGGCCCCTTCAGCGAGGCGACGGCGCCGGTGAGCGCCCCGTAGAGGTCGCTCATCGTCGAGGCGATGACCCGGGCGGTGAACGTCGAGTTCGGCATTTCGTGCTCACTGTATGCGATGAGCGAGATGTCGAACGCCCGCACTTCCGCCGGCGTCACGTTCCGGCCGACGATCATCGTCAGCATGTTTTCCACGAAACCGCGGCCGGGGTTCGGTTCCGCCGGCGGCCGGCCCTCGGCGATGTGGTGCAGGTTGGCGACGACGGTGGCGATCTTCGCCAGCGCCCGGATCCCCTTCCGGCGGTTCGCCTCCGGCGAGTGGTCGTCCACCTCCGGGTCAAATCCGGCGAGGGCCGACACCGCCGTCCGGAGGCGGTCCATGGCGTGCATCGACGGCGGGAGCGCCCGGAGAATCGTCCAGATCGCCTCCGGTACCCGGCTTTCGGCGACGAGCGTCCGCTCCAGCTCGCTTCGCCGCGCCTCATCCGGGAGCGCCCCGTCGATGAGGAGGGCGGCGACGTCGACGTACGTTTTCTCCCGGGCCAGATCGAGCAGGTTGTAGCCGCGGACGACGATCTCTTCGTGATCGACGTCCAGGAACGAAATGGCCGTCTCGGCGGCGATGACCCCTTCGAGCCCCGGACGATAGTCCATCTTCTCCGCTCCTTTGCTCGGGTAATCGGATCGGCCCTTCGGTTTTTGAGAAGAAACGGCGTCTTGCGGTTTGAAACGACCGGTACGATTATAGCACAATATGTGAAAGGACAAAACTGAAAAACGGCGAAAAAAGGCAGGGCGTTTTTCATCCGCCCTGCCCCGGACTGCCCGATCGGCTTTCGCCTCAGGCTTGCGCGTTCAGATGCTGCTTGGCCACGTCGACGAGCCGCTTGAAGCTCTCGGCATCCCGAACGGCGAGCTCCGCGAGCATCTTCCGGTTGATCGCCACGCCCGCCTGCTTGAGGCCGTACATGAACTTGTTGTACGAAAGACCGTTCATTCGGGCGGCGGCGTTGATGCGGACGATCCAGAGCCGCCGGAAGTCCCGCTTCCGCTGCCGCCGGTCCCGATACGCGTAGACGAGGGATTTCCACACCTGCTGCTTGGCGGTGCGGTAAAGGGCATGCTTGGCGCCGAAATACCCTTTGGCGAGCTTTAAGATCTTCTTCCGCCGCCGGCGGGTGACCGGCGAATTTTTGACCCGTGCCACGGTCGACTCCTCCTTTTTGAGCGCACCTTTTTTCCGCGCCGGTTCGACGGGTCCGTGCCGTCTCCGGTTGAAACCTCTCTCGAGGGCGACCCAACCGTCCCGGGAGCCGTCCTTGCCATTGCCGGCGATCCGACGAACCCCCGGCGGACGGTCATCCGCTCAGAAGCTCAGTACGGCAGCAGGCGGATCGTCCGCTTGTAGTCGCCGATCTTGAGCACGCTCTCCCCGCGCAGGCGCCGCTTCCGCTTGGCGTTTTTGTGCGTGAGGAGGTGGCTTTTGTTGGCGCGGTATTTGATGAGCTTGCCGCTTCCGGTCTTCTTAAAGCGCTTTGCCGCGCCGCGATGGGTCTTCATCTTCGGCATCGTTCGGTCCTCCTTCGGTTCTCTTCACTCCGAGCGCCCCCGTCCGGGCGGCCGTCGGTCAGGCGGGAATGACGCCCGCGCCGCCTCGGTCGACGGCCTTCCGCCGCCGGAAGCCGGCCCTCGGCCTTCCCCCGTCCATCCGGTGTCGGCCGTCGTTCCTCCGCCCCAAGAAGCCCGACGGCGGCCGCGGCCCCTCCGCACGTCGGGCGGCCGCCATCGGCGGCCCGCCCTCAGCGCTCGGCCCGAGGCGTCGCGTCTTTTCGCTCGCCTTTCTCCGGCTTTTCCGCCTTCGGCGCAAGGATCATGATCAGGCTCCGGCCTTCCAAGAGCGGCGGACGCTCGACGACGGCGATGTCTTTCGTGCCTTCGATCACCCGCTGCATGACTTCGGCGCCGATTTCGGCGTGGGTGATCTGCCGTCCGCGGAAGCGGAGCGAGCATTTCACCTTATCGCCTTCCTGGAGAAATTTAATCACATGCCGGAGCTTCGTGTTGAAGTCGTGTTCCTCGATCGTCGGGCTGAAGCGGACTTCCTTGATCGTGATGACCTTTTGCTTTTTCCGGGCCTCCCGCTCTTTTTTGCTCTGCTCAAATTTATATTTGCCGTAATCCATGATCCGGCACACCGGCGGCGAGGCCTGGGGCGCGATGTTGACGAGGTCGAGGTTTTTCTCCCGCGCCAGGCGGAGCGCCTCCCGGAGCGGCACGATGCCGATCTGCCGCCCGTCGACGTCGATGAGGCGCACTTCCCGCGCGCGGATCGCCTCGTTCACCTGAATGTCACGGTTCGTTTTGCTAATCGAAGCCACCTCCATCACCGATGATGGGTCGGCGCCGGCGCTTCAGATCGCTCGCCTCCGATGCCCCGAAGCGCGACCCGTCGAGACGCCCGACCCGCCGAGGCGCGCGACCCGAGCCATGCGTCCGAACCGCACCGTCCCCCCGACCCGGGGCCGGCGCTCTCCGCGGTATGAAAAAAAGCGCGTGACCCCACGCGCTCACCCTCTGCCGTTCGCTTCCTTCCGCCCGACCCGGCCGGATCCAACGCAGACCCGGGACGGTTCGCCATCGGCCCAGAGCGGATCGGCGCCCGCCGCTTCCGGGCGCTTCGGCGACGATCCGCCTCAGACCTTAAGGCGCCGGATTCGACGCCTCCGACGATCGCGTCCTTCCGTCCTGCGTCCGTCCTTCCGCAGCTTAGGCTCCGGCGGAACAAAGCGGTGGTGGTCGATGACCTTGCCGGCGAACGCCGCAAGGTGAGAAGCGCGGGGCTTCTGCTTTTTCATCCCGCCGATGTATTCAACACATAGAGGCAGTGTATCGGATCCGCCGCGGAATGTCAATTGAACGTATGTTTGTCCTGCCGTGGGTTCGATCTTCCGGATGCCGCCCCGTCTTCGTCGCCGGGGCGGGCGCGCGCCGGTGCATCCCCGGCCGGAAGCGGGCTCCGTCCGGAGCGGGGCGGGCTATCGCCGAAGCGGAATCCATCGCCCGTACGTCCCCATCCGCCAGAGCCACTCCAGCGGACCGAAGCGATACCGCCGGAGCCAGAAGCGGCTCACCGCGACGTTGACGCCGTAAATCGCCCCCGCCGCCCAAAGCTCCTCCGCGAGCGTCGTCGCTCCGTACAACCGAAAAAGCCGCATCAAACCGACGGCAAGAACCGTCTGCAGGATGTAATTCGTAAACGCCATCCGGCCGACGGCGACGATCGGCGCCGTCCAGGCCGGAAGCGCCGGCGGCACCCACCGAAAGAAAACGAGCCCGTAGACAAAGCTCATCGCCCAGCCGGTCAGAAGCACGAGCGCCCAGTCTTCGACCGTCGGTCCGACGGCCGAAACGCCGAGGCGTCGCCAGAGCAAAAGCAAAAAAAGCGGCAGCCACACGACGAGCGCCCACCGGAGCCCTCGGTTCAGAAGCGCCCGGTGCGCCGCCGGCCGTTCGGCCACCCCGAGCTTGCCGAAGGCGAGCCCGACGAGCATAAACGGCAAAACCTGAACGAGCGCCAACCCTTCGGATCCGAGCACGAGCGGAAGCTCCGTCCTCCAGCGAAACCGAAGCCACGACCAAACGTCCCCCCGCCGATAGACGTCGATCGCCGCCGCCGCCGTCTCCGGGTCGGCGAGATCGAAAGCCGCCTCTTCGGCGAGGCGCGGATCGTCCCCGGCTTCGACCGACAGAAGCTGAAGGGCCGGCAGGCCGAACAAAAGCGCCCCGGCGACGAGTCCTCCGAGCGCCCAGCGCCAGAGCGCCCGAGGCGAAAGCCGTTCGAACAGAAGGAGCGCCAAACCGCCCAGCGCATAGGTGTGCAGAATATCTCCGAACCAGAAAAAGGCCAGATGGACCGCGCCGAACCCCAGCAACCAGAAAAACCGTCGGAGCGCCAGCGCCTCGGCCGGCGCCCCTTTGTCCCGCGCCCGTTTCATGAAAAGATAAAATCCAAGGCCGAACAAAAACGAAAAGAGCGGATAAAATCGATTCTCCACGAACAGATCGAGCCCGATCCGAAGCGCCCGATCGAGCGGCGTCCGGACGTCGCCGGACGGCATGAAAAGCTCCGGCCCCCAAAACGACGGCATGTTCGCCAGGACGATGCCGAAGACGGCGATGCCCCGGAGAAGATCGAGCGAAGCGATCCGCGACCGTTCGTCGGTCGGCCCCGGTCCCTCCGCCGGGCCGGCGCCGTTCGGTTCGTCCCGCCCGCCACGTTCCGCACTTTCCGCCCTGCGCCTTGCCCGCCTTTCTCGTTCGATTGGAGTTTCTCGCCCGATGGAAGTTCACCTCTCCTTTCCTTTTGCGACCCGTCTGTTAGACGCTTGCTTCCCCGCGCATCGCCTGCCAGAACCGCCGCCAGCTCCACGGTTCATAGCTTAAGATCATCCGCCGGAATAGCCGGCCGGCAAACGCCAGCAGCGCGGCCGCCGAAAGCGCGAGGAGCCCGACGATCCCGGCGATCTCCCACCCGGCCACGCTCCCCAGCGCGATGCGCACGAACAGAAGAAGCGGCGTAAAGGGCGGCAGCCAGGAAAGGACGCGGACGAAAGACGCATCCGGCATCCGAAGCGCCCACATCGCGATGATGAAGGCCAGCACGAACAAAAGCGTTACCGGCGTCGTCGCCGTATTCGCCTCTTCCACCCGGGCGATCATCGACCCCACGGCGGCGAAAATGGCGGCGTAGAACAAATACCCCAGTACGAACAGAAGAAGCGCATAGCCCAGAAGATCGAGCGGCATCTTGGACAGGTCAAACGAATCGCCGAAGAGCGTGACGGTTCCCCTCCGAGAGACGCCGTACAGAATGAGCCCCGCCGCCGCGTACTGCACGACGAACACGCCGAGCATCGCCAAAATTTTGGCCCACATGTACGCAAGCGGCGACACGCTCGGAAGCACCAGCTCGATGAACCGGCTCGACTTTTCCCGGATGAGCTCCATCACCAGCGAACCCGCTCCACCGACGATGAAAAGGTAAAGCAGGAGCACCATGACGTAAGTCATTCCGATCGCCAGACCCATCTGCTCGCGGGCGTCTTCCTCACCGCCCTGAAGGGTCCGGTACGTAAACGGCGGCGGATCGACGAGGGCCGACACCATCTCCGGCCCGAGGCCAAGCCGCTCGGCCGCGAGGCGCCGCTGAAGCGCCTGAAAGACGTCCGTCACCCGTTCGTTCAGCGAGGCGTTCGTTCCCGTCTTCGTGAGCACCGTCCCGGTCATCCGCCCGCTCGGATAAAGGCGGACCTCGACGTACGCGTCGAGCGCCCCCGACGCGACGCCCGCCTCGCCGGCGGCCTTGGCAGGCTCAAGGGCCGCTTCCGGCCCCCGTCCACCGGCGGCATCCGGCGCCCGCCCCGCCTTGCCGCCTTCAGCCGCCGGCCCGAAGGTCGCCTGCAGGCGGACGTGCATCCGCTCGAGCATCGCTTGCATCTCCGGGTCCCCGGCCAGAGACAGAACCGCCTGCACGTCCGCCGGCGTCCCGCCGATTCCGATGACCGTCTCTCCCTGGCGATCGACGAAATAGCGGACGATCGTCTCCAGATTCGTAAAGAATAGCACCGCCCCGACGATCATCCCCACCGACGCCCAGTACGCCGGGTTTTTCAGCTTCGACGAAAATGAAAACCGGAAAACCGCCCCGAACCCCCTCACCCACGCCGCCCCCTTCATTCTTCGACCTGCATCATGATTCTTCCTGCATCGCAGCCACGAACAGCTCGTGAAGCGTCGGCTCCAGCCGCGCAAACGTCCGCACCCGGCCCAGCGAAAGGGCCGTTCTCAGCACGACCTGCGCGACGTCGTCGTCCTCGACCTCTACGACGGTCTGCCGGCCTGCCGCGATCGATCGCACGCCGGGAACCCGAAGCGCCTCCGCCCGCCGCGCCCATTCGGCTCGAGCGGCGGGCGTCTCCTCGTCCGGCGCCTCCGCCTCGTCGAACCATTCCAGCACGTATTTGATCACCGGCACCGCCGCCCGGAGCGCCGCCACCGTCCCCCGGCGGACGATGCGGCCCCTTCGGAGGAGGATGAGCTCATCGACGAGCGCTTCCACCTGGTCCATCCGGTGGCTGGAAAGCAGGATCGTCTTTCCCTGGGCTTTCAGGTTCTGCATCTCCTCCCGGATGAGATCTACATTGACCGGGTCGAAACCGCTGAACGGCTCATCGAAGATGACGAGCGCCGGATCGTGAAGCACCGCCGCGATGAACTGCACCTTCTGCTGGTTCCCTTTGGAGAGCGTCTTCACCTTCCGCCGCCGCGCCGCCCCGAGACCGAAGCGCTCCAGCCACGCCGCCGCCCGCCGGCGGGCCTCCCGCGGGGAAAGCCCTTTGAGCGTCCCGAGGTAAACGAGCACCTCCTCGACCTTCGCCTGCTCGTCGAGGCCTCGCTCCTCCGGAAGATACCCGATCTCCCGGCGCGTCTTCTCGTCGAGCGGACGCCCCTGCCAGCGGATCTTCCCGGCATCCGGCGCGACGAGGCCGAGGATCATCCGGAGCGTCGTCGTCTTGCCCGCCCCGTTGGCCCCGAGGAGCCCGAAGATCCGCCCCGGACGCGCCTCAAAGTCGATCCCGTCGACCGCCCGCACCGCGCCGAACGACTTTTTCAGCCCCTGAACGGCAAGCGCCATCGCCGTCTCTCCTCCTTAAAGTTCAGTCTGTTTGCAGATTAGACCCTCTAAAAATGTTTAACCAGCGGAGCCGCCGGTCGGATCTCCGCTCTCCGGACGGTTCTCCGGCCGCTCGCCTTGCCCGCCCAAAACGTCGGGCGCCTTCAACACCGCTTCGAACAACCGAACGATCTCCGCATCCGTTAGGCCGAGGCGCCGGCTCCGTTCGATCGCCTCCCGAAGCGCCTCCCGGGCAAGCGCCAGCCGGTCCGCCCGCCGCGCCGCCTCGTCATAGCCGGCGACAAACGTCCCCCTTCCCTGCTCCGACCGGATCCAGCCCTCGACCTCCAGCTCCTGGTACACCCGCCGCGTCGTGATCACGCTCACGCGAAGGGCCTCGGCGAGGCCCCGGATCGACGGAAGCGGCGTCCCCGGCGGCAATAACCCGCTCAGAATGCGCTCCTTCAGCTGCCGTTTGATCTGCTGGTAGATCGGCGCCGGATCCTCCGGATCGATGCGGATCATCAGCGGGTCCATCGCGCTTCATCCTGTTCACGCTCTGATTCTGTGTATATCTATATTCACAATATACCCGTCTGATCCCCACCTGTCAAGCCACCAAAAGCCCGGCCGCATCAACGTTCGGTCAACGGCGATCCCCCCATCCCCGACGCGCGTCGCATCGTGGCCACAAAATCGGGTATAATGGACGTGGAGGTGATTTTTATGGTATATATATACCGTATTCGATCTTTTCATTTGAAACTGCGGGCGAATGCCGTTCCCCTGATGGCCGGCCTCGTCCTCGCCCTGATCTGGGTCCATATCGACCCTTCCTCCTATTCGACGTGGATGCGGGAGCCGTCGATTACCGTTCCTTTTCTCGGCCCCACCAGCTTCGCCTGGCTGGTGAACGACGTCTTCATGGCCTTCTTCTTCGGCCTGGTGACGGCGCACATCGTCACCACCCTGGCAAGCTACGGGGGCGTGCGGGACATCATCGTTCACGCTTTTAACCCGTTTCTGGCCATGGCCTTCGGCGTCATCGTTCCTGCGCTTTTGTTCATCCTTACGACGCTCCTTCTCGGTCATCCCGACTGGATTCGCGGCTTTGGGATCGTCACCGCCACGGACATCGCCATCGCCTGGCTCGCCGCCCGCCTCGCGCTCGGACCGCATCATCCGGCGATCAGTTTTCTTCTGCTGGTCGCGATCGGCGACGACATCGTGAGCATGCTCATCATCGCGCTCTTCTACTCCAATCCCGATCATCCGCTGCACCTGCCGGCACTCGCCTTCGTCCTTTTCGCCGTTGGCCTCGCCTGGCTCTTTCGCCGCGTCCTTCCGAATCAGTGGGCCCTCTCCGTCTTTTTGGCCGGCGGCTTGAGCTGGTACGGACTGTATCGCGCCGGGCTTCACCCCTCGCTTGCCCTCGTGCCGATCGTCCCGTTTTTGCCGACGGCTCCTCAGCCCGCCGGGGCGTCCGATGCTCAGGCGGCCGATCACGAAAAAAAATCGGCGCCGCTTCACCGTTTTGAATCCACCGTATCCGGCCCGGTCGACGACGGTCTCTTTCTCTTCGCCCTGGCCAACGCCGGCGTTCCGTTCTCTACCTTTGGGCCCTTGTCTGTCGTCATCGCCCTTTCCCTTTTCGTGGGCAAAACGGCCGGTATCTACATGGCCGGACGATTGACCGAGTCGATCGGGTGGCTCCGCGCCGTCGACTTCGATCGTTTCAGCCTGCTTGTCATCGCCTTAAGCTCCGCCAGCGGACTGACCGTCTCCCTGTTCATGGCCGAAGCAGCCTTCCCCGACGACCGGGCGCTTCAGGCCGAGGCCAAAGTCGGAGCGCTTTTTAGCCTCTTGTTCGCCGCTTCGGCGGCCGTCATCGGCCGCATCGGCAGGAAGGCCAAGCGGTCCCCCGCGAAACGCTGATCCTCCCTTCCCCGATCGGGCGGAAGCGGCCGCTCATATCACGGATCCCGCCCTGTCTCCACATCCACCCGCCAGAAGCGCTCTTCCCGAAAACGGGCCAAGAAGGCCGCCTCTGCCGCCTGATCTCCGGCGGCCAAAAGCGCCTCGTACTCCCGGAACAGGGCGCCCGTCTGCGACGCGTGCGCCCGAAGGGCCGCCAGCTTCTTCGGCCAGAACGCCCCGGCCTCGACGACGTAATCCGGCGGTCCGAGCCGCTCCCATCCCGGGGCAAACGCCGCGCCGTAGACCGCCGGCCGGCGGTCCCGCGGCAGGCGGGCCACCGCCGCCACGACCGCCTCTCCGGTGGCGTCGTGGTCCGGATGCACGGCATACCCGGGATAGTAAGTCACAATCGTCTGCGGGCGATACGTTTCGATCGTCTCCAGAAGGCGCCGGACGAGGGCCTCCCGATCGACGAACTCCACCGTCTTGTCGTGCAGATGCATCAGGACGATCCGCTCGACGCCGAGGGCCCGGAGGGCCGCCGCAAGCTCCTGTCGACGCACGTCCGAAAGCGTCAGACGGGTGGCAAACGGCGGGTCGCCCAGGCTCCGGCCGAGCTCGCCCAGCGTGAGCGTCACCGCCACCACGCGGGCGCCGGACGCCGCCCACCGGGCCAGGGTCGCCCCGGCGGCAAACGTCTCATCATCCGGATGCGGAAAAATCGACAGGACCGTGGCGCCCGGCGGACCGAGCGGGGGCGATCCCGAGCCGGCGTCCGGCACCGACGCCGTTCCGCCGAACGGCGCCGGATGTTCCGACGCCTCGGCGGCCGCCGCGAGATCCAGCACCTCCGTCCCCACGAGGGCCCGCCCGGCCAGCGCCCGCGGCGCCGTCGAAAGGATGAAGGCGGCGGCGAGCTTTCCGTCCGCAAGCAGGGCATAAAACGCCAGAGCGTCCTCCGGCCGACCGTTCGGCCCTCCGCCGGCCTCCTCCCAGTGCGTCAGCCCTTCGACGAGGGCATAGCCGTCGACCGTCACCAGCCCGAGCCGGTACGGGCCGGGGCCGAAAAGAGACGCCCGCTCGATGACGACGCGGGCGTTCTGCACCAGCCCGCCGACCGGATGCGCCTCCCCCCGGTGGTGCCGGGCATAGGCCCCCTGCGTCGTCTCCAGGTGCACGTACGCCGTCCGGCCTTCCCACCGGCGGAGCGCCGCCCGGGCCCGCTCCAGCGCCGCCCCTTCCAGCCGCTCCATCGCGCCATTCCCCCTTTTCGCCCGTCGATTTCGGCGGCCGGCCTCGGCCGCCCGCATCACTCGTGACGTCCGTGTCTTCGACTCCTGAGTCTCTCGCGACGTCTGCGACCCGCGCGACGCCTGAGTCGTTTCGACTTCCGGCAGCCTCGTTTCACCCGGGCGACGATGACGCCGATCCGCCCTGCTTGCGACGGGGGGCTTAAGCACCGCCGCGAGCCCCGTCCTTCACCGGCGATGGGCCACGTCGTCCTTCACGAGGGCGATGAACGCTTCGATCGACATCGTCTCCGCCGCCTTTTCGCCCCGGCGCCGGACGGCGACCGTCCCGCTTTCCGCCTCCCGCTCCCCGACGACCAGCGTGTACGGGATCTTTTTCACCTGGGCGTCGCGAATGCGGTAGTTCAGGCTCTCCGCCCGGGCGTCGAAGCGAACGCGCACGCCGGCCGCCTGAAGCGCCCGGACGACGGCCTCCGCCGCCTCCCGGAAGCGGTCGGACACCGGCAGGACGACCGCCTGCTCCGGCGATAGCCACACCGGGAGCGCCCCTTTCGATTTTTCCAGGAGATAGGCGACAAAACGCTCCATCGTCCCGACGACGCCCCGGTGGATGACGACCGGCCGGTGGGAGGCGCCGTCTTCGCCGACGTACGTGAGGTCAAACCGCTCCGGCAGCACGAAATCGAGCTGCACCGTCGACAGCGTCTCGTCTTTGCCGAGGGCCGTCTTCACCTGCACGTCGAGCTTCGGCCCGTAGAAGGCCGCCTCGCCCTTCGCCTCGACGAAGTCGAGCCCGAGGTCGGTGAGTGCCCGCCGGAGCATCCCCTCCGCCATCTCCCACATCGCGTCGTTCTGAACGTATTTTTCCGTATCCGCCGGATCCCGGAGCGACAGGCGGAACCAGTAGTCGTCGATGCCGAAATCCCGATACACCCGCAGGATGAGCTCCACCACTTCGGAAAACGCGCTTTCGATCTGCTCCGGCGTGACGAAAATGTGGGCGTCGTTCAGCGTCATCCCCCGCACCCGGTGGAGCCCCGTCAGCGCCCCGGACGCCTCGTAGCGGAACATCGTCCCGAGCTCGGCGATCTTAAGCGGCAGATCCCGGTAGCTCCGGGGCTCGCTCTTGTAGATCATCATGTGATGCGGGCAGTTCATCGGCCGGAGGACGAGCCGCTCGTGGTCGAGTTCCATCGGCGGGTACATGTTGTCCTTGTAGTGGGCGTAGTGGCCCGAGATCTCATAGAGCTCGACGTTCGCCAGCACCGGGGTGTACACGTGCTGGTAGCCGAGCGACTCCTCCAGATCGACGATGTAGCGCTCGATGATCCGCCGCACCTTGGCGCCGTTCGGAAGCCAGAGCGGGAGACCCTGGCCGACTTCCCGCGAAAAGGTGAAAAACTTAAGCTCCTTCCCGATCCGCCGATGATCCCGCTGCCGGGCTTCTTCCAGGCGCGCCAGATACGCCTCGAGATCTTTTTCCGACGCCCAGGCGGTGCCGTAAATCCGCGTCAACATCGGGCGGCGGTGATCCCCCCGCCAGTACGCCCCGGCGACGGAGAGGAGCTTCACCGCCTTCACCTTGCCCGTCGACGGCACATGCGGCCCCCGGCAGAGGTCGACGAACTCCCCCTGCCGGTAGAAGGTGATCGGCTCGCCCTCCGGGATGGCGGCGATGAGCTCCAGCTTGTACGGGTCGCCGACCGCCTCATAGTGGCGGATCGCCGCCTCCCGCGTCACTTCCTGCCGGATGAGGGGATGATCCTCAGCGATGATCTTCTTCATCTCCGCCTCGATCCGCGGCAGATCGTCGGCGGTGATCGGCTGCGGCGGGTCGACGTCGTAATAAAACCCGTCCTCGATCACCGGTCCGACGCCGAGCTTCGTCCCCGGATAGAGCCGGAGGATCGCCTGGGCGAGGATGTGGGCCGCCGTATGCCGCATCGCCAAAAGGCCGCCCTCGTCTTCGGCCGTGAGGATGCGGACCGCATCCCCCTCCGCGACCGGATGCGAAAGATCGACGACGCGACCGTTGATCTCCGCCGCCAGCGCCCGTTTGGCGAGCGACGGGCCGATCGCCCGGGCGACGTCCGCCGCCGTCCGGGCGTCCGGAAAGGCCCGCTTCGCTCCGTCGGGAAGGACCACCGTCGGCATGGGCTTTCATCCTTTCTTTCGATTTGTGGCATGACGTTTTTCGGCAGCAAAAAGCGCAAGCGCCGACAAAAAAACCCGCCCCAAAGGGGCGGGGGTCTCCCGCGGTACCACCCTTTTTGGCCGGCCCGAACCGGCAGCCCTGTTCCCTCGCCGGACCGATGCCCTCACCGGGCATCCCGAATCCAAAGGAAACGGGCCCTTTCCGCCGGCCCTCCGACCGACCCGCTCTTCGCGTTATCGCCGCCGACGGATCCGGCTACTCGCGATTCGGGCAGGACCGCCGTCCGACCGAGACCTCGCCCGGTCGTAACGCCCCATCCTTTTGCCGGATCGGCTCCGGGGAGGTACGCACCCGCGGCGGCAGCGGCGGCTTCCAGCCTCAGGCCTCCGCTCTCTGGATGCCCCGAACCGGGCGCGCATGGCCCCATCTTCGCCCGCTTTGCGCTTGTCCGTGGAAAGGCTTAGCGTTATTATAGCTGTTCCGCAACTCACAAACAACCATCCCATCGATGGATCCTAGCCCGGTTGCATCTTGCATCATCGACGAGGGGCTCGAAGCCCGGGGATCCCTTTCCGCCGCCGAGCTTGGTTCCGCAGGCTTCACTTCCCGCAGAACGGGCGGCAGGGCCGTTCTCACCGCGGTCAGGTTCACTTCGGCTCTCAGCGGAGCCTGGCTTTCGCTCGGTTAGGCGCATGTTAACATAGCCAGCGGAAAAAACGCAAAAGGTTTTTCAACTGTCGGAACCCCGGCGCCATCAAGACATCCGGCCCCCCTACGGATCCGGCCACGGGCCATGGACACCTGGAAGGCCCGGCATCGCTCTGCCCTTCCTGCGGCCGGTGCACCCGTCCATGCCTTCCCGCACCCGATCGGCCAAGACCGCGGAAAGAAGCGGGTGCGGCCCCAGCGGCCGGGCGATCGCGACGGAAGCCCGATCCGCCGACAATGCCCGGTTCAGGCGCTCCGGCAGCTTCCGCATCAGATACCCTTCGAACAACAAATACGGCAACACCACCGTCCGCCGCGGGCTCTGCGCCCACAAACGCGCGGCCGCCTCTTCCAGCCCCGGCCCGATGCCGGTGAGCATCCCGAACCCCCAGCGCTCGACCCCGAGCGCGCGGCGGATCGCTTCGGCGACGCGGCGGAAAGCCGCAAACGCTTCCGCATCCCGGCTTCCCCGTCCGACGACCAGAAGGGCGTCGCCGGCCTCGAACCGGCCGGCGGCCTTAAGCGCCCGCTCCGCGGCCAGCGCCACAAGGCGCGGATCCTCGCCGAATACCGGCGCAAAACGCGCCCTGAGCCCCGGGCACGCTTCCCGGGCGCGATCCACCTCGGAAGGCAGATCCTGCTTCCCATGACCGGCCGCAAACAGCAGAAGGGGGGCGATGAGGACCTCGCGCACCCCGCTCCGGTACAGCTTGTGCAAGGCGTCCGCCACCGTCGGAGGACAGAATTCCAAAAACGCCGCCTCAAAATGCCGGATCCCAAGTCTCGTCGCGGCGTCAGCCGCGGTCTTAAGGAACGCCCGCCGCCCGTTGGGAAAGCGCGTACCGTGCCCGACGAACAGCACCGCGGCCGTCCGGGAAGCCGTCATCGCCATCGGCGCGGAACCTCCACCGGTTCCCCTGCTCCGGCGCGTTCCGCCGTCGGTGCCCCCGAAAGGGGCGCCCCGGCCTCCAAGGACGGCGACAGATCTTCGGCGCAACCGCCGATCACGACGAAAGGCGCCGCTTGCGCGTTCGACGCGATGTCGAGCGCCGCTTTCCCCACGGCCAGGGCGGCGGGAGATTCCGCCCAGAGGAGGTCGATCCGCGGCGGCACGGCGTCCGAGAGGAGCCGCTCCAGTCGGGCGCGGAGCCTTGCCTCGTCGACCGTCCATAAGGAAAGCCGCTCAAAAGAAGCGCCGCAGGACGCGCCTTCCATGCCGCGCTCCGGCGCTTTTTGCCCGAAAGCCGCAAGGCCGCTCCCCGCCTCGACGAACACCGGCGCGCCCGGCTCGGCCATCGCCGCCCAAAACCGCCGGGCGCTTCGGTCGAACAGCGCCCGGCCGTCAAAAGGCGCATCCTCCTCCTGCTCAGGGAGGAGGGCATCCGGCCGGATTCCGCGCCGGAGAAGCGCCGCTTCCGCCCCGGGGCCCGCGGCCGCGATCCGGATCCCCGAAAGGGCTCGGGCATCAAGACCCCGGGCCTCAAGGGCCCGCCAGACGGCTTCCACCCCGAGCGCGGTCCGAAATACCCAGAGCGCGCGGCGGCCCGCCTCACCGCGCCCCGGCGCCGAAGCGCCGAGGCCGCTTCCCTTAAGCAGCCGATCGACCGCCGAGCGGTCAAAGCGCGCGTACGGAAGGAGCGAAAGATCCACCGCCTCCGCTCCGAGCGCCTCGGCCGCCTCCGCCATGGCCAGCGCCCGCTCGCGCGTCTCCGCCACGGCGACGACGCGCCGGCCGAACAGCGGCAACCGCTCATACCACGCCAGCGCTTCGGACAGCGCGCAAAGCGCGCCGACGACGATCACCGCCGGCGACCCGATGCCCGCCGCCCGCGCGCGTTCGGCGAGCTCGCCGAGGCGGGCGCGGACCGTCCGCTGTGTGGCGCGCGTCCCCCATTGGATGACGGCGGCCGGCGTATCCGGAGAGCGACCGAAAGCGATCAGTTGCTCTGTGATCGCCGGAAGCTGCGTCACGCCCATCAGAATGACGAGCGTACCGCCGGCCTTGGCCAGCCTGGACCAGTCGACGGGCGCGGGCGCTTCGCCCGCCGCGACCGGCGGGTTTTGGGCCTCTTCGCACGTGCACCGATGGCCGGTGACGACGGTGAAGGCGGATGCAACCCCGCGGTACGTAAGCGGGATCCCGGCGTATGCCGGGACGGCCACGGCGGAGGTGATGCCGGGTACGACCTCCCACGGGACGCCGGCCCTGCTTAAGGCCACGATCTCCTCGCCGCCGCGGCCGAACACGAACGGATCGCCGCCCTTCAGGCGGACGACCGTAAGACCGCGCCGGGCCAGCCGGATGAGGAGCGCTTCGACCTCCCGCTGGGGCACCAGGTGGCGGCCGGCCGCCTTGCCCACGTGATACACTTCGGCGTCCTCGCGGGCGTATCGCAGAAGGCGCGCCGGGGCCAGTCGATCGATGACGATCGCATCGGCTTCCGCCAAAAGACGCCGGCCGCGCAACGTCATCAGCCCGGCGTCGCCGGGCCCGGCGCCGACCAAGTAGACTTTACCACCGTCCATGCCTCCACTCTCCCTTTGCCGAAGTTTCGCTTCGAACCGGCCGGTCCTCAGCCGGCCATCCCGTTTTCATCGGATAACGATTTTCATCGGTCACGATGGCCGCGGTTCGACGGATTGAAAACGCGCCAGCCCGACGCGCCGGACAAACGCGCCGAACCCTTCGCCCGGCCCGCGCTCGCGGACATAAGCCTCCAGCACCGGCCGCACCGACGCGACCAGCTCATTGAGCGGCACCATCTCTCGGAACCGTTCGCTCAGCACCGTGCCGAAGCGATCGCCGCCCAGATACACCTCGTACTTGCCCAAGGTGCGGCCGACGAACGCGATCTCCCCGACGTACGGGCGCGAACAGCCGTTGGGGCAGCCCGAGATGCGGATCGTGATCGCCTCTTCGGAGAGCCCCAGCTCTTCGAACAGTCGCTCAAACGCCGCGACGACGTCGGGAAGAATCCGCTCCGCTTCGGCCACCGCCAGGCCGCACGTCGGCAGGGCGACGCAGGCCATGGCGTTTTTCCGCACGGTCGAAAGTTCCGCCGGAAGCGGCACCCCCGCTTCGCGCAAGCGCTTTTCGACGTCCGGACGATGTTCGTCCCGAATTCCGCTGAGGATGATGTTTTGCTGGGCCGTCAGCCGAATGGAAGGACGAAATTCGCGCACGATGTCGCGGAGCGCCGACTTTAAGCGCACCGCCTCGGTGTCTTGGATGCGTCCGCTGGGGATGAAAAGACCGAGCCCGCTTAAGCCGTCCTCCTCCCGCTGCCAGCCCAAATGGTCTTCGCTGGTTTCCCAGACCAGCCGGCGCGGTTCGGCGAGGCGATACCCGATCCGGTGTTCCACCGCTTCGCGAAACCACGGAATCCCCTTCTCCTCTACGAGATACTTCATGCGGCCGAGGCGGCGATTTTCCCCCCGATGCCCGTAGTCGCGATAGACCGTGACGATGGCGGTCACGACGTCGACCAGCCGTTCCCGCGGCACGTAGGCGAAAGGGCTGGCCACCCGCGGATAGGTGTGCCCATCGTGGGCGGCCCGGCCCATGCCGCCGCCGATGAGGATCGTGTAGCCGACGACATGCCGGCGACCATCATCGAGATGCGCCACGAGGCCGACGTCGTTGGCGTAGACGTCGACGCAGTTGTCCCCTTCCGGCGTGAGGGCGATCTTGAACTTCCGCGGCAGGTACGCCTCTTTGTACAGGGGCTCTTCCGGTTGAAGTTCCGGAAGTTCGACCGGCTCGCCGTCCAGCCAAATCTCATACGGCGCATTCGTCCTCGCGCCGAGGCGATCGGCCAGAGCCAGCATGTCTTCGCGGAGCTCCGCCCGGTATGGGTCGTCGCCCGGGGCGGGACAGCAGACGATGTTCCGCACCAGGTCCCCGCAGGCGCCGAGCGTCGTCAGAAGCGCCTCGTGAATCGAGCGGATGGTCGCTTTCAGGTGGCTTTTGACGACGCCGTGCAGCTGAATCGTTTGGCGATCCGTGAGGCGGAGCGTCCCGTAATCGCTGTACCGATCGGCAAGCCGGTCGAAGGTCAGGTACTGCTCCGGCGTCAGCACGCCGCCCGGGATGCGGGCGCGGACCATCATCATCCAGTGCCGGTCTTTTCCCTCTTTCTTGAGCTTTGGCCGAAGATCTCGATCGTCCTGCTGATAAACCCCATGAAACTTCAGGATTTGCACGCTTTCTTCGGAAAACTTGGGCGCATCGTTCTGAAGTTCTTCCTTGATGTGGCCGCGGAGATAACGGCTTTCGCGCTTGACGATTTCCACCGCGTTCAACGCCTGCGCATCATTCCGCGGATCTTGCTCCCGTTCAGCCCGCTCTTGCGCATCCGATCGCTTCTTCTCACGCGCCATGGACCGCCACTCCTTTCTCTTCCAGGCCCCGGATGAGCACCTCCGCCACCTCCGGCCGCGTGAACTTGGGAGAAGGCTTTTCTCCGCGACGCAGCATCTCGCGCACCTTGGTCCCGGACAAAAGGGAGCGGTATTCCGCCGGGTGAGGGCAGGTTTTCTCCGACGCCATGCCGTCGCATTTCTCACAATAGAAGCTGTTCTCGAAGAAGAGAAGCGTGAGGCCGATTTCCTCGGGCTTGAAGTTCTTGAAAATGTGCTGCGCCTCATACGTACCGTAATAACGGCCGACGCCGGCGTGATCGCGCCCGACGATGAAGTGCGTGCAGCCGTAATTTTTGCGGACCAAAGCGTGCAACACCGCCTCCCGCGGGCCGGCGTAGCGCATCGCCGCCGGATAAACCGAAAGAAGCACGCGATCCCGCGGGTAATAATGCTCGAGGAGCACCTCGTAGCTCCGCAGACGGACCTCCGCAGGAATGTCGTCGGCTTTCGTCTCGCCGATCAACGGGTGGAGGAAAAGGCCGTCGACGATCTCCAGAGCGCTTTTTTGAATGTATTCGTGGGCGCGATGGATCGGATTGCGCGTCTGGAAACCGACGACCGTCCGCCATCCGCGGCGCCGGAAGGCTTCTCGCGCCTCCGCCGGATCGAGGCAATACTTTTGAAACCCCTCCCGCTTCGGCCGGTCGAGCAGCCAAACGGGGCCGGCGACATAGCGGCCGGGCTGCGCGTACAGCCTGCGGACGCCCGGATGCGCGTCTTCCGTCGTCCGGTAGACCGCCTCCGCCTCGCGCCTGGGATCATACGGATAGACCTCGGTGATCTCGATCACGCCGTAGACGACGCCGTCTTCCTCCCCGACGAGCGCCGCCTCCTGTCCGGCCCGAAGGCGCCGGGCCAACTCCTCGTCCACCGGCAACGTGATCGGGATCGGCCACACCGTTCCGTCTCTAAGCCGCATCGACGTGAGGACGCTTTCGTAATCTTCTCGGCCGAGAAAACCGACAAGCGGCGAGTAAGCGCCGACGCCGATCAGTTCCAGATCGGACAGCGCCCGGGGTGAAAGAAGGAGGCGCGGAAGGAACCGGCTTCGGAGAAGCGCCTCGCGACGCGCCTCGCCGGTCAGCACGCGGTGAACGAGATGGCCGCCATGGGGCAAAACGGCCGGCTCCAATGCAACCCCTCCTCTGATAAAGCGTTTCGTATACGACTCCAGCGCTTCTTGAGCCTACAGCGCTTCTTAAAAGCGCCTTCCTCAGCTTCAGCGATATCCTGACGACGCTTTCAGCCGTGCAAGCCGCATTCCGTCTTATCGAAGGGCGACCAGCGCCCCGCGCGCAGATTTTCGCCCGGTTGCACCGGGCGCGTGCAGGGCGCGCAGCCGATGCTCGGATATCCCCGATCGTGAAGCGGGTTGTACGGCACATCATGCGCCCGGATATAGTTCCACACGTCATCCCACGTCCAATAAGCCAGCGGATTGACCTTCACGACGCCGAACTTCCCGTCGATCTCGAACACTTCCGCCCGCGCGCGGGTCGGCGCCTGCTCCCGGCGGATGCCGGTGATCCAGCCGTCCAGTCCGGCCAGCACCTGCTCCAGGGGCTGAACCTTGCGCAGGTAGCAGCACAGGTCCGGATCCCGGCTCCAGAGCGCCTCGCCGTATTCCGCGGCCTGCGCTTCGAGGCTCAAGTCCGGGCGAATGCGGCGCAGGTTCGGAATGCCGTAGCGCCGAACCGCCTCATCCCGAAGCGCGTACGTCTCCGGGAAGAACAAATCCGTATCCAGGTAGAACACGGACGCCTCTGGGTCGATTTTCATCAAGAGGTCCAGGATGACCATGTCTTCCGCGCCGAAGCTGCACGCCAACGCGAGGCGCGGAATGCGCTCGAGCGCCGTGCGCAAGATTTCCTCCGGGGGCGCGTCCCTCAGCGTTTCGGCCAGCGAACGGATTTCCTCCGGATCGAGCACCAGATCGGCCATCGCCATCCCTCCTCCTCCCTTTGATCGCCTGATCGCCTCGCCTTATCGCCTCGCCGCCGCCGGGCCCGACGCCTGCGGGGGCGGGTTCCCTCGCGGCGCTTCCGCCGATCCGTCGGCCGCCGGCCCTTGGTGCCGGGCCGGATGACGGGGTTGTAAGGCGTTTTCGTTTTCCACCACGGCCATCTTCTCACCCTGGAAAACGTACAAGCGGCGGATAAACACCCGCACTTCGTCTCCGGGCCGCGGCACTTCCCGCTCCGACGGGAGATACACAGCCAGCGTCTTCCCGCCCACCGCCACCTCGACCTGCCATTCGCGGCCGCGAAAATGCACTCTCTGCACGATTCCTGTTTCCGCCGCCGGAAGGTTCGACAGTTCATGCGGGTAACCCACTTCGACGAACTCCGGCCGGACGATGGCCAAGGCGTCCGGATCCACATGTTCAAACCCTTTGAGCGTCGAGGGGCGGGGGATCTCGATGGACTCCCCGAGAAAACGGGCCACAAAAGGCGTCCGGGGCCTCCGGTACACCTCGAGGGGCGGGCCTTGCTGCTCGAGGCGTCCCTCGTTCATGACGATGAGCTCATCCGCCATTTCCACCGCCTCTTCCTGGTCGTGCGTCACAAAGATCGTCGTGATCCCCAGGCGCCGGACCATCTCCCGCAGCCAAGCGCGGAGGCTTTTTCGCACCTGGGCGTCGAGGGCGGCAAACGGCTCGTCGAGCAGGAGCAGCTCCGGCTCCGGCGCCAGGGCCCGGGCGAAGGCCACCCGCTGCCTTTGCCCGCCGGAAAGCTCTTGGGGAAAGCGCCGCTCCAAGCCGCTCAACCCGACGAGCGCGAGGAGGTCCCGGACCCTCGCTTCGATCTCCCGGTCGGATCTTTTTTGCACACGCAAGCCAAAGGCGATGTTCTCGAAGACGGTCATATGCGGAAAAAGCGCGTAGTGCTGAAAGACCAGGCCGATGCGCCGCTTTTGCGGCGGGACGCCGATGACGGAGCGTCCGCCGAAGCGGATCTCGCCGGCATCCGGAATTTCCAGCCCCGCGAGAAGCCGGAGGACCGTCGTCTTGCCGCTCCCGCTCGGACCGAGGAGCCCGACCAGCTTCCCTTTTTCGACGGCAAAGTCGATCCCTTTGACGGCTGCAAATCGTCCGAAACGCTTCCAGAGTCCCCGGACCTCCACGGACATCGCTCACCCTCCTTCCTCGCCGCCCGCAAGAACGCCCGCCGGTCCGCCTCCCGCCCGTCGAAGGTGACGCCGCTCCACGCTTTGCCGGATCCCAAGGGTGACCAGCGCCAGAAGCGCGAGCAGCGAAGCCACGGCAAAGGCGGCCGTAAACCGGTACTCGTTGTACAAGATCTCGACGTGCAACGGAATCGTGTTCGTCTGCCCCCGGATGTGCCCGGAGACGACCGACACGGCGCCGAATTCGCCCATCGCCCGGGCGTTCGTCATCACCAGACCGTACAAAAGCGCCCATCGGACGTTCGGCAGGGTCACCCGCCAGAAAATCCGGAGACCGCCGGCGCCGAGGGTCAGCGCCGCCTCCTCCTGCGCCGTCCCCAGCGCCTGCATCGTCGGGATCAGTTCCCGGGCCACGAACGGAAACGTCACGAACACCGTGGCCAGCACCAGCCCCGGAAATGCAAAGACGATCTGGAGGCCCCGTTCCGCAAGCCAGGGGCCGAACAACCCGTGCGCCCCGTAGAGGAGCACGATCATCAGCCCGGCGATGACCGGCGACACGGAAAACGGCAGGTCGATGAGCGTGACGAGCGCGTTTTTTCCCGGAAACGTGAAGCGGGTCACCGCCCACGCCGCCGCAAGGCCGAACAGCGCATTGAGCGGCACGGCGATGGCGGCGACGGCGAGCGTCAGGCGCACGGCGGACAGGGCCTCCCGTTCGGTGATCGCTGCTGCGTAGACTTTCACGCCTTTTTGCAGTGCCTCGGTGAACACGACGATGAGCGGGAGGACAAGCAGCACGCCCAGAAAAAGAAGCGCCAGGGCGATCAACATCCCCCGCACGAGGCGCGGCTCCGTCAAGTGCGGCGGACGATCCGCCGCAGGCGACCGACCCTCAAAGGCGGCCGGCTCGATGATCGTCATCGTCCTCCCCCCCCGTCCATCCTTCACCGCTCGTTCTGCTCGCCTTCTGCTCGCCCTTCCTTCAGCACTCGCAAACCGCCCGGCCCGATGCGCGCGCCCCCTCCGTTTCCGCCCGACCATCGCTTTCGCGCCCCCGCTCCCCCGCCTGGCTCACGCCATCGCGCTCCCAATCCTCCGTCCGACTCACGTCATCGCGCCTCCCGCTCCTCCGCCCGACCTACCCCTGCGCCGTCCGACGGCTCGCGCGCCCCTGCAGAAGGTTGATGAGAATGAGGATGACGAACGAAATGAGGAGCATGACCGTTCCGACGGCCGCCGCCCCGGCATAATCGTACTGTTCGGCCTTCATCATGATGAGCACCGGCGCGATCTCCGTCTTAAACGGCAGGTTGCCGGAGATGAACACGACGGACCCGTACTCCCCGACGCCCCGGGCGAAGGCCAGCGCGAAACCGGTGAGGAGGGCCGGCTTAAGCGCCGGGAGGATGACGCGGCGGAAGGTCTCCCACCGGTACGCGCCGAGCGTCGCCGCCGCTTCCTCGATCTCCTGTTCCAGGGCCTCCAGGACGGGTTGAACCGTGCGGACCACAAAGGGGAGCCCGATGAAGACGAGCGCCACCGCGATGCCGAGCGGCGTGTAGGCGATTTTCACGCCGAACGGCTTAAAAAGCTTTCCGATCCAACCGTTTTCCGCATACAGCGCGGTCAGGGCGATCCCGGCGACGGCCGTCGGCAACGCAAAGGGCAAATCGACCAGAGCATTTACGATTTCCCGGCCCCAAAACCGATACCGCACCAGCACCCAAGCGACCAGAAGACCGAACACCGCATCCACCAGCGCCGCGCCGAGCGCCGAAAGAAAACTCAGCTTGTAGGCCGCCACCGCCCGGGGTTCGGCGACCGCCGCCCAAAACCGCTCCCCGCCGAGGGTGGCCGACTTTAAAAACAGCGCGACGAACGGCAAGAGCACGATGAGGCTCAGGTAAAACACGGTATACCCCAGGGACAGGCCGAACCCCGGAAGGACACGCCGCGTGCGGAAAACCGCCGCACGGAAAACCGTCATCCGCGCTTCCCCCCCTTCCCGAAAATTCGTTTGACGTCCCGGCGACGCCCCGAAGCCCCCGAACTACCGCGCCCTGTTGAAGATTTGGTCGAAGAGGCCGCCGTCGGCAAAATGAAGGTCATGCATCTTTTGCCATCCTCCCAGTTCCTCGACGGTAAACGTCTGCACCTGAAGATACTGATCGGCATACCGCTTGGCGACGGCCTCGAGACGCGGGCGGTAGAAGTGCTTGGCGGCGATCGCCTGCCCCTCTTCCGAGTACAGGTACTCGAGATACGCTTCGGCCACGTCGCGCGTGCCTTTTTCATCGACGACTTTGTCCACGACGCTCACGGGAAACTCGACCAGGATGCTCTTCGAGGGCGCCACGATTTCGAACCGGTCTTTTCCAAACTCCTGGAGCACGAACGAAGCTTCGTTTTCAAAAGCGATGAACACGTCCCCGATGCCGCGCTCGACAAACGTCGTCGTCGATCCCCGCTGCCCGGTATCGAGCACCGGAACATGACGGTACAATTCGGCGACGAACGCCTTGGCCTTCTCTTCGTCGCCATTATATTTTTGCAGGGCGTAGCCCCAGGCGGCGAGATAGAACCATTTTGCGGCTCCCGCCGTCTTCGGATTCGGCGTGATGACCTCCACGCCCGGCTTCACGAGATCGTCCCAGTCCTTGATGCCTTTCGGGTTCCCGGCCCGGACGAGGAAGACGGCCGTCGTCGTGTAAGGCGCGCTGTGATACGGCAGGCGCGATTGCCAATGTTTATCGATCAGGCCGGCCTTTGCTATGGCGTCGATGTCGTAGGCCACGTTCAACGTCACCACGTCCGCTTTCAGGCCGTCGATCACGGCCCGCGCCTGTTTGCTCGCCGCGCCGTGCGATTGATGGATGGTGACCGTCCGGCCGGTTTGCCGCTTCCAGTAAGCGGCAAACGCCTGGTTATAGTCGGCGTAAAGTTCCCGACCGACATCGAACGAGACGTTTAAAATCTCTGCGGTCGGAGCGTCACCCTGCCGACCGTCCGCCGCTCGCCCGGACGCCGAACTTCCCTCCTGAGCCGGGAGGCGGTCGCCCCGGCCTTTCTCCCCCGTCCCGGAGGCGTTGCTGCAAGCCGCAAGCCCTGCGAAGGCAAAAGCGATGATCAAGATGAAGAAGGCGAACCCGCGCCTTTTGATCCACGTCCTCATGTTCATCTCCTCTCCCTTCTTCTTTGCTTTTCAACACAAAAGGCCCCTGCTCTGCCGCCCTCGGCGGTACGCCACCTCACGGCAGATGTCAGGGGCCTCTGGTCGTCCAGTCGGCCGATGGAAAAATCGGTGCAGAACAATCGGTTCTGTTTCACAGGATGGTCAGCGATGGCGCTTGGACCCGGCCTCGTTATTTTCCTGCTTCATTCCCGCTGCGGCCGCCCGTCCCTTTGCGGCCATTTTTGCGGCCACCGGGAACCGCATCTTCTCCGTCCGGTCGATTTGTACGATTTGACCGTCATGAACCGTAATTTGAACGGTTCCGTACTCCAGGCCTTCAAGCGCCTTTTCGATGCACTCCAGCCAGGCATTGTGAGGGCGAAGGCCAATCGTTTCCGACATGGCGCTCCCTCCTTGACCATCCTGCATCCGAACGATGGGGTTCGATAAGCAACGCCGTTCTTAGGCGGTACCACGAAAAAATCCCTCTTCGACAAGAAGAGGGATTTCGAACCGCCTTCGAAATGCCCTCTTCTCATCTCTCGGAACGGCCTCGCATGCACATGCGCTCCGTCCGGACGCCTGTGACACGCGAAAAGCGCCTTCCGCAGGAGTTGGCACCGGGTCCCGCGCGGAAGCTCTTTCGACCGGGGCCTGCTCCGCACCCCACGTGACCGAAGTCGCCTCCCCGCAAGACGGTTGCCGGGCTTCATCGGGCCAGTCCCTCCACCGCTCTGGATAAGAAGAAGGGATCGCGTCTTCGTTTGTCCATCGCCGGCGTGGGAGTCGCCGGCGCTCACAAGGCCGTGAAAAAATCCCTCTTCGATAAGAAGAGGGACGGTTGCCGCGCATCCTCCCCCTTCTTATCTCTCGGAACGGCCTCGCGTGCGTACGTGCCTGACCGGACACCCGCGATACGCAAGGCGCGCCTTCCGCAGGAGTTGGCACCAAATCTTGTGCGGAAGCGTCTCGCCCGGAGCTTGCTCCTCCGGACCCTGCGTGACCGCAGCCGATTCCGCACAAGACGGTTGCCGGGCTTCATCGGGCCAGTCCCTCCGCCGCTCTCGATAAGAAGGTTCCCGCAGTGGGATCACGATTGAATTGTGGAAGCTTGAGACCATTTTACAAAGGAAGCTCCCCCTTGTCAAGGGCTCGGGGGCTCCATGTCAAGAAGTGTGATCAGGCGATCAGATGAGCTAAGGGAATAAAGGCCAAAAGCATCTTCCGGACAACCCCTTCGCGATTTTTGAAGCCATCACGGATCCGGTTCCGCCGTTCGATCTTCGGGTGCACGCCCTCGGTGTCGCCGTTCGTCGTCCGCCAGG
>NZ_JXBB01000015.1 GCF_001653195.1 Hydrogenibacillus schlegelii
TGCCGGAAGTGCGGCTACCGCGGACACGCGGATGCCGTCGGCGCCTGGAATATCAGCCTCGCGATTAGCGGCCTGGCCGAGGCGGCGTAAGCCGCCGTTCGAGGGCCGCCGCCCGGTGCGGTAACGCTTTTCGGCGGAACGCAGCCGGGGCGGGCCGATGACCCGGCCCAGATGGCGCTGCGATGAGGCCGAAGCTGAAAGGCATGAGGCCGAGCAAGCGCTAACCTCCCCGTGGGAATCCCCGGAATTCATTCCGGGGAGGAGGTCAATCTCAATCTCAGAGTGGTATGATCAGGTTGTCGGTTCAGTACGAGGGTAACCGAAAAGGGACAGAAGCGGGGGATCGCCGATTGTCGTCATAGGATCGAACAGAAGGACAGACGATGCGTCGGCTCGACACGGTAGCAAGGAGCCGGGAGTCGGCCCTTGTGAGCGACAGGCCGGTCAGACAAGTCGGTCAAAAGAAAGAGTCGAATTAAGGCTTGGCGGTTTCCATACCGTAAGGAGCGATTCGAGAGTAAAAATGCTCTTCCATCGAAAGGATTCAGCCGAAAGGATTCCACAGCCCTGAACGGAGGGGATCGATGCGCATTCTCCATACCGCCGACTGGCACTTGGGGAAGACGCTCGAAGGCCGGAGCCGGCAGGACGAGTTCGAAGCGATGGTCGATGAGATGGCGGCGATCGTCCGGGAGGAAGCCGTAGACGTCGTGCTGCTTGCGGGGGACGTCTTCGATGCGCCCAATCCGACGGCGTGGGCGGAGGCGCTCTTTTTTGAGGCGCTGGCGCGGCTTTCGGAGGACGGGCGTCTCGTCGTCGTCATCGCCGGCAACCACGACCAGCCGGAGCGCCTGGCAGCGGCCCGGCCCCTCATCGTCGGGAGCCCCCGACGCATCTTGCTCATCGGCCCGCTCGATGCGGACGGCGCCGCAGCCGGTGAACCCGATGCCGGGGCCGGCGCCGCCGCGGCGGGCGGTCGGCCGGCGGCGCGTCGGGAAGCAGGGCGGGAGAGGCAGAGCGGGCTTGACGAGTCGGCGGGCCGGGCAGAGACGGAGCGCTTCCGGCCGCTTTCGCTCGTCGTCCCCCGCACCGGGGAGCGGCTTGTCGTGGCGGCGCTTCCGTTTCCGTCCGAACGGCGCCTCGGGACGCTTTTTTCCGCCGATCCGGCCGCCGAGGCCATGCAGGACGCCTACGACCGGCGGGTGCGGGCGCTCCTTCAGGGGATGGCCGGTGCCTTTCGACCGGATGCGGTGAACGTCGTCCTCACCCATCTCTTCGTCGCCGGTGGGGAGACGAGCGATTCGGAGCAGCCGATCCAGCTCGGCGGCGCGTACACGGTACGGCCGGAAAGTTTTCCGGTCGCCCACTACGTCGCCCTCGGGCATCTGCATCGGCCGCAGTGGGTGGCGGGGGCGCCGGCGCCGGTGCGCTATGCCGGGGCTCCCCTTCAGCTCGGCTTTTCCGAGGCCGGCTTCGCCAAGTCGGCGACGGTGCTGGAACTTCGGCCGGGGGCGCCGGTGCCGGCGCCCGAAGGTCGACCGGGCGCCGGAGGGGGGCAGGTGAAGGAGGTGTTTCTTTCCTCCGGGCGGCCCCTCGTCCGCTGGCGGGCGGAAGGCGGACTCGCGCCGGTCTGGCGCCGGATCGAGCGGGGCGACGATCCGACGGCGTGGATCGAGCTGGAGCTCGCCCTGCCTTCCGGTGCCGACCTGCCGGGCGAGGAGGAAATCCGGCGGCTTAGGGCGGCCCGCCCGGGGATCGTCGGGATCCGCTTCGCCATCGCGCCGGTCGGGCCCGCCGCCGGGGCGGTTCGCCTCCGGGAGCTTCCGTGGGATGAGCGGTTCCGCCGGTTTTACCGGGAGAAAACCGGTGCGGAGCCGGGGGAGGAGCTCGTGAAGCTCTTTCTTGCCTACCTGAACGAGCTGGAGACGGAGGAGGACGGCGATGCGGCCGCTTCGGCTGGAATTTGAAGGTCTGCACAGCTACCGGGAAAAGGCGGTCATCGATTTTCGGCCGCTCACTCGGGCGGGGCTTTTCGGCATTTTCGGACCGACGGGGAGCGGCAAATCGACGATTCTCGACGCCATCACCCTCGCCCTGTACGGGACCGTCGTCCGGGCGGAACGGGGGACATCCGGCATTTTGAACGTCGACGCCGACGGGCTTGCCGTCGCCTTCGACTTCGCCCTCGCCGGGACCGCCTACCGCGTCGAGCGCCGCTACCGCCGGCCTTCGGGGCGCGGGGAGCGCCTCGACGGAGAGCGGAAAGAGGCGGGAGACGGAGCCTCCTTTGGCTTGAAAAACGAAAGCGCCCGCCTCCTCCGCCTGAAGGGACCGGCGCCGGAGGAAGCGGTCCCGCTCGAGGTGCTGGCGGAAAAGCCGCGGGAGGTCGATCGGGCCGTCGTGCGGCTGATCGGGCTGACGGGTGACGATTTTACCCGGGCGGTGGTGCTGCCGCAGGGGCGGTTTCACGAATTTTTGACCCTCAAGGGCAAAGACCGGCGGGAGATGCTCGAGCGCATCCTGAACCTGGAACGGTACGGGAAAGCGCTTTACGATCGGGTCAACGCCCGGGCTCGGGCGCTCGAGTCGGAGCGGGAGGTCAAAGCGGCGGAGCGGACCGGCCTCGGCGACGCGTCCCGGGAGGCGCTGGAGGCGGCGAAGGCGGCCCATGCCCGGGCGGAAGCCGAGCGGGCGGCGGCGGAAGGGCGGCTTCAGGCGCTCCGGGCGGAGGTCGAGGCGCTGCGGAAGGTCCGGGAGCTCCAGGATAAAGAAGCGGAGCTCGAGGCGGCCCTTCGGCGCCACCGGGCCCGGGCGCCGGAGATCGAAGCCATGCGGGAAGCGCTTCGCCGGGCGGAGGCGGCGGCCCATCTCCGGCCGTACGCCGAGGCGCTGGTTCGAGAAGCGGATCGGCTTCAGGCCGTCTTCCGCGTCCGGGAGGCAGCGCGGGCGAAGGCGGTCGAGGCGGCCTCCCGGCTCGAGCAGGCGGAGGCCGATCTCACTGCCCGCCGCGAGCGGGCGGAGGCGCTCCGGCCGGACCTTCTCCGGCAGGCGGAACGGTATCGGACGGCCGAAGCCCGGGCGGCCCGCCTTCTTGCGCTGGAGGCGGAGATCGCCGAGGAGAAACGGAAGCGGGATCTGGCGGCCGCCGAAACGGCGGCCCATGAGCGGACGCTCATGCGTCTCAAAGCCGAGGAGGCGGCGAAAAAAGAACGGATCCGGGCGCTGAAGGCGGAGGTGGAGCGGCTTACGCTTCCGGAGGAGCGGCGAAAGCGGCTCGATGACGCCTGGCAGGCGGCCGAGCGGCTCCGGCAGGCGGAAGAGGCGGCCGAGACGGGTTCGACGCGGGCGGCGGAGGCCCGCGAGGCCGCCGCCCGCGAGATCGGGGCGGCCGCCTCGAGCTTTGAGCGGCTGGCCCGGACGGTAAGCGACGGTCGTGCGCGGGTCGCCGCGGCAAAGGGGCGCCTTGCGGTCGCCGCGTCCCTTTTGGCCGACGCCCTTCCGAAACTTTCGGCGGCCCTTGAAAAGGCGGAGGAGGTCGTGCGGCTCCGGCAAAAGGCGGCGGAGCGGGACGGCTTCATCCGGGAACTCGCGTCGCACCTCGTCGACGGCATCCCGTGCCCGGTCTGCGGCTCTTCGCACCATCCGGCCCCGGCCCATCTCCGACCGGAGGCCGCCCATGGGGCCGGGGCGACGGCGGCGTTCGCGGCGGAGGTCGGCGAGCTCGGAAAGGCATGGCTCGTCGTCCGAAGTACCCTTCAGGCGCGAAGCGAGGCGCTTTCCGCAAGCCGCGCGGCGGTCGCCGATCGGCTGACCTCCGCGGAGAAGTCGCTGGCCGAAGGGAGGCGGCTCCTCGCCACAGGGCCGATCTCCTCCGACGGAGGGGCGACGGCGCTTGAGTCGGGCGCGGCGCCGGATCCGGCGTCTTCTGGGGCGCCGGGCGCGGCGCCGAACCTCGCGCCGGAGGCCGTCCCGGAAGCTTTGGCGGAGTCGACGGAAGATTTAGCGGAGGCGGCGGCGACGGCGATCCCCGAAGCGGAAAAAGGCGCGACGCCGGAGACGTTCGGGGATCGGCCGGGGACGCCCGACGGCCGGGGCGGGGCGGCCGCCCGGGCGGAAGCGGCGGTGCGGGCTGCCCTTTCGGCCGTGGAACGACTCGCCCCCGATCCGGCCGCGCCTTTTGGACCGGATGAAGCCCCGACCTTGAACCCGGGTGCGGCCTCCTCCCTCGGTCCGGAGGCGACGGGGCAACTCACCGGGGAAGCGCCGGGCGTCGCCGGGGCGGATGCGTTGCGAGAGCTTCGGGCGGCGGTCGAGGCGCTGGGGGCGTTCGCCGAAGATCTGGAAACCGCGCGTCGGGGGCTGGAGGCGTTCGTCCGGACGCTTGACGCGCAAGATAAAGCGTTCGCCCTGCGGCTGGAGGCGGCGCGGCGCGCCCGGGATGAGGCCGCCCGGGCGGAAGAAGAAGCCCGGGAGAAAGCCCAAGCCCGGAAGGCGGCGGCCGAAGCGTATGCGGCCCGCTTTCCCGACCTGCCGTGGTCGGACGTCGACCGGCTTCGGGAAGCGGCCTTCCGGCAGGCCCGGGAGGCCGAGGCGTACCGGCAAGCGCTCGAGCAGGCGATGGTCGAACTCGAGCAACTCCGTAAGGCGCAGACGGAGGCGCAGGCGGTCCTGGAGGCGGCCGGGGCGGCCCTCGCCCGCCACGAGGCAGAGCTTCGGGCGCGGGAGGTGCAGGCCGGAGAACTGAAACGGGAGCTTGCGGTCCTCACCGGCGGCCGCCCGCCGGAAGGACTTCGTCAGGCGGTGGAAGCCGAGCTTAAGGCCCTCGACGAGGCGGTCCGGCGGGCGGAAGCGGCGGCGGCGGCGGCCCGGGAGGCGCATCGGGCGGCCGAAAAGGAACTTTCGTCCGCCGAAAGCGCCCTTCAGGAGACCCGGCATCGTCTGGAGCAGGCGAAGGCTGCCTGGGACAGCGTCCGGCCGGAGTACGAAGCGATCGATGCCGGTTTTGCCGATCCGAAGGCGGCGCTTCAGGCCGTGCGAGATGAACGGGAGATGGCGTTTCTTCGGCACGAGCTCGACGGCTACGCCCGGGAAGGGGCGGCGCTCGAAGCCCGGCGGGCGGAAGCAGCGGCGGCGCTCGAGGCGGCGTTTCGCGACGCCCAGCCCGCGGCCGTCCTTCGCGAGACTTTGTTTCCCGCCGGGACATCGCCGGCCGTCTCCGGCGGCCGGCTCCCGTCGGCGGTCTTCGAAGCGGCCGAGGCGGCCCTGCGGGAGCAGGAGGTGGCCGTTCAGAGGGCCACGGAACGGGTCGGGGAGGCGGCGGAAAAGCTCGCCGCGCTTCAGGCCCGCCACGCGCGCTACCTCGCCCTGACCGCCGAGCTGGAGCGGCTGGAGAAGGCGGTCGTCCTTCACAAGCAGCTCTTGAAAGCGCTCGAGGGACGGGCGTTCGTCGAGTACCTCGCCCGGGAGGAGCTCGTCGCCTTGAGCCGGGCCGCTTCCGAACGGCTCCAGGGGCTGACCGGCGGGCGACTTTCGCTGGAGGTCGACTCCGAGTCCAATTTCGTCGTCCGGGACTATTTGCGGGGCGGCCGCCTCCGGCCGGTGTCTTCCTTGTCCGGCGGAGAGACGTTTCTCGCCTCGCTGGCGCTGGCGCTGGCGCTCTCGTACGCCGTTCAGCTGAAGGGGACGGATCCGCTCGAGTTTTTCTTTCTCGATGAGGGCTTCGGCACCCTCGATCCGGAGGCGCTCGAGGTCGTCATCGGGACGCTCATGCGGCTTTCGTCGGAGCGGATGGCGGTCGGCGTCATCACCCACGTGCCGGCGTTTCGGGAGCGCATCCCGCACCGGCTCATCGTCGAGCCGGCGGACGAGTCGCGCGGTTCGCGGGTGCGCTTTGAAGTGATGTGACCTGCCGAAGGAGGGATGGCGATGGGGCTTCGCTTTTCCCGGCGCGTGCGGCTGGCCAAGGGGGTGTCCTTGAACGTTTCGAAACGGGGGGTGGGCCTAAGCGTCGGCGTCCGCGGTTTTCGCGTCGGGGTCGGCCCCCGCGGGCCGTACGTTTCGGCGGGGATCCCGGGAACGGGCCTCTATGCGGTCGAGTCCCTTAAGAAGGGGTCCCGCCCCAAAGCGCATCGGGCGCCGCGAACGGAGAAGGTCAACTTCCCGGTCTCCGACGGGTTTCTTTCCGGCGGGCCGCTGGCGACGCGGCTGGGGGCGCGGGCGTTTGCCCTGCCTGCCTGGACGCCCGGTCTGGCGCAGGCGACCCGCTCGCCGGAAGAGACGGGCGGGTCGCCAGAAGGCTTTTGGCATCCGCGGCTTTCTCCGGAGGTTCTCGCGGCGCTTCGGGAGGGGCTCCGGCCGCCGTTTTGGGCTCGCCTTCGCCCCTGGCTGGTCGGTCTGACCGTGACGTTCGCCCTGTTCGGCCACCGGCTCCTTGCGTTTGCCCTGGTGCTCGGGCTTCTGTACGAGTGGCCGTATCGCCGCCGCGGTACGGCGGCGGGGGCGCGCCTTCGGCGCCGGCTGCGCCGGGCCTTGGATCGCCGGGAGTGGGGTGCCGTGCGAGCGCTCGCGGCGCCCGGCGACGACAATGCGCCGCCGTGGAGCGGTCCGTGGCGGGACGACGCTTGGACGCTGGCGTTTCGCGCGGCGGCGGCGGATGCCTTCGGCGAGACGAAGGCCGCCGTGGCGTTGTACCGCCGGTATCTCGCCCGCTTTCCGGACGATCCGGCGGCCCGCTTTCGCCTGGGGCTTCTCGACATGGCCCTAAGATCCCGGTCGTCCGTCGCCGTCGAATCGCCCGCCGCCGTCGGATCGCCCGCCGCAGCCGGCCTCCAGGAAGGCGGACTACCGGTCGACGAACGAAGGGACGAACCTTCCGGCTCCGAAGCGCTGGGCGCGGTCGTGCGCGCCTTCGTGGCGGCGGGCCGTTCCGTTCCGCCGACGGCGCTCACGGCGCTGGCGGCCGCCCATCTGACGGAGGGGCACGCCGACGCGGCGCTTGTGCTTCTTGCGCAGGTCAAGGTGCCCAGAAGAGAGGCCGATGCGTGGATCCGGTCGGTCCGATTGCTCCGGGCCAAAGCGCATCTCCTCCTGGGCCGGGAAGCGGCCGCGCGTCGGGAGCTCGCGCTGCTTGCGGCGCTGGGGGAGGGCGGCGGATCGACGGAGGCGCTTTTGGCGTATGTTCGGAAGAAGGATCCGGCCGTCCTGTGGTGCGGAATAATCGATGTTGAATGAAAAAATCGATGGAAGCGAGCAAGGGTGGTCTTGAGGGCCGGCATGGACAAGGGGGCGACATGGGCGATGAAGCTGCCGTCGGTCGTCATCGCCGATGAGGAACGTTATGTCTACTACCGACCGAGCCCGTTCATCGATTTGCACATCCGGCCGGGTGATCCGATCAAGCCCGATTCCGTCACCGAGAAGGCCTTGCGCCTGAACCGCGAGGTCGCCGAACCGCGCGATGCGCGCCTGTTCGGCGTGGCCTATTTTGGCTTCTCCGTTCCGTTGAGCGAAGCGGGCCGCCGCCGGGGCGCCGTCACGCTGGTCTTTCCGCTGGCGGATGGGGAGCGGGCCGCGCTTCCGCCGACGGGCCCGTTTCTCACCGTCTGGAGCCGCGAGCGCTGGATTCCGATCGACTTTGAAGACGTCATCTTCCTGGAGGCGCAAAACCGCAAGACGTTCGTCAGGGCGAGGGACGTTCAGGGCATGCACCGCGAATCGCTTTCCTCCCTGGAGGCATCGCTTCCGGCTGACCGTTTTGCGCGCATCCACCGGGCGTATATCGTCAACGTCCGGCAGATCGCCGAGATCCATCCGTACCCGCATTCCACGTTGCTTCTCGTGATGCGCGACGGTTCGCGCCTGCCGGTGAGCCGAACGTATGCGCCGCTTTTGCGACAGCGGCTCGGCTTCTGAGGCCTGGAGGGACGGGCGGGGCGGACGGCCTGCGCCGCCGGTGCGCCGGTGCGGCGCGCGGCGGTCGCCCCAGCGGCAAGGGAGGGGCGTGCCGGAAGCGCCCGTGCCGCCGGCGTCGCGTTTTGGACCGCTCATGGATGAAAAAAGCCGTTTGGTGTCAAAATACTCGACCGCGGGCCTTGACTCTGCTATGTTGCCTTTTAAAAAGCGCGGAAAGGAGATGAAGGCCCGTGGCGTCGAATGAAGAAATGAAAGCGCTTCTCGGCGATGCCCGTCTTCACGATCGCGTGGTCACGGCGGACGTGGCCGCATCCTGGATCGAGGACGGCATGACGCTCGGCCTAAGCGGATTTACGCGGGCCGGCGAGCCGAAAGCGGTGCCGTTTGCCCTAGTCGAGCGGGCCAGGCAGGCGCCGCTTAAAGTGAACATCATCACCGGCGCGTCGTTAGGCTCGGACGTCGATCGCGTTCTGGCCGAAGCCGGGATCGTCCGCCGGCGTCTGCCGTATCAATCCGACGACGTGATGCGCCGAAAGATCAACCGCGGAGAGATCCTGTACATCGATCAGCATTTGTCCGAGACCGCGGAGTGGATCCGCGACGGCGTGCTGCCGCCGATCGACGTCGCGATCATCGAAGCGCTCGCCGTCACCGAAGCGGGGCTCCTCATCCCGACAACGTCGGTCGGGAATTCGGCAATTTTCGCGCAAAGGGCGCGCCGCGTGATCGTCGAGATCAACACCGCCCAGCCGCGAGGGCTCTACGGCATCCACGACGTGTACGACGTCGGCGTGCGCGGCGCCCGGGCCCCGATCCCCATCATCCGCCCGTCGGACCGCATCGGGCTTCCCGGCATACCCGTCGATCCGGACAAAATCCTTGCCGTCGTCTTCACCCACCGACCCGACTCACCTTCGCCGATCACCCCGCCGGACGGCGATACCGAGCGCATCGCGGCGCACATCCTTCGCTTTTTACGTGATGAAGTCGCCGCCGGGCGGCTTACGCCGCGTCTTGCGCCGCTTCAGGCGGGCATCGGTTCGGTGGCCAACGCCGTCCTGTACGGCCTTCTGGATTCGGAATTCCACGACCTCGAATTTTACTCCGAAGTGCTGCAAGATGCCGTTTTCGATCTGATCGACGCCGGCAAAATCGTCTTTGCCTCGGCGGCGGCCGTCACGCTGACGGAAAAGAAGATGCGGGACGTCTTCGGGCGGTTTGACGCCTATCGCGAACGCCTGGTGCTGAGACCGCAGGAAATTTCGAATCATCCGGAGATCATCCGCCGCCTCGGCCTGATCTCCATCAACACGGCCCTGGAAGCGGACATCTACGGCAACGTCAACTCGACGCACGTGCGCGGCACGCAGATGATGAACGGCATCGGCGGATCGGGCGATTTTGCGCGAAATGCGCGTCTGACCATCTTCGTGACCAAGTCGGTGGCGCAAAACGGCGCCATCTCGCGCATCGTGCCGTTCGTCTCGCACGTCGACCATCCGGAACACGACGTCGACGTCCTCGTCACGGAATACGGCTATGCCGATCTGAGAGGCCTGGCCCCGATCGAGCGGGCGCCGCTCATCATCGAACGGTGCGCGCACCCGGACTATCGCCCGCTGCTTATGGAATATTTCCGCGAAGCGTTGAAGCGCGGCGGGCAGACGCCGCACGTGCTGGAGAAAGCCTTTGCCTTCCACCTCAACTACGAGCGCTACGGATCGATGCGCGCCAAGCCGACGACGGCGTCGATCGAGGCGCCGGTGTCGTCCTCGTGAGGGGAAACGCGCGCCGGTGCCACCGCCTGGAAGACACTCCACGGTGACGAGCGTAGTATAATATTCGGTGCTCCAGGGAATGCCCGCGCCCGTGAGGCAGACTGTGGAAGGAGGGGTGGGCCCTTGCGGACTAAAGGCTTGACCATCTCGCGTTGGACGGGGCTGTGGCTTCTCGCCGCCGCTTCGTTTCTTGCCGGGTGCTCTGCCGAGACGCATCCCGGCGATGGGAGGGAGGCCACAGCTTCCATCGATGTCCTTCCTTCTTTTCTGCACAATGCGCCCGATGACGTTCGGGCGACATACCGTCTTGCCGCGAGGCACGCCGATATGCTTGAGTGGATCCCTTGCACCTGCGGTTGCGGATCGATCGGGCATCGGAGCAACCGCGACTGCTTTATCGCCGAAAGGCGTCCGGACGGTCCGGTGGTATGGGACAGTCACTCGGTCGGCTGCGATGTCTGTTTGAACATTGCGGTGGATGCGGCGCGAATGGCGGAAAGCGGCATGCCGGTGTCGGAAATCCGGAAGGCGATTGACACGAAGTACGGGTCGTTCGGCCCGCCCACCCCGACGCCCGCGCCGCCGGTTTATTAAAGTTAAAAAGGAGAGGGGATCCCCCTCTCCTTTTAAAATCGATCGGCACCGGCTTCAGTAGCCGTAACCGTGCCCGCCGGCGCGCAGGATGATCACGAGCAACACGTAGATGACGATGGCAAAGGCGAAATGTCTGCCGATGCCATGAAAGGCATACCCGTCGCCGGCGCTCGCCGTCGCTTGCGCGAAGCTCATCGATCGGACACCTCCTTGATGGCCGGATCTCGTTCCGGATGAGAAGGGGGAAGGGCGACTCGCGATCCGGGAACGGCGTTGTCTTACCATCCGCCCCACCAGCGACCGTCAAGGACGATGACGAGAAGGACGTAGATGACGATCGCGAAGGCGAACAGGCTGATCCCTCCGTATCCCGGCGCCCCGTACGCGTGTGACATGCGTTTCACCTCCTCTCACTCAGTACGGTATGCATGACGACGGCGTCGGACAGGGAAGTTGTCCGGGGTTGGAAAGCGAAAATATTACACCAACCTGTCGTTCGTACACTGAGGGGGACTTGGGCAAAACAGGCTAAGAAAAAAACGAAGCCAAAGAGGATGAAGCGGTTTTGACGTTTGCCGCCAAACGTTAGGTTCGCTGGGTCGATTTGTCCAAGAGCGTGTAAAGTTTAGGTAGGCAGGCAGGAGTCCACGCTGTTCAAAGCGAATGGAGATCTCACCGAAAAAAATACCGGCCCTTTGGGCCGGTAAGGGAAGGTGATCTCCATGGACTTCTTTCGACGCCTGCTTCCGATTCTCCTTCTGTTCCTTAGCAAAATGCTTCACCTTTCGAGGCGGAATTTCACCTTTTCACAGCTGGAGGAACAGGTGGCCGAGGCGACCCGCTGGCTGGCCCGAGAAGTGATGACGCTCCTTCTGGAACAGGTCGACATCGAGCTGATGGAAGCGCGGGATACCCGGAAGTGGCGACTGGTACACGCCAAAACGCGAAGCATCCTCACCCTGTTTGGGGAGCAACGGAATCGGCGGCGCTTCTATCGAAACACCGAGACCGGCGAGACGGCTTTTTTGCTTGATGACGCGCTTGGTCTTTCTTCTGGGCAACGGGTATCGGACCGGCTGAAAGAGCGGATGGCATGGCTGGCGACGGAAGTGTCTTACCGGCGGGCGGCGGAGATTTTGGCGTCCTGGGTTCCCGGCGTGAGCGCCATGAGCGTGTGGAAGGCGGTGCAGGAGCTGGGGGAAGCGGAGCGCCGGCGGGCCGCGGAGAGCCGGCGGCGGGTGTTTGAGCGGGGCGAAGTGCCGGCCGGGGCGCAGAAAGCTGAAGAGCTTGGCGTCGAAGCGGACGGCGTATGGATTCGGGCGCGGAAAGCGCGGCCGGAAGACGCCGGGTTCCTGGAGATCAAGCTCGGCGTCGCCTATGAAGGGCGGAGTGAGAATGGACGGCTTAAGAACCGGCAGGCGGTCGCCGGCGTGATGGAAGCGGAGGCCTTTTGGGAAGAAACGGTGGCCCAGTTGGGCGAGAGGTGGGATCTGAGCGTCGTTCGGCGGATCTGGCTGGGCGGTGACGGTGAGCGATGGATCAAGGCGGGAACGGCGTGGCTTCCCGGAGCCGTCTTTCGCCTGGACCGCGACCATCTCCGGCGGGCGCTTCTTGAGGCGCTGGGAAGCGACCGGGAAGCGTACGAGCGGGTTGCCGAAGGGATCGCCCAGGGGGACTGGAACGCGGTGGAGGAGGGTTTACGGGAAGCGTGGGTCCGGGCGACGCGGCGGGGAAAAGCGCGCGTGCGTCGACTGGAGCAATACCTCCGTCACAATTGGGAAGGCATTATTGCTCGGTCATGCGCCCCTCAGACTGGACAAATGCTAAAACTATGTTGTATCCTTCTGTCAAAGGAGGGGCGACCTGTGAAACGAACAAAATCCATCCCCGGCTCCATCAAATTCAAAGCGGCTTTGGAACTGATCAAAGGCGAAAAAACGCTCGTCGAACTCTCCCGGGAATACGGCGTTCATCCGAATACCCTCTTGAAGTGGAAGCAAACCCTCCTGGAAAAAGGCGCTGAGCTCTTTGAACCCCCGAACAAAGAGCAGGAATACCAGAAGCGCATTCGTGATTTGGAACAGCTCCTCGGCAAAAAGGAGGTCGAAATCGCGCTCCTAAAAAACTTTCTCGGGCAGGGGAGCTAGATCGACTTTCCCTTCAGGAGCGCATCCGTCTGGCGCAAGAGGCGCTGGCCAGGCGGCTGGCTCCCCTGCCGATTCTCCTCAAGACACTTCGCATTCCACGAGCGACGTGGTATTACCAGAAAAAGCGAGAGGAGGCCGAAAAGAGACGGGCTCTGGCGGACGAAGCGCTCAAAGCGCAGATCGAAGCCATCCTTCAGGAACATCCGGAGTACGGCTATCGCCGCCTCGAGGCCGAGCTTCGGCGGCGGGGAATGGTCGTCAATGGAAAGCGGGTCCGTCGTCTTCTCCACACGTTTGAGCTTTCCCTCACGCGAAAGGTGAGAAAACCGAAGCCCAATCCGCTGCTCGAGACAGTCGTTCTGGCCAAGGAACGGGCGAATCTCGCCCTTCGCCTTCTTTCCGAACGGGAACCAGACGCCTTTGAGGTGCTCTACACCGATTTCACCCAGCTCGTCTATGGCGGCGGGAAGGTTTGGTTTTTGCCGATTCTGGACCATCGGACCCGCATGGTGATCGGATATGCCTTCTCTCCCTCGCCGGATGTTCGGACCGCGCTTCAGGCTTGGGAACGGGCCAAAGCGTTCATCCTGACCCAAAAGAGGGAGCGCCCGAAAGCCATCCTCCATCACGATCAGGGCGGCGCCTTCTTGAGTCACGCGTGGGTCGGTCATCTCCTGCTCGAAGAAGGACAGCGACTGTCGTACAGCCTGCGGGGACCGAAGGAAAATCCCATCGTCGAATCCTTCTTCTCGCGTTTCAAAGCAGAGCATCAAGACCTTCTGCTTGAAGCAAGGAGCATCGAAGCCCTCGATGCGCTTTTGGCCGAACGGATCCGGACCTACAACGAGCATCGGCTGCATTCAAGCCTGCGGTACAAAACGCCCCAAGAAACGCTCAAAGAAGCCCTGAGCACAAGCTAGGTCTGAATCACATAGGGATACCGATCAAATTGTCTAATTTAAGGGGCGCGGCTCCCCCTGCCGGAGGCCTGGCGTCTTGGGGCGGTCGAAGGGGAAGTGTTTCACATCATCGCCCGCCGGATGAAGCGACAGGGGGCGCGGTGGAGCCGTCACGGGGCGGATGCCCTGGCGCGGTTACTGACGGCCCGGGCGAATGGGCGCTTCGGGGAAGCGGGGCGGTCAGAGGCGCAAGGGCGCCGGTCCGAGGCGAAAGAAGCAAAGCCCCGTTGGCGGAAGCCGGATGTCCGGCAGGGGCTGGCTCACGCGGCTGGGGAGTGGCTGCGGGGGCATCTTCCGGCGCTGGAAGGTTCGTTCGCTGGGAAACCGTGGGTGAAGTACGTTTTGCGCGAGCTTACGAGACCGGTCTTCCCATGAGATTGAGCGCGGATTTCCCTTTCGGTGAGATCCCTGCCTACCGAACCTTGACACGGCCTTTGTCCAAAAGGCAGTTGACAACGCCCCCGTTCAAGCTCATAATGATCATAGCCGATAGGTAACCGGTTACATATCGAACCGACGCTCCATCTAACCGGTTACAAAACCCACCGGCGAAAGCCCCGGAGTTCATTCCGGGGATGAAGCCGGTTGTACATTCTTAATACACGTTGTACATTCTTGATACACATGGTAGAATACGTGCATGGTGGAGATAAGGTCCGGAAGACACTCCAGGTATCTCATGCTGTACCACATGGTCTGGATTCCGAAATACAGGCAAACAGTCCTTGAAGGTCCCATGGCCGATCGTCTCAAGGAAATCCTGCAGGAAACGGCGAAAGAACGCGGCTGGGAGATCATCGCCATGGAGGTGATGTCGGACCACGTTCACCACTTTGCTTCCGTGCCGCCGACGATCCGACCGGCCGATGTCGTGAAGGTGTTCAAGGGCGTAAGCGCCCGTAAGCTGCTTCTGGAGTTTCCCCATCTCCAGAAGCGAACCGGGCGCGGCACCCTGTGGGCGCCATCCTACTTCATGGCCACAGCCGGCGATGTTTCCGCCGAAACCATCCGCCGGTACATCGAAGAACAAGACAGAAAGGAGGGGGCTGATTGCAAACCATCACCCTTCGCCTCCGGCTCCATCGCCCGACGCAGGCGAAGATCCGGCGGTATCGGGAACTCGTGGAACGCACGACGTCCTTCGCCAACAATCTCGTCGCCGCCGGGAGGCCAAAGGGACTCACCAGCCGGACGGCGCGGGCGTACCTCGCCGGCGACCTCCCCTCGGCCGTGATCAACCAGGCGCTTCGGGACGTGGCGGCGCATCGGGACGTTCGGACGTTCCGGGTCCTCTGGCCGTCGTTCAACAACCAGAACCTGCGCCTAAAAAAGGTCGGGGACTTCTGGACGGCCGCGTTTCCGACGCAGGCGGGTCGGGTGCGGGTGCCGCTTTCGGTCACGGCGAAGCAGGAAGCCATTCTCTCCCGCCTCGGACGGGACGTCAAGCAGGGCGCGGCAAAGCTGTACGAAAAGCGCGGGCGGTGGTTCCTCGCCCTTTCGGTCACGCTGCCCGTCGAGGAGAAGACGGCTGGGACTGAGTCCGGGAAAATCGCCGGCATCGACATGGGTCTACGCTATCTCGCGGTCGTGAACGCGGGCGGGGAGACGCTCTTTTTCCCCGGCGATCAGGCGGCTTACGTCCGCCGCCGGTATCACGCCCTTCGCCGGCGAATGGGGAAAGCGAAAGCTTTAAAAGCGATCCGTCAAATGAAGGACAAAGAAGCCCGCTGGATGAAAGACCAGGACCACAAGATCAGCCGGGCCATCGTGGACTGGTGCCTCGCCCGTGGCGTGAGCACCATTCGGATGGAAAAGCTGGAAGGCATTCGCCGGCGGAAAACCCGGAAGCGAGACTTCGGGCGATCGCTTCATTCCTGGTCCTTCTACCGGCTTCAGCAGTTTATTGCCTACAAGGCGCGGCTTGTGGGCATTCGGGTGGAGTGGGTGAACCCGAAGGATACCAGCCGGACGTGCCCGCGGTGCGGGTACCGTGCTTCGGAGAACCGGAGCGGCATCCGGTTCCGGTGCCGGAAGTGCGGCTACGAAGCCCACGTGGACGTTGTCGGCGCCTGGAACGTGAGTCTTGCAATTAGCGGCCTGGCCGAGGCGGCGTAAGCCGCCGTTCGAGGGCCGCCGCCCGGTGCGGTAACGCCTTTCGGCGGAACGCAGCCGGGGCGGGCCGTTGACCCGGCCCCGATGGCGCTGCGATGAGGCCGAAGCTGAAAGGCATGGGGCCGAGCAAGCGCTAACCTCCCCGTGGGAATCCCCGGAATTCATTCCGGGGAGGAGGTCAAATATCGCAAAAATGGCTGATTTGCCAACTGACGGAGATGACCGTGCCGACGATCCGCGATGTGGCCCGACTGGCCGGTGTGTCGGTCGCGACGGTGTCGCGCTATCTCAATCACAAAGGTTACGTCAGCCGGGAGACCGCCGAGAAGGTGGAGGCGGCCATTCGGGCGCTCAAGTTCGAACCGAACGAAGTGGCCCGGGGTCTCGCCAATCAGAAATTAAACGCGATCGCGGTCATCCTCCCGGACATCACGAACCCGTTTTTCCCGGAACTCTTGAAGGCGATCGACGAGCAGGCGGAACGTTACGGCTACAACGTCCTCGTCTGGAACGCCCGGTCGCACGCGTCGAAGCGGTCGTCTTACGCCCGGATGATCCGCCAGCAGTACCTCGACGGCGCGATCATCGCGGCCCACGACATCGCCGAAGACGAGATCGCGCGGCTTCAGGCCGAGGCGATCCCCCTCGTCCTCGTCGACCGGCCTTCTGCCCACGGCGTGCCGCAGATCCGGAGCCGGAACCGGGAGGGGGCGCGGCTGGCCGTTCGCCATCTGATGGCGATCGGCGCCGAGAAGATCGCCCATCTCTCCGGGCCGGCCTCGATTCTCCCGGCGGCCGAGCGGAGGCAGGGCTATCTCGACGAAGTCGAGGCGCGCCCCTGGTTTGCGCCGAGCCTCATCGTCGGCGGCGAGCTTTCGATCGAAGGCGGGATGGCGGCCACCGAAGCGCTGCTGGCCCGGCATCCCGACGTCGACGCCATCTTTGCGGCGAACGACCTGATGGCCATCGGCGCGCTCAAGGTGCTTCACCGCCGCGGCATCCGCGTGCCGGAAGACGTCGCCCTCATCGGGTTTGACGACATTCCGCTTGCCGCGGTCGTCGAACCGGAACTTTCCACCGTTCGCCAGCCGGTCGACGTGATGGGGCGGCTGGCCGTCGATCTTTTGCTGCGAAGGTCGAACGCTCGGCCGAAAAAAAAGCATCCCGCGGCGCAGCCGATCGAGCGCCCGGACGATCCGTCGTCTGCGGCCGGCCCGTCCGTTTATGAGCTCGAGGTTACCGTCATCGAGCGCGCCTCAACGTTGCGGAAAAATCGCTGAGAAACATCCGGTGCAAATATGCGGTTCAAAGGAGCGTCGGCGATGCGGCGTCCGCACATTGTCGTCGTCGGCAGTCTGAATCTGGATCTCATCGTCGAAGTCGACCGGCTGCCCGATCAAGGGGAGACGGTGCTCGGGAAAAAAGCGCACATGCTCCCCGGAGGGAAGGGCGCCAATCAGGCCGTCGCCGCCCGGCGCCTCGGCGCCGAGGTCAGCCTCATCGGCGCCGTCGGCCGCGATGCGTTCGGTGCCCGGCTGCTCGAGGCCTTGCGGACCGAGGGGATCGACACCGAGGGGGTCAAGGTCGTTCCGGATGAAGGGTCGGGGCTGGCGTTCATCACCCTGGCCGAAAGGGACAACCGGATCATCGTCGTTCCCGGCGCCAACGCCCGCCTCACCCCGGACGACGTCGACCGGCAGGCGGCGCTTTTCCGGGCGGCGGACGTCGTGCTCGTCCAGCTCGAGATTCCTCTCGAGGCGGTCGAAAAAGCGGTAGAGCTCGCCCGGCGCTCCGGCGTCCGCGTCATCCTGAACCCGGCGCCGGCCCGGCCGCTTCCGGCGACCCTCCTTCGCGCGGTCGACGTCCTGACGCCGAACCGCCTGGAACTGCGCGTCGTAAACGATCTCCCTCCTCCGGCGGTCGAAGCGCCGGAGGAGGAAGCGTCGGCGGCGCTTGAAGCCGGGGTCCGGGCGCTTTTGGCCCGGGGCGTCTCGTCGGTCGTCGTCACCCTCGGCGCGGAGGGCGCCGCTTATGCGATCCGGGATGCGCACGGCAACCCGGGAGGGCTGCACCGCGTTCCGGCGGTTCGGGTGCCGGTCCGCGACACGACCGGCGCCGGCGATGCGTTCAACGGGGCGCTGGCCGTCGCCCTCGCCGAAGGGAGGCCGCTGGGGGAGGCCGTCCGCATGGCGAACCGGGCCGCGGCCATTAAGGTGACGCGCTTCGGCGCTCAGGCGGGCATGCCGACGCGGGCCGAACTCGAACGCTGGCAGGAGTGAGATCGCGTGAAAAAAACCGGCATCCTCAACAGTCATCTCTCGCGGCTGATCGGCGAGCTGGGGCACACGGACCGGATCCTCATCGCCGATGCGGGCTTCCCGATTCCGCCGGGCGTCGAGCGGATCGATCTCGCCGTACGGCCCGGCCTGCCGCCGTTTCTCGAGGTCGTCGAGGCGGTGTTGACCGAACTCGCGGTGGAAAAAGCGCTGGTCGCGGAAGAAATGAGGCAGCAAAGCCCGGCCCTCTATCCCAGGCTCCGGGCGCTCCTCGGCGACGTCCCGATCGAAGCCGTGCCCCACGCGGCGCTGAAAACCGAGGCGACCAGCGTTCGGGCGATCGTCCGAACCGGCGAATTCACGCCGTATGCCAATGTGATCTTGCAGGCCGGGGTCGTTTTTTAGGAGGGGTGGCCATGACGACGCCGCTCGTCGAGATGGAGGGCATCTCGAAATCGTTCCACGGGGTCGAAGTGCTCCGCGACGTCGGCTTTACCCTGTATGCCGGTGAAGTGCACGCCCTCCTCGGAGAAAACGGCGCGGGCAAATCGACGCTGATGAAAATTCTTTCCGGGATCTACCGGAAAGATCGCGGCGTCATTCGCATCCGCGGGGCCATCCAGGAGATCGACAGCCCGCGCCGGGCGGCGGAGCTGGGAATCGCCGTCATCCACCAGGAGCTCGACCTCGTGCCGACGCTGACGGTGGCGGAAAACATTTTCCTCGGCCGGGAACCCCGTCGCCGCCGGAGGGTGGGGCTCGATCGGGGACGGATGCTCCGGGAAGCCCGCGAGATGCTGGAACTTTTGGGCATGGACCTCGATCCCGCGCTTCCGGTCGAACGGCTTTCGATGGCCGAGCAGCAGATGGTCGAAATCGCCAGGGCCCTTTTGCGGAAAAGTGAAATCCTGATCCTGGACGAACCGACCGCCGCGCTCACGGAGCGGGAAATCGACCATCTCTTCCGGGTTCTTAGGCGTCTCAAACAGAGCGGGACCGGGATGGTTTATATCTCTCACCGCATGGAAGAGATTTTCCGCCTCAGCGATCGGATCACGGTCCTTCGGGACGGGCGCGTCGTCGCGACGATGCGGACGGAGGAGGCCACGTTCGAGGCGCTGATCCGGCAGATGGTCGGTCGCCCCCTCGAGATGCGCTACCCGAAGAAGTCGGTCGCGCCGGGGCCGGAGCGGCTCGTCGTGGAACATCTGTCCGTGCCCGGGAAGCTTCACGACATCAGCTTTGCCGTTCGCCGGGGCGAGATCCTGGGCGTCGCCGGGCTCGTCGGCGCCGGCCGGAGCGAGCTGGCCCGGGCGCTGTTCGGCCTTGAGCCGGTCCGCGGGGGCACCATCCGGCTGGACGGCCGGCCGATCGTGCTCCGGCACCCGAGGGACGCCATCCGGGCGGGCATCGCCTTCGTCCCCGAAGATCGAAAGCGCCAGGGGCTCGTCCTCGACCGATCGGTGCAGGACAACGTGCTGCTCCCCACGCTTTCGAGGCTCTCGCGGTGGGGGTGGCTCGCCAGGGGGCGGGAGCGGGCCGAAGCGGAAACGATGATCGCCCGCCTCTCCATCCGCCCTCCGGACCCGGCGCGGGCCGTCCGCACGCTAAGCGGCGGCAATCAGCAGAAAGTCGTCGTCGGGAAATGGCTGTTTCAAACGCCGAAGGTCCTCATGCTCGACGAGCCGACCCGCGGCGTGGACGTCGGCGCCAAGCGGGAGATGTACGAGATCATGCATGCCCTTGCCCGCGAAGGGGTGGCGATCCTGATGATTTCATCCGACCTGCCGGAACTCCTCGGGATGAGCGATCGCATTCTCGTGCTTCACGAGGGACGGGTGAGCGGGCGTTTTACGCGGTCCGAGGCGACCCAGGAAGCGGTGATGATCGCCATGGCCGGCGGCGCTTGAGGGGGCGGCGAAGATGAAGGCGTTCATCCTGGAGCGGCTTCGGCGATCCGGGCCGCTCCTCGGGCTCATCGTCCTGTCCGTGGCTTTGGCGCTCACGACCCCGCATTTTTTGACCGTGAACAACATCCTGAACGTCCTCCGACAGGTCTCGATCAACGCCCTGATTGCCCTCGGGATGACGTTTGTCATCTTGACCGGCGGGATCGATCTCTCGGTCGGGTCGATGCTGGCGCTCTCCGGCGCTCTGGCGGCGGGGATGATCCACGGCGGGGTGCCTGCGGCCTTGGCGGTGGCGCTCGCGCTCTTCGCCGGGGCGGCGATGGGCGCGGCCAACGGCGTGCTGGTGGCCAGAGGCCGCCTGGCGCCGTTCATCGTGACGCTGGCGACGATGACCGTCTACCGGGGGTTGACCCTCGTCTATACCGACGGCCGGCCGATCACGGGCCTCGGCGATGCGTTTGGCGTCATCGGTCGCGGGTATCTCTTCGACCTTCCGCTCCCGGTGCTCTGGCTGGGGCTGGGGTTTGCCGGCAGTTATCTTCTTTTGAATTCCACCGTCTTCGGCCGGCATGTCTATGCCGTCGGCGGCAACGAAGAAGCCGCGCTCCACTCGGGCGTCGCCACCGATCGGATCAAAATCTGGGTGTACACGATCAGCGGTCTCACCGCGGCCGCCGGCGGCATCATTCTCACGTCCCGGCTGAATTCGGCCCAGCCGACGGCCGGGATGGGCTATGAACTCGACGCCATCGCCGCGGTCGTCCTGGGCGGGACGAGCCTGTCCGGCGGCCGGGGGACGCTGGGGGGGACGCTCGTCGGGGCGCTCATCATCGGCGTGCTGAACAACGGCCTGAACCTGCTCAACGTCTCGTCGTTTTATCAGCAGGTGGTCAAAGGGGCGGTCATTTTGCTCGCCGTCCTGCTGGATCGATCGAAAGCGGGGCGCTGACGACCGGGCGGCGGGCGCTGATGCCGGTGCGGCCGGACCAACCGGATCGACCGCAAATCGGATCGCCCGGAAAGGGGGTGGTGTCCGCCGAGGAGAACGGAGAAGAAGCCCCGGCCGATGCACCGCCCTTCGGCGGAGGTTCGGGGATGAGGGCGAAGCGAGTGCGGCTTCGGGCCTAAAGCGCCGCGAATGGTCCTGGGGAGCGGTCTTGGAGAGAAGAAAAAAGCCGGGAAGACCCATCGAGAAACAGGGGGGAAAAGGCGATGCGTACTCAGCGGCGAATCGGGGTTTTGCTCGTCGTCAGTCTCATGTTTCTGGCGGTTCTTTCGGCTTGCGGTTCCCCCGCCAAGGAGGCGCCCCCGTCGGGCGATGCGGGGCCTTCGTCCGCCGCGGGCGGTTCTGCGCCGGCGGCGGAGGCGAAAGCGAAGATCGGGTTTTCGATCTCGACGCTGAACAATCCGTTTTTCGTCAGCCTGAAAGAAGGCGCCGAAAAGGCGGCCCAAGCGGCCGGGGTGGAGCTCGTCGTCGTCGATGCCAAGGACGATCCGGCGAAACAGGTGAGCGATCTCGAAGATCTGATCCAGCAGAAGGTCGATCTCATCATCCTGAACCCGACGGACGGCGACGCCGTCGTGACGGCGGTGCAGTCGGCCAACGCGGCCGGCATTCCGGTCATCACCGTCGATCGGAGGGCAAACGGCGGAGACGTCGTGGCCCATGTCGCCTCCGACAACTTCAAGGGCGGGGCCCTGGCGGCCGAATTCATCAAGCAGGCGCTGAACGGTCAGGGGAAAGTGGTCGAGCTTCAGGGCATTCCCGGCACGTCGGCCGCCCGGGATCGCGGGGAAGGCTTCCACGACGCCCTCGCCGCCGCGCCCGGCATCGAGATCGTCGCCTCGCAGCCGGCCGATTTTGACCGGGCGAAGGGCCTGCAGGTGATGGAAAATATCCTTCAGAGCCACCCGAACATCGACGCCGTCTTTGCCCATAATGACGAGATGGCCCTCGGTGCCCTGGAGGCGCTGGAGGCGGCCGGGAAAAAGGTGATCGTCGTCGGCTTTGACGCGACGGAAGACGCTCGGAAGGCGGTTGAAGCGGGGCGCCTGGCGGCGACGATCGCCCAGCGGCCGGAGGAGATGGGAAAGATCGCCGTCGAGACGGCCGTCAAGGTCTTGCACGGGGAGACGGTCGACAAGAACATTCCGGTGCCCCTCGATCTGGTCACCAAGTCATAAGCGATCTCAATATAAGCGGTCTCAACCGCGGCAGAGGAGGGGACCCCCTCGGGAGCGGAGGGAATCCCCTCCTTTTTTCATGAAAAAAGATCGCTATGTTCGCTCACGCGCCCCGTCGCCGAGCGAAAAACGGTAGAACTTCGCTTCCAGGCCCGTAAGGTGCCGATATCGCGGGCCGACGTCGGCGATCAGCGCCGGCCCTTGATCTCGGTGCACGAGCGCGAGCACCGAGCCGCCAAAGCCGGCGCCCATCATCCGGGCGCCGAGGACGCCGGGCGCTTTGAGCAGAAGCTCGACGAGGGCGTCGATTTCCGGGCGGGTGACTTCAAAGAGAGATTGGAGCGACCGATGGGTTGCGGTAAGGAGCGCAGCAAAGGTGCGCAGATCACCGCTTCGGAGGGCATCCCGCGCTTTTAACACGCGGTCGTTTTCGGCGACGATGTGGTCGACGCGGCGAAGCGGAGCGCTCTCAGGCAAGAGAGGGCGAATCGCCGCCCATTCCTCTGGCCGGAGCGCTCCCAGGTGGGTGAGGGTCGGGCGGTGTCGACGGATCCACGATAAGGCCTGCTCGACTTCGTTGAGCCGATCGTTGTAGGCGGAATGGCGAAGGGACCGGCGTTTTCCGGAATCGATGACCACGAGAACATATGGTTCCGGAGAAAAGGGAATCCATTCATAAGCCAGCGTGTGGGTGTCCAGAAAGAGCGCATGATTTTGCTTGCCGTAAGAGGCGGCGAAATGGTCCATGAGGCCGCATGCGACACCGACCGTTTCGTTTTCCGCCCTTTGCCCGATTTTCGCCCAGTGCTCTGGGCCGAGCGCCGTTTGGCCGAAGGTGTCGAAGATGAGCGCGATCAAAACCGTCAGCGACGCCGAGGAGGAAAGACCGGCGCCGACGGGAAGATCGCTGACGAGTTCGACGTTCATCCCGGGAAGGTCCGCAATCGGTCGGCCGGCGGCGCTTGCCACCTCCAACCAGGCGATGATCGCGCCGCGAACGTATTCGCCCCATCCGTCATCGCTTCGATCGACCACTCGGACCTCCCCGTGTTTGAGAGCACGGCGATCGATCTGAAGCCGCCCGGGAAATGACCGGGAGACGAACGTGATCGTCTCCCCGTTGTGGACGTTCACGACGCCCGTCGTGCCGGCGTCGATGGCCGCCGGCATGACGAGCCCTCCGGTCCTGCTGAAGGCCGACGAGGTGCGGCGGCCGGTGTTCGAGACGACGGTGATCCACGCGGAGGCGGCGGTCGAGGGGCCCCTCGGGGGCGGGGGATACGGGGCAGACGGTTTGAAACGGGCAGGCGAGGTGTTCGGAAGGCGGGCGGGCCGATTCTCGGCGCCGCTTTTTAACCGTTGCTTAACATTCGCTGTGGTAATAAAGAGAAGGGACCGTGCATGAACGATGAAGCATTGGCGGTTCGGGGGCTCGATGCCATGCGCCTTCTTCTCGTGGAGGATGAAGCGGACTTTGCGCAGGCGCTTGCTCGAAGGCTTTCGCGGGAAGGATTTGCCGTCGATATCGTCCACGACGGCGAAGCGGCTTTAGAGCTGGCGGACGTACATGCCTATGACCTGGTGCTTCTCGATCTCAACCTTCCCAAGATTGACGGACTTGACGTTTGCCGGGCGCTCCGGGCAAAACGGCCGGAGCTTTTTATCATCATGCTGACGGCGCGCGATGGGCTCCAGGATAAGATCGCCGGGCTGGAAGAAGGCGCCGATGACTACATCGTCAAACCCTTTCATTTCGCCGAACTTCTCGCCCGCATTCACGCCGTTCTCCGGCGCGATCCGCGCGCTCGCACGCCGGTTTTGACCGTCGGAACGCTGCGCCTCGATCCGCTGCGGCGCCTCGCCTGGCGGGGAGATGAGCGGCTGTCGTTGACGAAGAAAGAATTCGCCATCTTGGAATATCTCATGCGGCGTCCCGGCGAAGTCGTCACGCAGGAAGATCTGCTGGAACACGTCTGGGATGCATCGGCGAATCCGTTCACCGCCAGCGTTCGCGTACACATCCATGCGCTTCGGCGAAAGCTCGGCGACAGCGCCGATGCGCCGCGGTACATCGAAACTGTCCCCGGCGGGTATCGGTTGCGCACGGACGAATCCGAATCGAGGAGGTGAAGATGCGTGCGCCCCGTTTTTTGGAAGCGCCGCCTGACCCTGCGCAGTCGCCTCACCCTGTGGACTGCGGCTTTACTGCTTGTGATCGGAACGGCGGAGTGGCTCTTCATCGACGCCTTGGCATCTTCGCACCTTCCGCAAGCGCTCCTTGGGCCGCTCCGGATGGTGGAGATTTCTTTAAGCGCCGATCCCTTCATCTCCGGCGAATCCCCTCTTGATCCGCCGTCTTTTGATCGGGCGCCGACTGCGCCAGGTCCGCCGGCAGGCGGAAGCGAGAAGATCGCTCGCATCGAGCCGGAGACCAAAAGATCCGTAGCCGTTGAAAAACTTCCGCTTCCGCCGTTGACCGAAAAAGAAAACCATGGACTGTCGCTTCTTTCCATGCTGAACGCCGCCGTTTTGAAGGAATATCGCTGGATCTCGTTATTGACCGTCGCCCTGGCGACGATCTTCGGCGCGGTCGGCGCGTACGTCTTAAGCGGTCGGGCGCTGGATCCGGTGCGAAAGTTGTCCGAGGCGGTCCGCAACGTGCAGGTCGGTACGCTGGACGTGCGCCTGCCGGTCGAAGGGCCTCCGGATGAAGTGCGGGTGCTGGCCGAATCGTTCAACGCTCTGTTGGCGCGCCTGGAGCGGTCGTTTCGACAGCAACGCGACTTCGTCGCCGCCACGGCCCACGAACTTCGCACGCCGCTCGCCGCGCTCCGCACGCTGTTGGATGACCAAGCGGCGGAATCAAAAAGGGGCCAAAACGGGAACGAAGAGACATGGAAGGGGTTGGATCGGGCGGTCGAGCGGCTCCAGGAGACGGTCGAAGGCCTATTGGTTCTGGCGCGGGGGGAAGGCAATCTGGAACGGGAGGCGGTGAGCCTTGCGGCCGTCCTTCTTGATGTCGTCGAGGAATTGTCGTCGCTTGCTGAAGCGCACGGCGTCACGCTGTCCGTCGACATCGACGATGCCGCGGAAGCCGAAGCTTTTGTCCTCGGCGATCGGCGGCTCATCGAACGGGCGGTCGCCAATCTCATCGACAATGCCGTGCGGTATAATCGCCCCGGTGGCCGCGTCTGGATCCGCCTCTTGTCCGACAACGGGGCGTTTTGGACGATTCGTGTCGAGGATACCGGCATAGGGATTCCAAAAGAAGCGCAGGAGCGCATTTTTGAGCGTTTTTATCGCCTCGACGATTCGCGAAGTCGAAAGAGCGGCGGCGTCGGACTGGGTCTCGCCATCGTCCGCCATGTCGCCGAACTGCACGGGGGAACCGTCGAGGTGGAAAGTGCTCCGGGGAAAGGGAGCGTTTTTGCCCTCCGCTTTCCGCACGGCCGAGGACCATACCGAACGCCCATGAAACCCAAAACTTAAAACTTAACAGAAGCCTTACCCAAAACTTAACGGGGGCTTAATGCCCTCCGTTGTATGATGGAAGCGGCGGAAAGGAGAGGGGAGGAAAACATCGCAAGGAGGCCTGAACGATCATGAAAGTACAGCGAAAAGCATGGCTTTGGGCTGGAGCGTTCACGGTCTTTCTCTTTGGGCTTTCCATATTCGTACACCACTTGCGCTACGCTGCGGATGTCGCCTATGCTGCAAATGATGAAAGGAACACTTCGTCGGTGATGGCGCCGCTCGGGATGTCAAACGCAAGCATAGATTCGTCGAAAATGAAGGACGTGAGCGCCCAGGAAAACGGGCCGGTGACGGTGACGACGAAAGGCAAGAAAACGCCCGCAAAACGCGTTCTTGAGGACGGTCAGAACACATCCGACCGCGTCACGGTCGGCGATCACCGCGTCAACGTTGCCGCGCCGGGAGAATGGGGCACAGGACAGACCCTCCCGTTCCCGTTTGACGAAGGGCAGACGAAGCACCTTCAAGACATCGGCGTTGAGGCGACCTACGCCATCAATCTAACCATTCCGGGCCAGACGTTAGCGGCGTCCGAAACGTCGTGGTCCTTTACGCGCGGGGAAAAAGTGACCATTTCCCTTTCTTGGATTCCGCGGGATGCGAAGCTGTACGTCGGGTTGATCGATTCTGAAGGCAACTTCTATTTCGTGCCGTTTACCGGCGGGGCCGATCAAGAGACGTTTACGATTCAGGTCGCCGACCGTTATTCGATCGCGATCTACAATACCGATACGCATGAAGTGACGGTCCAAGGATACGTTACGCTTTAATGAATGCCGACCTCCTCTCCTTTCCGCTTTTTTTTTGCAAAGGAATACTCTAAATTGCGTGGAGGTGGATGCCGTGGAGTACCAGGACGTGACCCTTTCGTTCTCCAAAGAAGTGTTGCGATAGGCAAAACACATTTGAATACGGGCCATGGCTGTCTAAGCGTTCAGGTGTTGCAGGAATTCTACGTGACGCTGACCTCCTCCCCGGAATGAATTCCGGGGATTTCCGCACTTCCGGCACCGGAATCGGATGCCGGATCGGTTCTCTTTTGCGCAGTGCCCGCACCGCTGGGCGTACTGGGTCGACGAGCCGGTCGTCGTCGACGGAAACCTCATCTCGGCCCGGCGGTCGCCGGATCTGCCGGCGTACGGCCGGGCGCTCGCTTAGGCGCTGGAGGAGAGGGACGCCTGAGCGTGCGTCCCGTTCAAGGCGATAGCGAGCCGGTCAGCAGTGAGCGGAAGCGAGATTTTGGGGTTCGGGCTCGGCGATGCGCGTTCGCAAGCGGCGCAGTCGTCAGCGAGGTCGCGCCGGGTCGAGGACGGCGTCGGCGTCGAAAAGGGGCCGCAGGAGGTCTTTTTGCGTCTTGAGGGCGATGCCGTCGATGTGCCGGCGGTCCATGAACGCCCAGTCTTGCTCCATCCGCAGGTAGGGTTTGGGTCCGACGCCGAAAAAGACGTGAAAGCCCTGGCTTTGGAGCCACCGGAATTTTGCGTCGGACGGCGGGACGTGGCTTCCGAACGGATAGACGTAGAGAGGCGTCGGGCCGACGAGGGGCTCGACTTCGGTTTTCCACTTGCGGGTGTCTTCCTTGAGCCGTTCGAGGGAGATTTTCGCCACGTCGGGATGGCCGTAGCTGTGGGAGGCAAAGCGCCAGCCGGTCGCCTTGAGCCGTTCGACGACCCGAAGCGCCGCCTGCCGCTCCGCTTCGGCCTCCGGGCGCGCGGGGTTTTGCGTCCGGTAGCCGAGGATGCCTTCATAGCCGGTGAGGTTGAGGATGCCTTTGGCGCCGTCCAGCGAAAAATCGGGATGTTCAGAGACGAAGCGGTCGACGATCGGCACGATTTCGTCGTCCCGGGAGACGACCGGGCGCCCGTCGCGGTCGATCGACGCGGCGGCGACGTTCCCTTCTTCGTCCAGGACGAGCCGGACGGCGTTGCCGCGCCGGACCATGTACGGGTAGTAATTGAGGTCGTCGACGGAGAGGATGAGCGGTTTTTTGCCTTCGGGGAGGCGGAGCGTCTTTCGCGCGACGGTGCCGTCCTCCCGGACGTCCAGCACGTCGAAGATGTCGACGAGGAGGTAGCCGCGTTCGTAGAGGGAGGCGAGGATCTTTTTGAATTCGGGGACGGTGACGAAGTAGTCGTCGTAGCCTTTGGCCAGCCGGTCGCCGGTAAAGGCCCGCTCGGGATAGACGATGAGCGGGTGGAAAAAGAGGTGCTCGATCGGCCCGTCGTACGGAACGCGGGAAGCGGCGGCTCCGGCGGGGGTTCCGGCCGGCGTCCCGGCGGGATTTTCGGTCGGGGGGTCGGCGGAACGATCGGGCGCCGCGGCGGCCGGCCCGTTTCCGGACGAAGGCGGCGCGGACCGCTCGCCGGCGGCGGTCCCGACGGGGTCGCCGGTTGGGGCGGCGGCGCCGGATGAAGCGGATGAGCGCCCCGCGGCGCCGTTCGGACCCGGCGCGACGGTTTCTTTGGCCGCCCCTTTGGAGGCGGGGGGAGGGGAGATGCCGGCGTTCGGGGAACAGGCGGCGAGGAGAAGGATCGCCAGCGATGCGGCGATCCCTCCGGCGACGATCCGGCGAAGGAAGGGCGCGGCCGGGGAGCGCATGGGGGCTACTCCTTTCGGGGCGTTTCGAAGAATGTCGCTTCTTGTCTGGCTCGTCTATTCTATCTGGACGAGATTCGGCGTCGCTTCGTTGCGGCCGGCGGCTGGATTTTGAGTTTTTTTCGCGTTATGATTGAAGTCATCGGTGCGGCGTCGGCAAGCCGTCGGCGCGGCGCCGGCGGAAGGCCGGCCGGCCTTTTCTTCCAAACGTCGGTCCGGCCCGATCATCGGCCGGATTCGACGGGAAAATCCGACGAGACGAGAAAAAAACCGATGGAGAAGGGATGAGATGAGTTGAGCCGAGAGGAGACGAAGATCATCCTCTCCGAAGCGGAGCTTCCGACGCACTGGTACAACCTTCGGGCGGATCTTCCGGATGTGCCGCCGCCCCTCCATCCGGCGACGCAAAAGCCGCTTCGGCCGGAGGATCTGGCGGCGATCTTTCCGCCGGATCTCATCGAGCAGGAGATGAGCGCCGAGCGGTGGATCCCGATCCCGGAGCCGGTGCGGGAGATCTACCGCCTCTGGCGGCCGACGCCGCTTGTCCGGGCCCGGCGGCTGGAAGAAGCCCTCGGGACGCCGGCGAAGATTTTTTACAAGTATGAAGGCGGAAACGCGTCGGGCAGCCACAAGCTGAACACGGCGGTGGCGCAGGCGTACTACAACCGGAAGGCCGGCGTCCGGCGCCTGGCGACGGAGACCGGCGCCGGGCAGTGGGGAACGGCGCTTTCCGTCGCCTGCCGCTTTTTTGGCCTGGAATGCACCGTCTATATGGTGAAGGTGAGCTACGAGCAAAAGCCGTACCGCCGGATCATGATGAACGTCTTCGGCGGCGAGGTGATCCCGTCGCCGAGCGAGCGGACGGCGGCCGGCCGGGCGGTGCTTAAGCGGGATCCGAATTCTCCCGGAAGCCTCGGCATCGCCATCAGCGAGGCGGTGGAAGATGCGGCGACGCACGGCGATACGAACTACGCCCTCGGGAGCGTCCTCAATCACGTGGCGCTCCACCAGACGGTGATCGGCCTCGAAGCGCAAAAGCAGCTGGACGCGGTCGGCGAGCAGGCGGACATCGTCATCGCGTCCGCCGGCGGCGGGAGCAATTTTGCCGGGCTCGCCTTTCCGTTCGTCTATGAACGGCTGACGACGGGGCGGGAGATCCGCTTCATCGCCGTCGAACCGGCGGCCTGCCCCACGCTGACGCGGGGGGCGTACGGGTACGATTTCGGCGATGTGGCGGGGCTGACGCCGCTTCTTCCGATGTACACGCTCGGGAGCGGCTTCATGCCGCCGGGGATTCACGCCGGCGGGCTCCGCTATCACGGGATGAGCCCGCTCGTGAGCGCCCTCTACCGGAAGGGGATCATCGAGGCCCGGGCGGTCGGCCAGCGGCGGGTCTTTGAGGCAGCGGTGCAGTTTGCCCGGGTGGAGGGGATCGTGCCGGCGCCGGAGTCGGCCCACGCGGTGCGGACGGCGATCGACGAGGCGCTCCGGGCGAAGGAGGAAGGGACGCGGCCGACGATCGTGTTCAATCTGAGCGGCCACGGCCATTTTGACCTCGCCGCGTACGAGGCGTATCTCGCCGGACGGCTGGACGATGTCGCGCCGGAGGAAGAGGAGCTCAAAAGGACGCTGGCCGGCGTCGTGCCGGTGGCGGAGGAGGCGTAGGCGGTCTTTCGGCTTTCGGCGCGGAAGCGGCGGGCCGGTTGTGAAAGGGCGAAATAACGCCGCAGCCGATGTCGGGCGGCCGATGCCGATCGGGAGGGGTCGGGAGCGGCAGCGCAGGGGGCAAAAAAGAGAGGCGGTCGCGGGGCACCGCCGCAGCGCACGGCAAAAAAAAAAACCGAAGGCGAATGCCATCGGTTTTTCGTTCCGTTCAGGAGGCTGCTGGGGTCGGCGTCGGCGCGCGTCCGATTTCGGATCTCGCCGACGATGATCCTTTGGCGGCGGCAAAAGGCCTCGGTCCTGGAGAGCTTCTGAAAGCTTCACAGCGCTGCGGACCGATCGCGGGGGCGGAGACCGGCCCGGAAGGGCGGCCGACCGCGGGGCGGGAGTCCGATTGGGGGCCGACGGACCAGGTGTGAAGCCCGTCGCGCTACCCCACCTGTTGTTTCCCCATGTGGGACGGCTCCGGCGTCACGACGCTTCCATTCTAAGCGCGCTGTCGAGCTGTGTCCGGTAGGTGAGAAACGCCGTTATGACGGCGACGACTAGCCCCCCGATCAGTAAGAGCGCGAGTTTCCACGCGGCGCCGGCATCGAAAAAGAACGGCATGGCAATCGACAATCTTTCCCCGATCCCGTAAGCCAAGAATGCGTAGACAACGTAGGACAGTGCCCAGCCGAAAAGCTCGCCGAGGAAAAACAGCCATACGGCTTCCAAGGCGACGACGAAAAACACGTGAAGACGCGATGCCCCGATGGCGCGCATCAAATAAAAGTCTTTCCTTTTTACTTCGATCGATTGATAGAGCGTCAGACAGACGGTAATCACTGCGAGCGCCAGGACAAGCCAGGCGATCGCGCCGAGCACTTCGGCGCCGAAACCGATCTGCTCGAAGATCTTTCCGAGGACTTGTCCCGGGAGGACGGCCTGGGCATGCGGAGATGCATTGATTTCTTGATAGAGTTGCATCAGTTCTACGTATCCCTTGGGATGGACGAGAAAAGCCGTGATCCCGTGCGAAAGATCGCCGGAGTCGCTGCCGGAAAGCATATGGGGAGTGTCCGCTACTTGATCGCTCGGCGCCGCTCGGATCGCGTCGTGTTCGACTGCGCTCTCGTGTTCGTGCAAGCGCCAATAGCTTTCGTAATGGACGAAAATGCCGCGATCGACGGGCGTATGCGTCGGTCGCATGATGCCGACGACCGTGTAAGGCATCTCGCGATGTTCATCGCTTTCGAGCCCTTCATGATGATCCGTCCCGTGGCTGGAGACGAAGGTGTCGCCGACCCGAAGACCGGTGTCCTGAGCGGTTTTGGCACCCAAGACGGCTTCGAAGGGGCGCTCAAATCGCCGTCCTTGAGAGATAACGAAAGCCGGTGGAGCGCCTGGACGGGAGCGCATTTCAAAAAAGCGTTCATCCGTGCCGACGATCCGATACCCTTGGAAATTGTCGCCCAAAGCAAACGGCACAACTGCTTGAACACGGGGATCCGCTTTGATGGCTTCATAAAAATCCCACGGGACATTGCCGAGAGGCCGATCGAGCAGGAAGATCGTGTTGAAGATGAGTTGCGTTTCGCTTCCTTTGCTGCCGACGATCATGCCGTAGGGTGCAGAAGATTCGCTGATGCCACGCTTGATTCCTTCGCTCGCCATCGAAATGCTGAGCATCAGGGCGACGCTCACGGCGATGATCATGATCGTTGTGCCCGTGACGACGGGACGACTCCGGATTTGGCGCCAGGCCATCACCCAAAGAGACAACTCCATCACTCCCCTGGCACGGGCGATCGATCCGAAACCACCCCGCCCGGTCCCAACGTCAGCACGCGCGTGAAAGCCGAAAGTAACGTCGTATCGTGCGTCACGAAGACGAGCGTGGCGCCCTTTTCACGGACAAGCGCAAGCAGTTCGTCGAGCACCACCGTTTTGTTCACCGAGTCCAAACTCGCCGTCGGCTCATCGGCGAGCACAATGGAGGGTTGATGGACGAGTGCCCGGGCGATGGCAACGCGCTGTTTTTCGCCGTGGCTTAAACGGCGCACATCGACATGCATCCGATCATTTAGACCGAGGCGGTGGAGAAGCGCCGTCGCCGCCTGGAGGCGTTCGAATTTGTTTTTGATTCCGCTCCACTTGGCGGCCATCAAGACATTCTCCAACGCCGTAAATCCGCCGAGCAAGTTTAAGGCCTGGAAAATGAGCCCCATCCGCCGCGCCCGAAGCCGATCACGCTGCGATTCTCCGAGCGCACCGATGTCCACCCCATCGATGATGACGCGCCCGGTCGTCGGTAGCGTGAGCCCGGCGATGATCTGAATCAGCGTACTCTTGCCGGACCCGCTGGGCCCGACGACGGCCACTCGCTCGCCGGGACCGACGACGAGCGACGGAATTTCGAGGACGCGGATCGTCTCTTTTCCGACACGGTACGTATGGGTGACTTCGACGATCTCGATCATTCCGCTCTCTCCTCTATTTCGCTCTCATCGTTCAATTTATAACCTCGACCCGTTCGGCATAGATCCGGACCAAGCTGACGAAACCCGTCTTGTCATCGGTGTAGGGACCGACGTCGAGCTTTCCGACGACGCGCACGGGTTTTTCCGTCGCCTCGATCGTTTTCCCTTGGGGCAAGTAGATGACGACGATGTCCTCCGGCCAATCGGCGTCACTGCTGCAAAACGGACAGAGAGCCAGCGGAACGCGCGTCAAGACGAAAAAGTCGAGTCGCGGCTGAAGCGGCGGCGCCATATACCCTTTCATCTCGACACGATGACCATTCAAATCGGTCAGTTTCTTCGACAGGATCAGACCGCGGACCGATTTTCCGGCATACAGTTCGCTGAACTTGAGCGACACCGGTTCGTCCGTCGCCGGCGTTGGTTGGGGCCTTGGCGCTGGATCGGGTTTGAGGTCTGGAGACTCGTCATTCGCATCGCGCGTAGGGGCTGATGTATTTTCGACGTTGCCCGGCTGCCCTGCTGCGGTCTGTCGTGGTGTTACCGACGCCGCCGGCGTTGGCTGGGGCCTTGGCGCTGGAGCGGGTTTGACGTCTGGAGACTCGTCATTCGCATCGCGCGTAGGGGCCGATGTATTTTCGACGTTGCTCGGCTGCCCTGCTGCGGTCTGTCGCGGTGTTACCGACGCTTTCTGCGACGCCCCGCGTACTTCTCTCGGCTCCTCCTCCGGTTCCTTTTGTGCCGAAGGAGAATGGCTTTCGCTGCTTTGAGCCGAGGCAGGATTCGTGGCGCGTTCAGCGTTCGATTCTGGACTTTTGACTTCTTGACTTATGACCGGAACTTCTTGGCCCGATGGCTCGGGCGGCGGATTGTTCGAAGAGGCGTCTTCGCGCTGCGAAGCGCCCGTCGAGGACGTCGGTTCCGCGGGTGACAATGAGGACGCCTGACAAGCGACGACAAACCACACGAGCGTTATCCATACAGGGATGATGACGAATCGACTTGCGCGTGACATGACCTCCCCCTCCTTAAAGAAACGCCGACGACCCATAGCCGCCTAAGCTGTGGGTCGTCGAACGCCACTTGAACGCCTTAAGCTTTTCGTTTTAAGCTTTTCGTTCAGTCGTCACCGTGCGCCGCCGACGCTCGGCGTCTTAGGCGAACCCGCCCGACCGAGAAGGTCGAATCCGCCGGCGCGCGCCATGGCGATGAAGACGTCGGTGTTGTTCATTGTCCCTTTGAAGTACTGCGCGCCTGGTCCGTAAGCCATGAGCGTCACGTCATCCGCTGTATGCACACCCAAATCGCTGGCGATCGTCCCCGGGTTGAAGAAACGGCCTTTGTTCGGATCGTCTGGGTTTTTTAAGCGATTCGGGTTGGCGACGGTTTTGCCATCGCTCGTCCGGATCGTAGGGGATGTCGGCTCTTCAGGGAAATGATAGTCGTTATAAAAGTCGGGGTGGTTGCCGAAATGGACCGCGAGCTTGCGCTCAACCTCCGGCGTATCCGGGAATTCAATCGGAAAGCGGCCGCTTTGTCCGTGCGTGTATGTCGGGAACCCGGCCTCAGCATAAAGGCGCACCGCTTCCCGTCCGGATCTGCCGTCGCCTTCCCAGTACGTGCCGGTAATGCTGTTGGAATGCGAGTGATCGGCGGTGACGATGATCAGCGTATCGCCACGACGTTCGGCAAACCGTTTGGCCACTTCGATCGCTTTATCGAACTCGATCGTATCATAGGCGGCGCGCTCCCAATCGTGAGGGTGGAGCTGTTTGTCGATGAGACCGCCTTCGACCATCAGGAAAAAGCCATGGTCGTTTTTGCTTAGGATCTCGAGCGCTTTTTCCGTCATCTCCCAGAGCGTCGGCTGGTCTGTGAAACTTCCGACCGATTTGTTTCGGGTCGCCCGATCGTAATACGTGTTCATGTCCGCGAGGTGGAAGAGGCGATCAAGTCCAGTATCATGTGTAAATTGCCCTCTTCGGCGAATGAAAGGACAGGTCACTCAGGCATTCACAACGTGCAGCATGGCCGGCTCAGTGGATTTCTGTTGTTCCTTCTTCCACTGCCAATA